>NZ_JBFBFF010000002.1:125981-766506 GCF_040684035.1 Streptomyces sp. NPDC093018
TACCTTTTTTGTGTCTCTTCGCCCCCCGTGCGCGGCCCGCGCGGCACGCCCCCCCCCCCCGCCACCCTCTTGTCCGCTTACGTTCGTCCCGCTGTGAGCCGCCGGGACCAACGGCGGCCGACCAGAAGGAAGATCGGGGGTGCACGCGTGCGCACGGGACTGCTGACAGAAGGCGGCTATCCGTATGCGGGCGGTGACGCCGGCCTCTGGTGCGACCGGCTGGTGCGCGGGCTCGGGCAGCACGAGTTCGACCTCTACGCGCTCAGCCGCAGCAGGCACCAGGAGGAACAGGGCCTGCTCCCGCTCCCGCCCCAGGTGACCCGGGTCCGTACGGCATCGCTGTGGACGGCCGAGGGCGACGGCGGGGCGGTCGGGTACGGACGGCGCGCGCGCCGGCGCTTCACCGAGCACTACGGCGAACTGGCCGCCGCGGTGTGCGCGGTGGCGGACGGCGGCGGAGGCGGTACGGCCGCCGACCACAGCGCCTCCGGCGCCGTGGCGGACCGTTTCGCCAACGCCCTGTACGGGCTCGCCGAACTCGCCCGCGAGGAGGGCGGACTCGGCGCGGCGCTCCGCTCCGACCTCGGCGTCCGCACCCTGGAGCGCGCCTGCCGCGCGCCCGGTGCGCCGCGCACGGCGCGCGAGGCGCGCGTGGCCGATCTGCTCACCGTCACCGGTCACCTCGAACGCGCCCTGCGCCCCCTCTCCCTCGACTGGTACGGCGAGGACGCGCTCGGCGCGGCCGACCTCTGCCATGCCACGTCCGGCGGCCCCGCCGCCCTCCCCGGGCTGCTCGCCCGGCACTTCTGCGGGGTGCCGCTGCTGGTCACCGAGTACGGCGTCCATCTGCGCGCCCACTACCTGGGCCAAGGGCCCGGGGCGGCGCCCGCGGTACGGGCCCTGCTCGCCGCGTTCCACGGGCGGCTCGCCACCGAGATCTACCGGCGCGCCGAGATCCTCACCCCGGGCAACGCGCACGCCCGCCGCTGGCAGGAGCGGTGCGGGGCGGACCGGGCCAGGATCCGCACCGTGTACCCGGGCATGGCGGCCGACGGCTTCACCGAGGCCGGCGAGTCACCGGACCGCGCGGACCCGGACACCCTGGTCTGGGTCGGGCGCGTCGAACCCGCCAAGGATCTCGTCGCCCTGCTGCACGCCTTCGCGGAGGTGCGCAGGCGGGAGCCCGGGGCCCGGCTGCGCATCGTCGGTTCGCCGTGCGGACCCGAGGGCACGGCGTACCTCGGGCACTGCCGGGCGCTCGCGGCCCAGCTCTTCCCGGACGAGGCGGCGGGGGCGCACGCGGTCGGCTGCAACCCGGTCTCCTTCGACGAGATCGGCAGCCCGGACGCCCCCACACTGCCCGAGGTGTACGCCTCCGGTGCCGTCGTCGTGCTCTCCAGCGTGGTGGAGGGATTCCCGACCGGGCTCATCGAGGCCATGCTCTGCGGCCGGGCGACCGTGTCGACGGACGCGGGCGCGGTGGTCGAGGTGATCGGCGGTACGGGACTGGTCGTGCCCCCGCGCAATCCGCGGGCGCTCGCCGATGCGTGCCTGGCGCTGCTGCGCGACCCCGAGCGCCGTGCGCGGCTCGGTGCGGCCGCGCGTGCCCGGGCGCTGGAGCTGTTCACCGTCGAGCAGAACATCGCGGCGTTTCACGGCATTTACCTGGAGATCGTCTCGCACTGCCCGGTCCGCCGCGACCTCCTCGACGCGTCCGGCGCCCCGCTGCCCTTCGCCGCCCCCGCCGAGTCCCACGTCCCCGCCCACTGGCCCGCCACCCCCACCTGGGCCCTCCCGACCACGGAGCCCGCCCGATGAGCGACACACCGAGAATGCCGAGTGGCGGGGTGCCGTGGGATTCGGGGCCGGGGGAGTGGACCTCGACCGGAGCGGCTTCGGGAACGGGGGAGTGGACCTCGACCGGAGGAGCGGCTTCGGGACCGGGGGAGCGGCCGGAGACGCCGACCGGGGCGGGCGCTGGGGGCGAGGCGAGTCGGCCGCACAACCCGGTGGCCTTCGGGTCCGTGCGCGGTGCCGCGGCGCCACCCGCGCATTCGCCTGCCGGTGGGCCGCGCTCGGGCGAGGCCTCCGCGAGCTGGCCGGACGTCTCGATCGCCTCTCGTTCAGTGCCCGCGCCCGCCGGTTCCGGGGTGGTCCTCTCCAAGTCGCGTGCGGGTGAGCCTCGTACACGTGCCGGTGAGCCTCGTACATTCGTGGCCCCCGTCAACGAGGCGCCCGCGCCCGCGAGCCGGCCACCGGCCCCCATGCCCGTCCCCGACCGCAAGGCCGCCCCCCGCCGCCCCTCCGGTGACCCCGTCAAGGCGTTGCTCCACCGGCACCGTGACCTGTGCGAGCAGGCCGTCGACGCCCTGGAGATCGCGGCCGGGCTGGAGGCGCAGGGGATCACCGACCGGACGGCGGCGCGGTTTCGGCACCGGGACGTCTTCTCGCTGGCGGAGGAGTTGTACGCGCGCGTGCCGCGGACCGGAGAGCCCCGGACGGAGCCGAAACCTGCCCTGCCCGCGCCCCGGATCAGGGCGGCGTGGGCGCTGACGAGCCTGCTGCCCGGGGTCGCCGCGGCGGCCACCGCGGCCGGGACGCGGATCACCCAGGGGCAGCCGCGGCTGCTCGTCGCCACGGCCGGGATCGTCGTCATGGCCCTCGCGACCCGCGCGGCGCTGCGCAGCGGCCCCCTGGCCGTGCGCACCGGACCCCGTCGGCCCCGCCCCTGGCAGGGATCCCTCCTCGCATGGACCCTCTGGCTGCTCGGATACGCGCTGTTCGGCGACGGCCTGCTGCACGACGTGCTCACCGGCGGCCCCGACACCCTGCCCGACGGCGCACCCGGCGGCGAATGGCCCACCGCCACCGCGCCCGTGCTCGCCCTCACCCTGGCCCTCGCGCCGGCGGCCTGGTGTGCGCACCTCCTCGCCGTGGGCGCCCGGCGCCGACTGGCCGGCAGCCGGGGCCTCGAAGACTTCACGGCCGCCGCGCGCCCCCTGCTGCTCGGCATCGTCGCCCTGTTCCTCGGCGCGCTCGCCGCGCTCCTCCTGGCGTGCGGAAAGGTCCTCGGCGAACCCGCGGCCCTCCCGCAGGCGCTCACCCTCGGCGCCCTGCTCCTGCTCGCCCGCCTGCTCATCGCGCACCGGCACCGGCGCGCCCCCGCCCTGGTCCTCGGCGCCGCCGCGGTCACCGAGGCGGTGGCCCTCGCGCTGCCTCTCGCCGGGCGGCTGCCCCACTGCCATCTGCTCGCGCGGCCCGTCCGGACCCTCACGGACGCCCTGGGCGAGCCCGCCGTACCGGCCCTCGCCTGCGGCACCGCCGCCCTGGCCCTGCTGCTGCACGCCGGTCGCACCCTCACCCGTGCCTCCGCCCACGCACCCACCGGAGCACCCGAGTGAGCGCCGGCTCGCGCCGCCCCCTGAACGAACAGCACCACCCCGTTGAAGGAGACCTCCAGATGTCCACCTCCCACCAGGGAGCCCCCGAACCCCTCGCCCAGGGAGCCGTCCGATGAGGGTCCTGCTGATCGGCGCCAATGGTTACCTCGGCCGGTTCGTCGCCGAGCGGCTGCTCGCCGACCCCGCCGTACAGCTCACCGCGCTCGGGCGGGGCGACGACGCGGACGTCCGGTTCGATCTCGCCACCGGCAGCCCCGGCGCGCTCACCCGGTTCCTGGGAGCGGTGCACCCCGGGGTCGTCATCAACTGCGCCGGCGCCACCCGCGGCGGCGCCCGGGAGCTGACCCGGCACAACACCGTCGCGGTGGCCACCGTGTGCGAGGCGCTGCGGCGCAGCGGCTGCGGTGCGCGGCTGGTGCAGATCGGCTGCGGCGCGGAGTACGGGCCCAGCCAGCCCGGCTCGTCCACGGCCGAGGACGCCGTACCGCGCCCCGGCGGGCCCTACGGCGTCAGCAAGCTCGCCGCCACCGAACTCGTCCTCGGCTCCGGCCTGGACGCCGTGGTGCTGCGCGTCTTCTCGCCCTGCGGACCCGGCACCCCGGCCGGCTCCCCGCTCGGCCGGCTCGCCGAGGCGATGCGCCGCGCGATGCAGTCGGGCGACGGAGAGCTGAAGCTCGCCGGACTCGGTGTGCAGCGCGACTTCGTGGACGTCCGCGATGTCGCCCGCGCCGTGCACGCCGCCTCGCTCTCCGCCGCACAGGGTGTGATCAACATCGGCTCGGGCCGTGCCGTACGGCTGCGGGACGCCGCCGGGACCCTCGCCCGCGTGGCCGGATACGGCGGCGCGCTGCACGAACTCGACGCCCCGCCCGGCGCGTTGCGCGGCGGCCTCGGCCACCCCCGGACCGAGACGGAGCACACGTCCCCGGCCGCGTTCCCCTACCCGGACGGCTGCGGCAGCTGGCAGCAGGCCGATGTGCGCACCGCGCGCGACCGGCTCGGCTGGCGGCCGCGCATCAACCTGGAGGAGTCCCTGGCCGACATCTGGATGGAGGCGGCGTGCCGCATCTGACCAGCACCACCGGCGGCGCCACCGGAGCGTCCGGCATTCTCGGGGGCGGGGCCGGGGTGACCGGCATTCTCGGGAGCCCGTCCGGTGTGACCGGCACTCTCGGGGGCGCGACCGACGCGTCTGGCACTCTTGGCGGCGCCACCGGAGCGTCCGGCACTCTCGGGGGCGCGTCCGGTGTGACCGGCACTCTCGGGGGCGGGGCCGGGGTGACCGGCACTCTCGGGGACGCGACCGGAGCGTCCGGCACCCTCCGGGGTGCGATCGGAGCGTCCGGCACCCCCCGGGGCACCTCCGGAGCGACCGGGAGCGCCGTCGGCACCGCCGTACGCACCGCGCTCGGCGTCCCCGGCTTCGCCCACCCCCTCGTCGCCCCCGCCCAGTGGGCCGCGCTCGCCCGCCCCGGCACCCCGCTGGACTGGGTGGCGCTCGACGTGGCCGGCGGCCCCGGCGCCCGCCCCGACCCGCACTGCCTGGCCGCGGCGGACCCGCTGCACCATGCCGGGGTGCGGGTCCTCGGCCGCCTCGACCTCGCGCGGGGCGTCCGCGCCCGCGCCGACCTGCTCCGCGACGCCCACCGCTACCTCGACTGGTACCGGGTCGACGGCTTCCTCCTCGACCGCTGCCCCCTCGACCGCGGCGAACTCGACGGGGTCCGCCGGGTGCTCGGTGATCTGCGGGCGATCACCGACACCGCCCATCTCGTCCTCGGCCACGGCACCCACCCGCACCCGGGCTACGCGGAGCACGCCGACCAGCTGGTGACCTTCTCCGGCTCCTGGTCCGACTACCGCTGGTCGCAGGTCGCGGAGTGGACGGCCGACCATCCGCCCGAGCGGTTCTGCCACTTCGTGCACGGTGTGCCGCGCGGGCATCTGGAGGAGGCGCTGCGCGTCGCGCGCTGGCAGGGCGCGGCCACGATCTACTTCACGGACCGCACCGCAGGCCGTGCTTCCGGGGACCCCTGGGAGGCGATGCCCGGCTACTGGGACGAAATCGTCTCGCGCCTCGGAACAGGTGTCTCGGAATGAAGAAGGGCGTGGCAGTGTTACCACAAGAACAAACGTAGTGATTGACCGACCAACGGAGTCCCCGTGTCGCTGCCACCCCTGGTCGAGCCGGCTTCCGAGCTCACCGTAGACGAGGTCCGCAGGTACTCCCGCCACCTGATCATCCCCGATGTGGGCATGGACGGGCAGAAGCGGCTGAAGAACGCCAAGGTGCTGTGCGTGGGCGCCGGCGGCTTGGGCTCGCCCGCGCTGATGTACCTGGCCGCGGCGGGCGTCGGCACGCTCGGCATCGTGGAGTTCGACGAGGTCGACGAGTCGAACCTGCAGCGCCAGATCATCCACAGCCAGGCCGACATCGGCCGCTCCAAGGCCGAGTCCGCGCGCGACACCGTCAAGGGCATCAACCCTTATGTGAACGTGGTCCTTCACGAGGAGCGGCTCGAAGCCGAGAACGTGATGGACATCTTCAGCCAGTACGACCTGATCGTGGACGGCACGGACAACTTCGCCACCCGGTACCTGGTCAACGACGCCTGTGTGCTGCTGAACAAGCCGTACATCTGGGGTTCCATCTACCGCTTCGACGGCCAGGCCTCGGTCTTCTGGTCCGAGCACGGCCCCTGCTACCGCTGCCTCTACCCGGAGCCCCCGCCCCCCGGCATGGTCCCCTCCTGCGCCGAGGGCGGCGTGCTCGGCGTGCTGTGCGCGTCGATCGGCTCCATCCAGGTCAACGAGGCCATCAAGCTGCTCGCGGGCATCGGCGACCCGCTGGTCGGCCGGCTGATGATCTACGACGCGCTGGAGATGCAGTACCGCCAGGTCAAGATCCGCAAGGACCCGGACTGCGCGGTCTGCGGCGAGAATCCGACCGTCACCGAGCTGATCGACTACGAGGCCTTCTGCGGCGTCGTCTCCGAGGAGGCCCAGGAGGCGGCGGCCGGTTCGACGATCACTCCCAAGCAGCTCAAGGAGTGGATCGACGACGGCGAGAACATCGAGATCATCGACGTCCGCGAGCCGAACGAGTACGAGATCGTCTCCATCCCGGGCGCCACGCTGATCCCGAAGAACGAGTTCCTCATGGGCACCGCCCTGGAGTCGCTGCCCCAGGACAAGCGGATCGTCTTGCACTGCAAGACGGGTGTCCGCAGTGCGGAAGTCCTCGCGGTCCTGAAGTCCGCGGGCTTCTCCGACGCCGTCCATGTCGGCGGCGGCGTCATCGGCTGGGTCAACCAGATCGAGCCGCACAAGCCGGTCTACTGACCGACGCCCTCCTTCGTCGAGAAGCCCGCGGCCCTGAACCGAGTTGTTCAGGGCCGCGGGCTTCTTCCGTGTCGGCCGGCGTCGGCCGGTTATTCGGCCGCCACGTTCGCCGTCAGCAACCGGAGCAGCTGTTTGGCCGTGGCGTCCTGCTCGGGGGTGAGGCCCATGGCGTCGCCGATGGCCGGGGGGACCGCGCGGGCCCGCTCGCGCAGGGCGGTGCCGGACCCGGTGAGCCGGACGGTGACGGAGCGCTCGTCGTCGGGGCGGCGCTCGCGCCGGACGAGGCCGGCCGCCTCCAGGCGCTTGAGCAGCGGGGAGAGCGTGCTGGACTCCAGCTGGAGCGCGCCGCCCAGTTCGCGCACGGAAAGCCCGTCCCGCTCCCAGAGGGTCAGCATCACCAGGTACTGCGGATAGGTCAGGCCCAGCTCGTCCAGCAGCGGCCGGTAGCGCGCGGTGACCGCGCGCGAGGCGGCGTACAGGGCGAAGCACAGCTGGTCCTGGAGCAGGAGCGAGCCCGGTGCGGGTGCTACCGGCTCGGGATGCGCGGCCCGGTCCATGACTGCGGCCCTCCCTCTCTCGATGCGAGTGCGTGAAAAGTCCGATTTTAGCAGCGATTCAGCGGCCGCGATTAGATCGTGCACAACTTAGTTGCACACAACTAAGTCGAGCGGTACCTTTCTCTCGTACCCGCCGGACGGTCGATCCGACCACCGGCACGACACCGAGGAGTTCCTCATGTCCGAGACGTCCGAGACCGCCGCCCGTCCGGTGCTGGAGCCGGCCGCCGCCGCCTTCGCCGAGGCCACCGCGAACCCGCCGTACCTCTTCGACCTCGGTCCGGTCGAGGGCCGCAAGGCCGTCGACGAGGTGCAGTCCGGGGAGATCGAGAAGCCGGCCGTCGACGAGGAGTGGGTGAATGTGCAGGGCGGCCCCACCGGTTCCGTCCGCGCCCGGATCGTCCGCCCGGCCGGAGCCACCGGCACCCTCCCGGTGATCGTCTACATCCACGGCGCCGGCTGGGTGTTCGGCAACGCCCACACCCATGACCGCCTGGTCCGCGAACTGGCCGTCGGTGTCCGCGCGGCCGTCGTCTTCCCCGAGTACGACCTCTCGCCCGAGGCCCGCTACCCGGTCGCGATCGAGCAGAACTACGCCGTCGCCCAGTGGATCGTCCGCGAGGGCGCGGCCCACGGCCTGGACGCCGCCCGGATCGCGGTCGCCGGTGACTCGGTCGGCGGCAACATGGCGGCCGCGCTCACCCTGATGGCCAAGGAGCGCGGCGACGTCCCGCTGCTCCAGCAAGTGCTGTTCTACCCGGTCACCGACGCGTCCTTCGACACCCCGTCGTACCACCAGTTCGCCGAGGGCTACTTCCTGCGCCGCGACGCCATGCGATGGTTCTGGGACCAGTACACGACCGACGAGAAGCAGCGTGCCGAGATCACCGCGTCGCCGCTGCGCGCCACCACCGAGCAGCTCACCGGACTGCCCCCGGCGCTGGTCATCACCGGTGAGGCCGATGTGCTGCGGGACGAGGGCGAGGCCTACGCCGCCGGGCTCCGGGCCGCCGGGGTGCCGGTGACCGCCGTGCGCTACCAGGGCATCATCCACGACTTCGTGATGCTCGACGCGCTGCGCGAAACCCATGCCGCCGGGGCCGCCATCGCCCAGGCCGTCGCCGTGCTGCGCACCGCGCTCGGCACGGTGTGACCCGGCGGGGCCGGGTCCGGCGTCCGGCCCGGACGGGTTCCCCCGTCCGGGCCGGTTCGCTCACGCGGCTCAGCCGCAGACCGAACCCGCCTTCGGGATCGTCCCGTTGAGCAGGTACGCGTTCACCTTGCTCTGCACACAGGGGTCCTTGCTGTCGTACGCGCCGTGCCCCTGGCCCTTGAAGGTCAGCTGGACGCCGACGTTCGTGCCGAGCGCCTCCGCCATCCGCCGCGCGCCCTCGTAGGGGGTGGCCGGGTCGCCCGTGTTGCCGACGACCAGGATCGGCGCCGAACCGGGGGCGCTGACATCGGGGTGATAGGCGGCGCCCGGCACGGCCCAGTCGGTGCAGCCGATCATGCCCCAGGCGAGGAAGTCCCCGAACAGCGGCGAGGCGGCACGGAACTCGGGGAGCACGCGCTGGACGTCGGCGACGGTGTAACGGGGCTTCTCGTCGGCGCAGTTGATGGCCACGTTCGCCGAGGTGATGTTGCTGTAGTGGCCGTTCTCGTCCCGGCCGTTCATCGCGTCGGACAGCACCATCAGCACCTTGCCGTCACCGTCGTACGCCTGCTCAAGGCCCTCGGTGAGGTACTCCCAGAAGTCCTTGGAGTACAGGGACTGGGCGATGCCGTTGGTCGCCGCGGTCTGGGTGAGCAGGCGCGGGGCGATCCCCGGGATCGGCTTCTTGTCCAGGTCGGCCAGGAGTTTCGCGATGCGGTTCTCGACGTCCTGCCGGGTGTCCCCGAGCGGACAGCCCTCCGGCTTGGAGACGCAGTCCTCGGCGAAGTTGCCGAGCGCCAGCTGGAAGCCCTTCGCCTGGCCGAGCGCGCTCTGCTCGGGGTTCTGCGTGGGGTCCACCACCCCGTCGAACACGGCCCGTCCGACATGGGTGGGGAACAAGTGGGCGTATACACCGCCGAGTTGGGTGCCGTACGAGATGCCGAAGTAGTGCAGCTTGGAGTCGCCGAGCACCCGCCGCATCAGATCGATGTCACGGGCCGCGTCGGTGGTGCGCACATGCGGCAGCACCTCCCCGGACCTGTTCTCGCAGCCGGTGTTGAAGTTCCGGGTGCGCTGGACGAGTTGGGTGCGCTCGGTGGCGTTGTCCGGGGTCGCGTCCTGCTGGAAGAACGTGTCCAGCTGGGCGTCGGTCTTGCAGGTCACCGGCGCGCTGCGGCCCACCCCGCGTGGATCGAAGCTGACCAGGTCGTAGCGGGTGCGCAGGGTCGCGTAGTCCTGGGCGAACGCGGGCAGCGCGGTGACGCCGCTGCCGCCGGGGCCGCCGAAGTTGAAGATGAGCGAGCCGATCCGCTCGCTCGCGGGCCCGCTGGCCTTGGCCCGGATCAGGGAGATGCCGATGGTGGATCCCCCCGGCCTGCTCCAGTCCAGGGGCGCCCGCATGGTGGCGCACTCCCAGGTGGCGCCGTTCGGCAGCGGGGACGGTGCGGTTCCGCCGCCCTCCGCCTCGTCCGGGGCCGGGCAGGCCGTCCAGTCCAGCGTCTGCGTCGTCAGGGACGCGAGGGACGCGGTGGCGCCGGTGCTGACATCGTCGTCGCCGCAACCGGCCAGCAGGGCGGCCAGCAGCACGGCGGCCGTCGTCAGGGCGGTGGTACGCGGCCAGGGGAGAGCGGCGGCTCGCAGCCGGGAGGGAGAGGCCATGTCCCCATCCTGCGGGCCCGCACGCCGGGCCGCGCGGGGCACGGTCCGTACGAGGTACGACATTCACGGGGTCGCCCCCGCAAGCCCCCGGTAAGCCCCCGCAAGCCCCCGGTGAGGCTCCGGCGAGGTCCCCGCGGCGATCCCCCGGAGGGTCGGCCGGGGGACCTACGGGGTTCCCCGAAGGGTCGGCCGGGAACTTACAGGGCCCCCGAAGGGCCGGCCAGTGACCTACAGGGCTCCCCGAAGGGCCGGCCGCGGACCTACAGGGCTCCCTTACGGGACAGGTGATTGAACGCCAGCCACCCCGGCAGCACCGGCAGCCACAGCGTCATCAGCCGGAACAGCAGGACGGCGGGGGCCGCGACCTCCTTGGGCAGGCCGAAGGCGATCAGACCGAGGGTGAGGCTCGCCTCGATCGCGCCGACGCCACCGGGGGTCGGCGCGGCCGAGCCGAGCGCGTTGCCGGCCAGGAAGACGACCGCGACGCTGGCGATGCTCAGCGTGGTCATGCCGTGGCCGAAGGCGCGCACGGCGGCGTCGAGGCACATCACGTTGCACGCGGTCAGCAGCAGCATGCCGCCGATGCCGGTGACCAGCTTCTGCGGCCGCTGGAGCACATCGAGCATGCGCGGCACGACCCCGGCGAACAGCGACCTGACCCGGGTGACCACGAACTTCCGCAGGAACGGCACCGAGGTCACCACCAGCACCAGCACCGCGACGGTCAGCAGACCCGCGATCACGGTCCGGGACGGCGACAGCGACGGCGTCTTCTCGGTGCCGGTCAGATAGCCGAAGGACAGCAGCATCAGGATGTGGCAGCCGAGCCCGAACAGCTGCGAGGCGCCGACGCTCGCCACCGCGAGCCCTGGGCGCACGCCCGCGCGCTGGAGGAAGCGCGTGTTCAGCGCCACCCCGCCGACCGCCGCGGGCGCCACGATCTTCACGAAGGAACCGGCGACCTGCGCCGCCACCGTCCGCGGGAACGGCACCCGCTCCGGCACGAAGCCCAGCAGCGACATCGCGGCCGCCACATAGCTGAGCGCCGAGAACAGCGCCGCCGCGATCACCCAGCCCCACTGGGCCTGCGAGAACAGCGTGCCGAACTGGATATGGGTGAGCTGCGTCAGCAGGAAGTACGCGCCGATCGCGCCGGCGATGAAGCTGATCAGCGTGCGCGGCCGCACCCGCTCCAGGCGGGCGGGCTGCACCGGGGCCTGCGGCCTGATCCGCAGCACCTGGTGCCGGATCTGGGTGAGCAGATCCTCCTCGCGGGCTTCCTCTATGGCCTCGTCGATCGCCCGCCGCTCGGCCCGCTGCTCCGCTCGTACGACCTTCTTGTTCGGCTTGTCGGACTTGTCGAGTTCGTTGAGCTTGTCGAGCTGCTCATCGGCGTCGGCGCCCTCGGCGAGGGTCGTCCCGTTCGCCTCCGCGGCCTCCCGCAGCCGGGCCAGCTTGGCCTGGTGGGACGCCTCCAGGACCGCCTCCCGCTCCCGCTGGGCACGTTCGCGGCCCAGTCGGCGCAGGGTGTTGCGGGTGGAACGGGTGAGCGCGATCGGCTGGAGCATCGGCAGGCAGTCGGCCACCGCGTCGGGCCCGAGCACCTCGACCGCCGAGGCCACCGCGCGCTCCGCGCCGACCCGCAGGCCCAGCGTGGTCAGCAGCTGGGCGACGTCCATGCGCAGCAGCAGCTCACCGGCCGCGATCTCGCCGCCGCGCAGCTCGGCCAGGATCACCTCGCCGGACCGGCCCACCAGGATCGCGTCCCCGGCCAGCCTGCGGTGCGCGATGCGCCGCGACTGGAGCGCGCGCACCTGTGACCAGGTGCTGCGCAGCAGATCGTCGGTGATCTCCTCGTCCGCCAGCGCGTCCAGGGTGCGCCCGCCGGTGTGCTCGTAGACCAGCATCACCGCGTCCGGGCCCAGCTCGGAGGTGGCGATCAGCTTCGGCGCGTTGGCGCCCGCCGCGATCGCCGCGTAGGCCAGCAGCGCCTCCTGCTCCAGCGCCTGGCGCAGCGACTGGAGGCTGGAGCGGGTGGCGAAGCCGCGCAGGGTGAGGTTGCGCCACGCCCGGTAGAAGAAGCCCTGGGCCTGCTGTTCCCGGTCCACGACCGTGACGTCCAGCGGCGGGCCGTCCTCCAGGGTGACGAAGTAGCGCCGGCCCCGGTCGCCGTTCTCGCTCTCCACGACCTCCTCGCGGGCCGCGCCGACCGGGCGGAAGCCGACGTGCCGCAGGCCCGCCAGCAGGGTCTGGCCGGTGGGGCGGACATTGGGCGAGCCGACCGCGTACAGCGTGCCGTAGGCCACCGACCAGCCGATCAGTACCGTCAGGACGATGGAGAAGGCGGTCGTGTAGCCGGTGACCAGCATGGAGAACGCGTCGAGCAGCAGCACGATCCACAGCACCGAGCGCCAGCGGGGTCTGCGGGACATGCCGACGGCCGTCATATAGGCGATGACGGGCGCCAGATAGCCGTGCACGGGGTCGGTCAGGGCGTGTACGTCGACCGGCGAGGGCTGGGTCAGCGCGTCCTGGATCGAGCCCGGCGCGGCCCGCGCGACCCACAGGTCGGTGGCGAGCGTCACGCCGTGCGCGAGGACGGCGGCCAGGACGCCGTCGGCGATGCGCAGCCCGTCCCGTTTGATCAGCCGTTCGATCGCGAAGGCGACCGGGACCAGCAGGATCGCGATGCTGGACGCCAGCCCCGCGAATCTGATCAGCAGATCGGGGGCCTGGCCGGTGCCCTTGTTGATGTCCTGTTCGAGGCCCGAGGTGGTGCCGTGCGCGAACGCGGCGACGGCCAGCAGCACCACGATGGCGAGCAGGCCGACCAGGAGCCGCATCAGATCGGAGGGCCGGTGCACCCGGGCCGGGAGCAGCGGCTCGTCGCCCTCCACCGGATCCGGGTGATCCGAGTCCGGGTGGTCCGGATCCGGGTGGTCCGAGTTCGGGTGGTCTGGATCCGGGTGGTCCGGGTCCGGGTGGCCGGCGCCGGGATCCGTGTGCGGATCGCCGTCGTCCGCGTCGCCTGTGGAGCCGCTCCGGTCGGTCGGCGGGTTCTGCGGGATGTGCGCCCCCTCGGTGCGTTCCGCCTCGGTGCGTTCCGTGTCCGCGGGGTGCGGATCCCGGTGGGCGTCCTGGCCGCCCTCGCCCGTACGGCCGGTCTTCGGGCGTGCGCCGGCGTCAGGGGTGCCCGACCCGCCCTCGGGGTGCACTCCCTGCTGTTTCATGATCTCTTCTTGGTCTCGTATCACCGGTCACCGCCCGCACGATGGTGGCATGTCCCACCGACACACGCGGGCGCCAGGGTGCGGATGTGCGGTCGCACAGTCTGCCGGAAGCGCCGCCCCGGGGCGAGAGGAACGTTCGCTCCACCGGGCTCCACGATGTCGGCGGGGTGCGGCAGGATGGGGCGGATGAGCGAGCAGAGCCCCGGCGCGGAGCCCCGCGAGACGCACCCGGACGACCTGCCCGAGTACGCCGAGCGGGTCCTCGAGGTCGCCGAGCTGATCCCGCCGGGACGGGTCATGACGTACGGCGATGTCGCCGAGTGGCTGGAGGAGGGCGGCCCGCGCCAGGTCGGCCGGGTGATGTCCCTGTACGGCGGCGCCGTGCCGTGGTGGCGCGTCGTACGCTCCGACGGGGTGCTGCTGCCCGGCCACGAACTGCGCGCGCTCGGGCACTACCGCGCCGAGGGCACACCGCTGCGCGAGGCGGGCAGGAGTGCCGAGGGTCACCTGCCGCGGCTCGACATGCGGCGGGCCCGGTGGGACGGCGGTGCGGACGCGGGTCACACCTGACAGCTTCCGCCATCGGAGGCGGTCGGCGGCAACCTGTACTCCGCACGGGTGACACCCGGGACGTCCGTGGCATGCCGTACGTTCGAGAGTCGGCGGTATCGCGCCGGCGGCCCGTGCGCACCTCACCCGGAGCTCACCGCCCCGCGCGCGCGACCGCCCGCTCGCCCGCACGACCAGCAGTACGACCACCAGGACCGGCCAACCACGTGAGCTCCTCTTTCTCCACCGGACACCCGCCGCACCCCGAGGCGCGGCGGGGGAGCCGTGGCGCTTACCGCCTGGTCCGCACCCCGCCGTCCCGGACGGCTCCTCCTGTTCTGGACGCCGCCCAGCGCGCCGTGGTTGACCACCGCACCGGGCCCCTGCTCGTGCTCGCGGGGCCCGGCACCGGAAAGACGACCACCCTGGTCGAGTCGGTGGCCGCGCGGATCGCCCGGGGCGCCGACCCCGAGCGCATCCTGGTGCTCACGTTCAGCCGCCGGGCCGCCGTCGACCTGCGCGACCGGATGGCCCTGCGCATCGGCGCGGCCCGCGCGCCCCGGGCGACCACCTTCCACTCGTACAGCTACGCCCTGGTCCGCGCCCACCAGGACAGCGGGCTGTTCGTCGAGCCGCTGCGGCTGCTCTCCGGCCCCGAGCAGGACGTCACCGTCCGCGAGCTGCTGGCCGGGCAGCCCGAGCTGGAGCGGCTGGGGCTGACCCATGTGCGCTGGCCGGACGAGCTGCGCGCCTGTCTGACCACGCGCGGCTTCGCCGACGAGGTCCGCGCCGTCCTCGCCCGCAGCCGTGAGCTGGGGCTCGCGCCGGGCGCCCTGGACGCGTTCGCCCGCCGTATCGGCCGCCCCGACTGGCGCGCGGCCGCCGCGTTCCTCGCCGAGTACCTCGACGTGCTCGACCTCCAGGGCGTGCTCGACTACGCCGAGCTGGTGCACCGCGCGGTCCTGCTCGCCCGCCGCCCCGAGATCGCCGCGGACCTCGCCGCGCGGTACGACGCGGTGTACGTGGACGAGTACCAGGACACCGACCCCGCCCAGGTACGACTCCTGCACGCGCTGGCCGGCGGCGGCCGCACCCTGGTCGCGCTCGGCGACCCCGACCAGTCGATCTACACGTTCCGGGGCGCCGACGTGAACGGCATCCTCGGCTTCCCGGAGGCCTTCCCCCGCACCGACGGCGGACCGGCGCCCGTCCAGGTGCTGCGCACCAACCGCCGCTCCGGCGCGCGCCTGCTGGCCGCGACCCGGCTGATCACCCAGCGGATGCCGCTGCCCCGGCTGCCCGCCGACAAGGTGCGCGCCCACCGGGAGCCGGCCGCGGCCCGGGGCGGCGGCCGGGCCGAGGTCTACACGTATCCGACCCCGGGCACCGAGCTGGACAACATCGCGGACATCCTGCGCCGCGCCCACCTGGAGGACGGCCTGCCCTGGCGCGAGATGGCCGTCCTGGTCCGCGCCGGCGCCCGCTCCCTGCCGACCCTGCGCCGCGCCCTGACCGCGGCGGGCGTCCCCCTGGACATCGACGGCGACGACCTCCCCCTGCGCCACGAGCCCGCGGTGGCCCCCCTGCTGACGGCACTGCGCGCGGTGGCGAGGGCGGAGGCGCTGGGGAGGGGTGAGCCAGAGGAAGCGGCTCAGGTCGGCGAGGAGCGAGAGCCGGAGGACGGGGAGCCGGGGGGGCGAGAGCCGGAGGGCCGGGAGCTGGAGGAGCGAGAGCCGGAGGACGGGGAGTCGGAGGGCCGGGAGTCGGAGGGCCGGGAACCGGAGGGCCGGGAACCGGAGGAGCGAGAGCTGGAGGAGCGAGAGCTGGGGGACCGGGAGCCCAGGGAGCGGGTCCCGGAGGGCCGGGACCTGGAAGAGCCCGCGCCTGGCTCTCCGGAACTCGCGGAGCCGCTCGCGCCGGATTCTGCCGACCCCGCAGCGCGGCCCGCGCCGGATTCCGCCGACCCCGCAGCGCCGCCCCGCTGGCTCGACACCGAGACCGCGCTCACCCTGCTCGGCTCGCCGCTCGCCGGTATGGACGCGGCCGATCTGCGGCGGCTGGGGCGGGCGTTGCGGGAGGAGGAGCGGGCCGGCGGGAACATGGTGCCGCCGCCCTCCGACGAGCTGCTCACGCGGGCGCTCGCCGAGCCGGAGCGGCTGGCGGTGCACGACCCGGCGTACGCCCGCGGCGCCCAGCGACTCGGCGCGCTCCTGCGCACGGCCCGCGAGCGCCTCGCGAACGGCGGCACCGCCGAGGAGGCGCTGTGGGACCTGTGGAACGGCACGCCCTGGCCCGGCCGTCTGGCGCGGGCCGCCCGGCGCGGCGGCGCGGCGGGCCGTAACGCCGACCGGGACCTGGACGCCGTCTGCGCCCTGTTCGCCACCGCCGCCCGCGCCGAGGAGCGCACCGGCGGCCGCGGCGCACTGAACTTCCTGGCCGAGATCGAGGCCGAGGACATCGCCGCCGACACACTGACCCGCCGCGCGGTACGGCCCGACGCCGTCCGCCTGATGACCGCGCACCGCGCCAAGGGCCTGGAATGGCGCCTGGTCGTCGTCGCCGGTGTCCAGGAGGGCCTGTGGCCGGACCTCAGACGCCGCGGCTCGCTCCTGGAGGCCGACCGCATCGGCCGCGACGGACTCGCCGAACCGCTCACCCCGGGCGCGCTGCTCGCCGAGGAACGCCGGCTCTTCTACGCCGCCGCCACCCGCGCGCGCGACCGCCTGGTCGTCACCGCCGTGAAGGCACCCGCCGAGGACGGCGACCAGCCCTCCCGGTTCCTGACCGAGCTGGGCGTCGAGCCGAAGGACGTCACCGGCCGCCCCCGCCGCCCGCTGGCCGTCGCCGCGCTGGTGGCCGAGCTGCGCGCCACCACCGTCGACCCGGACGCCTCTCCCGCCCTGCGCGAGGCCGCCGCCCGCCGTCTGGCCCGGCTCGCCGCGCTCACCGACGAGGACGACCGGCCCCTCGTACCGGCCGCCCATCCGTCCCGCTGGTGGGGCATGTTCGAGCCGACCGAGAGCAAGGTGCCGCTGCGCCACCGCGACCAGCCCGTCGTGCTGTCCGGCAGCGCCCTCGACCAGCTCGCCAACACCTGCGCCCTCCAGTGGTTCCTGGGCCGCGAGGTGAAGGCCGACGCGCCCGCCACCACCGCCCAGGGCTTCGGCAATGTCGTCCATGTCCTCGCCGACGAGGTCGCCTCCGGGCGCACCCCGGCCGACCTGGACGTCCTCATGGAGCGCCTGGACTCGGTGTGGAACGCGCTCGCCTTCGACGCGCCCTGGAAGTCACGCCAGGAGAAGGACAACGCCCGCGCCGCACTCGAACGCTTTCTCAACTGGCACGTGATGAACCGCTCCACCCGCACCTCCGTCGCCAGCGAGCAAGACTTCGACGTCACCCTGGAGGCGGGCGACTACCAGGTCCGTATCCGCGGCCAGATGGACCGGGTCGAGACGGACGCCGAGGGCCGCGCCTACGTGGTCGACTTCAAGACCGGCAAACAGGCGCCCACCGCGCGCGAGGTGGAGCGCCACCCCCAGCTCGCCGTCTACCAGCTCGCCGTGCGCGAGGGCGCCGTCGACACCGCCTTCGACGGGGAGCACCCCGAGCCCGGCGGCGCCGAACTGGTGCATCTGAGGCAGGGCGCCGCCAAGCGCGACGGCGGCGAGACCCTGCCCAAGGTGCAGACCCAGGAGCCGCTCACCGGGGAGTGGGTCGGCGAACTGCTGGCCACCGCCGCCGGAAAGGTCCTGGACGAGCGGTTCGGCCCGAGCGCCGGCCAGCACTGCGCCCACTGCGCCTTCCGCGCCTCCTGCAGCGCACGCCCCGAGGGGCGGCACGTGGTGGAGTGACGTACCGCACCCCCCGCACCGCACCCCCGCCCCTGACCTGCGCCTGCTTCCGCCCCCGGGATCGGCGCGCACGGGATTGTCAGTGGCTGCCGCTACCTTTTTGGACATGCCCGCCCATCTCACCGATCCCGAGCAGCTCAAGGAGCTCCTCGGCATCCCCTTCACCCCGGAGCAGACGGCCTGCATCACCGCGCCGCCCGCCCCGCAGGTGATCGTGGCCGGCGCCGGTTCGGGCAAGACGACGGTGATGGCGGCCCGCGTGGTCTGGCTGGCCGGCACCGGCCAGGTCGCCCCCGAGCAGGTCCTCGGGCTGACCTTCACCAACAAGGCCGCGGGCGAACTGGCCGAGCGCGTCCGCAAGGCCCTCGTCAAGGCCGGCGTCACCGACCCCGACACGATCGACCCGGACAACCCCCCGGGCGAGCCGGTCATCTCCACGTACCACTCCTTCGCCGGCCGCCTCCTCACCGACCACGGCCTGCGCATCGGCCTGGAGCCCGCCTCCCGCCTCCTCGCCGACGCCACCCGCTACCAGCTCGCCGCCCGCGTGCTGCGCGAGGCCCCCGGCCCCTACCCGGCGCTCACCCGCTCCTTCGCCGACCTCGTCAGCGACCTGCTCGCCCTGGACTCCGAACTCTCCGAACACCTGGTGCGCCCCGGCGAACTGCGCGCCTGGGACGCCGGGTTGCTGACCACCCTCCAGGACGCCAAGCTCAGCAACGCCGAGCTGCGCAAGGTCCCCGAGACCGCCACCGCCCGCCGCGAACTCGCCGAACTGGTCCAGCGCTACCGGAGCGCCAAACGCGAACGCGATCTGCTCGACTTCGGCGACCAGATCGCCCTGTCCGCCCGACTCGCGACCCTGCCCGAGGTGGGCCGCCTGCTTCGCGAGGAGTTCCGGGTGGTCCTCCTGGACGAGTATCAGGACACCTCCGTCGCCCAACGCGTCCTGCTCGCGGGCCTGTTCGGATCCGGCACCGGCCACCCGGTGACCGCCGTGGGCGACCCCTGCCAGGCCATCTACGGCTGGCGCGGCGCCTCCGTCGCCAACCTGGACGACTTCCCCGACCACTTCCGCCACGCCGACGGCAGCCCCGCCACCCGCCAGGCGCTCAGCGAGAACCGCCGCAGCGGCGGCCGCCTCCTCGACCTCGCCAACGGACTCGCCGCCCCCCTGCGCGCCCTGCACGCGGGCGTCGAGGCCCTGCGCCCGGCCCCCGGCGCCGAGCGCGACGGCCTGGTCCGCTGCGCCCTGCTGCCCACCCACGCCGAGGAGCTGGACTGGCTCGCCGACTCCGTCGCCCACCTCGTGCGCACCGGCACCGCACCCGGCGAGATCGCCGTCCTGTGCCGTACGGCCGCCGACTTCGCCGCGATCCAGGGCGCACTGGTCGCCCGGGAGGTCCCCGTCGAGGTGGTCGGCCTGTCCGGGCTGCTGCACCTGCCCGAGGTCGCCGACCTGGTAGCCGTCTGCGAGGTCCTCCAGGACCCCGGGGCCAACGCGAGCCTGGTACGGCTGCTGACCGGCCCCCGCTGGCGCATCGGCCCCCGCGACCTCGCCCTCCTCGGCCGCCGTGCCCGCCTGCTGGTCGCCCACGCGGGCGCCGGTGACACCGGTGACCCGGACCGCCGGCTCGCCGCCGCCGTGGAGGGCACCGACCCGGCCGAGGTGATATCGCTCGCCGACGCCCTGGACACCTTCCTGGACACCCACGGCGGCGACGAGGACGGGCTGCCGTTCTCCCCGGACGCCCGGGTGCGCTTCGCCCGTCTCGCCACCGAACTGCGCGATCTGCGCCGCGCGCTGTCCGATCCGCTGATGGACGTCCTGCACCGCGTCCTCGCCGTCACCGGCCTGGAGGTGGAGCTGTCGGCGTCCCCGGGCGCCCTGGCCGCCCGCCGCCGCGAGACCCTCGCCAACTTCCTCGATGTCGCCGCCGCCTTCGCCGCGGGCGACGGCGAGGCCACCCTGCTCGCCTTCCTGGGCTTCCTGCGCACCGCCGTCCAGTACGAGAAGGGCCTCGACAACGCCCTGCCCGGCGGCGAGAACACCGTCAAGGTGCTCACCGCGCACAAGTCCAAGGGCCTGGAGTGGGACGTCGTGGCCGTGCCCGGACTGGTCACCGGCACCTTTCCCAGCGCCCAGGGCCGCGACAAGTGGACCGCGGGGGCCAAGGTGCTGCCGCACGCCCTGCGCGGCGACGCCGCCACCCTGCCCGACGTGGACGGCTGGGACGCGCGTGGCATGAAGGCGTTCAACGAGGCCATGAAGGAGCACCAGCACACCGAGGAACTCCGCCTCGGCTATGTCACCTTCACCCGCCCCCGCTCCCTCCTGCTCGGCTCCGGCCACTGGTGGGGCCCCAGCCAGAAGAAGAAGCGCGGCCCCTCCGACTTCCTCCAGGAGCTGTACGCGCACTGCGCCGCCGGGCACGGCGAGATCGAGGTCTGGGCCGAGGAGCCCGCCGACGACGAGGAGAATCCGGCCCTGCGGGAGTCCGGCACCGACCTCGCCTGGCCGCTGCCCCTGGACGCCGACGCCCTCACCCGCCGCCGCGCCGCCGCCGAGACGGTCCTCGCCCACCTCGACACCCTGCCCGCCATCGGCCCGGCCCCCACCGACCCGGCCACCCCCGAGGACCCGGACTGGCCGACACCGCCGGAGGAACCGCAGTACGACGAGCCGTACGACGAGCCGCCCTACGACGGGCCGTACGAGGAACCGCCGTACGACGAGGCCGACGACGGGCCGCCGTACGAAGGCCCGTACGACGCCGGGCCGCACCATGAGCCCTACGGCGACGATCCGCACGCCGGCGCCCCCGCCATCCCCCACCAGGCGCCCGCCCCCGCCGAGCCGGGTCGCCGCCCCGAGCTCACCCCCGAGGAGTCGCGCCTGATGGCCTCCTGGGACCGCGATCTGGACGCGCTCGCCGGGGAACTGCTGCTGGCCCGCCGGGCCGTCACGGACGTACCCCTGCCCGCGACGCTCACCGCCACCCAGCTGCTGCGGCTGGCCGAGGACCCGGACGGGCTCGCGCAGGAACTCGCGCGCCCCATGCCACGCCCCCCGCAGCGGGCCGCGCGCCGGGGCACCCGCTTCCACGCCTGGGTGGAGTCGCGCTACGAGGAGCTGGCGCTGCCCCTGCTGGAGCCCGACGAGCTGCCCGGTGCCGACGCCGAGATCGCCGACGAAGAGGACCTGGCGGCCCTCAAGGAGGCTTTCGAGCGCACCGTGTACGCCCGGCGCACGCCGTACCGCGTGGAGGAGCCGGTCCAGGTCGTCCTCGCCGGGCGGGTCGTACGCGGCCGGATCGACGCCGTCTACCGGGAGGGCGAGGGCGCGTCGGCGACGTACGAGATCGTGGACTGGAAGACCGGCCGGGAGCACACCGCCGATCCGCTCCAGCTCGCCGTGTACCGGCTGGCCTGGGCCGAACAGCAGGGCGTCCCACTCGACGCGGTCACCGCCACGTTCCTGTACGTGCGCACCGGGGAGGCCGTACGCCCCCGTGACCTGCCCGGCCGGGCCGCGCTGGAACGGCTGCTCACGGGCGGGACCGGGGCAGCCGACGGCGGGGGCGACGTGATCCAGCGCGCCCCCCGAGTGTGACGAACCGCCCGCCGAGGATGTGCTCGGGGGCCGATAGGCTCGTGAGCATGAGCCAGACCCCGGACAGCGCCGTCCGCACGTACATCGAGCAGCACCGCGCCACCTTCCTCGACGACCTCACCGCGTGGCTGCGCATCCCCTCCGTGTCGGCCCAGCCCGACCACGCGCCCGACGTGCGGCGCAGCGCCGACTGGCTCGCCGCGAAGCTGACGGAGACCGGCTTTACGACCGTGGAGGTCTGGCCCACCGCGGGCGCCCCGGCCGTCTTCGCCGAGTGGCCCTCCGGCGACCCGGACGCGCCGACCGTGCTGGTCTACGGCCACCATGACGTGCAGCCCGCCGCCCGCGAGGACGGCTGGAACAGCGAGCCCTTCGAGCCCGTCGTCCGCGGAAACCGTCTGTACGCGCGCGGCGCCGCCGACGACAAGGGCCAGGTCTTCTTCCACACCCTGGGCGTCCGCGCCCACCTCGCCGCCACCGGCCGCACCGCCCCCGCGGTCAACCTCAAGCTGCTGATCGAGGGCGAGGAGGAGTCCGGCTCCCCGCACTTCCGGGCCCTGGTGGAGGAGCGGGCCGAACGCCTCGCGGCCGACGCCGTGATCGTCTCCGACACCGGCATGTGGGCCGAGGACACCCCGACGGTGTGCACCGGCATGCGCGGCCTCGCCGAGTGCGAGATCCGGCTGTACGGCCCCGACCAGGACATCCACTCCGGCTCCTTCGGCGGCGCCGTGCCCAACCCGGCCACCGCCGTCGCCCGCCTGGTCGCCGCCCTGCACGACGAACGGGGGCAGGTGGCCGTCCCCGGCTTCTACGACGGTGTCGTGGAGCTGACCGACCGCGAGCGCGAGCTCTTCGCCGAGCTGCCCTTCGACGAGGAGCGCTGGCTGCGCACCGCCAAGTCCCGCGCGACCCTGGGCGAGGCCGGGCACACCACCCTGGAGCGCATCTGGGCCCGCCCGACCGCCGAGGTCAACGGCATCGGCGGCGGCTACCAGGGCCCCGGCAGCAAGACGATCATCCCGTCCGCCGCCCTGGTGAAACTGTCCTTCCGGCTGGTCGCCGGGCAGGACCCCGACCAGGTCGAGAAGGCGGTCCGCGCCTGGGCCGCCGACCAGGTGCCCGCCGGGATCCGCTGCGAGATCGACTTCGGCTCGGCCACCCGCCCCTGCCTGACCCCGCTCGACCACCCGGCGCTCCAGGCCGTGGCCCGCGCCATGGGCCGCGCCTTCGAGGTCCCGGTCCGCTTCACCCGCGAGGGCGGCTCCGGACCCGCCGCCGACCTCCAGGAGGTCCTCGGCGCCCCCGTCCTCTTCCTCGGGATCTCCGTCCCCTCCGACGGCTGGCACGCCCCCGACGAGAAGGTGGAACTGGATCTCCTCCTCAAGGGTGTCGAGACCAGCGCCTACCTGTGGGCCGACCTGGCCGAGAACTGGCGGCCCACGCCCTGACCAGCGGCACCGTGGGGAAGGGCGCCATGGGCGAGAGGCACACTGGAGACACCGCCCGCCCGCGCCCGACCCGGTGCGTCCCGTATGCCCTGCCGTACGTCCGCCCGAACCGATCGCCGAACCGAACCGCCGTACTGGGGGAGTTGGAAGCACCCGTGACCACCTGGACCGACGACACAGCCGACCGACCCATCTCGCTGACCGCCCCCTGCGGCATCGACCGCGCCGCCCACCACCGGCTGGACGAGGCCTGGCTCGCGGCGGCGTGGAGCCACCCCTCGACCCGCTGTTTCGTGGTCTCCGGCGGCCAGGTGCTCATCGACGAGACGGCCGACGGCCGCACCGAAGTCGTCATGACCCCCTCCTTCGAGGCCCCGCTCACCGAGGCACACCGCTACTTCCTCGGCATCGACGAGGACGGCGTCGCCTATTTCGCGCTCCAGAAGGACGCGCTGCCCGGCCGCATCGACCAGTCCGCGCGCCCGGCGGGCCTGCGCGAGGCGGGCCTGCTGCTGTCCCCGCGCGACACCGCGCTCATGGTGCACGCGGTCGGCCTGGAGAACTGGCAGCGCACCCACCGCTTCTGCTCCCGCTGCGGCGAGCGGACCGTGATCGCCGCGGCCGGCCACATCCGCCGCTGCCAGGCGTGCGGCGCCGAGCACTACCCGCGCACCGACCCGGCCGTGATCATGGCCGTCACCGACGCGGAGGACCGGATCCTGCTCGGCCGCCAGGTGCACTGGCCCGAGGGCCGCTTCTCCACGCTGGCCGGCTTCGTGGAGCCCGGCGAGTCCATCGAGCACGCGGTGCGGCGCGAGGTCGCCGAGGAGGTCGGCGTCACCGTCGGCGGCGTCGAGTACGTGGCGAGCCAGCCCTGGCCCTTCCCGTCCAGCCTGATGCTCGGCTTCATGGCGCGCGCCACCACCACCGAGATCGACGTCGACGGCGACGAGATCTCCGAGGCCCGCTGGTTCTCCCGCCAGGAACTGCACGACGCCTTCGAGACCGGTACGGTCCTGCCGCCCTTCGGCATCTCCATCGCCGCCCGCCTGATCGAGATGTGGTACGGCAAGCCGCTGCCGACGCGCAGCTTCGTCTGAGACGCGGCTTCGTCCCAGACATGGAGAAGGGCGGCCCCGCATCCGGGGCCGCCCTTCTCCGTCGACGTCGACCGCGTCAGGCCGCGAGCTTCTGCTTGACCTGGGCCAGCGAAGGGTTCGTCATCGTGGTGCCGTCCGCGAAGAGCACGGTCGGGACCGTCTGGTTTCCGCCATTCGCCTTCTCCACGAAGGCCGCGGACTCGGGGTCCTGCTCGATGTTGATCTCGGTGTAGGCGATGCCCTCCCGCTCCATCTGGCTCTTCAGCCGACGGCAGTAACCGCACCAAGTCGTGCTGTACATCGTCACAGTGCCCTGCATGTCTCTCGCGCTCCTCAGGCAGCTCGGAATACGTCGTCCGGAGGGAGAACGCAAGGGAGACCCCTGCCATTCCCGCCGGGGTACACCGCTCCCACCAGGGCGTTAGTACGACAATGAGCTCCCGCCTGTGGACAACCGCCGCGGCCGCCCCGGGCGACCTGGCAGCATGGCTGTGTGACAGCAGCAACGCACTCCCCCCTCTTCGCACAGGTACCGGCCGTCCCGGACTCGGCCGACGCGGTGCTCGAAGGGCTCGACCCCGAGCAGCGCGAGGTGGCCACCGCCCTGCGCGGCCCGGTGTGCGTGCTGGCCGGCGCGGGCACCGGCAAGACCCGGGCGATCACCCACCGCATCGCCTACGGAGTGCGCTCCGGCATCCTCCAGCCCGCCACCGTGCTCGCCGTCACCTTCACCAACCGTGCCGCGGGCGAGATGCGCGGCCGGCTGCGCCAGCTCGGCGCCCAGGGCGTCCAGGCCCGCACCTTCCACTCCGCGGCCCTGCGCCAGCTCCAGTACTTCTGGCCGAAAGCCGTCGGTGGCAGTCTGCCCCGGCTGGTCGACCGCAAGATCCAGCTCGTCGCCGACGCGGCCGCCGGACTCGGCACCCGACTGGACCGCGGCGAGCTGCGCGATGTCACCGGCGAGATCGAATGGTGCAAGGTCACCCAGACGATTCCCGCCGATTATCCGTACGCTGCCGCGAAGGCCGGCCGCGAGGCCCCCCGCGATCCCACCGAGATCGCACACCTGTACGCGGCCTATGAGGACCTCAAACGCGATCGCGCGGTGATCGACTTCGAGGACGTCCTGCTGCTCACCGTCGCCGTCCTCCAGGACCGCCAGGACATCGCCGAACAGGTGCGCGCCCAGTACCAGCACTTCGTGGTGGACGAGTACCAGGACGTCAGCCCGCTCCAGCAGCGCCTGCTGGACCTGTGGCTCGGCGACCGCGACGACCTGTGCGTGGTCGGCGACGCCAGCCAGACCATCTACTCGTTCACCGGAGCAACGCCCGACCATCTGCTCGACTTCCGCGCCCGCCACCCCGGCGCCACCGTCGTCAAGCTGGTCCGCGACTACCGCTCCACCCCCCAGGTCGTCCGCCTCGCCAACGGCCTGCTCGCCCAGGCCCACGGCCGCGCCGCCGACCACCGGCTGGAACTCGTCTCCCAGCGCCCCTCGGGACCCGAACCCGGCTACACCGAGTACACCGACGAGCCCGCCGAGGCCGAGGGCGCCGCCCGCCGCATCCGCGAGCTGATCGACGCCGGAGTCCCGGCCGCCGAGATCGCCGTCCTGTTCCGCACCAACTCCCAGTCCGAGACCTACGAGCAGGCACTCGCCGACGCCGGCGTCCCCTACCAGCTGCGCGGCGCCGAGCGCTTCTTCGACCGGCCCGAGGTGCGCAAGGCCGGCCTCGCCCTGCGCGGCGCCGCCCGCTTCGGGGGCAACGACTCCCGCCTGGACGACGTCGTGGACCTGCCCTCCCAGGTGCGCGCCGTGCTGTCGGGCGAGGGCGGCTGGACCACCCAGCCGCCGGCCGGCTCCGGCGCCGTCAGAGAGCGCTGGGAGTCCCTCACCGCTCTGGTCAACCTCGCCCAGGACCTCGCCGCCGCCCGCCCCGGCGCCACCCTCGCCGACTTCGTCGCCGAACTGGACGAGCGGGCGGCCGCCCAGCACGCCCCCACCGTCCAGGGCGTCACCCTCGCCTCCCTGCACGCGGCCAAGGGCCTGGAATGGGACGCCGTCTTCCTGGTGGGCGTCGCCGAGGGCATGCTGCCCATCACCTACGCCAGGACCGACGAACAGATCGAGGAGGAACGCCGCCTCCTGTACGTCGGCGTCACCCGCGCCCGCGAACGCCTCCATGTCTCCTGGTCCCTGTCCCGCTCACCCGGTGGCCGCCACAACCGCAGACCCAGCCGCTTCCTCGACGGACTGCGCCCCGGCACCACCCCCACCGTCGGCCGCAGCGCCGGGTCCGTCGGGGGTGTCGAGCGCGGCATCCGGGGTGTGGACGCCACCGCGGTGCCCCGGCGCGCCCAGCGCACCCCGGCCCGCTGCCGGGTCTGCGGCCGCACTCTCACCGACGCCGGCGAGATGAAGCTGATGCGCTGCGAGGACTGCCCCTCCGACATGGACGAGGGGCTCTACGAGCGGCTGCGCGAATGGCGCGCCGTCCAGGCCGCGAACAGCGGGCAGCCGGACTTCTGCGTCTTCACCGACCGCACCCTGATGGCCATCGCCGAGAACCGTCCGGACAGCCCCGCCGAGCTCTCCCGCATCCCCGGCGTCCTCAGCCGCAAGCTGCGCAGCTACGGAGCCGAAGTCCTGGCCATCTGCGCAGGTCAGGAGCTTGATGGCGAGATCGCGGTGGACTGATACGAACTCGTCGCAAAAATAGTTTGCGCACGCGCCGGGAATCCCCATAGGTTCTAGGCACGGAAGCAGCGGCCTTCTCCAAGGCCCGCCCTCCGTGATGTACTTGCACATACGAAACGGATCGGTTCACCGGTCCCAGAGACGCCGAGAGGAGGCGAGTCCAGTGATCAGCATCAACGTCAGCAACATCAGCACGGCCAAACTGACCGATCGCTCGGCCGTCTCCCTGTGCCTGCTCGGCGCCTTCGACCGGGGCACCGGTCTGTCCGGCATCCGTGCCGCGCACCCGGCGTCCTCCCTGCCCGTCGCGGGCCTCCCCGTCCGCGATGAGCGCAATGAGCGACCGACCAAGGCACTGGGAGCAGTAGAAGCACAGGCACATGCCTATGCCTTTACGGCGACTGGTGCCGGATTCCGGAAGCAGACGACGCAGCACCACCAGATGTGGGCCTTCCGTGGGCCAGAACCCTGGAGTTATCCAGCCTGATTCGATCAGGCCGGCGCCTTCAGGGCCGCGGAACCCCATCCGGGATCCGCGGCCCTTCAGTTTTTCCCGAACGGGAAGGACGACGCGAAGGGGCCTCGGGACAAGAAAAGAACCCGGTACCAGCCGACACCCGGTCAACCGGCCGGACGACCAGACGAGGAAAACCACCCGTGCAACTCGAAGCGCACGCCCCGTCCGTACCGCCTTCGCAAACGATCCCCCCGCCCGGCCTCACGGAGGACTCCACCTTGATCCCGCTCACCGCGCTCACCGCGCTCGACGACGCCATCGAGAACCTCGGCGTGCCCGTCCCGTGCCGCTCCTACGACCCGGAGGTCTTCTTCGCCGAGTCGCCCGCGGACGTGGAGTACGCCAAGTCCCTCTGCCGCACCTGCCCCCTGATGGAGGCCTGCCTCGCCGGGGCGAAGGAGCGGCGTGAGCCCTGGGGCGTCTGGGGCGGCGAGCTGTTCGTCCAGGGTGTCGTCGTCGCCCGGAAGCGGCCGCGTGGCCGCCCGCGGAAGAACCCGGTCACGGCATGAACACCGCAGGAACAATCGACCGTCCCCTCACGCACGACCCCAAGAAGCAGGCCCCGATGAAGCCGTCCACCAGCGAGCCCGCAGGCTCCGCGATCCCAGACTCCACCACCTCCGGCGCGACCGAAGCCCGCCAGAACAGGACCCGTGAGATGCAACTCATGCAAGAAGCCCTGGCTCGTGCTCATATGCACGACCGCCTCCATGACGCCCACCGGCAACGCCAGGCCACCCGCCTGGCCGTCGCCCAGCGCATGCAGCGCCGCGCCGAACGCGCTTCGCTGCGTGCCCGCCGTGCGCTCGCCATGGCCGTCATGCAGTAAATCCCGCATACGACGAAAAGGTGCTTCCCCGTACGGGGCAGAACCCGAACGATGTGGTGACTCCCCGCGGGGGCCGGTCCGGCCGAACGGACCGGCCCCCGCGGTGCGTTCTGCGTGCCGCCCGCCGGACACGGAGTTATCGTCACCGGGTGACGAGTCTTCCCCCAGGAAGCGATCAGGGCGGCTCCGCGGAGCGCCCGGTCCCCCTCGTGTGCGCCCGCTGCGGTGTCCCCGCCCCCGCCCCCCACCCCGCCACCTGGACCTGCTCCGTGGAGGACGGCGCTCCCAGCTACTTCTGCGCCGCCTGCTCCCGCGACAACCTCCGTGCCATCGAGGGTCGTCTGGACTCGAACTGGTGGTGATCCGCCACCGGCCTGCCGCGCCGCACCCGCCGCCCGGGCCCCGGCCCCGGGCGAACTCCTCGGCGAACACACCCCATCAGCCGGCGCTGTAGCGCGAGCGAGGGCTCACTGCGGACGAGGACGCGGGCCTGGCACCTGTGGTGGTGGCGCCGCTCTTCGAACATGTGGCGCAGCGACAGCGTCGTCGCCCCTGCCACGCAACTCCTGCGCCGCCGATCGGCGCCGATCATGACGCCGTGCTCGAACCATCCCGCGCCCGGATCGGTCCGGTACGAGCCGACGGCACCGGCGACCTGCCCGGTGCCGGCCGCCTCGGCCACCAGCTGGAAGCGCTCGTCCTCGGCCCGAAGGACGGCCTGTTCCCTCCCCATTGGAGCACGCGCCCCGGCTCCGGGGCCCGGGCTTTTTCGGGGCCCCGGCTCACGCCTCCGCGGCGGACTCCTCGGCGAGTTCCTCCTCCAGGAACTCCTCCGCCTCCGCCGCTTCGTCCGCCTCCGCCAGGTCCGCCGGCTCCTCCAGCTCCTCCGGTTCGTCCAGGAGGAAGAAGCCCGGGAGCCAGGACTCCAGTTCCTCGCGGAGGCGGACCGTGGCGCCCAGCTGGCACAGGACGCCGATGGTGCTGAGGGTGACGCGGTGGATCAGAAGGTAGGCAGGGGGGAGGTTGAGCTGCTTGCCGAGCTGGTAGGCGGGGGAACGGGGGTCGGCGATGCGCGCGGCCTGGCTGCGCATCCAGGAGCGGGTGAAGGTGAACGCGTCGACACGGGCAGGCTCGATGATCGGCAGCAGATAGTCGAGGACCGCGTCGGGATCCAGCTCTATGGATTCCTTGACGAACCCCTCCTCGCAGAGCAGCTCGTAGACCGTCTCCGCGTCGCCGTCCAGCGTCATCCGCAGGGAGATCCCGATCGGCGCGGGCAGCCCGCCGGGGAGCCGGTCGACGGTGCCGAAGTCCAGCACCCCGAGCCGCCAGTCGTCCTCGCCCTCCGGGCCGCCCGGCAGCAGCCGGAAGTTGCCCGGGTGAGGGTCGGCGTGCAGCAGCCCGGTGCGGGCCGGGCCCGAGAACAGGAAGCGGGCGAGCAGCTGCCCGGCCCGGTCCCGCTGCTCCGGCGTGCCCTCGGCGATGATCTCCGACAGCGGAACACCGTCGATCCACTCCGTCACCAGCACCTGCTCGCACTGGTGCACCACCGCCGGGACCACCACATCCGGATCACCCGCGAACTCCTGCGCGTGCGCCGTCTGGGCCGCGGCCTCCAGCCCGTAGTCCAGCTCTTCGGAGACCCGGTCCCGCAACTCCGCGATCAGCGGCTTTATGTCCACGCCCGGGATGAGCGGCCCCAACAACCGGGCGAACCGGCCCAGTTGGATCAGGTCGGACAGCAGGGCCTCACCGGCGCCCGGGTACTGCACCTTGACCGCCACCTCGCGGCCGTCGTGCCACACCGCCCGGTGCACCTGGCCGATCGAGGCCGCCGCCGCGGGCTTGTCCTCGAACTCCTCGAACAGCTCCCGCCAGTCCGGCCCGAGCCGCTCCATCAGCACCGCGTGCACCGTGCGGGTCGGCATCGGCGGTGCCGCCTCCTGGAGCTTGGTCAGGGCCGCCCGATAGGGCCCGGCGACCTCCTCGGGCAGCGCGGACTCGAAGACGGACAGGGCCTGCCCGAACTTCATGGCCCCGCCCTTCAGCTCGCCCAGGACCTTGAAGAGCTGCTCCGCCGTGCGCTGTTGCAGCTCCCGGCCGACGATCTCCGCGGACTCGCCCACGATCCGCTTGCCCAGCCCCCAGGTCGCCCGGCCGGCGAAGCCGAGCGGGAGCGCGGCGAGCTTGGCGGTCCGGGTGACCGCCTTCCGGGGAAGATCAGACATGCGCCCTCCAAGTCCCTGTCGGCCGTGCCGCGCCCGCTTCGCGTGCCCGCTCCGTCGACGGCCGTTGCACCGCCATTGTCGCGCGTGACCGCCCCGGGGTTGAGGAGTGTTCCCCCTCCGGTTTCTCACCTGGCCTTTCGGCCCCGCCGCAGCGGCAGCCCGGGTGCGGCACGACCGGGCGGGAATGCCAGTTCAGACCGGGTAGGGACACCTCCCAGCGGGCGCCCGCGGCGGACGACGACGCGCCGTCCAGATGGGCCAGGGCGTGGGCCGCGGCCAGTCCGGCGACCGCCGTGGACAGGGCCAGGTCACAGGCTCCGACCGGGCGGGATCCCGCGCCGGAGCGCCACTGCGCGAGCAGCCGGGGCCAGGCCGGATCACGGTCCGTGCGCGACTCGTGCAGACACCCGGCGCAGGCCGTCTCGCCCGGCAGCACCAGCGGGCCCACGACTCCTGTGCCCTCCACCACCCCCGCGTACAGATGCGGGATGCCCGCGGCCAGCAGCGACTGTGCGGCGCGCGGATCCGGGGCGTGCACGGCCACCTCGTCCCGGGGCGCGAGGATCACCAGGGAGAGCCCCGGTTCCCCGGCGCCGGAACCGGGGGAGTGGGGATGGCGGAGCGGGCGGTCCGGGGCGGCCCGGCGGACGGCCGCCGCTGCCGCCGTGTCCCGGCGCTCACCGACCGACTCGGGCGGCAGCCCGCCCGGCGCCACGTCCCAGGGCCGCACCCGCCCCTCCTCGCGCACCTCCACCTGCCCGACACCCGCGCCCGACAGCACCGCCGCCAGCACGGCACCCACCCGGCCCGCACCGATCACCCGGACCCGCAGCGCGCGGCGGGCGGCGAGCCGGGCCAGCGCGCCGCCCGGCTCGGGCGTGGTCAGGGAGAGCGAGGCCAGGTCGGGGCGCAGCCGCCGCAGCACCTCCGTCCGCCCGCGCAGCGCGGCCGCGGCCGGTCCGCCGCCGCGCGCGTCGTCCACGAGGCCCGCGCGGGCCAGCCGGTCCACCAGTGTGTCCACCCGGCCGTCCGGCAGCTTCAGCCGGCGGCCCTCCGCGCGCAGGAGCGGCAGCCCCCGGGTGCCGTTGAGCAGGTCAAGGAAGCCGCTCGTGGCGGTGTCCATCGGACCCAGCGTCAGCGCGTGCGCGGGAGTCATCCCGAACTGGACCGTGCCGAGATCACGCCAGCCGCGCCGCAGCGCGGGTTTCATCACCGGATGCATGACAGATCCCCCTGAATCCGTGTATCTGCTGACTCTCAAGACATCGGCGGATTGGTCGATTTCCGCCGACGCCTGCCAGCATGCCCCCTCGGCCCGCGGGGCGTGGAAAGTTATCCACAGGCGGCGGGTGATCTTCATATGAACCGGCAGGCGCGTCGAACCGTCCGGGACCCGGGACTTTGCCCCTGTCCAGCGGGTAACGTCGGGGCGTGTCCGCCGACCCACTTCAGCACCGTGCCGGAAAGACAGAGCGCAGCGCGACGAGCGCGATCGAGGTCCGCAGGAGTGCCCGGCGCCGCCGGACGGTCTCCGCCTACCGTGAGGGCGATCGCACTGTCGTACTGATCCCCGCCCGGATGTCGAAGGCGGAGGAGCAACGCTGGGTGACCGTCATGCTCGACAAACTCGCCGCCCAGGAGAGCCGGCGGGTGCTCGGCGACGCCGAGCTGGCCGAGCGCGCCGAGCGGCTGTCGGCGCAGTTCTTCGACGGCGGCGCCCGCCCGGCCTCCGTGCGCTGGGTCACCAACCAGAACACCCGCTGGGGCTCGTGCACCCCGGCCGAGGGCAGCATCCGCCTCTCCCACCGGCTCCAGGGCATGCCGGAGTACGTCATCGACTACGTGCTCTGCCATGAGCTTGCGCACCTTCTGGTGCCCGGTCACGGCCCCGACTTCTGGCGGCTGCTGGAGGCATATCCGCGCACCGAGCGGGCCCGCGGCTACCTGGAGGGCGTGGTCGCCGCCGCCCGGCTGCCGCACGTGCCCGACGGGCGGGGCGAGTGACCCCGTCCCGCGCGGCTCGCGTGTGTGTGGCCGGAATCGGTTCTGTACCGGGTCTGTACCGACGGGGACCGGCCGGGGTGGTTGTCGGTCACAGCCGTTAGCCTGGCGCGACTCACATATTTCGGGATGGGGGACGGTCGGATCGCATGGCCAGGGAATTCCAACGCGGCCACAAGGCCAGGATCAGTGACCTCACGGCGGGCACCGATCTGTACGTAGGCGTGCAGATCACCGGCCCCGGACTGACCTTCGACATCAGCTGCTTCGGCCTGGACGCCGAGGAACGGCTCTCGGACGACCGGTACTTCGTCTTCTTCAACCAGCCGAAGTCGCCGGAGGAGTCCATCCAGCTGCTCGGGGCCCAGGCGGGCGACACGGAGTCGTTCCGGGTCACGCTCGACCGGATCCCGGAGCGGATCCGCAAGCTGTCCTTCACGGCGACCCTCGACGGGACCGGGCAGATGTCGCAGGTCGGCCCCGGCTACCTGCGTATCGTCGCGGGCGGCGAGGAGGTCGCCCGGTACTCCTTCACCGGCGCGGAGTTCTCCACCGAGCGGGCCGTCATGCTCGGCGACATCTACTTCAAGGACGCCTGGCGGTTCGCCGCGGTCGGACAGGGCTTCGACGGCGGCCTGGAGGCGCTGCTGAAGAACTTCGGCGGCGAGGTGCTGGAGGAGGAGGCGCCCGCCGCCCCGGAGCCGCAGCCGCAGCCCGGCGCCATCCCCGGCTTCGCCCCGCCCGCGTTCGCCCCGCCCACCGAGACCGCCACCCCAGCGGCCCCCGCGCCGCCCCCGGCACCCGCCGCACCCCGACCCGCCGACCAGGGCTACGCCCCACCGGCCGGCAACACACCCCCACAGGGCTTCACCCCGCCGGGCTCCACGCCTCCTCAGGGCTTCACCCCGGCAGGCTCCACGCCTCCCCAGGGCTTCCCCGCCCCCGGCAGCACCCCGCCGCAGGGCTTCACGCCACCCGGCCAGACCCCGCCCCCGGCCCCGGGCGCGCCGGACGTGCACGGTGCGCCGACGGTCATCGCACCGCTGGCCCCGCCTCCGGGGCCGACGGGCACCGTCCCGCCGCCCGCCCCGGCCCCCGCGCCCTACGGCCAGCCCCCGCAGCAGCCGTCGTACGGCGGTCAGCCCCCGCAGCCCTCCTACGGCGGGCAGCCGTCCGCCCCGATGCCCCCCGGCTACGGCGCCCAGCCCGGCGCGCCCATGCCGCCGGGCCACGGCCAGATCCCCGGGCAGCAGACCGCCGCCTCCTACGGTGTGCCCCAGGGCGCCCCGCAGGGCGGCGCCGGTGTGGGTGCCGCGCTCCAGAAGTTCAAGGAGACGCCCACCGGGCAGCGCTGGACGCAGCAGAACAAGAAGCTCATGCGTGTCGACCTCGGCATCGGCGGGCAGCCGGTGCTGGCCAAGCAGGGCAGCATGGTGCTCTACCAGGGCAAGGTCGATTTCAGCTACAAGGGCGCCGGTTTCGCCGGCCGTATCGTCGGCAACGCCACCGGCCAGGAGATGCAGCTGATGCGCTGCACCGGCCAGGGCCAGGTGTTCCTCGCCGAGAACGCCACCTACCTGCACCCGATCGAGCTCCAGGGCGACGCGATCTGTGTGTCCGCCGAGAATGTGCTCGCCTTCGACGAGACCCTCCAGTACGAGGTCCGGCGCGTCGAGGGCCACGGCATCCCCGGCGGCGCGCTGTTCACCATGCAGTTCCAGGGCACCGGAACCATCGTCGTCAAGACGCACGGCACGCCCGTGGTGCTGCCCGTCACCCCGACCACCTTCGCCGACTGCAACGCGGTGGTGGCCTGGTCGGCGGCGGCCCAGGTGATCGTCTCCAGCCAGGTCCGCATGCGCCGCAACGCCTACCCCGGCGACACCGGAGAGAGCGTCAACCTCCAGTTCCGGGGCGCGCCCGGCAACTTCATCGTCGTCCAGCCGTACGAGGTCTGAGGGAGCCCGTCATGAACCAGCCGCTCGCGGGCTTCGCTCCCGCACCCGTCACCGCCCGTATGGAGAACCACGGGCACCACATGCTCAAGGTCGCCATGCAGACCGGCAACGACCTCTTCGCGCGCGTGGGCTCGATGGTCGCCTACGAGGGCTTCGTGCAGTACGAGCCCAACCCGCCCGCGGTCCGCCAGATCGCCCGGGACTGGATCACCGGCGAGGGCGCCCCGCTGATGAAGTGCTCCGGGGACGGGCTGCTCTATCTCGCCGACTACGGCGCGAACGTCGTCGTGATCAACCTCAACGGCGACGGCATCTCCGTCAACGCCACCAACCTCCTCGCCTTCGACGCGCACCTGAGCTGGGGCGTGGAGCGGGTGAAGGGGCTCGCGAAGTTCGCCGGGCAGGGCCTGTGGAACACGCGGATCTCCGGGCAGGGCTGGGTCGCGCTGACCTCCCGGGGCACGCCGATCGTCGTGGACTGCGGCGGCGGCGAGGACGAGACGTACGTCGACCCGGACGCGCTCGTCGCCTGGTCGCCGAACCTGAAGGTCAAGGGCAAGCGCAGCTTCAAGGCGCAGTCGCTGATCGGCCGGGGCAGCGGCGAGGCCTACCAGATGGCCTTCTCCGGACAGGGCATCGTCGTCGTCCAGCCCAGTGAGGACAGCACCGACCGCCTGCGGGTCCGGGGCTGAGGGGGAGTCAACACGCCATGCAGAGTCCGATTTTCGCGTACAACGACAACCAGACGCAGGAGCGCTGGAGTCTCCAGAACGCGCAGCTGCTGCGCGTCGTCATGGAGGGCCACGACGACATCCTCGCCCGCAAGGGCAGCATGGTCGCCTACCAGGGCCTGGTCGAGTTCGACGCCGAGTACCACAGCAACAACCAGCGGCGCGCGCGTGCCCACACCGGCGAGGGCCTGGACCTGATGCGCTGCCACGGGCAGGGCACGGTCTATCTGGCCAACCTCTCCCAGCACGTGCACATCATGGACGTGGAGCAGGACGGGCTGACCGTCGACAGCTCCTACGTGCTCGCCATGGACTCCTCGCTGCACCACGAGGTCATCGCCGTCGACAGCCTCTACGGCATCTCCGGCTCCGGTAAGTACCAGCTGAACATCACCGGGCGCGGCCGGGTCGCCCTGATGACCTCCGGGTCGCCGCTGCTGATGCAGGTCACCCCGGACCGGTACGTCAACTGCGACGCCGACGCGATCGTGGCCTGGTCGACCGGGCTGCGCGTGCAGATGCAGGCCCAGACGCACTCCTCCGGGGTGTGGCGCAGGCGCGGCAACACCGGTGAGGGCTGGGAGCTGAGCTTCATGGGCTCCGGGTTCGCGCTGGTCCAGCCCAGCGAGCTGCTGCCGCCGCAGAACGCGGTGATCGGCCACGGCGTCGCCGCCCAGTTCGGCATGGGCCAGCACGGGGCGCGCGGCGGCAACCAGGGCAACGTCTGGAGCTGACCGCCCGGGAAAGGCGCGTCCGTAGGGCAGAAGTAAGGGGCGACCGCCATGGCAGTCGCCCCTTACCGCTCACGGTCTCGCGACCGCCTCACAGCCTCGCGCGGGTCGCGTCCATGAGCCGTACGACCGACTCGTCGGCCACGCTCGCGACCTCGTCGTAGGGGAACCAGCGCAGGTCGAGGGACTCGTCGCTGATCGCCGCCACGGCGCCGGAGGGGGCCAGCGCCGCGTACTGGACGTCGTAGTGCCAGTGGCACGGCGAGGGGATCGGATGCCGGTCCAGGCGCACCGGGCCGCCGGGCAGCAGCGTGAGCCCGGCCATGCCCGACTCCTCCGTCGCCTCGCGCAGCGCGGCCGCCGCCACGGTGGCGTCGCCCGGCTCGCAGTGGCCGCCCATCTGGAGCCACATCCGCAGCTTGCGGTGGAGCGTGAGCAGCACCCGGCCGCGCTCGGGGTCGATCACCAGGGCGCTCGCCGTGACATGGCCCGCGTGACAGGCCTTCCACATGCCGTCGGGGTGGGCCGCCAGGTGCTCCAGGTAGGACTGGCGCAGCTCGTCCTGGCCCTCGTACCCCTTCAGGACGAGGACCGCGTCGTCGTACAGGCTCACTCGGTGTCGTCGCCCTCGGCCTTGTCGTCCTTCTCGACGTCCTTCTTCAGATTCGGCTTGTCGGCGGCCTCGCCGAGCATCTTGTCCAGCTCGGAGAAGTCCATCTGCTCGCGGTGCACGAAGCCGTCCGGGTCGTCCAGGTCGGTCGCGGTCGGCAGCATGTCCGGGTGGTGCCACAGGGCGTCCCGGCCGTCGACACCGCGCGCGTCGGTGAGCGAGGCCCACAGGCGGGAGGCGTCGCGCAGCCGACGGGGGCGCAGCTCCAGACCGATCAGCGTGGCGAACGTCTGCTCCGCCGGGCCACCGGTGGCCCGGCGGCGGCGCAGGGTCTCGCGCAGGGCGTCGGCGGACGACAGACGGGGCTTGGCGGCCGCGTGGACCACCGCGTCGACCCAGCCCTCCACGAGCGCCAGAGCGGTCTCCAGACGCGCCAGGGCGGCCTTCTGCTCCGGCGTGTCCTCGGGCTGGAACATGCCCTGCTGAAGCGCGTCCTGCAGCTGCTCGGGGTTCTGCGGGTCGAACTGGCCGACCACGTCCTCCAGCTTCGCGGTGTCGACCTTGATGCCGCGCGCATAGCCGTCGACCGCGCCGAACAGATGCGAGCGCAGCCACGGCACATGCGCGAACAGGCGCTGGTGGGCGGCCTCGCGCAGGGCCAGGTAGAGCCGCACCTCGTCCAGCGGCACGCCCAGGTCCTTGCCGAACGCCTCCACATTGGCCGGCAGCAGCGCGGCCTTGCAGGCCGGGCCGAGCGGCAGGCCGATGTCCGTGGAGCCGACGACCTCGCCCGCGAGCACGCCGACGGCCTGCCCGATCTGCGTGCCGAACATGGCGCCGCCCATCGAGCGCATCATGCCGATCAGCGGGCCCGCCATGGCCTGCATCTCCTCCGGCAGCACATCGCCCATGGCCGCGCCGACCCGCTCGGCGACCGGGTCGACCAGCTCCCGCCAGGCGGGCAGGGTCGCCTCGACCCACTCCGCGCGCGACCAGGCCACCGCGGAGGCGGAGCCCGACGGCAGGGAGGTGGCGTCGTCCAGCCACAGATCGGCCAGGCGTACGGCCTCCTCCACGGCCTTGCGCTCGGACGGGCCGACGCTCGCGTCCTTGGAGCCGTCCGCGGTGCCCTGGGCGACCGTCTGGCGCGCGATCTGCTTGGCCATGTCCCAGTTCACCGGGCCGCCCTCGTAGGAGAGCATCTGGCCCAGCTGCTGGAACGCGGCACCGAGATCGGTGGGGTTCAGCGAACCGAACATGGCAGCGAGCGGATTGTCGGCGCCGGGGCCGCCAAAGCCACCGGCTCCGGGCATACCGCCGAAACCGAAGGGGTTGGCCGGTCCCTGACCACCACCGCTCTGCTGGTCCTTCTTCTTGCCCTCGTCGCCGTCCTCCGGCTCCTCCGGCGGAAGGCCGAAACCGAATGGGGTGTCACTCACGGGATTCCTCGGCTGGTAAGGCCACCGGTCTTCTCCGGCGGCGCGGCTGCCCGACAACACCACCCAGCGTAGACACCCGGACCCGATCGAGCCTCGATGCTCCGCCCGCGGAAGGCCTGCGGCAGGATGGATGCACCTCGTACGTGCGCGTCTTGCACGCCCGTACAGAAGACAACCGCTGGAGATGCCGGGTGAGTTCCCCAGATCCGCAGGTTCGCGCAGCGCGAAACCACTCAGAGACGTCCGCCGGGCGCAAACCCGCCGTGCGCGGGCCCGTCGTGGCGGTCACCGGCGCGGCGACCGGCGTCGGAGCCCTGCTCACGGCCCGGCTGGCCGCGTCGGAGGAGATCCGGCAGGTCGTCGCGATCGACGAGCGGCGCGGGGAGTGCGAAGAGGCGCAGTGGCACATCCTGGACGTCCGCGATCCGGCCATCGCGGACAAATTGCGCGGTGCCGACGTGGTCGTCCACCTCGCGCTCGACCTGGATCTCGGCAGCGACGCGGCCGCGCGGACCGCTTACAACGTCCGGGGGACGCAGACCGTGCTGACCGCCGCGGCGGCGGCCGGCGTGCACCGGGTGGTGCTGTGCACCTCGGCGATGGTCTACGGCGCGCTGCCGGACAACGAGCTGCCGCTGTCGGAGGACGCCGAGCTGCGGGCGACGGCCGAGGCGACCGGCGTCGGTGACCTGCTGGAGATCGAGCGCCTCGCCCGCCGCGCGCCCCGCGCACACCCCGGTCTGAATGTCACCGTCGTACGGCCCGCCGTGCTGGTCGGCGGCACGGACACCGCGCTGACCAGGTACTTCGAGTCGCCTCGGCTCCTTGTGGTGGCCGGTTCGCGGCCCGCGTGGCAGTTCTGCCATGTCGAGGATCTGTGCGGGGCCCTGGAGTACGCCGTCCTGGAGAAGGTCGAGGGGGAGCTGGCCGTCGGCTGCGACGGGTGGCTGGAGCAGGAGGAGGTCGAGGAGCTCAGCGGGATCCGGCGCATGGAGCTGCCCTCGGCGGTCGCGCTGGGCGCGGCGGCACGGCTGCACCGGATCGGGCTCACCCCCTCCCCGGCGGGCGACCTGGCCTACACGATGTACCCGTGGGTGGTCAGCGGCAGTCGGCTGCACGACGCGGGATGGCGGCCGAAGTGGACCAACGAGGAAGTCCTCGCGGAGCTGCTGGAGGAGGCCGCCGGGCGGCATACGGTGGCCGGCCGGCGACTCGGCCGCAAGGACGCCACGGCGGCGGGCGCGGCCGGTGCGACGGTGGCCCTGCTGGGCGCGGCGGCGGTGGTACGCCGGGCCCGCAAGGCGCGCCGGCGGTAAGCCGCGCCCGTACGAGCTTCACGGCAGGGTACGAGCGGCACGGCGCCCCCCGCGTCCGTACGAGCATCCAAGGCGCCCGCGCCGGTGCCGGGTGAACCTCGTATTCCTCGGCGTCTTCGGCGTGCGGCACGATGGTGGCATGGCTGAGATGAGCGAGCACCCCGGGGAGCGGGCCGCGCAGGATCCCGTCAAGCTGATCGGCGTCAGGGAGAGCGCGCTCTCGGTGGACGAGGTGTTCCGGGCGGTCGGGGACGCGGCGGCCGGCGGTATCGCGCTGTTCGTGGGCACGGTGCGCAACCACGACGGGGGCGCCGACGTGGACGCGCTCGGCTACTCCTGCCATCCCAGTGCCGAGGCCGAGATGCGGCGGGTCGCCGAGAAGGTCGTCGCGGACCACCCGGTGCGGGCCCTGGCCGCCGTGCACCGGGTCGGCGAGCTGGGCGTGGGGGACATCGCGGTGGTCGTCGCCGTGGCGTGTCCGCACCGCGCGGAGGCCTTCGAGGCGTGCCGGAAGCTGATCGACGACCTCAAGCACGAAGTGCCCATCTGGAAGCACCAGACGTTCTCGGACGGCACCGAGGAATGGGTCGGGGCCTGCTGAAACGGTCGGTCGGCCCGCTGAAAACGGGCGGAGCCCGCCGAAACAGGGCGCGCCACTGCGCCGAACCGGTCACTCCCGGCCCACCGGCGACTCCGGTTGCGTAACCGCCCCCCGCACGTGAGCGTTGTCAGTGCGGATGGTTAATCTGCTGATCAGTCAGTTGCGGACGCTCACGGCGTAGGGAGGTCGGCATGGGCGCGCTTGTCTGGCTGCTGATTCCGCTTATGGGTGCGGTCGGTGGCGGGCTGTGGGGCAGTTGGGCCAACCGGACGCGCAGGGCGCGCAGCGACGGGCCCGAGCTGGACGGATACGCGCGGTTCCGGGAGGCGATGGAGCGGTCCGGCACGGGCGCGGACGGCGCCTGACGGGGGTACCTGACAGTGCGCCGACAGGTGCGTCACGTACTGTCGAGGCATGCCACGCCGCACCGCGACGATGCTCGCCTCCACCCTGATGCTGATCGCGCTCCTGTGCGCCGGAGTGCTCATCCCCGTGCCGTACGCGGAGATGTCCCCCGGGCCGACCGTGAACACGCTCGGGAACCACCAGGGCGAGCCGGTGCTCCAGATCTCCGGGCGCAAGACGTATCCGACGGACGGTCATCTGAACATGACCACCGTGCGGGTGACCAGCGTGGACTTCCGGATGAACCTGGTGGAGGCCGTCTACGGCTGGCTGTCGCGCGACAGCAAGGTCGTGCCGCACGACACGCTCTACCCGAAGGGCACCACGGAGGAGCAGTCCTCGCAGCAGAACGCCGAGGAGTTCAGCCAGTCCCAGGAGAGCGCCAAGGTCGCCGCGCTGAAGCAGCTGGACGTCCCGGTGAAGTCCTGGGTGATCGTCTCCACCGTGGTCAAGGACTCCCCGGCCGAGGGCAGGCTGCACGCCGGTGATGTGATCAAGGCGGTCGACGGCCACGCGGTCAAGCAGCCCTCCGACGTCGCCACGTTCGTCACCAAGCACAAGGCGGGCCAGAAGGTCGTCTTCACCGTCGTCCCGGCCAAGGACCAGGCCGCCGCCGAGAAGGCCCACAAGACGGCCACCACCACGCAGGACGTCGCGATCACCACGGCCGCGTCCGACGACAGCGGGCCCAAGCGGGCCATCGTCGGGATCTCCGCCGGGACCGATCACACGTTTCCGTTCAGCATCGACATCAAGCTCGCCGATGTCGGCGGCCCCAGCGCCGGTCTGATGTTCGCGCTCGGCATCTACGACAAGCTCACCCCGGGCAGCCTGACCGGCGGCAAGTTCGTGGCCGGCACCGGCACCATCGACGACAACGGCACGGTCGGGCCGATCGGCGGCGTCGACATGAAGACCGTCGGCGCGCGCGACAAGGGTGCCCAGTACTTCCTGACGCCCGCCGACAACTGCGCCGAGGCCGCCGCGGACAAGCCGAGCGGGCTCACCCTGGTCAAGGTGAAGACGATCAAGGACGCGCTGGGCGCGCTCAAGGACATCCGCGGCGGGAACACCGCGGCGCTGCCGAAGTGCACCGCCAAGGGCTGAGATTCCGCCTGACGTGACATGACATGACCAGGGGCGCCCACTCGGACGAGGGGCGCCCCTGCCGTCGTACCAGAAGGCCAGAAGATCAGTCGGCGAACGTCGCCGACAGGGCGTCCGCGAGGCCCGGGACCAGGTCGGGGCCGGTCAGGACCTCGGTCGGGGTGTCCTTCTCGCGCAGCCGCAGCGCCGACTCACGGGTGCCGTCGCGCAGCACCGCCACCGTCATCCGCACCTCCTGGCGCTCCGGGTGCTCGGCCACCCACCTGGCCAGCTTGGCCTCGCTGAGGTTCTTCGGGACCTGCGCCTCGGCGGACGGCGGCAGCATCAGCCGCTCCACCGTGAGCGCGCAGCCGGCCACCGCGTCGGGCCAGGCGATGGTGGCGAGGAACTCGTCGAGCGGCTTGCCGGACGCGATCTCGTCCTGCTCGATCGGGGTGAGACCGGCGGTCTCGGACTCGACCTCAAGGCCCAGCTGGGCCGCGAGCGCGGGTTCCTGGCTGCGCAGCCGAGCGGTGTCTACGAGGGCGAAGAGGCGAGCGGGCTGGTCCCAGCCGAGACCGGAGGCGTACTCGTCGATCTCGAGTACGGCCCGGGTGAGGGGGTTCGCTGCCATGGGAGTGTTGGACATGGTCACAATCCTGCCTCGTTCCCCACCGGAATCGGGAACCGAGCAGGAGCTGAGTAAGTTGCATATGTGTCGGCCCGCGATCACGGGGGGCCACCGGGGCCCGCGGAGCATGGGGGCCCGATGGATCGAGAGCGAATTTCGAGGGGCGCACCTTGGCTTTCCAGATGCCGGACCGCGGCCAGGGCCCAGCGGGGCCACGGACGGGGGCGGGCCGACCATCCCGGCGGGTCAGGGTCCTGCTCCTGACGCTGGGCGTGCTCGCCGTCCTCGGTATGACATTCAGCATGTTCGCCGGCTTCTGGACGAACTGGCTGTGGTACCGGTCGGTGCACTACTCGTCCGTGTTCAGCACCACACTGTGGACGAAGATCGGGCTGTTCTTCGTCTTCGGTCTGCTGGCGGCCTTCATGGTCGGCCTCAACATCTGGCTGGCCCACCGGCTGCGGCCCCCGCTGAGCGCCATGTCCATGGAGCAGCAGAGCCTGGACCGCTACCGGATGGGTCTCGCGCCGTACAAGACCTGGCTGCTGGTCGGCGTCTGCGCCCTGGTCGGGCTGATCGCGGGCGCCTCGGCGGCCGGCCAGTGGCGCACCTGGCTGATGTGGGTGAACGGCGTCTCCTTCCACCAGAAGGACCCCCAGTTCCACCTCGACATCTCCTTCTACGCCTTCGACCTGCCCTGGTTCCGGTTCCTGCTGGCCTTCGGCTTCGCCGCCGTCATCCTGTGCCTGATCGCCGCCGCCTTCACGCACTACCTGTACGGCGGGCTGCGCCTGACCAGCCCCGGCGCGCGCGCCACCGCCGCCGCGACCAGTCATCTCTCGGCGCTGCTCGGCCTGTTCGTCGCCCTCAAGGCGATCGCCTACTGGCTCGACCGGTACGGCCTGGCGGTGAAGTCCAGCGACTTCAAGGCGACCGGTGACTGGACCGGCCTGCGCTATGTCGACGCCAACGCCTATCTGCCGGCCAAGACGATCCTGTTCTGCATCGCCGTCATCTGCGCCTTGCTGTTCTTCGCCACCCTGTGGCGGCGCACCTGGCAGCTGCCCGTCATCGGCTTCGGCCTGATGGTCCTCTCGGCGATCCTGATCGGCGGGCTCTATCCGGCGATCGTGCAGAAGTTCCAGGTCGAGCCCAATGAGCAGGCCAAGGAGGCGCCGTACGTCCAGAAGAACCTCACGGCGACCCGCGAGGCGTACGGCATCGACGACACCAAGGTCACCCAGTACGACGGCAAGTCCACCGCCTCGGACGACGCCAAGCTGCGCGCGGACGCGAACGACGCGGCGAGCATCCGGATCATGGATCCGAACATCGTCTCGCCCACGTTCGAGCAGGCGCAGGAGATGAAGGACTACTACAGCTTCCCGGCCAACCTGGACGTCGACCGCTATCCCACCAAGGACGGCAAGCTCCAGGACACCGTCATAGGCCTGCGCGAGCTGAATCTGAAGGGCATCCCGAAGCACAACTGGATCAACGACCACTTCCGTTACACGCACGGCTACGGCGTGGTCGCCGCCAAGGGCACCGAGGCCGACGACGGCCAGCCCGTCTTCACCGAGTACGACCTGCCCTCCAAGGGCGATCTGGGCACCTACGAGCAGCGGGTCTACTACGGCGAGAAGACCACCACCTACTCCATCGTCGGCGGTCCCCAGAAGGAGATCGACCACCCCACCGACGACAACGGCGAGGTGACCACCAGCTATGCGGGCAAGAGCGGGGTGAACCTCGACAACCCGCTCAACCGGGCCGCGTACGCGATGGCGTTCAACGAGCCGCAGATCCTGTACTCGGGCGCGATCGGCAAGGGCTCGCGGATCCTGTACAACCGCACGCCCAAGGAGCGCGTCGAGGCGGTCGCCCCCTGGCTGACCATCGACGGCGACGCCTACCCCGCCGTCGTCGACGGCCACATCCAGTGGATCGTCGACGGCTACACGACGTCGAACGGCTACCCGTACTCCTCCCGTACGACCCTCGGCGACACCACGGCCGACTCGCTGACCGCCGGCAGCGACAACCGCAGCGTGGTGGCCCCGCAGAACCAGGTCAACTACATCCGCAACTCGGTGAAGGCGACCGTCGACGCCTACACCGGCGAGGTCAAGCTGTACCAGTGGGACACCAAGGACCCGGTGCTGAAGACCTGGATGAAGGCGTTTCCCGGCACGGTGCTGCCCAAGAGCGCGATCTCCCCGACGCTGCTGTCCCATCTCCGGTATCCCCAGGACCTGTTCAAGGTCCAGCGCGAGCTGCTCACCCGCTACCACGTGACGGATCCGCAGACCTTCCTCACCGGCAGCGAGGTGTGGCAGGTGCCCGACGACCCGACCAACAAGTCGGGTGACGCGGTGCCGCCGTACTACCTGAGCATGAAGATGCCCGACCAGAGCAAGCAGGCGTTCTCGCTGTCGACGACGTTCACGCCGACCGGCCGGGACAACCTCAGCGCGTTCATGTCGGTCGACTCCGAGGCGGACAGCAGCGACTACGGCAAGATCAGAATCCTGAAACTGCCGACCAGTACGACGGTCGACGGACCCAAACAGGTCCAGAGCCAGTTCAACTCCGAACAGGACGTCGCCGCCGCGATCAAGTACCTCAAGGGCGGGGACTCGGCGGTCGAGTACGGCAATCTGCTGACCGTGCCGCTGGACGGCGGACTGCTCTACGTGGAGCCGGTCTATGTACGCGGCGGGGGACTGAAGTACCCGTTGCAGCGCAAGGTGCTGGTCACCTACGGGGACCGGCCGCCGGCGTTCGAGAACACGCTCGGCGAGGCGCTGGACAAGCTCTTCGGCACCAGCTCCGCCGCGGCGGGCCCGCCGGACACCGGCTCCAAGGCCCCGCCCGCGGCGAGCGACCCGGGCGTCCAGCAGGACCTGGCCGACGCCCAGAAGGCGTTCGACGCGGGGCAGCGGGCGCTGAAGCAGTCCGGCGGCCCCGACTGGGAGGCGTACGCGAAGGCGCAGAAGGACCTCAAGGCGGCGCTGGAGCGGGCCCAGGACGCGCAGAAGCAGCAGAAGCAGCCGAAGCAGAAGGGCTGATCAGCACCGCCCCGCGCCGTGATACGGTTGGCTCACAACGGCGCGGGGTGGAGCAGCTCGGTAGCTCGCTGGGCTCATAACCCAGAGGTCGCAGGTTCAAATCCTGTCCCCGCTACTGAAATACGAAGGCCCGGATCCTTAGAGGATCCGGGCCTTCGTGGTGTGTGAATCCGGTGAACCCGGTGAACTCACGGTGTGCGAACACAAGTTGGGGAAGGAGCCGCAGCCGCGCGCCGCCGTGAGGAGTTCGGCGCCGTGTGTTTGACTTGTCGTCCTGTGGGCATGTCGACAAAACGCTGAAGTGACCTCACGGGGTGGGGTATACCGGGTGTACCCAGGTTGCGGGTGGTGCGACGATGGACGTTATGGGGGACAAGGCAACTCTGTTCGAGTCAGGGCGATTTGTACAGACTTTCGGTGAGGGGCCGGCCCGCGACGAGGTGGGCGACATGGCCGACGCCGCCGACGAGGTACGCCTCGCGCTCGCCGCACGCAGCGGTGACGAGGAGGCCGCCAGCGTCCTCGGCGCCATGCTGCTGCGCCGCGGCGACCTCGACGGTGCCGAGACCCATCTGCGGGCCGCCACCGCGGCCGGTGACCGGGCCGCCGCCAACAACCTCGGTGTCCTGCTGCACCAGCGGGGGTACGGCGAGGAGGCCGCCGGATGGTGGCGGATCGCCGCCGTCGCCGGTTCCGCGGCCGCCGCGCACGCACTCGGCCGCTACCACCGCGAACGCGGGGACGAACCCGCCGCCGAGTACTGGCTGCGCCAGTCCGCCGAGCAGGGCCATGTCCTCGGCGCCTACGCGCTCGCCGACCTGCTGGAGCACCGCGGGGACGCGGCGGCCGGGCACTGGATGCGGCTCGCCGCCGAGCGCGGGCACCGGGAAGCGGCCTACCGGATAGCGCGCTCGCTCGACCGGGGGGCCGAGGAGCGGGGCGAGAGCGGGGGTGACAACGCTGTCGAGGAGGCCGAGCAGTGGTACCGGCAGGCCGCCGCGCGCGGGCACCGGCGGGCCGCGCTGCACCTCGGGGCGATCCTGGAGCAGCGCGGCGAGCTGAAGGAGGCCGGGCGCTGGTACCTGACCTCCGCCAAGGACGGCGAACCGCGGGCCGCCTGCGCCCTCGGCTTCCTGCTGCGGGACGCCGGGGACACCGAGAGCGCGGCCGTCTGGTGGCTGCGCGCCGCCCAGGAGGGCGACGGCAACGCGGCCAACGCGCTCGGCGCGCTGCACGCCGAGCGGGGCGAGACCCAGACCGCCGAGCGCTGGTACCGGGCGGCGCTGGACGCGGGGGACGACAACGGCGCGTACAACCTCGGGCTGCTCTGCGCCGAGCAGGGACGCACCGCGCAGGCCGAGCAGTGGTACCGGCGCGCCGCGTACGCCGGGCACCGGGAGGCCGCGAACGCGCTGGCCATCCTGCTGCTCCAGGTCGGCGACACCTCCGGCGCCGAGCCGTGGTTCTCCAAGGCGGCCGAGGCGGGCAGCGTGGACGCGGCCTTCAACCTCGGCATCCTGTACGCGGGGCGCGGCGAGGAGAGGATGGCGCTGCGCTGGTACGAGCGGGCGGCCTCGGCCGGGCACACCGAGGCCGCGCTCCAGGTCGGCATGGCGCGGCTGCGTGAGCGCGACGAGCGGGCGGCCGAGCGGCATCTGCGCTGCGCGGCCGGCGGCGGCAGCGCGGAGGCGGCGTACCGGCTGGCCGCCCTGCTGGACGCCCGGCGCCCGCCCCGGCCCGCGCACGAGCTGGGGGAGAGCACGCAAGAGAAGGCCGAGTGCGAGGAGTGGTACGAGCGGGCGGCGCGGCAGGGCCACCGCCGGGCGCAGGTGCGGGTCGGGATGCTCGCCTCCGCGCGCGGCGACGTGGTCGAGGCGGCGCGCTGGTACCGGGCGGCGGCCGAGGCGGGATCGCGCAACGGCGCGTTCAACCTCGGGCTGCTGCTGGCCCGCGAGGGCAGCGAGCCGGAGGCCGTGGTGTGGTGGACGCGCGCGGCGAACGACGGCCACGGGCGGGCGGCCCTCCGCCTCGCCCTGGTCTGCGCCCGCCGCGGCGACCTGGACGAGGGGCAGCGCTGGGCGACGCGCGCGGCCGAGCTGGGACCCGCCGAGGTCACCGAGCGGGCGGGCCGGCTGCGGGACGCGCTGCGCGAGGAGCTGTCCGCGTGACCGGGCCCGCCGTGAGTGGCCCCGGAGTGGCCCTGGTCACTCGGGGCCGAATGGATTTGCCTTCGTCGGCTTCTCCCGCGTAATGTCGTGTTCACCGACGCGGGGTGGAGCAGCTCGGTAGCTCGCTGGGCTCATAACCCAGAGGTCGCAGGTTCAAATCCTGTCCCCGCTACTGAAGGCCGAGGGCCGGAATCCAGAAATGGATTCCGGCCCTCAGTCGTTTCCGGCCTTCGGTCGTTTCCGGTGCAAGAGCGTTTCCGGCGCAAGAGAAAAGGGGGCTCGCGCCCCCTGAGACTCTCCCGGCCTTCCGGTTACGCGCCCGCGCACTCCGGGCACAGCCCCCGGTACGTCACCTCGACATCCGACACCATGAAGCCGAAGCGCTCGGTGTCGGGGAGGTCCGCCAGCGGGTTGCCCGTGGGATGGACGTCGCGGATCGCGCCGCAGCGGGCGCAGACCAGGTGGTGGTGCGGCCGGTGCGCGTTCGGGTCGTACCGCTTGGCGCGCTTGTCCGTCGAGACTTCCAGCACCTCGCCGAGCGTGACCAGCTCGCCCAGCGTGTTGTAGACGGTCGCCCGGGAGATCTCCGGCAGCTTGACGACGGCCCGTGCGTGCACCTCGTCGGCCGTCATATGGACGTGCTCGCCGTCGAGGACCTCGGCCACCACGCGTCGCTGCGCGGTCATCCGCCATCCGCGTCCACGCAGCCGTTCCAGAAGGTCGCTCATGGCTACCAGCCTAACAGCAAGGGGGACCAGGACGGGAATAGGTGTGAGATTGGAATCCTGTTTGACTTGGACTTAGTCCAATGTAGGATCGAGAATGGCTTTGGTCAATGGACAGGATTGGCCGGCGTAGACGCAGGAGGCGCACGTGACGCAGGGACCGCTCACCACGGAGGCCGGTGCTCCGGTCGCCGACAACCAGAACAGCGAGACGGCGGGCGTCGGCGGCCCGGTGCTGGTCCAGGACCAGCTGCTGCTGGAGAAGCTGGCCCACTTCAACCGCGAGCGCATCCCGGAGCGGGTCGTGCACGCCCGCGGCGCCGGCGCCTACGGCACCTTCACGGTGACCGCCGACGTCACGCCGTACACCAGGGCCGCCTTCCTCTCCGAGGTGGGCAAGGAGACCGAGGTCTTCCAGCGCTTCTCGACGGTGGCGGGAAACCTGGGCGCGGCGGACGCGGTCCGCGACCCGCGCGGTTTCGCGGTGAAGTTCTACACCGAGGAGGGCAACTACGACCTCGTCGGCAACAACACCCCGGTCTTCTTCATCCGGGACGCGATCAAGTTCCCCGACTTCATCCACACCCAGAAGCGCGACCCCTACACGGGCAGCCAGGAAGCCGACAACGTCTGGGACTTCTGGGGGCTGTCGCCGGAGGCGACGCACCAGGTGACCTGGCTGTTCGGCGACCGCGGCATCCCGGCGTCGTACCGGCACATGGACGGCTTCGGCTCGCACACCTTCCAGTGGAACAACGAGGCGGGCGAGGTCTTCTGGGTCAAGTACCACTTCAAGACCGACCAGGGCATCAAGAACCTCACCGCCGGTGAGGCCGCGGTGCTCGCGGGCACGGACCCCGATTCCCACCAGCGCGATCTGCGCGAGTCGATCGAGCGGGGCGAGTTCCCGAGCTGGACCGTGGGTGTGCAGATCATGCCGGCGGCGGACGCGGCGTCGTACCGCTTCAATCCGTTCGACCTGACCAAGGTGTGGCCGCACGCGGACTACCCGGTCATCGAGATCGGCAGGCTGGAGCTGAACCGCAACCCGGAGAACGTCTTCGCCGAGGTCGAGCAGTCGATCTTCAGCCCCTCGCACTTCGTGCCGGGCATCGGCCCCTCGCCGGACAAGATGCTCCAGGGCCGGCTCTTCGCGTACGGCGACGCGCACCGCTACCGCGTCGGCATCAACGCCGACCACCTGCCGGTCAACCGCCCGCACGCCACCGAGGCCCGCACGCACTCCCGTGACGGCTTCCTCTACGACGGCCGGCACGGCGGCGCCAAGAACTACGAGCCCAACAGCTTCGGCGGGCCCGCGGGGACCGGCCGGGCGCTGTGGCAGCCGTACGACGGTTTCAGCGCCGGCACCGGCGACCACCCGACCCCCCGGCACGCCGAGGACGACGACTTCGTGCAGGCCGGGAATCTGTACCGGCTGATGTCGGAGCAGGAGAAGGAGCGGCTGATCGCCAACCTCTCCGGGGCGATCTCCGGGGTCTCGCGGGAGGACATAGCGGAGCGCGCGATCGGCAACTTCGCGGCCGCGGACGCCGACTTCGGCAAGCGCCTGGAGGCGGCGGTGCGGGCACTGCGCGACTGAGACGGCGGCACCCGTCCGCCGGGCGGGCCGGATCCCTGGTGCTCGGGGTCCGGCCCGTTCGTCATGTCCGGGACTCCGTGCGCTCCCGATGCGGTGTGCTCAGGAGCCCGCCCGGGCCAGCGGGGCGGGCTCGCGGGCCGGGGACCAGCAGCGGATGATGTCCCGGACCGAGACGATCCCGGCGACCTCGCCCCGGTCGAGGACGATCAGATGCCGGAAGCCGCCGTGCGCCATGGCGCGGGCGGCCTCCTCCAGCGTCCAGGTGGGCGCCGCGAAGACGACGTCGGTGGTGGTGTGGGCATGGGCGCGCTCGGTGTCGGGGTTCTGCCCGAGGCCGACGGAGTTGAGGATGTCGCGCTCGGTGAGGATGCCGATGCCGCCGGCGTCCGGGTCGAAGACCACGGCGGCACCGATGCGCCGGGCGGACATCAATGTGGCTGCTTCACGGAGGGTGTGGGCGGGGCCGAGGGTGAGGATCACCGTGCTCATGGCGTCGCGGACCAGCATGGGTGGGGCCACCTCCTGAGATCCAGGGACCTTGTCCCCGGATTCACAAATTCACAAGTGGGGGTGAACCCAGAGTCTCAGGTCAAGGCCGGGTCAACAAGAGGGCGCGCGTGGTCCGCCGGGGGCGTGCGCAAGCGTCCCGCCTGCCTCACTGGCGCCGGTTGAGATACCCCAGCAACTCGTCGTGCAGCAGGCCGTTGGACGCCGCCGCGTTGCCGCTGTGCGGTCCCGGGCGGCCGTCGAGTCCGGTGAAGGTGCCGCCGGCCTCGGTGACGACGATGGCGGGGGCGGCCATGTCCCACAGCGAGAGCTCCGGCTCCGCGCAGATGTCCACGGTGCCCTCGGCGACCATCATGTAGGGCCAGAAGTCGCCGTACGCGCGGGTGCGCCACACCTGGCGGCTGAGGTCCAGGAAGCCGTCGAGGCGGTCCTGCTCCTCCCAGCCGGACAGGGACGAGTAGGCGAAGGAGGCGTCCGCGAGGGTGTTGACGCCGGAGACATGGATACGGCCCGCGGAGGTCAGATTGCGGCCGGTGAAGGCGCCGTGCCCCTTCGCGGCCCACCAGCGACGGCCGAGCGCGGGGGCGGAGACGAGGCCCACGACCGGGTGGTAGCCGCCCTCGCCCGCCTCCATCAGCGAGATCAGCGTGGCCCACACCGGGACCCCGCGCACATAGTTCTTGGTGCCGTCGATCGGGTCGATCACCCAGCGCCGGGGGCCGGTGCCCTCGATGCCGTACTCCTCGCCGAGGACCGCGTCTCTGGGGCGGGCGCGCTTGAGCTGGCCGCGGATGAGTTCCTCGGCCGCCTTGTCCGCTTCGCTCACCGGCGTCATGTCCGGCTTCGTCTCCACCTTCAGGTCCAGGGCCTTGAAGCGGTCCATGGTGGCCGCGTCGGCCGCGTCCGCGAGGACGTGGGCGAGACGGAGGTCGTCGAGGTAGTCGGGCATGTACGTCACGCTATCGGCTGGCCGGGTACGGGAGCCACCGGGGGCGTACGTGTGTCGAACCGGCCGTGCGCGGCGCCCGTGAAGGCGTGCGCGACCGCCGTGCGTCCGCGCGCGGTACAGGGCCTTCCGCTCCCGGCGAGCGACCCCTTGACATCATCCGAAAGTCCGTCAAATCTGGGCGGAACGCCGTTGACTCCAGGGAGACGACGATGGCCGCTGCCCGGGAATCCTTGCTGGACGCCGCTTCCGCGGCGCTGGCGCGCCGGCCGTGGTCCGCGGTGCGCATGGTGGAAGTGGCCGCGGCGGCGGGCGTGTCCCGGCAGACCCTGTACAACGAGTTCGGTGGCAAGGACGGTCTCGCGCGGGCGCTGGTGCGGCGGGCGGCCGACGGCTATCTCGCCGGTGTGGAGCGCGCGCTCGCGGGCGGCGGCGGCAGCTGGGAGCGGCTCACCGCCGTCGCCGAGTGGACGGCGGCCGCCGCCCAGGAGGACGCGCTGGTACGGGCCTTGCTCACCGGCTGCTGGAGCGAACGGCTCCCCGCGCCGCCCCGGGGCCCCGCCCCGGTACCGGCACAGCGCCGCCCGGAACAGCCGCTCCCCTCGCCGCCCGACCTCGTACGGATCGTCCGCGACCGCGCCGTCACCGCACTGTCCGGCCCCGGCACGGCCCCCGCGACCACCGTCGAACTGGCCCGCTCCTGCGAACTGGTCGTCCGCCTCGCCCTCTCCTGCGTCATGGCACCACCGGGGGAGGGCGGGATCGCCGGCCTGATCCGGACCGCCGCACCCCGCGCGGCGCTCTGACCGACCCCAACCGCCTTCAGTACGGGGTACTTCAGAAGTAGCGGGCCCGGTGGCGCCGCGGCCGGTCGTCCCGTTCGTGGGCCGCGTCGGACCGGTCCGCCGGAGCCGAGAGAGCGCCCATCGCGCGCAGCCGTCGCAGACCGGCCAGCACCTCCGCGCGCCGTGCCGAGGACTTCATCCAGCGCGGCAGCCGGGGGAGCATCGCCCGCGTCGCCCCGGTGCCGCCCTCGCGCAGGGTGGCGCGGACATAGTCGGCCAGGGCGTCCACGTGTTCCGCGTTGTAGGCCCACAGAACGCGCCCCGCGCAGCGGGTCTGCAACCAGAGCGGCCGCCCGAAGAACGGCTCCCGCGTGCCCCCGAGTTGGGCGGCGACCAGGCCGCCGTCCCGGCGCGGAGCCGTCCATTCGGCACTGGCGCCGCACCCGCCGCAGATCAGCCGGCGCGGCCGGAACAGCAGCTCGCCGAAGTACGCCAGGGCGGGAAGGCCGGGTCGTGGGACCACCTCCGCGCGGCCGCCGCAGCGCGGGCAGACCACGAGCACGCGGTCCGCGTAACGGGCAAGCCACTGGCCCTGGTCGAGATGCCGGGCCGGGGCCCCGCGGTGTGCCACGTCGGCCGCCTAGTGGCTCGAACCCGACAGCTGCAGGCCGATGATCCCCACGATCACGAAGCTGATCGAGACGATCTTCAGGGTGGAGACCAGGTCACCCAGGAAGATCATGCCGTAGATGGCCGTGCCGGTCGCGCCGATGCCGGTCCAGACGGCGTACGCCGGGCCGACGTCGAGTTTGCGCAGCGAGAGGGTCAGCAGGCCGAAGCTGCCGAGGGCGAAGGAGGCGAAGGCGATGGTCGGCCACAGCCGGGTGAAGCCGTGGGAGAGCTTGAGGCACACGGCGAAGCCGGTCTCCAGCACTCCGGCCACGATGACCAGCAGCCATGCCATGCGCTGTCCTCCCGTTGATCCGGATCTCCGGCCCGGTGCGATTATGCACTTGCCGCACCGCGGCCCGGGCAAACAACGCGAAGGTCAGTCGCCCTCCGTGCGCTCCCGCGTCGCCAGCAGCCGCCGCAGCGAGTACAGCCGCGCCGGATCCGCGTGCCCCGCCGCCACCCACGCGTCCAGCGCGCAGTCCGGCTCGTCGTGGCTGCATGCGCGCGGGCAGTCCGCCGTACCGGGCTCCAGGTCCGGGAAGGCGTGGATGACCCGGGACGGATCGACGTGCGCCAGGCCGAAGGACCGTACGCCCGGAGTGTCGACCACCCAGCCGTCGTCGCCCGCCAGCGGCAGCGCCAGCGCCGAGGTGGTGGTGTGCCGGCCGCGCCCCGTGACCGCGTTGACATGCCCCGTCGTACGCCGCCGCTCCTCCGGCACCAGCGCGTTCACCAGCGTCGTCTTGCCCACGCCGGAGTGCCCCACGAACGCGGTGATCCGCCCGTCAAGCAACTGCCGCACCCGGTCCGCCGCGTCCCCGTTCTCCAGCTCCTCGCGGCTGGTGACCACGTACGGGATGTCCAGATCGCCGTACAGCTCAAGGAGTTTGTCCGGCGAGGCCAGGTCCGACTTGGTCATCACCAGCAGGGGTTCGAGCCCCCCGTCGTACGCCGCGACCAGACAGCGGTCGATCAGCCGGGGCCGCGGCTCCGGGTCGGCGAGGGCCGTGACGATCGCCAGCTGGTCGGCGTTGGCGACCACCACGCGCTCGTAGGGATCGTCGTCGTCCGCCGTGCGCCGCAGCACCGACGTCCGCTCCTGGATCCGTACGATCCGCGCGAGCGTGTCCTTCTTGCCGGACAGATCGCCGACCAGCATCACCCGGTCCCCGACCACCGCCGCCTTGCGGCCCAGCTCCCGCGCCTTCATCGCCATCACCGCCCGGTCCTCCACCAGGCAGGTCAGCCGTCCCCGGTCCACGGTCAGGACCAGCCCCTCGGCCGCGTCCTCGTGCTTGGGCCGGATGTTCGTCCGCGGCCGGTTGCCCTTGCGGTTGGGGCGGGCGCGGATGTCGTCCTCGTCGGTGTGCTTGCCGTAGCGGCGCATGGCGTGTCCCTACTGCCCGAGCATCCCGGTCCACAGCTCGGGGAAGTCCGGCAGGGTCTTGGCCGTCGTCCCGATGTTCTCGATGCGTACGCCCTCGACCGCCAGGCCGATGATCGCGCCGGCGGTGGCCATGCGGTGGTCCTCGTAGGTGTGGAAGGTGCCGCCGTGCAGGGTGCGCGGGCGGATGTGCAGACCGTCGGCCGTCTCCGTGACGTCACCGCCGAGCTCGTTGATCTCCTTGGTGAGCGCGGCCAGCCGGTCCGTCTCGTGCAGCCGCAGATGGGCCACCCCGCGCAGCGTCGAGGGGGAGTCGGCGAGCGCGGCGACGGCCGCGATGCCCGGGGTCAGCTCGCCCACGTCGCTCAGGTCGACATCGATGCCGTGGATCGCGCCGGAACCGGTGAACACCAGCCCGAACTCGGTGAGTTCGCAGGTGCCGCCCATCTCGGTGAAGATCTCGCGCAGCCGGTCACCCGGCTGGGTGGTGCGCTCCGGCCAGTCCGGGATCAGCACCTTGCCGCCGGTCACCAGGGCCGCCGCCAGGAACGGCTGCGCGTTGGAAAGATCCGGCTCGATGGTCAGGTCCCGGCCGAGCAGCGCGCCCGGCGTCACCCGCCATACGTTCGGCTCGCCGCCCGACTCCGGGGTGTCCACCTGGGCGCCGACCGCGCGCAGCATGTCCACCGTCATCCGGATGTGCGGCATCGAGGGCAGGCTGGTGCCGGTGTGCCGGACCTCGACGCCCTGGTTGAAGCGCGGGCCCGAGAGCAGCAGCGCGGAGACGAACTGCGAGGAGGACGACGCGTCGATCGACACCGGGCCGCCGTCCAGCGCCCCGCCGCCGTGCACGGTCAGCGGCAGCGCCCCCCGGCCGTCGTCGTCGATCCGCGCGCCGAGCCCCCGCAGCGCGTCGATCACGCCGTGCAGCGGACGCTCGTACGACCGCGGGTCGCCGTCGAACCGGATGGGGCCGTCGGCCAGCGTGGCCACCGGCGGCAGGAAGCGCATCACGGTGCCGGCGTTGCCGACGTCCACCGTGGCCGGGCCGTGCAGGCCGGTCGGCAGCACCCGCCAGGCCTCGCCGGTGCCGTCGGGGCCAACGCCCTCCTCGATCTCCACGCCCATCGCGCGCAGCGCGCCCGCCATCAGCAGGGTGTCCCGGGAGCGCAGCGGGCGGCGCAGCCAGCCGGGCTCGGAGGCGAGGGCGGCCAGCACCAGGGCGCGGTTGGTGACCGACTTGGACCCCGGCACATGGACGGTGGCGTCGACGGCGCCGCTCGCGTGCGGAGCGGGCCAGAGGGCGGAGGAGGCGGTGTTCGGGGCCATGGGCCCACTTTATAAGGAGGGCGGGGCCGCAACCTTCCGGCAACCGCCCCGCCGTCCGGGACGAACGGCCTGTGGACCCCTGCGGCCGGGTGCCCTCAGACCTCCAGCAGCCAGCGCCCGCCGCCGATCAGCGAGCACAGGGACACGGCGTGGAACAGGAACAGCCACAGAGCCGCCGGGACATGCGTCAGCCGGGACAGCTGGTCCGCGTCCGAGTCGCCGGCCTCGCCCCGGCGCCGCTTGCTCTGCAGCTCGAACGGCGGTCGTACGCCCCCGAGCAGCAGGAACCACACCACCGCGTACGCGAACGCCGCCTGCACCTGCGGCCCCGCGAGCCAGGACACCAGGAGGAACGCGCCGCCCGCGAGCACCACGGTGAGCACGCCGTACGCGTTGCGGATCATCACCAGCATCACCGCGAGCAGGGCCGTGGCCGCCCACAGCAGCAGTGTGATGCGGCCCGCGGCGAGCAGGGCCGCGCCGCCGAGGCCGAGCAGCGAGGGCGCGATGTAGCCCGCGGCCGCGGTGAGGATCATGCCGAGCCCGTACGGCTTGCCCCGGCTCACCGTGAGCCCGCTGGTGTCGGAGTGCAGCCGGATGCCGGTGAGCTGCCGGCCGGTGAGCAGGGCGACCAGCCCGTGGCCGCCCTCGTGCGCGATGGTGATCGCGTTGCGCGACACCCGCCACAGCGGATGCGGTACGACCACCACCAGCGCGGCGGCGAGGGTGGCGAGCACCACCCATAGATCGGGGTCGGGCTGGATACCGGTGAGCCGGTCCCAGAGGCCGGACGGCGCGAGGGCGGCGAGGCTGTTCATGTGTCCGAGTGGCTCCCTGGTGGCGGGCGGAGTCTGGCAGTGTGGCACGTATGTGCGGACGGTATGCAGCCAGTCGTGGGCCCGAGGACCTCGCCAAGACCTTCGGGATCGAGAGGTGGGAACCCGAGGAGGCCCTGGCGCCGGACTACAACGTGGCCCCCACCAAAGAGGTCCACGTCGTGCTCGACCGCCCCTTGAAAGACGCGGACTCGCCGCGTCCGGTTCGCCAGCTGCGCACGCTCAGGTGGGGACTGGTGCCGTCCTGGTCCAAGACCCCCGAGGGCGGCGCCCGGATGATCAACGCCCGCGCGGAGACCGTGCACGAGAAGCCGTCCTTTCGCCGTGCCTTCGCCGCCCGCCGCTGCGTCGTGCCCGCCGACGGCTACTACGAGTGGGTGACCGGGCAGCAGGAGCGCGAGCTGGAGGTCGAGGGGCGCAAGAAGCGGCCCCGCAAGCAGCCGTACTTCGTGCTGCCCGCCGACGGCTCCGTGTTCGCGATGGCCGGCCTGTACGAGTTCTGGCGCGACCGCACGCTGCCCGACGACCACCCTCAGGCCTGGTGGGTCACCTGCTCGGTGATCACCACGGAGGCCGAGCGGACCCCGCTGGCCGTGGCCCCCGCCGACGGACCGCGCTCGCTCGCCGACATCCACCCCCGGATGCCGCTGATGCTCACCCCGGACCGCTGGGACGCCTGGCTCGACCCCGCCCGCACCGACCCCGAGGAACTGCGGGACCTGCTCGCCCCGCCCCCGCCAGGCTTGATGCGCGCCTACCCGGTCGCCACCGCCGTCAGCAACGTCCGCAACAACGGCCCGGAGCTGCTGAAGGAGCTGGAGGCCCCCGAAGAGGGCACACTCTTCTAGCCTTCTCGCGTGATCGAGATTGTCGAGACCGACGCCGGAACCGCCCGCATCACCTGGCACCGGGCCGCCGAGCCCCGCGCCGTCCTCGCGCTGAGCCATGGCGCGGGCGGCGGCATCGAGGCGCGTGACCTCCAGGCGATCGCCGGGGCCCTGCCTGGACACGGGGTGAGCGTGGCCCTCGTCGAGCAGCCCTGGCGGGTCGCGGGCAAGAAGGTGGCGCCCGCCCCGAAGACCCTGGACACCGGATGGCGCGGGATCTGGCCCGCGCTGGCCGGCATGGAGCTGCCGGTGATCTCCGGCGGGCGCAGCGCCGGCGCCCGCGTCGCCTGCCGTACCGCCGGCGAACTGGGCGCCCGCGCCGTCCTCGCCCTGAGCTTCCCGCTGCACCCGCCGGGCAGGCCCGAGAAGTCCCGCGCGGACGAACTGCTCGGCACCGGTGTGCCCACCCTCGTCGTGCAGGGCGGCAACGACCCTTTCGGCGGGCCCGCCGAGTTCCCCGAGGGTGACTTCCGGATGATCGAGGTGCCCTACGGCGACCACGGCTTCGCGATCCCCAAACGCGCCGGGATCGGCCAGGAGCAGGCCCTGGAGATCATCACCGACGGGGTCGTCGAGTGGACCGCGTCACTCGTGTGACCCCCGGGAATGCCGCGCGCAGCAGCGCTGTTGTCACGCACAGAAGTGCTGAGGCCTCGGCACCGACGTCGTCGGAAGGGAAGTCCGCCGCATGGGTTCGACCATCTGCCCGGCCCGTCAGACCGGCGCTGAGCTGGACTGGACGGTGCTGCGCGCGCCCAAGACCGCCTCAATTCGAGGGGCGGCGGGTACGGGTCGTGTTCTATCCTCCGAATCGAGTGGGACCACTCCCGGTCCTGCCCGGGATCTTGAGGAGGTGGGTCCGGTCACAGGGACCGACGCGGGGACCGACAACGGCCAGGCGGAAGAGCCCGAGGGCCGGGGCACGAGCGCGGCGGCGTCCGCCGAGTCGACCGCGGAGCGCAGCGCGCGCTTCGAGCGGGACGCACTCGAGTACCTCGACCAGATGTACTCGGCCGCCCTGCGCATGACGCGCAACCCGGCCGACGCCGAGGACCTCGTGCAGGAGACGTACGCCAAGGCCTACGCCTCCTTCCACCAGTTCCGCGAGGGCACCAACCTCAAGGCGTGGCTGTACCGGATCCTCACCAACACCTTCATCAACTCGTACCGCAAGAAGCAGCGTGAGCCCCAGCGTTCCGCCGCGGAGGAGATCGAGGACTGGCAGCTCGCCCGGGCCGAGTCGCACATGTCGACGGGGCTGCGCTCCGCCGAGTCGCAGGCGCTCGACCATCTGCCCGACTCGGATGTGAAGGAAGCGCTCCAGGCGATCCCCGAGGAGTTCCGCATCGCCGTGTATCTCGCGGATGTGGAGGGGTTTGCCTACAAGGAGATCGCGGACATCATGGGGACACCCATCGGTACGGTGATGTCCCGGCTGCACCGGGGCCGCCGTCAACTGCGCGGCATGCTGGAGGACTACGCCCGTGAGCGCGGGCTGGTTCCGGCGGGCGCCGGAGAGTCGGACGAAGCGAAAGGCTCGGGCTCATGAGCTGCGGAGAGCCGCACGAGACGGACTGCGGTGAGGTCCTGGACCATCTGTACGAGTTCCTCGACAGCGAGATGCCGGACGTCGATCGCGACAAGTTCCGGCACCACTTCGAGGAGTGCTCGCCGTGCCTGGAGAAGTACGGCCTGGAAGAGGCCGTGAAGAAGCTGGTCAAGCGGTGCTGCGGCCATGACGACGTGCCCGCCGACCTGCGCGCCAAGGTCATGGGACGACTGGACCTGATCCGCTCGGGACAGCCCGCGCCCGACCACGACATCACCTCCACGGCCCAGGACAACTGAGCCCCGCGCGCCGCCCGCGCCCCGCACCCTCCCGTCCGGCCCGCCCGGCTTCGCCCCGGCTCGGGCGAGACGTACGGCACTGTCTGATCCTGCCCGCACCTGGGTAACCCATGGGTAATGAGCGCCGTTCCCACCGCACGTGGTTGGATGCGAGGGAGAGGGCGCCTGGGGGCACAAGCCAGCCCACTGTGCGGAACTGGAACTGGCAGGCGGGAATCGTGAGGATCTTCGGCAAGGGACGGCACCGGCCCTCCGCCTCCTGGCGGCAGGCCACCGACCGCGCGTTCACGCTCATCGGCGACGGCCGGTACGAGGACGCGGGCGAACTGCTGACCCGCGCCGCCGACCTGGAACCCTGGCTGTCGGAGTCCTGGTTCAACCTCGCGCTGCTGCACAAGTTCCGGCACGACTGGGAGCAGGCCCGCGCCGCCGGACTGCGCGCCGTCGCCCTCCTCGACCGCGAGACCGGCGCCCCCGACTGGTGGAACGTGGGCATCGCCGCGACCGCCCTCCAGGACTGGCCGCTGGCCCGCCGCGCCTGGCAGGCGTACGGCCTCAAGGTGCCCGGGGGCGCGACCGCCGCCGGGGAACCGCTCGGCATGGAGCTGGGCAGCGCGGCCGTACGGCTCTCCCCGGAGGGCGAGGCCGAGGTGGTGTGGGGCCGCAGGCTGGACCCCGCGCGGATCGAGGTGCTGTCCATCCCGCTGCCGTCCTCGGGGCGGCGCTGGGGCGAGGTCGTGCTGCACGACGGTGTCCCGCACGGAGAGCGCACCACGTCCGCCGGGCACAGTTACCCCGTCTTCGACGAGATCGAGCTGTGGGCGCCCTCGCCCGTGCCCACCTGGGTGGTCCTCCTGGAGGCGGCCACCGAGGCGGACCGGGACGCGCTGGAGCAGCTGGCCGCGGACGCCGGGTTCGCCGCGGAGGACTGGTCGTCCTCGGTGCGGCTGCTGTGCCGGATGTGCAGTGAGTCCCGGATGCCGTCCGACGAGGGCGAGGGGGAGCACCTGGACCCCCACGACCACAGCGAACCGGGCCACCCGGGCCCCCTGGGCCACCGCACGGACGGGCAGCTGTGGGTGCCGGAGCGGGAGTGCGGGGTGGCCGCGCCGCCTTCGCTGGTGCGGGGGCTGCTGGACGGATGGGTCGCCGACAGCCCGGATTCGCGGGACTGGCGGGATCTGGAAGAGGTTTGCTGAGCAGCGGGTGACCGGCCCCTTTAGGCTGTACACGCAGAATTTTCCAGGCTTGCAGGAAGGCGTACGTCGGTCATGGCGCAGCAGGACACCGATCAGCAGCACGCGGGCGTGCTCCCCGTCGACGACGAGGGCTATGTCGTGGACACGGAGGACTGCGAGGGGCGCGAGAAGGCCTGGCGGGAGAGCGGCACCTCGCGGCCGATCACGGTCGTGGGCAATCCGGTGCTGCACAAGGAGTGCAGGGACGTCACCGAGTTCGGCGAGGAACTGCGGCAGCTGGTCGCCGACATGTTCACCAGCCAGCGCACCGCCGAGGGCGTGGGCCTGGCCGCCAACCAGATCGGCGTCGATCTGAAGGTCTTCGTCTACGACTGCCAGGACGACGAGGGCGTCCGGCACGTGGGCGCGGTGTGCAACCCGAAGCTGGTCGACCTGCCCGCCGAGCGGCGCCGGCTCGACGACAACAACGAGGGCTGCCTGTCGGTGCCCGGGGCCTACGCCGAGCTGGCGCGTCCCGACTACGCCGAGGTGACCGGCCAGGACGAGCAGGGCAACCCGATCAAGGTCCGCGGCACCGGATACTTCGCACGGTGTTTGCAGCACGAGACCGACCACCTCTACGGCTACCTCTACATCGACCGGCTGTCCAAGCGTGACCGCAAGGACGCGCTGCGGCAGATGGGCGAGAACGAGCCGCGCTACCCCGTGGTCGCCAACGACTAGGGCCCGTGGGGCCGTTGGGCGCCGGGCCGGGACCACTCCCGGCCCGGCGCCCTTCTTCTTGCCCTTCTTCGCTCACCAGTGCGTCGCACAAATGGTCGTTTCTGCGGTGCTGGTGATCATTAATCAGTCACGCAGGGGAGGAATCTCGGCACCATGGGGTAGTGAGGGGCGCAAATCCGTTCCCACGGCGGTCAGTTGTGGTGCTGAATGGGAAGTGCGGGATAGGCAACGAGACGTACCGGCCCCACCCGAGCGGGTGCGTATCCGGCGGCTGAGAGGGGTTTGTTCTGTGCAAGCTTTCCCACGCAGCACCACAGAGACGACGACGGCGGTCGTGGTACCACCCTCACTGGCACTCCCGGTGATCGAGTCCAACTTTCCCCGGCGACTGCACCCGTATTGGCCGCGGCTCCAGGAGAAGACCCGGCTGTGGCTGCTGGAAAAGCGGCTGATGCCAGAAGACAAGGTGCGGGAGTTCGCCGACGATCTGCGCTACACCGACCTCATGGCGGGCTACTACACGGACGCCCGCGACGAGGTGCTCCAGGCCATAGCGGACTACAGCGCCTGGTTCTTCGTCTGGGACGACCGGCACGACCGCGACATCGTGCACGCGCGCACGGGTGACTGGCGGCGGCTGCGCCACCGGCTGCACGCGGCACTCGACGCACCCAGGCACCATCTGCACCACCCGGACCCGCTGGTCGCGGGATTCGCCGACAGCGTGCTGCGGCTCTACGGCTTCCTGCCGAGCACCTGGAACCAGCGCTTCGCCCGGCATTTCCACACGGTCATCGAGGCGTACGACCGTGAATTCCGCAATCGCACCCAGGGATATGTGCCCGGCGTCGACGAGTATCTCGCCCTGCGCCGGCTCACCTTTGCGCACTGGATCTGGACCGACCTGCTCGAACCCAGTGCCGGATGCGAACTCCCCGACGCCATAAGGAAGAACCCATCCTATCGCCGGGCCGCATTGCTCAGTCAGGAATTCGCCGCCTGGTACAACGATCTGTGCTCACTCCCGAAGGAAATAGCGGGCGATGAGGTCCACAATCTCGGAATCAGTCTCATCACCTATGAGGGGCTGACGCTCGAAGCGGCGGTCGACAATATCAGGCGGCGCGTCGAGACCTGCATCGATGAATTCCTCGCAGCCGAACGCGAAGTACTCAGGTTCGCGGATGCACTGGCCGACGGCACGGTCCGCGGAAAGGAATTGAGCACCGCCGTCCGTACCTGCGTCGGCAATATGCGCAACTGGTTCAGCTCGGTCTACTGGTTCCACCACGAGTCCGGCCGTTACATGGTGGACAGTTGGGCCGACCGCTCCACACCCCCGTACGTCACCAACGAAGCGGCAGGTGAGAAATGACCGTAGAGTCCGTGCAGCCCGAGACCTCCGTCGAACCGGCGGAGCTGCGTGAACCACCCCTGGCCGGCGGCGCCGTCCCGGTCTTCGGGCACGGCCTCCAACTGGTGCGCGACCCGCTGGACTTCATGTCCTCGCTGCGCGCCCACGGCGACATCGTGCGCCTCAGGCTCGGCCCCAAGACCGTGTACGCCGTCACCACCCCGGAGCTGACGGGCGCGCTCGCCCTCAGCCCCGACTTCAAGATCGACGGCCCGGTGTGGGAGTCGCTGGAGGGCCTGCTCGGCAAGGAGGGCGTGGCCACCGCCAACGGCCCCCTCCACCGCCGTCAGCGGCGCACCATGCAGCCCGCGTTCCGGATGGACGCCATACCCGGCTACGGCCCGATCATGGAGGAGGAGGCGCACGCGCTGGCCGAGCGCTGGCGCCCCGGCACCCCCATCGACTGCACCTCGGAGTCCTTCCGGGTGGCGGTGCGGATGGCCGCCCGCTGCCTGCTGCGCGGCGACTTCATGGACGAGCGCGCCGAGCGGCTGAGCACCGACCTCGCCACCGTCTTCCGCGGTATGTACCGCAGGATGGTGGTGCCGCTGGGGCCCCTGTACAAGCTGCCGTTTCCGGCCAACCGCGAATTCAACCGCGCATTGGCCGATTTGCATCTGCTCGTGGACGAGATCGTCGCCGAGCGGAGGGCATCTGGTCAAAAGCCGGACGATTTGCTGACGGCATTGCTGGAGGCGAAGGACGACAATGGGGAGCCCATCGGGGAACAGGAGATCCACGACCAGGTCGTCGCGATAATCACCCCCGGCGCCGAAACGATCGCTTCCACGATCATGTGGCTGCTCCAGGCGCTGGCGGAACACCCGGAGCATGCCGAGAAGGTGCGCGCCGAGGTCGAATCCGTGACCGGAGGCCAGCCGGTCGGATTCGAGCACGTCCGCTCCCTCAGGCACACCAACAATGTGATCCTGGAGGCCATCCGGCTGCGCCCCGCCGTATGGATTCTGACGCGCCGGGCGACCACCGACACCGCGCTGGGGGAGTATCGCATTCCGGCCGGGGCCGACATCATCTACAGCCCGTACGCCATTCAGCGCGACGCCCGCTCGTACGACCGCCACCTCGACTTCGACCCGGACCGCTGGCTTCCGGAGCGGGCCAAGGAGGTGCCGAAGTACGCCATGAGCCCCTTCAGCGTCGGCAACCGCAAGTGCCCCAGCGACCACTTCTCCATGGCCCAGCTGAGCCTGATCACCGCGGCGATCACGGCGAAGTACCGCTTCGAACCGGCCGACGACAGCGACGACTCCGTCCGGGTGGGCATCACGCTGCGCCCGGACAATCTGCGGCTGCGGCCGCTGCCCTGGTGAGACACCCCGGGTGACGCCGGGAGGGACGTGCCGCCACCGGCGCGTGTTCAGGCGGCCTGCGGGCCCCGGAACGCGCGCCGGTAGGCGTTCGGGGTGGTACCGAGCGCCCGCACGAACTGGTGGCGCAGCGCGGCCGCCGTACCGAACCCGGTGCGCGCGGCGATCGCGTCCACCGTCTCGTCGGTGCCCTCCAGCAACTCCTGGGCGCGCAGCACCCGTTGACGCAGGATCCAGCGGTACGGCGTGGTCCCCGTCTCCTGCTGGAAGCGGCGGGCGAAGGTGCGCGGCGCCATATGGGCGCGGGCGGCGAGCTGTTCGACGGTCACCTCCAGATCGAGGTGCTCCTCCATCCACACCAGCACCTCGCCGACGGTGTCGCACGGGGTCTTGGGCAGCGGCCGTTCGATGTACTGGGCCTGGCCGCCGTCCCGGTGCGGGGGCACCACCATCCGGCGGGCGATCTTGTTGGCGACCTCGGGGCCCTGCTCCTTGCGCACCAGATGCAGACAGGCGTCGATGCCGGCCGCGGTGCCCGCGGAGGTGATCACCGGGTCCTCGTCCACATAGAGCACGTCCTGCTCGACGGCGAGCCGCGGATAGCGCCGGGCCAGCTGCTCGGCATGGTGCCAGTGCACCGCGCACCGGCGCCCGTCCAGCAGCCCCGCGGCGGCCAGCACGAACACCCCGGAGCAGACGCTGAGCACCCGGGTGCCCCGCTCCACGGCCCGGCGCAGCGCCGCGAGCAGCTCGGGCGGATAGTCCCGGTCCGCATAGCTCTCACCGGCCGGTACGGCGATCAGATCGGCCGCTTCCAGCCGCTCCAGGCCGTGCGGCGTGGACACGGTGAACCCGCAGTGGGTGCCGAGGTCGGGCCCCTCGGCCGAGACCACGGCGAAGTCGTACACCGGCAGCCCCTCGTCGCTGCGGTCGATGCCGAACACCTCGCAGACGACGCCCAGCTCGAAGGGGTGCACTCCGTTCAGCAGCACGGCGGCCACGTTCTTGAGCATGCCCCCAGTGTGCCTCAGGGCTGGCAGTAATTCGAGGGTGCCCGGCAGTCCTGCCACTCCCGGTCAGCAGTGTCCGGCAGGACAGTAGTGGCATGACTGGAAACCAGATCCAAGGCCTGATCGGAATGACCGCGACCCTCGGGATCCTCGTCCTCCTGGTCCTTCCCTCCGTGCTCGGCATCCTGCGCGAGCGGCGCATCGACCGGCAGATCAGGAAGGCCCAGGAGGCCCATGGGGAGAAGGAGGCTCAGAAGTCCTCGTCCAGGTCGACGGTGCCCTCCACCGCCACCTGGTACGCCGACGGGCGGCGCTCGAAGAAGTTGGTCAGCTCCTGAACACCCTGGAGCTCCATGAAGGAGAAGGGGTTCTCCGAGCCGTAGACCGGCGCGAAGCCCAGCCGAGTCAGACGCTGGTCGGCCACGCACTCCAGGTACTGCCGCATGGAGTCGGTGTTCATGCCCGGGAGGCCGTCACCGCACAGGTCGCGCGCGAACTGCAGCTCGGCCTCGACGGCCTCCCGCAGCATGTCGGTGACCTCCTGCTGGAGCTGGTCGTCGAACAGCTCCGGCTCCTCCTTGCGGACGGTGTCGACCACGTCGAAGGCGAAGGACATGTGCATCGTCTCGTCGCGGAACACCCAGTTGGTGCCGGTGGCCAGGCCGTGCAGCAGACCCCGGCTGCGGAACCAGTAGACGTACGCGAAGGCGCCGTAGAAGAACAGGCCCTCGATGCACGCGGCGAAGCAGATCAGGTTCAGCAGGAAGCGGCGGCGCTCCGACTGCGTCTCCAGTCGGTCGATCTTGTCCACCGAGTCGATCCACTTGAAGCAGAACTCGGCCTTCTCACGGATCGAGGGGATGTTCTCGACCGCCGCGAACGCCGCCGCGCGGTCCTCCGGGTCGGGCAGATAGGTGTCCAGCAGCGTCAGATAGAACTGGACGTGCACCGCCTCCTCGAACAGCTGACGGCTCAGGTAGAGCCGCGCCTCGGGGGAGTTGATGTGCTTGTACAGCGTCAGCACCAGGTTGTTGGCGACGATCGAGTCACCCGTCGCGAAGAACGCGACCAGGCGGCCGATCAGATGCTGCTCGGCCGGGCTCAGCTTCGCGAGGTCGGCGACGTCCGAGTGGAGGTCGACCTCCTCCACGGTCCAGGTGTTCTTGATGGCGTCCCGGTAGCGCTCGTAGAAGTCCGGGTAGCGCATCGGACGCAGAGTCAGTTCGAAGCCCGGGTCGAGCAGATTCTGGTTACGGGTGGACATTACTGGCAGGCCTCGCAGGACTCGGGGTTTTCCAGGGAGCAGGCGACGGCGTCGGGGTCGGCGACCTGCTGGACGGGGATGGTCTTCTGCGCCTGGGCGGCACGGGCGATGCGGGTCGCCGGGCGCGAGCGCAGGTAGTACGTCGTCTTCAGCCCGGACTTCCAGGCGTACGCGTACATCGAGGAGAGCTTGCCGATCGTCGGCGTCTCCATGAACAGGTTCAGGGACTGCGCCTGGTCGAGGAACGGGGTGCGCGCCGCCGCCATGTCGATCAGACCGCGCTGCGGGATCTCCCACGCCGTGCGGTACAGCGCCCGCACCTCCTCGGGGATCCACGCGAAGCCCTGCACCGAGCCATTGGCCTCGCGCAGCGCCTCCCGGGTGCGCGCGTCCCACACGCCCAGGTTCTTCAGGTCCCGCACCAGGTACGAGTTGACCTGGAGGAACTCACCGGACAGCGTCTCGCGCTTGAACAGGTTGGACACCTGCGGCTCGATGCACTCGTAGACGCCCGCGATGGAGGCGATGGTGGCCGTCGGCGCGATCGCCAGCAGCAGCGAGTTGCGCAGGCCGACCTTCGCGATCCGGGTCCGCAGCGCCGCCCAGCGCTCGGGCCAGGTCTCCTCGACGTCGTAGTGGTCGGGGTGCAGCACCCCGCGCGCGGTACGGGTCTGCTCCCAGGCCGGCAGCGGGCCGCTGCGCTCGGCGAGGTCGGCGGAGGCCTCGTACGCGGCGAGCATGATCCGCTCGGCGATCTTGGTGGACAGCGCCTTCGCCTCGGGGGAGTCGAAGGGCAGCCGCAGCTGGAAGAAGACGTCCTGGAGGCCCATCGCGCCGAGGCCCACCGGGCGCCACCTGGCGTTGGAGCGGCCCGCCTGCTCGGTCGGGTAGAAGTTGATGTCCACGACGCGGTCGAGGAAGGTGACGGCCGTGCGCACGGTCTCGTCCAGGCGCGCCCAGTCGATGTCCCCGTCGACCACGAAGGCGCCGAGGTTGACGGAGCCCAGGTTGCAGACCGCCGTCTCGCCGTCGTTGGTGACCTCCAGGATCTCCGTGCAGAGGTTGGAGGAGTGGATGACCTGGCCCGGCTCGGCGGTCTGGTTGGCGGTGCGGTTGGCGGCGTCCTTGAACGTCATCCAGCCCTGACCGGTCTGCGCGAGGGTGCGCATCATGCGGCCGTACAGCTCACGGGCCGGCATGGTCTTCTTCGCGAGGCCCTTGCGCTCCGCCTCGCGGTAGGCGGCGTCGAACTCCGCGCCGTACAGGTCCACCAGCTCGGGCACGTCCGCCGGGGAGAACAGCGACCACTGCCCGTCGGCGTTGACCCGGCGCATGAACTCGTCCGGCACCCAGTGCGCGAGGTTCAGATTGTGCGTACGGCGGGCGTCCTCACCGGTGTTGTCCCGCAGCTCCAGGAACTCCTCCAGGTCGGAGTGCCAGGTCTCCAGGTACACCGCGGCCGCGCCCTTGCGCCGGCCGCCCTGGTTCACCGCGGCCACCGAGGCGTCCAGCGTCTTCAGGAACGGCACGATGCCGTTGGAGTGCCCGTTCGTACCGCGGATCAGCGAACCGCGGGCGCGGATACGGGAGTACGACAGACCGATGCCGCCGGCGTGCTTGGAGAGCCGGGCGACCTGGTGGTAGCGGTCGTAGATGGAGTCCAGCTCGTCCAGCGGGGAGTCGAGGAGGTAGCAGGACGACATCTGGGGGTGCCGGGTGCCGGAGTTGAACAGGGTGGGGGAGGAGGGCAGGTAGTCGAGCCTGCTCATCAGGCCGTAGAGCGCGGCGACCTCGTCCACGGAGCGGGCCGAGTCGTCCTCGGCGAGGCCGGCGGCGACCCGCAGCATGAAGTGCTGGGGCGTCTCGATGACCTGACGGGTGATCGGGTGGCGCAGCAGATAGCGGCTGTGCAGGGTGCGCAGGCCGAAGTAGCCGAAGCGGTCGTCGGCGGCGCGGTCGATCAGGTCGTCGAGCCGGGCGGCGTGGATCCGGGTGAACTCGGCCGTCCGGTCGGCGATGAGCCCCTCGCGGTGTCCGACGGCGACCGACTCGGTGAAGGACGTCACGCCCTGCGAGGCGGCCTCGGCGCGGATGGAGATGGTCAGCAGCCGGGCGGCGAGCCGGGAGTACGCGGGGTCCTCGGAGATCAGTCCGGCCGCGGCCTCGGTGGCGAGCTCGCGCAGCTCCGTCTCGTCGGCGCGGGCGGAGCGGCCGCGCAGCGCGGCGGCGGCGACCCGGCCCGGATCGGCGTCGGGGAGGTCCCCGGTCAGCTCGGTCAGGGTCCGCAGCAGCGCGGTACCGGGACCGTCGTTCTCCAGGCCCTGGGCTGAAGCCGGTTCGGCTGGCGCGATGGTCACGTGGGGCTCTCCCTCGCTCGGCACGGGGCCTGGCGGAGGGCAGGGGCAGTCACGAGCGCACAGGGCGTCGCGTCCACCGGCCCACTCCGCGAGGCCCGGACGTCTCAGAGCACCCGAACCGGTGGGCCGGGTGCGCTGCCGGCAGGTCCTCGGACTGATCCCCGTGCGCGGATACGCACAAGTACACCGTTGCGGGACAGTTCCGGATTCGCACCGGATTCCCCTGCGACGACAGCGACCATGAGCATACATCTAGTGCCGGGTCGTCATGCCACCCCCAGATGTTGTGTCACCTTGTGTCTACGGGGGGTATGCGAAACGGGCCGCCGACGCCTTGGCGCCGACGGCCCGTCCCTGGTCGCCCGGGTCCCCCGGGCGCCTCGCTAGTGCGTGCTGCCCGCCGTGGCCGGCGGCAGTTCGACCGCCACGCCCGGGTCGCCCGCGTCCGCCGTGTAGTCCTCGGGACGGGTCTCGTCGACGCCCTCGGGGGCCTTCACGGCCTTCAGGACGACGGTCAGGACGACCGTGACGAGGACGTTGAGGACGAAGGCCGTCATGCCGATGTAGCCGATCTGGCCGATGCCCGGGATGTCGTCGGCGGAGCCGCCGAAGTGCTTCTGGGTCGGAGAGGCGACACCGTACGCGGCGAGGGTGCCGTAGACCATGCCGACCGCCCAGCCCGCGAGCAGCGCCCAGCGGTGGAACCAGCGGGTGAACAGACCGCCGACCAGGGCCGGGAAGGTCTGCAGGATCCAGATGCCGCCGAGCAGCTGGAAGTTGATGGCGACCGTCTTGTCCATGCCCAGTACGAAGATCAGCGCGCCGACCTTCACCAGCAGCGACACGAACTTGGAGACCTGCGCCTCCTGCTTCGGCGTGGCGTCCGGCTTGATGAAGTCCTTGTAGATGTTGCGCGTGAACAGGTTCGCCGCCGCGATCGACATGATCGCCGCCGGCACCAGCGCGCCGATGCCGATCGCCGCGAACGCCACACCGGTGAACCAGTCCGGGAACATGTCCTCGAACAGCTGCGGGATCGCCAGCTGCCCGTTGGTGACCTTCACCCCGGCCGCGATCGCCATGAAGCCCAGCAGCGCCAGCAGGCCCAGCATCAGGGAGTACAGCGGCAGGATCGTGGTGTTGCGCCGGATCACGTTACGGCTCTTGGAGGAGAGCGTTGCGGTGATCGAGTGCGGGTACATGAACAGCGCGAGCGCGGAACCGAGCGCCAGCGTGGCGTACGTCCACTGCCCGGCGGGCGCCGGCGCGAGCGCCCCGCGTGGTTTGCCGGTGGCCGGATTGACCTGGCTGAACGCGTGGGCCGCCTTGGCGAAGATGTCGTCGAACCCGCCCAGCTTGATCGGGATGTAGATGATCGCCACCAGGATGACGAGGTAGATCAGGCCGTCCTTGACGAACGCGATCAGCGCGGGCGCCCGCAGCCCCGAGGAGTACGTGTACGCCGCCAGCACCGCGAACGCGATCAGCAGCGGCAGGTCCTTCACGAACCCGTTGGTGTTCTCGCCGCCGCCGACGCCCATCACGTCCAGCACCGCCTGGATGCCGACGAGCTGGAGCGCGATGTACGGCATCGTCGCCAGGATGCCGGTCACCGCGACCGCGAGCGACAGGCCCTTCGAGCCGAACCGGCCGCGCACGAAGTCGGAGGTGGTGACGTAGCCGTGCCGGTGCGAGACCGACCACAGCCGCGGCAGGAAGGTGAAGATCAGCGGGTAGACCAGGATCGTGTACGGCACCGCGAAGAAGCCGGACGCGCCCGCCGCGTAGATCGCCGCCGGTACGGCCACGAAGGTGTAGGCCGTGTACAGGTCGCCGCCGAGCAGGAACCATGTGATCCAGGTGCCGAACGAGCGGCCGCCCAGCCCCCATTCGTCCAGCGTGTGCTCGTTCTCGGCCCGGCGCCAGCGCGCGGCGAGGAAGCCGAGGACCGTGACGGCCAGGAAGAAGAAGATGAAGACGCCCAGTGCGACGCCGTTGACTCCGGTCTTCACTTCGCGGCACCCCCCTGCGCGTCACGGCGGGAGCGCTGGTCGTGCTGCCAGAGCTTGTACGCGATCATGGTGAGGGCGGTGGAGATCAGCACCCAGACCATCTGGTACCAGTAGAAGAACGGGATGCCGATGAACGTCGGGTCCGTCTTCGCGTAGGAGCCGACCCACAGCATCGCCACGAAGGGCGCGACGAGACAAATGCCGATGACCACGCGCAGCGGTGTCACCACCGGTGGTCCTACTTCGGGCGTTTCTGGCATGCTGCGGCTCCGTCCCCTCGCTGATCACCTGTGTAATGCGCAGGCAATCTAGGTGACGCTATCCAGCCAGTGGAAGACCCCGTCTCAAGCTGTGTGTATCGATTCGGCGAAGGAACGGACGCCTCCGGACCGGCTCTAGTCCATCGGGCGCTTCAGACGGGCCACGAACTTGTACCGGTCGCCGCGGTACACCGACCGCACCCACTCGACCGGCAGGCCCGCGCGGTCCAGCGAGTGCCGGGAGAGCATCAGCATCGGCAGCCCGACGTCCGTACCGAGCAGCCCGGCCTCGCGCGGGGTGGCCAGCGAGGTCTCGATGGTCTCCTCGGCCTCGGCGAGATGGACGTCGTACACCTCGGCGAGCGCGGTGTAGAGGGACGTGTACTTCACCAGCGAACGACGCAGCGCGGGGAAGCGCTTGGCGGAGAGATGGGTGGTCTCTATGGCCATGGGCTCGCCGTTGGCCATGCGCAGCCGCTCGATGCGCAGCACCCGTCCGCCGGCGGAGATGTCGAGCAGCTCGGCGAGCCGATCGTCGGCGGTGATGTAGCCGACGTCCAGCAGCTGGGAGGTCGGCTCCAGGCCCTGGGCGCGCATGTCCTCGGTGTAGGAGGTGAGCTGGAGCGCCTGGGAGACCTTGGGCTTGGCGACGAAGGTGCCCTTGCCCTGGATGCGCTCCAGGCGGCCCTCCACGACCAGTTCCTGAAGGGCCTGGCGGACGGTGGTGCGGGAGGTGTCGAACTCCGCGGCCAGGGTGCGCTCCGGCGGGACCGGCGTGCCGGGTGCCTGCGTCTCCGTCATGTCGAGCAGGTGCTTCTTCAGGCGGTAGTACTTCGGCACGCGTGCGGTACGGACCGTCGTGCCGGCCTCGTTCTCCGCACTGCTGACATCGGTGCTCATGCTCCGCCTTCCCGGCTCCGGATGCCGAAGCGACCGACATCCCCATCGGCCACGGCTCACATCGTGGCACGGCTTACTGTGTCAGGACTCCACCCGCACGCTCCGTGATCCCCTCTGTATACCGTCGGGACCCGAGCTGGTCTAGTCCAACAGGGGTCCCCTGGGCACCGGGTCCGCGTGTCCTCAGATCCCCTGCCACTGCGGCTTGTTCGCGTAGGTGTGCCGGAAGTAGTCCGCGAGCTTCAGCTTCGAGGCGGCCGGCTCGTCCACGACGACGGTGGCGTGCGGATGCAGTTGCAGCGCCGAGGCCGGGCAGACGGCCGCGACCGGACCCTCGACGGTCGCCGCGACCGCGTCCGCCTTGCCCTCGCCGGTCGCGAGCAGCACCAGGTGCCGGGCCTCCAGGATGGTGCCGATGCCCTGGGTGATGACGTGGTGCGGGACCTGCTCGATCTCGCCGTCGAAGAAGCGCGCGTTGTCCACCCGGGTCTGCTCGGTCAGGGTCTTGATCCGGGTACGGGAGGCGAGCGAGGAGCAGGGCTCGTTGAACCCGATGTGCCCGTCGGTGCCGATCCCGAGCAGCTGGAGGTCCACCCCGCCGGCCGCGGCGAGCGCGTGGTCGTACGCGGCGCACGCCGCCCGGACGTCCTCGGCCGTGCCGTCGGGGCCGAGGAAGGAGTCCATGCCGATGCCGAGCGGCTCCAGCACCTCGCGGCGCAGCACCGAGCGATAGGACTCGGGGTGCTCGGCGGGCAGCCCCACGTATTCGTCGAGCTGGGCTATCCGGGCCCGCGCGGGGTCCACGGCGCCGGCCCGCACCCGGGCCGCGAGCGCCTGGTAGACGGGCAGCGGGGTGGAGCCGGTGGCGACGCCGAGCAGGGCGTCGGGCTTGCGTCGCAGCAGCTGCGCCATGGCCTCGGCGATCAGCTCGCCACCCGCCGCGGCGTCCGGAACGATGACAACTTCCACGCTGGGCCTGCCGTTCTGGAGAGGGCTCGTGCGTCTATGTGGTTTAGACCAATCTAACAGAGCGGGCCTCTCGCGCCGATGCCTCGGCACAAGGGGTCACGGAAATTACCGGCGCCTTCTGCCCCCATGGTCGACCCGGGCGGGCTAGGCTGCGTGGCATCGAGTGCCATGGGCCGCGTCTGCCGTAAGGGCATGGACATGCCCCATGGTCTAGTCCACAATCGAAGAGACTGTTCGAACAAGCGGTTCGAAGCGACACGCGGGCGAACAGTACGAAGCGAACAAGCCCCGTCTTCCCCGCACAGGAAGGCGGATCGAGGAACCGGCGCTCTCTGCCCTGACTGCCCCGGCTCCTCGGCCTTCGGCCGACCGGGACCGCACACCCCACGGCCGATGATGCTCCGGGCTGCGGTGCCGGGAGGGTTGAGGGTCCCTTCCAGGCGCCGCGGCCCGCGGGTGTTTTTCGGCCATGCCGAGGCCCGCGGGTACGCTCGCAAACGTGCCCTCCATGAACGAGCTGGTCCGCCAGCACACCGCCCTCGACGACTCCGATCTCGAGTGGCTCCATCTGCTGGTCTCGGAGTGGCAGCTGCTCTCCGACCTCTCCTTCGCCGACCTGGTCCTGTGGGTTCCCACCCGGGACGGCACCCGGTACGTCTCGGTCGCCCAGATGCGCCCCAACACCGGCCCCACCTCCTACCAGGACGACATGGTCGGCCACCTCGTCCCGCGCGGCCGGCGGCCCATGCTGGACGTGGCGCTCGACGAGGGCCGGATCGTGCGCGAGGGCGACCCGGAGTGGCGCGAAGAGGTCCCCGTACGGGTCGAGTCCATCCCCGTACGACGGGAGGGCCGGGTGCTCGGGGTGATCGCCCGCAACACCAACCTGCTCACCGTGCGCACCCCGAGCCGGCTGGAGCTGACCTACCTCCAGAGCGCCTCCGACCTCGCCCAGATGATCGCGGCCGGGTCCTTCCCCTTCCCGGGCCAGCAGGTCGACATGGACGCCTCGCCGCGCGTCGGCGACGGACTGATCCGGCTGGACGCCGACGGCATCGTCCAGTACGCCTCCCCGAACGCACTGTCCGCCTACCACCGCCTCGGCCTCGCCGCCGACCTGGTCGGACACCACCTCGGGCACACCACCGCCGAGCTCGCCCCCACCCGGGGCCCGGTGGACGAGGCGCTGGCCAAGGTGGCCAGCGGCTGGGCGCCGCGCGAGTTCGAGATCGAGTCGCCCGATGGGGTGATCCAGTTCCGGTCCATCCCGCTCAAGCCCAAGGGCACCCGGATCGGGGCGCTCGTGCTGTGCCGGGACGTCACCGAACTGCGGCGCCGCGAACGCGAGTTGATCACCAAGGACGCGACCATCCGGGAGATCCACCACCGGGTGAAGAACAACCTCCAGACGGTGGCCGCCCTGTTGCGGCTCCAGGCCCGGCGCATCGACTCCGAACGCGGGCGCGCGGCCCTGGAGGAGGCGGTGCGCCGGGTCGGCTCCATCGCCATCGTGCACGAGACGCTCTCCCAGAACCTGGACGAGCGGGTGGAGTTCGACGACATCGCCGACCGGGTGCTGTCGATGGTCGCCGAGATCTCGCCGGGCAAGGTGACCGGCCGGCGCAGCGGGCGCTTCGGGATACTCGACGCCGAGGTGGCCACACCGCTGTCGATGGTGCTCACCGAGGTGCTCCAGAACGCCCTGGAACACGGGTTCCGTGAGGGCGAGACCGGCACGGTGGAGGTCTCGGCGGTGCGCGGCGGCAGTACGAAGGAGGCCCGGCTGCTCGTCACCGTCCAGGACGACGGGGTCGGCCTGCCCGAGGGCTTCGACCCGCACCGCTCGGGCAACCTGGGGCTCCAGATCGTACGGACCCTGGTGGAGGGCGAGTTGGGCGGCACGTTCGACATGGTCCCGGCGCCGGAGCGGGGGACCAGGGTGATCCTGGACATCCCGGTGCGCGCGCAGAAGTAGTCAACGGCCCTTGGGGGAGGGCCCGTTGGTATGGACCAATGGTGGCGGCGGGTGCGCCGGGGGCCTGGACGGCGACCGGGGTCCGGACAGCAAAAAGCCCCGGACCGTCTTCGGTCCGAGGCTCGTGCTCGTTGCTGCGCTGCTTTCGCCGGCGGCATCGGGGGATACTGCGCGCTGCTGCTCGGGGGCGGGAGATGCGTGCTCGATGCACGCGCCGCCAAGCTCAGGCTGTCAGCTGGGGTGGGTGTGTCAGGCGGAGGCCTGACGGGCCCGGTTGCGGGCGGCACGGCGCTTCATTGCGCGACGCTCGTCCTCGCTGAGGCCACCCCAGACGCCGGAGTCCTGGCCGGACTCAAGCGCCCACTGCAGACACTGCTCGATCACCGGGCAGCGACGGCAGACGGCCTTGGCTTCCTCGATCTGCAGCAGCGCGGGACCGGTGTTGCCGATGGGGAAGAAGAGCTCGGGGTCTTCCTCGCGGCAAACGGCGTTGTGACGCCAGTCCATGGCTGCTACCTCTCCTTGGTATTACGTGCAAGTTGCTTGTGAATGTGAACGCTTTCACGAATCCCTCGACAAGTGAAGGGCCGAACGCCGAGTCTTCCCCGGCGGGGTCCTTGGTATGAAGAGGGGTTCCGGTGATCAGTGGAGGCCGGTGTTGGGGGCCGTCCCGATCGCCACGTAGAGACTCGCAAACCTCAGCGGCGGATACAACCCCTTCCGGAAAGTTTTTTTTGATTCCTCGGTGTCGACTGGGTCACAGCCGTACTTCCATGGGGTGGATCCTGGCCTAAACGTTCGAGTGAAAGGACTTTCGCCTCTTCCACTCACACAATCACACGCAGTGCGCGGCGTACGCCTGTGAACGTCACGCTCCTGCGCAGCCCCAGGTGGTCACCGTCCATCTGCAGAGGCAGAGGAGCCTTCGAATGCAAGGTGAAGCGGTCCAGATCATGGAGGGGGAACGCATGCCTGCCATGGGGTCCGCGCTCGGGGGACGAAGTGAGCAACTGGGTGCCATACCGGGCAACCGCGGCCGTCGACAGGCGGCTGAGACCCAGTACGTCGATGCCCGTGTCGAACGAAGCCTTAGGCGATGTGTACATGGGGCGATTGCCGAGATACGTCCAAGGGGACGTGTTCGAGACTATGGCGACAACAAGATCCTCGATCGGGTCCTCGCCGGGCCGCTCCAGAGTGATCAGGCCGTGCCGGCGATTGGCCTCGCCGAGAAACTGCCGGATCACCTGCCGTACATAGAGCGCGTGCGTCGACTTCTTACCGAGCCCGCGCTGCTGCTCGACGCGGCCGACGACGCCCGCGTCGAAACCGAGTCCCGCGTTGAAGGTGAACCAGCGGGCCGGCACCCCTTCGTCCTCGGTACCGGGGGTGCCGGAGGCGAGACCGAGGCCCACCACGCGCTCACGCTTCTCGCGCAGCGCGTCCAGCAGGGCGCCGGTGGCCTCGACGGGGTCGTTGGGCAGACCGAGGGCGCGGGCGAAGACATTGGTGGAGCCGCCGGGCACGACGGCGAGGCCGGGCAGCCGGTCCAGCTCGGGCCCCGCGTGCAGCAGTCCGTTGACCACCTCGTTGACGGTGCCGTCGCCGCCGAGGGCCACGACCATGTCGATGTCGTCGCTCTCCGCGGCCTGCCGGCCCAGGTCCCGGGCGTGTCCGCGGTACTCGGTGGTGACCGCCTCCAGCTTCATCTCACTGGCGAGCGCGTGGATCAGCACATCACGCCTGCGTGCGCTGGTGGTGGTTGCCGCCGGATTGACCACGAGGAGAGCACGCATGCACGTCAGCGTACCTACCCGGCGGTACCGGGCCCAGGCCGAGGTAGGGATCGGGTAAGAGGGGCGGGGGTGAGCCTTCCCACGTGGGCAGGTGCCGGTGACCGAGCCCACCCCCGGCCCGCTCCCGCCGACGGCTACCCTGCTGAGGTGAGCAGTGAGCAGACCTCCGTACCGGACACGGCCGAAGCCGACGGCCCCCGCCCCCGTCGTCTGACGTACGCCGCCACGCTGGCCGGGCTGGAAGGCGTCGCGTTGTTCGCGGGCGGCCTGTGGGTCCTCGTGCTCGGCATCACCGGCGCCCCCGACGACCGGCAGCAGGCCGTGACGCTGGGTATCACCCTCGCCGTACTCGCCCTGCTCCCGCTCCTCGCCGCCCGCGGCCTCCTGCTGCGCCGCGGCTGGAGCCGGGGACCCGCCGTGATCACCCAGCTGATGGCACTGCCGGTGGGGCTGAACATGCTGAAGTCCGGCGGCCTCGCCGTCCCGGTCGGCATCGTCCTCGCCGTCGTGGCCGTCACGGCTCTCGTGCTGCTCATCAACCGCGAGACGACCCAGGCCCTGAACATCAAGGGCCCGGGCCGCGCCGAGTAGGGCGGGCGCTCTACTCCTCCACCAGCAGCTTCTCCCGCAGCTGCGCCAGCGTGCGCGCCAGCAGCCGGGAGACGTGCATCTGGGAGATCCCGACCTCCTGCGCGATCTGCGACTGCGTCATGTTCCCGAAGAACCGCAGCAGCAGGATCCGCTTCTCCCGCGGCGGCAGATCCTCCAGCAGCGGCTTGAGCGACTCCCGGTACTCCACCCCCTCCAGCGCCTCGTCCTCCGCGCCGAGCGTGTCGGCGACCGCGGGGGACTCGTCGTCGGTGTCGGGGACGTCCAGGGACAGCGTGGAGTACGCGTTCGCCGACTCCAGGCCCTCCAGGACCTCCTCCTCGGAGATCGCGAGCTTCTCCGCGAGTTCGTGCACCGTCGGCGAGCGGCCGTGCAGCTGGGACAGCTCCGCCGTCGCCGTGGTCAGGGCGAGCCGCAGCTCCTGGAGGCGGCGCGGCACCCGGACCGCCCAGCCCTTGTCCCGGAAGTGCCGCTTGATCTCGCCGACCACGGTCGGCGTGGCGTACGTGGAGAACTCCACGCCCCGCTCCGGGTCGAACCGGTCCACGGACTTGATCAGCCCGATCGTGGCGACCTGGGTGAGGTCGTCCAGCGGCTCGCCGCGGTTGCGGAACCGGCGTGCCAGGTGCTCCACGAGCGGCAGATGCATACGGACCAGCTGATTGCGCAGCTCCGCGTACTCCGTGCTGCCCGTGTCGAGCCCGCGCAGTTCGACGAACATCGCACGGGCCCCGCTGCGGTCGTGCGGGTCGTGCGGTGCGGCCTCCGCGCTCAGCGCGCCGTCGTCCGCGTATCGCTCGTGCTCGCTCATCGTCCCGCCCGTAGCCCTTCCCCGAGCCCTCGCCCCCGCGCGGCCGGCGGGAGCGGCCCCGCCGCGCGCCTCGGGCGAGGTGTCGGGGCCTGCGCCCGCACCGCCGGGCCCTGCGGAGTGGTCCTCCGGGTGTGGCCTGGCCTGCTCGGGGATGCCGTCGATGCCGTCCGCCATGCGCCGGGAACCGTCGCGGGGGCTGTCCCCGGAGGTCTCCGCCGCACTCGACCAGGGGGCACCCCCGTCCCCGGTCGGCAGCTCACGCGTGCCGCGCTCTTCGTCCCGCACCGGACCGTCCCCGTTCTCCCTCACGCCGGCCCGGGACCCGCGCCGCGCTGTTTGTAGAGGCTGATGGACACCGTCTTGTCCTCGTCGACGGCGGACGAGACCTTCCCCGCGAGGGCCGACAGCACGGTCCAGGCGAAGGTGTCCCGCGAGGGGGCATGGCCGTCCGTGGTCGGGGCCGAAACGGTGACTTCCAGCGAGTCGTCGACGAGCCGGAAGACGCAGCTGAGCACCGAGCCCGGCACGGCCTGCTGCAACAGGATCGCGCAGGCCTCGTCCACGGCGATGCGCAGATCCTCGATCTCGTCCAGGGTGAAGTCCAAGCGGGCCGCCAGACCGGCCGTGGCCGTCCGCAGCACCGACAGGTAGGCACCCGCGGCCGGCAGCCGGACCTCCACGAAATCCTGGTTCGCCGCGGGTTCGCCTGCGATCTGGGACACCCTCACCTCCATGGTGGTACAAGCTTTACAGGGGCCGAGGGTCGCCCCCCGGGGCTAACGCGTAGGTGGTTCAAGCGGTGACGCTATCGCGCGCCGAATGTTTCCGTCCCCGGGACCCCGACCCCCTGGCGTCACTCACAGTAAAGCTGTGGATACGCTCCGTGTCTAGGGGGTATGCGGCCCCAAATCGGAAGAGCGCGCGCCGGGTTGACGTACCCAGACGTCAGACGCCCGAACCGTCGTGCGTGCGCCGCCGCATGCAGTGTCACACGACACAGTGCCCGAACGAGAAGATGATCAACGATCGGACCCGGGTACCGCTCAGACGAGTACGTGGTCCACGAAGCACCATCGCCAGTCCTCGCCCGGTTCGAACGTCCGCATCACCGGATGCCCGGTCTGCTCATGATGCCCGGTGGCGTGCCGGCCCGGTGAGGAGTCGCAGCAGCCGACGTGGCCACAGGTCAGGCAGAGCCGCAGCTGCACCGGGTGCGTCCCGGCCGCCAGGCACTCCGGGCAGGTCGCGGAGCGCGGCTCGGGTTCCGGATGCGGCAGCGCGTCGGCGTGCGTGCACTGTTTCATGATTGCCAGATTACGACGGGTGTGCGGGTGACCGCGCGGAAAATGAGGGTGGGCGAGGAGCATGGACGTGATGCCCCTGCTGTTGCTGGTCGCGGGCAGTGCCGCGGTCGCCGGGATCGCCCGGCGCACCCCGGTGCCCGCGCCGCTGCTGCTGGTCGCGGCGGGCCTGGTGGTGTCGTACGTGCCCGGCGTCCCCGACTACACGCTCGAACCCGATGTCGTGCTGCCCCTGGTGCTGCCCCCGCTGCTCTACAAGGAGGGCACCGAGAGCTCCTACCTGGACCTGCGGGCCCAGCTGCGCCCGGTGGGGCTGCTGTCCGTCGGCTACGTGCTCTTCGCGACCTTCGTCGTCGGCTGGGCCGCCTATCTCGTCGTACCGGGGCTGCCGCTGCCCGCCGCGCTGGTGCTCGGCGCGGTCGTGGCGCCGACGGACGCGGTCGCGGCCGCCGCGATCGCCCGCCGGGTCGGGCTGCCGTCCCGGATCACCACGATCCTCCAGGGCGAGTCGCTGCTGAACGACGCCACCGCGATCACCGCCTACAAGGTGGCCCTCGCCGCCGCCGTCGGCGCGGGCTCCACCTGGGCGGGCGGCATCGAGGAGTTCCTGCGCGCGGCGGTCGGCGGCGTGCTCGTCGGCCTGGTGCTCATGGTGCCGATCCACTGGCTGCGCACCCGCCTGACCGAGGCACTGCTCCAGAACACCCTCTCGCTGCTGATCCCCTTCGTCGCCTACGGGGTCGCCGAGCAACTGCACGCCTCCGGAGTGCTCGCGGTGGTCGTGGTCGCCGTCTACCTCGGGCACCGCTCCTGGGAGGTCGACTTCGCCACCCGGCTCCAGGAGGAGGCCGTGTGGAAGATGGTCGCCTTCGTGCTGGAGTCGGCCGTGTTCGCGCTGATCGGCCTCCAGCTGCCGCCCATCCTCAAGGGCCTCGCGGCCTATCACGGGGCCGACGCGGCCTGGTACGCGATCGTCGTCTTCCTGGTCGTCGTGGCCGCCCGGTTCGTCTGGACGTTCCCGGCGACCTTCCTGCCGCGCGTGCTCTCCCGGCGCATCCGGGAGCGCGAGGAGGACCCCACCTGGCGGGCGCCGGTCGTGGTCTCCTGGGCGGCGATGCGGGGCGTGGTCTCCCTGGCCATCGCCTTCTCCGTCCCGGAGACGATCCGGGGCGGCGCGCCCTTCCCGCAGCGCAACCTGATCCTCTTTCTGACCTTCACCACGGTCATCGGCACCCTGGTCGTGCAGGGCCTCACCCTCGCCCCGCTGATCCGCCTGATGAAGTTCCCCGGCCGCGACCGCCAGGCCGAGACCCTGGCCGAGGCCAACGCCCAGGCGCAGGCGTCCCTGGCCGCCGAACGCCGCCTGGAGGAGCTCCTCGCCGACGAGCGCAACGCACTGCCGCCGCCGCTCGCCGACCGCCTCCACGACGTCCTGGAGCGCCGCCGCAACGCCGTCTGGGAACGCCTCGGCCAGGCGAACCCCGTCACCGGCGAGTCCGTGGACGACACCTACCGGCGGCTGTCCCGCGCCATGATCAGCGCCGAGCGCGAGGTCTTCGTACGGCTGCGCGACCACCGCTACATCGACGACGAGATGCTGCGCGCCCTGCTGCGGCACCTGGACCTGGAGGAGGCGGCGGCGTACCGGGAGGCGGCGTAGCCCCCACGGGCTGCGAGGGCCCGGGGCCGCCGGGGCTCCGGGCCGCCGGGCCGCTAGGGCTCGGGGAACGGCCGGCCGGTGATGACCGCCGCGAGTGTCGTGCCGCGCGGGAAGGCGCCCTCCTCGGCGAGGACGACAAGTCCGTAGAGCAACTTGGCGACATAGAGACGTTCCACGGGCAGCCCGTGCCGCTGCTCGAAGTCCTCGGCGAACGCGTCGAGTTCGGGGGTGGTCCGCGCGTACCCGCCGAAGTGGAAGCGGTCGTCCAGCGCCCAGTCGCCGGTACGGCCACCGAAGGCACGTTCCTGCAATGCCTCGACGTCGGCCGTCAGGAAGCCGCCCCTGAGGACCGGCACCCCGAGCGCGCGCTGTCCCTCCGCCAGCCCGGCCGCGAGCCCCGCGAGCGTCCCGCCGGTGCCGCAGGCCACCGCGACGGCATCGGCGTGCCCGCGCAGTTCCGCCCCGAGCGCCGTGCAGCCGCGCACCGCCGCCGCGTTGCTGCCGCCCTCCGGCACGACGTACGCCCCCTCGGCGCCGGCCGCGCGCAGGATCGCCGCCAGCGTCTTTGGCTCGGCCTTGCGCCGGTAGGCCGACCTGTCGACGAACCGCAGCCGCATCCCGTCCGCCGCGCACCGGGCGAGGGAGGGGTTGAGCGGCCGGTCGGCCAGCTCCTGACCGCGCACCACACCGGTGGTGGCGAGCCCGAGCAGCCGTCCGGCGGCCGCGGTGGCGCGCAGATGGTTGGAGTAGGCCCCGCCGAAGGTGACCAGCGGCCGCCCGTCCGCCGCGGCGATGTTCGGCACGAGCTTGCGCCACTTGTTGCCGATCAGCTCCGGATGGATCAGATCGTCCCGCTTGAGCACCAGCCGGATCCCGTGCCGGTCGAACCGCTCGTCCCGTAGCTCCCGAAGGGGCGAGGGAAGGCGGGGGGCGAGGGGATCGCTGCTGGTCACGGTGTCATTGTCGCCGACCTCGCGAACCCGCACCCGACCGCGGCCCCTTTTTCGCGGTCCTCCTTTCTGCCCACTAGTGCGATGATCCATTCCCCCTCTTTCGGGTAATGGCGTGGCAACCGTGCGTGATGGGACGCTCGATGCGAGACCGGCCCGTTGCGACCGGTGCATTACATGGGAGGGCATTTCCACATGTCGGTAGGCGAAGAGCTCCGCACGGATCAGGGCAAGCCGCAGCAGTCCCTCGGGACCGCGGCAGCGCGGAACCTGGCCACCACCACCAAGTCCGTTCCGCAGATGCAGGAGATCAGCTCCCGCTGGCTGCTGCGCACGCTCCCCTGGGTGGACGTCCAGGGCGGCACGTACCGGGTGAACCGCCGGCTGACGTACGCCGTCGGCGACGGCCGGATCACCTTCGTCAAGACCGGGGGCCAGGTCGAGGTCATCCCGGCCGAGCTCGGCGAACTCCCGGCCCTGCGGTCGTACGAGGACGAAGAGGTGCTGGGCGAGCTGGCCCGGCGCTGCCGCCAGCGCGACTTCGCCCCCGGCGAGGTCATCGCCGACTTCGGCAACCGCAACGACGGGGTGCATCTGCTCGCCCACGGCCGCGTCGAGAAGATCGGCACCGGCCCCTACGGCGACGACTCGGTCCTCGGCGTCCTCGCCGACGGCGCCTACTTCGGCGACCAGGCGCTGGTCGACCCGGACGCCATCTGGGAGTACACGGTCCGCGCGGACACCGCCAGCACCGTGCTGATCCTCAGCCGTCAGGACTTCGAGCAGATCGCCGAGCGCTCCGAGTCCCTGCGCAACCATCTGGCCCAGCTGCGCTCGATCCCGGAGCAGCGCACCAACAAGTACGGCGAGAAGGCCGTCGACCTGGCCGCGGGCCACTCCGGCGAGGCCGACATCCCGCACACCTTCGTCGACTACGAGGCCCGGCCCCGCGAGTACGAGCTGAGCATCGCCCAGACCGTGCTGCGCGTCCACTCCCGGGTGGCCGACCTCTACAACCAGCCGATGAACCAGACCGAGCAGCAGCTGCGGCTCACGGTCGAGGCGCTGAAGGAGCGCCAGGAGCACGAGCTGATCAACAACCCGGAGTTCGGTCTGCTCAGCAACTGCGAGTACGACCAGCGGATCCAGCCGCACGACGGCGCCCCGAGCCCGGACGACATGGACGAACTGCTCAGCCGCCGCCGCGGCACCAAGCTGTTCCTCGCCCACCCGCGCGCGATCGCCGCGTTCGGCCGCGAGCTGAACAAGCGGGGTCTGGTGCCGGAGACCATCGACATGGGCGGCAACCGCATCCCGACCTGGCGCGGGGTGCCCCTCTTCCCCTGCGGCAAGATCCCGATCAGCGAGGCGCGCACCACCTCGATCATCGCGATGCGCACCGGCGAGGACGAACAGGGCGTCATCGGGCTGCGGCAGTCCGGCCTGCCGGACGAGATCGAGCCGAGCCTGTCCGTCCGCTTCATGGGGATCAACGAACAGGCGATCATCAAGTACCTGGTCACGGCCTACTACTCGGCCGCCGTCCTGGTGCCCGACGCGCTCGGCGTGCTGGAGAACGTCGAAATCGGCCGGTGGAGGTGACGTTTCCGCACGTCGCGGCCGTGTCCCCGACCGCCCGGACGGGTACATCCTCGGGGTACGCGTCCGGCCGGGCAGGATCCGCCGATGCCCGCGGACCTGGCGAGGGGGAGACATGGCCGAGTCCATGACGGAGACCGAACAACGTCCCTCCGGTGTGCCGTACCCCGGCACACCGGAGGGACGGCGGGGGACCGGTGACCCGGGCCCCGCCCCGCACGACGGGCAGGAGGCGCCGGAGCTGCTGGAGCGGAGCCGGGCCATGGTCGACCCGGCGATGCGCGCCGCCGTCGAGTCGCTGCCCGGTTCCATGCGCCGGATCGCGCGCTACCACTTCGGCTGGGAGCACGTGGACGGCAGCCCGGCCGCGGGCCACGCGGGCAAGGCGATCCGTCCGGCCCTGGTGCTCGCCGCGGCCGCCGCGCTCGGCGGTCCGGGGGCCCGGGCGGCCGCCGTACCGGCCGCGGCGGCGGTGGAGCTGGTCCACAACTTCACCCTGCTGCACGACGATGTGATGGACCGGGACCCCACCCGCAGGCACCGGCCCACGGCGTGGACCGTGTTCGGGGACGCCGACGCGATCCTCGCCGGGGACGCGCTCCAGGCGCTCGCGCTGCGCCTGCTGGCCGAGGACCCGCACCCGGCCGCGGCCCCGGCCGCCGCCCGGCTCGCGGACTGTGTGATGGAGCTGTGCGCAGGCCAGCACACGGACACCGACCTGGAGCACCGCGCCCCGGGGGAGGTCACGCTGGACGAAGTGCTCGCCATGGCCGAGGCGAAGACGGGGGCGCTGCTGGGCTGCGCCTGCGCCCTCGGCGCGCTGTACGCGGGCGCGGGGCCCGAGGAGGTGGCCGCGCTGGACGGCTTCGGCCGTCAGGCGGGACTCGCCTTCCAGCTGATCGACGACGTCATCGGCATATGGGGTGAGCCGCTGCGGACCGGCAAGCCGGCCGGTGCCGATCTCGCGGCCCGCAAGAAGTCCCTGCCGGTGGTGGCGGCGCTCGTCTCCGGCACCCCGGCGGCGGCCGAACTCGCCGCGCTGTACGGAAAGCCGTACATCACCGGGGACAGCGAGGGCATAGCGCGGACCGCGCTGGCCGTGGAGCGGGCCGGGGGCCGGGACTGGGCGCAGACGGAGGCGGCCGACCGGATGGCCCGCGCGATGCAGGAGCTGGCCCGGGCGATCCCGGACCCCGAGGCGGCGGGCGGGCTGCTCGCCCTCGCCGAGTTCGTGACCCGGCGCAGCAGCTGAGCGCCGCGGTCCGCGCCGCCGGTCCGTCCGGCGGCCCCGAGGACCCGGAGCCCCCGGGCCCGTGCGGCTCCTGACCCCGCACGGTGCCCCGGGGGCTCCGGTCGGCCGGGTCCCGTGGATCCCCACAGTCCACGGGGCCCGCCGTCTACCGTGAAGCCATGCCGAAACCGTCCCGCATCGTCCACATCACCGAGCGCTCCCTGTGGGAGGCGGCCCGCGAGCGCGGCACCTACGAGGTGTCGACCCGGGGCCGCACCCTCGACCAGGTGGGCTTCATCCACTTCTCCACCCGCGAGCAACTCCCGTCCGTCGTCGCGTTCGTGTACGGCGGGTATGACGGCCCGGACGAACTGGTGGTCCTGGTGGTCGACCCGGCGCGGCTCGACGCGCCGCTCAGGTACGAGCCGGTGCAGCCGGGCGGCGAGGAATTCCCGCACCTCTACGGCCCGTTGCCGGTGAGCGCGGTGGTGGAGGTGGAGCCCTGGGGGTGAAGTACCGCGCTTGGCGGGGGAGTTCAGGCCGCCGGGCGCTGGAAGCAGCGCAGCAGATTGCCCGCCGGATCGCGGAAGGCGCAGTCGCGGACGCCCCACGGCTGGTCGGTCGGCTCCTGGAGCACATCGGCGCCGGACTCGCGCAGCCGCTCCCACAGCGCGTCGCAGTCGTCGGTGGCCAGGATGACCCCGCGCAGCATGCCCTTGGCGAGCAGTTCGGCCAGCGCCTGCCGGTCGGCGGGGGAGGCGTCCGGGTTGGCGCCCGGCGGCTCCAGCACGATCTCCATGTCCGGCTGGTGCGGCGAGCCGACGGTCACCCACCGCATCCCCTCGAAGCCCACGTCGTTGCGGACCTCAAGACCGAGGATGTCGCGGTAGAAGGCGAGGGCCTTGTCATGGTCGTCCACGGCGATGAAGCACTGCGCGAGTCGTACGTTCATGCGTTCACGCTAAGCCGGTCGGGATGCCGGCGCGCGCGGCTGCGGGGAACGGCCCGGGGAGATCAGTAGGGGCGGCGGCGGGGCCGGGTGAAGGCACGGGCCACGCAGGAGGGGATCACCGCGGCCGGTTCGTGCGAGGCGGCGCGGTAGGCGCTCGGGGTCTGGCCGACCAGCTCGGTGAAACGGGAACTGAAGGACCCCAGCGACGTACACCCCACGGCCAGGCACACCTCGGTGACCGTGAGGTCGCCCCGGCGCAGCAGCGCCTTGGCCCGCTCGATGCGGCGGGTCATGAGATAGCTGTACGGCGTCTCCCCGAACGCCTTGCGGAAGCTGCGCTGGAAATGGCCCGGGGACATCAGGGCGCCGCGCGCCAGCTCACTCATGTCGAGCGGCTCGGCGTACTCCCGGTCCATCCGGTCCCGTACCCGCCGCAGCCGCCGCAGATCCTCCAGGCTCACGCCCACCAGCTTGGCACAGCCCACCGGCACCGGACCCGGGATCGGCACGGCCCGCCTCCCCACCCCGTCTCCTTCCGGGCATTCCCGGGCCTTCGCTCCCAGTTCGCGCGGAATCGGCCGGGTCTTGGTTGGCTGGAGTCATGGACCACATCACGTTGCTCGTGGCGGTCGTCATCGTGACGGCGCTGGCGTTCGACTTCACGAACGGGTTCCATGACACCGCGAACGCGATGGCCACCTCCATCGCCACCGGCGCGCTCCGGCCCAGAATCGCGGTCCTGATCAGCGGTGTTCTCAATATCGCGGGCGCGTTCCTGTCCACCGAGGTGGCCCGGACGATCTCCGGGGGCATCGTGGACGACGCCCTGGTCACCCCCTCGATGATCTTCGCCGGGCTGGTCGGGGCGATTCTGTGGAATCTGGCGACCTGGCTCGCCGGGCTGCCCTCCAGTTCCTCGCACGCCCTGTTCGGCGGGCTGATCGGCGCGGTCTGGGTCGGCGCGGGGTCCAAGGGCGTGCACTTCGAGCAGGTGCTCGACAAGGTGCTGCTGCCCGCCGTCGTCTCCCCGGTGGTGGCCGGGGTGGCCGCCTGCGCCGCCACTTACCTCGCCTATCTGCTCTCCGCCCGCGCCCGCCAGGACCGGGTGACCAAGGGCTTCCGGTTCGGCCAGATCGCCTCCGCCTCCCTGGTCTCCCTCGCGCACGGCACCAACGACGCGCAGAAGACCATGGGCGTGATCACGCTGACCCTGATCTCCGCGGGCGCGCTCGGCCATGACGCCGGACCGCCGGTCTGGGTGATCGGCTCCGCCGGTCTCGCGATCGGCCTCGGCACCTATCTGGGCGGCTGGCGGATCATCCGCACCATGGGCAAGGGTCTGACGGAGATCCAGTCGCCGCAGGGCTTCGCCGCCGAGACGGCCTCCACCGCGGTGATCCTCACCTCCGCCCACCTCGGCTTCGCGCTGTCCACCACCCAGGTCGCCTCCGGCAGCATCCTCGGCGCGGGACTCGGCCGCCGGCTCGCGGAGGTCCGCTGGGGCGTGGCCGGGCGGATGGCGCTGGCCTGGCTGATCACCCTGCCGTTCGCCGCGCTGGTCGGCGGCCTCGCGGCGAGCGTGGTCAAGCACGGCGGCAACATCGGCACGGTCGTCGTCGCCCTGGTGGCGCTGGCGCTCGCCCTGGGCGTCGTCGTCATCTCCCGCCGCAACCCGGTGCACGCCGACAACGTCAACGACCACCACGAGGTCACCCTCCGCTCCCAGACCCCCACCGACATCGGCTCGGCCGTCTGAATCCCGGGAGTCCGCCATGCACATCGACTGGTCCGCCCTCGCCCGGGTCGCCGCGGTCAGCCTCGGCGTCACCGTCGCCGTGGTCGTCGTCTTCACCCTCGGCGTCCTCGGCCTCTCCCGCGCCGCCGACCGCCGCACCGGCCCCGCCACCGCCCTGGCCCGCGCCCAGGCGGGACTGTGCTTCCTGGCCTGCGCCGTGGTGGTGGGCTACGGCATCTACCTGATCGTGCCCCGGCTGCACTGAGCGGAATCAGCGGAATTTACAGAGTTCCACTTCAGTGTTAAATTCGTAGCATGCCGAAGGTTCCCTCCGCCCAGCTCGTCCTCGAAGGCGCCTACCGCGCCTTCTGCCGTCATGGATTCCGCCGTACGACGATGTCGGACATCGTCGAGGAGTCGCGGCTGTCCCGGCCGACCGTCTACAAGTACGCCGGGACCAAGGACGAGGTGTTCGCCACGATCGTGCGCACCGGTCTGGAACGGGCCGCCGCGGCGGCCGAGCGGGCCGTGGCGGCGGCGGGCACGGCCGAGGAGAAGGTGCTCGGCGTGCTCACCGTGAAGCTGGAGGTGGCCATCCGGCTCTGGCAGGACAGCCCCACGCACGCCTATGAGCTGCTGGCCGCCGCCTCCGCCCACACCCCCGAGCTGGTCGGCGCCTATATGGACCACCTCGCCCGGCTGCTCACCGACGCCCTGGCCGAAGCCGTACCCGGCACCGCCCGGCAGGCGGCCGAGGTGCTGCTCACCTTCACCCGGGGCCTGGAGGACGACCTGCGCGATGTCGAGGCCGCCCGCCGGGATCTCGGCACCGGCGTGCAGATGATCACCCGAGGGGCGCTGGGCCGCCCCTCAGCCCCCGCCCGACCCACCAGCGGGCCCCAGCCGGAAGGCACCCCCTCATGAGCTCCACCACCCCCACCACCTACCGCGACCAGCAGGCATGGCGCGACCTCCAGCGCTTTCTGCCCGAGCGGCTGCGCCTGACCGACGAGACCGCACCCGAGGAGGAGTTCTGGGACTGGCGCGGACACCGCGTCCACCTCGACCGGTACCCGAACCCCGGGGCGCGCGCCAAGGTCGTGCTGCACCACGGCGTGGGCACCAACGGCCGCCAGATGTCCCTCGTCCTCGGCGCCCCGCTCGCGCGGCTCGGCTTCGAGACCGTCGCCCTCGACAACCTCGGCTACGGCCTCACCCGGGTCAGGCCGGGCACCACACCGTCGTACGACGACTGGGTCGATCTGGTCGTGGACTTCCTCGCCCATGAGCGCGCCCGCGACGACCGCCCGATCATCCTGTACGGGCTCAGCGCGGGCGGCATGCTCACGTACCACGTGGCCGCCAAGGCGCCGCGCGGCACCCTGGCCGGCATCGTCGGCATGACCTTCCTCGACCAGCGCCTCCAGCAGGTCCGCGACGAGACCGCGCACGACCGGATCGCCGCCCGCCTCGGCGGTCCCGTGATGGGACTGCTGGCCAGGACCCCGGCCGCCGGGCTGCAGTGCCCGATGAGCCTGGCGAGCAAGATGTCGGCGCTCGCCAACGACCCCGGCGCGATGAAGGTGTTCCTCAAGGACCGCACCTCGGCCGCGAACTGGGTGAGCATCCGCTTCCTGGACCGCTACATGAACTACGCCCCCGCGGTCGAACCCGAGGACTTCGACGCCTGCCCCGTCCTGCTGACCCAGCCCGCCGAGGACCGCTGGACCCCGCACCATCTCAGCGTGCCGGTCCTGTCCCGCATCACGAAGGTCCCGGTCGACACCGTCATGCTCGACAACGCGGGGCACTACCCCCTGGAGGAGCCCGGCCTGCGGCAAATGCAGGACGCCGTCGCGGACTTCGTCACGAAGTGCGCCGCCTGAGCGCCCACGTGAGCGGGGGCGCGGGCCGGGACCGTCGTACGAACGATCAGGCGGCGCCCAGCAGTTCGCGCAGCTCCGCGATGTCGATGACGTACGAGCGCATCGGGAACACCTTCTCCAGCAGCACCCGGTGGACCTCCTGGTCCCGGTCGGCGACCCCGTCAGACAGCACGATGACGCGGTAGTCGCGGTCGGCGGCGTCGGTCAGCGTGGACAGCACGACACCGCTGGTGCTGATGCCGGAGAGGATCAGCGTGTCGATGCCGCGCTCGCGCAGCCGTTCGTACAGATCGGTCGTGGAGGCCGCGCCGATGCGGACCTTGCGTACGACGATGTCGCCGTCCTCGGGCGCGATCCGCGCGTCGACCTGGGTGTCCGGGTCCTCGTGGTGGTTGCGCTTGGCCGCGGCGAGCGGGCTGAAGGACTTGTTGGTCTCCGGGATCGCGGCCCAGTCGTCCTCGGTGAAGGCGACCCGGACATAGCCGATGGCGCCACCGGCGGCGCGGACGTCGGCGATGGCACCCTTGACCCGCTCGACGAGTGCGTCCGGGTCCGGGACGAGCGGCAGGATTCCGCCCTGGAGGTCCATCGCCAGCAGGGCGGTGCGCGCGGGGTCGATGACGGGCAGGGCGGCGGGGCTGGTCATTCGGTGGTTCTCCTCGCGGATCTCAGGGGATGTGCGGGTGGATCTCGGCCCCGGCAAGACGCTCCAGCAGCTCGACGGCCTTTTCCAGGTCGTCGCGCTCCTCCGGCCGCACGACCTGCGTGATCGCACGGGCCAGGAACGTGGCACGCCCTGCGAGCAGCCGCTCGATCAGCGCGCCGGCCGAGGGGTCGGCGCTGATCAGCTTGCGGCGGCCGTCCCCCGGGTCGGGGGCGCCGTGCACCAGTCCGGCGGCCTTCAGCACCGCGAGACTCTGGGCGATGGCCTGGGGCGTGACGTGCTCCAGCGCGGCGAGCCGCGCCGCCGTGACCGGGCCCTCGCGCACCACCTCGGCCAGGACGGCGAGTTGGGTGGCGGTCAGCCCGGTCGCGTGCTGCCCCGACTCCGCGCGCAGCCGTGCCCGCAGGCGCTTCATCGCCTGGTTGAGCCGCTGCGCGGTGTCGGAGGGGGGAGTCGGGGGAGCGGGAGTGGAGCCGGTGGTCACGCCCACACCGTAGATTTCATCAAGTAACTTTGCCAAGTTACTTGATGAAATCTTGGGCCGGGCCCCCTGTCAGCGGGGCGCCCGCGCGGTCACCAGGCCACGGGCAGCTCGTACACCCCGTAGACGGCCATGTCCTCCCGGAACGGGATCTCTGCCAGCGGCCGCTCCAGGCGCAGGCCCGGGAACCGGCGCAGCAGCGCGGGGTAGGCGACCTGGAGTTCCATCCGGGCGAGGTTCTGGCCGAGGCACTGGTGGGGGCCGGTGCCGAAGGCGATGTGCCGGCGGGCGGCCCGGTCGATGTCCAGCCGGTCGGGGTCCTCGAAGACCTCGGGGTCGCGGTTGGCGAGATCGGTGGCGAAGACGACGCCCTCACCCGCGCGGATGACCTGCCCGCCGACCTCCACGTCCGCGACCGCGACCCGGCGCCGCCCCAGATGCACGATGGTCAGGTACCGCAGCAGTTCCTCGACGGCGTTGACCACCCGGCGCGGCTCGCCGTCGCGCACCGCCGCGAGCTGCTCGGGGTGCTGGAACAGCGCGCAGACGCCGAGTGCGATCATGTTGGCCGTCGTCTCGTGCCCGGCCACCAGCAGCAGCCGGGCCTGCTTGGCGCATTCGTCGCGGGTGCTGATCCCGGTGCGCAGGTACTGGACGGCCATGCGGCTGAGCAGATCGTCGCCGGGGTCCTTCTCCTTGGCGGCCACCAGGTCGCCGAGGTAGTCCACCAGTTCCTGGGAGGCGGCGAGCGCGACCTCGGGGGTGCTGCGGGTGTCGATCATCACCGCGCTGACCCGCTGGAAGAAGGCGTGGTCGGTGTAGGGGACACCGAGCAGTTCGCAGATCACCAGCGACGGCAGCGGCAGCGCGAAGTCCCGCACCAGGTCGGCGGGGGGTCCGGCCTGCTCCATCGCGTCCAGCAGCTCGGTGACGATCGCCTCGATCCGGGGCCGCAGCTCGTTGATCCGCTTGACGGTGAAGTCGGCGGTGAACCGCCGCCGCTGCTCGTTGTGCTCCGGCTCGTCCATCGAGATGAACGTGCGGTTGTGGGCGCGGGTGGCCTGGCTTCCGGCGCTCACGCTCGGGAAGTTCGGCAGCCGGTTGTCCGCGCTGATCCGCTCGTCCCGCAGCAGCGCGACCTGGTCGGCGTGCCGGGTCACCAGCCAGGCGGTGTTGCCGTCCCACAGGGAGATGCGGGCCAGCGGGCCCTCGGCGAGCAGCCGGTGGCGCTCGGGCGGGGGGTCGAAGGGGCAGCCGGGGGCGCGGTGGGTGGCGTAGGCGGGGGGCGCGGCCGGGACCGGGCTCGGGGCCGGCGGCGCGGTGGGGGTCTCGGGCATCGTCGTGGACCTCCTCGGTTACTTAACAAAAGTAAGTAAGTTACTTTCATGTTACTCCGGTGGGCGGGGGAGGCGGAATAGGTGTAGGGGGCAAGTTTCGGCCAGAGGCGACGGGGGCGGGGGCCGTACGACATGATCGGTGGATGGACCGACGGGTGGACCCCATGGAACCCGAGACGGAACCCGAGGGGCGGGCGGCCCTGGACGGCCTCTACACCGCGCTCTCGGCGCTCGCGTACACCATGACCGGCAACCGCGCGCACAGCAGGCTGCGCCGGGAGGCCGGGGTCTCGGTGGACCGGGCGTCCCTCGCGGTGCTGCGGGTGCTGGCGGCGTCGCCGGAACCCCTGCGGATGGGCGAGCTCGCCGAGGCGCTGATGGTGAACGCCCCGCATGTCACCCGCGAGGTGCGCCGACTGGAGGACGACGGCCTGGTCGCCACCACCAAGGAGCCGGGGGACCAGCGGGCGCGCCGGGCGCGGGCCACCGGGGAGGGCCGCGAGGCGGTCGCGCGCGCCGAGGCCACCGGGAAGCGGTGGCTCGGCGAGGCGCTGGGGGAGTTCTCGCCGGAGGAGCTGGAGACGGCGGCGGCGGTGATCAACCGGATCGTGGCGGGGTTCCGGCCGTAGGGAAGCTGTGCGGGGCCCTCGGGGGCTGGTCCCCGGCCAGGGGTCCCCCTTTCTTGCCCTGACCATGTATCCGGCCGCATGCCACATTCCCCTGGACCGCCGACGCCGGCTCCGTCCGGCTGCCCGCCACGCCCCTGCAGCCCATTGTCGCCGAGGACGTGGCCGCCGTGGTGGCGGACGTCGCCACGGGCTCACCGCTCGACGGCATCCAAAACATCGCCGGCCCCGATGTCTTCCCCCTGGACGAGCTGGGCCGGTTCACCCTCTCCCGTAAGGGTGATGGCCGTACGATCGTCACCGACCCCGCGGCCGGTATGTTCGCCGTCGTCAAGGGGGATGTGCTCACGGACCGGCGGGCGCGGCTCGCGCCCACGCGCTACAGCGACTGGCTCGGCTGACCCGCCGTCGACGCGGCCGGCTGAAGGAGATAGCGCGCGGCGACGGCCCGGTTGTACCGGTCCAGCATCGCGCCCAGCGTCCGCAGGTCCTCCGGGTCCCAGTCGCCCAGCAGTTCGGCGTGGCTCTCGGTGCGCCGGTCGCGTACGACCCGCATCTCGCGCAGCCCGTCCGCGGTGGGCGTGACCACCCAGCGGCGCCGGTCGGCGGGGTCGGCGGCGCGTTCGACCAGGCCGGCGGCGGTGAGCGCGGAGACCTGCCGGCCCGCGGTGGAGGGGTCGAGGCCGAGGGTGCAGGCGAGGGTGGTGATGGTCATCGGGCCACCGTCGCTGAGGGTGCGCAGCAGCAGATACTGCGCCCGGTCGAGACGGTCATGGACGTCGGTACGCCGGTGCAGCAGCTCGAAGTTGCGCATCAGCACGGCCGTCTGGCGCTCGATCACTTCGAGCGCCGGGTCCGCTCCAGTCATCCCTTACCGCCGTCTCCCCGTCGTCTGATACCAGTATCGCATCAGCAGTTATCGGTATGATACCGATAGTTACCGGTATCGTACCGGGATTGCAAGGATCCGGACCAGAAGGTTCCGGATCACTGGGGGGAGTGGGTACGGGTGGACCGAGGAGTGGCCGCGCTGCGCGGCATACGGGACAGGGTGGTCGGCTCGGACCCGGGACTGAACCGGCTGCGCATGGCCCTGTCGGCGGCGCTGGCGATGGCCAGCACGCTGGGCATCGAGTACCTGTACGCCACCGCGACCCACGCGGGCCCCCAGGGCACCCTGATCGCGATGTTGCTCGGCACCGTCATGGCGATGATGGGCTCGATGGCCCTGTCCGGCACCGGTGTCTGGCCGAAGGTGCGCACCGCCGTCTTCTTCCCGCCGGCCATCGGCATCGGGATGCTCGCGGGTGTCGCGGTGGCCGGTCGTACGGATCTGATGCTGTGCGTCTTCGTCGCCGTGATGTTCGTGGCGGTCTTCGTGCGCCGCTTCGGCATGGCGTTCTTCTTCTACGGCTTCATGATCTGGATGGGCTACTTCTTCGCCGCGTTCCTCGGCGCGAAGCTGTCCATGCTGCCTGCCCTGCTGTCGGCGGTCGGGGTCGCGACGGGCTGGGTGCTGCTGCTGTCGCTGACCGTGCTGCGCACCAATCCGCGCCGCACCCTGCGCCGGGTGCGCGAGGCGTTCGGCGCGCGGGCCCGTGCGGTGGCCCGTGCCAGTGCCGAGCTGCTGGCGGCCGACCCGCGCCGCCACGCCCGGCTGCGCCGTCGGCTGCACGCCCGCCAACTGCGCCTGTCCGAGGCCGCGTTGATGATCGAGGGCTGGTCGGCGGAGCCCGGCGCGCTGCCCCCGGGCTGGTCCGGCCCCGCGCTGCGCCGCCGGTTGCTGGAGGCGCATCTCGCGATCGACGCGCTGGCCGCGGCGGCCGAGACGCTGGCCGAGGACGGCGGGGAACTGCTCCCCGCGGCCGCCCGTATCGCCGGTCATCTGGGCCGCCGGGAGTACGGCGCGGTGGAGTACGTGGCCCGCCCCCTGCTGGAACCCCGTACGGGTACGGCGGCGCCGGGCACCGGCCGCTGGCCCGCCCACCATCTGGCGGCCGCGGCCGTCGAGTACGTCACCCTGGCGCGCACCGCCACCGCCCCGCCGCCGTACGACGACATCACCGACGAGGCGTACGACCCCGTCGTCACCCTGGCCCAGGGCAATCTGCCCGGTTCCGCGGCGGTGGCCTCGGACGTCGCGGCGCGCGGCAGCCACTGGAACCCACTGAGCCGGCTGACGCTGACGACCCGGCAGGCGATCCAGGTCGCGGTCGCCGGCACCCTCGCGATCCTGGCCGGCCGGGAGCTGTCCCAGGCCCGCTACTACTGGGCGGTGCTGGCCGCGTTCATCGCCTTCGCCGGGACCGCGACCCGCTCCGAGACCTCCATCAAGGCGGTCAACCGGGTGGTCGGCACCCTCGTCGGCCTGGGCGCGGGCATCGGCCTCGCGCATCTCACCGCCGGGCACACCGGGTGGGTGCTGGTGGTGATCGTGACCAGCATGTCCCTGGGCTTCTACCTGGTGAACGTCAGCTACGCCTGCATGATCTTCTTCGTCACCATCATGGTCTCGCAGCTCTACAGCGTCCTGCACGAGTTCTCCGCCGGACTCCTGCTGCTCCGCCTGGAGGAAACCGCCCTCGGCGCGGCGATCGGCATCGCGGTGGCCTACTTCATACTCCCGACCAGCACCCGCGACACCGTGGAGACGGCCCGCCGGGCGTACTTCAGGGCCCTGTCCGAACTGGTGGACCGCGCGGCGCCGACCCGTCCGGACGGCACCGAACTCGACGCCCTCGCCCGCTCCCTGGACCACCGCCTCCAGCAACTCACCCTGGTGGCCCGCCCCTTGACCCGCCCGATGGCCTGGGGTGTCAATTCCCGCCTGGTCCGCCACCGCCTGACCCTCTACGCCGCCACCACCCGCCAGGCCCGCGCGCTGGTCCGCAGCGGCTTCCCGGTCCCACCGGAACTGGCCGACGCCTGCGCCGCGTTGTCGCGTGCCGCCACCGCCCTCGCCGGGGCGACCCCCCGCCCCGACCACCCCGTCCCCGACGTCACCGAGGCCCTGACCACGGCGGCCACCACCCTCCTGACCCACCGCCCCCACTGCCCGGGAACCCCTCTCCCCCCGGTCACCCAACCCCTGGTCCACCTGCGCCAGTTGCTGACGGAACTGGCCATGCTCCCGCCGGCCCCGACAACCCCCGCCCCCACCAACCAACCGACGACCAGCCCGCGTTGACGCCCTCGCCCGCGACCGGTCCGGCCGTCACCCCCGCCCGGCCTCGGTGAGCCCGATCTCCGCGCAGCCCCGCCGGAGCCGATCGAGCCCGAAGGCTCTGGTGGGGGAGACCACTCCGGGAGTGGCGTCGGCATGGGTGGTGAGCCGGTGGGCGGCCCAGGCCATGAGTTCGCCGGTGAGGGTGTAGATGCCGGGGCCTTCGAGATGGACCTCGGCGAGGGGCGCGCCGCCCGGGGAGGCGGCGACCGCGACCACGTGGGTGCGCGTCTTCGCCCGCTCCACGGCGTCCGGTCCACCGGGCGGCCCGATGAGCGGGCGGGTCAGGGCGTCGAGCGCTCGTTGGCCCCCCGGGAGCCGGACCGCGCCGTGGGCGACGGCGGACAGCAGGGACAGGGGGCGGCTGAGCACGGGGAACCAGCCGTTGTAGACGGTGACGGCGTCCAGCTCCGGGAACTCCTCGGGGAGGAAGAGGACTTCGGTGCCGGAGACCAGGAAGGCGTTCTTGCGCCGCCCGGCGACGGGGAAGGCGTGCACACGGGCCGCGGTGCGCTCCTCCACCAGCCGGTGCCCCAGCAGGCGCGCGGAGGGCAGGGTCACGCCGTCGCGCATCGTCGTACGGGTGCCCTGGCTCAGCCCCTTCCGGAGCGGCCCGGTGGCGAAGTACCCGATGTCCAGGACGCGCGCGGCGGTGCCGGCCCGCTGGGCGGCGAGGGTGCCGGCGAGGACGCCGGGGACGTAGTCGTAGCCGAAGGCGGGCAGCATCACGATCCGGTGTCGCGAGCCCGCCCGTGAAGACGCTCGCGCAGCGCCCGCACGAAGCCGACCTCGCCGGTGGAGTCGATGTAGTGCGCCCCGGCGTCGGCGGCCGCCTGGGCCAGGGGGTGCCCGAAGCGTTCGAAGGGGCCGACGGTGGTGACCAGGACGTCCCCGCGCCCGACGACCCCGCGCAGGGAGGCGGGGTCGGTGGCGTCCACGATCGCGTGGGGCAGGCCGCCGTGCCGTTCGGCGAGCGCGGCGAGGGGGGCGCGGTTGCGCCCGGCCAGCGTCGGCTTCAGGCCGCGGCGAAGCAGGGAGTCGAGCACGAGGGAACCGGTGTAGCCGGTGGCCCCGAGGAGAACGATGCGTCCGGTCATGGGAGTGGGCCTCTTGATCAAATTGGAATGCATTCCAACTTTAGAAGGTAATCCAACTTTGGGGGCCCGTAAAGTGGCGACGTCATGACGAACAAGGTCACGCGCACCACGCGCCGCGCCGCCGCCACGCGGGCGGCCATCGTGGAAGCAGCCGAAGAGCTCCTGGCCGAGGGCGGCCTCGCCGCCGTCACCCTGGAGGCCGTCGCCGAGCGCGCCGACGTGGCCGTCCAGACGGTCTACAACCGCGTCGGCGGCCGCTCCGCCGTGCTGATCGCCGTCGCGGAGCGGGCCTTCGAGGAGAACCGGCAGTACATGAACGCCGCGTTCGCCACGCCCGGCACCCCGCTGGAACGCGTCCTGGCGGCCGCGACCGCCTACGCCCGCTTCGCCGTCGAGCGCCCCCACCAGTTCCGTCTGCTGGCCGATCCCCCCGACGAACCGGCCGCCCTCGGGCACATCGCCGACCTGGTGGAGGAACAGAACGCCAAACTCGCCGCCGCCCTCGCCGAGGGCATCGCCGACGGCTCGGTTCACCCCGACATCGACCCCCACACCACCGCGACCGCCCTCTGGGCCGCCTGCAACGGCCTCCTGAGCCTCACCTGGCGCCCCGACCGCCTGCGCCCCGACCCCGCCCGCCTGCGATCCCTCATCACCACAGCCCAGAACCTGGCCCTCAGGGGCCTGCTGCACACCGAGTGACCTTGCGGGACGCGGCTACGGCCAGCCGTCGGGCGCCGGGTCCCTAGTGATCAGCGAGCCGTTCGACCTCGATGGCGAGCGCGCCGAGCGCTTCCTTCTCCGGTGGGTAGATGGCCCGGAGGTCGGCGAGTTGCCGGTCGCGGTCGGCCGTGGGATTGACGACGACCGGGCCCTCGCCGTCGAGAAGGGCCTCGAAGCCGGGGTACTCGGTGACCCGCTTGACCCGCACGTCGCAGGTCTCGTCGGTGCCCTTGGCGCGGAAGCGGATGATGTCGCCGGCCGCGAGATCGGCGAGGCGCCGGTACTTCACCCGCACCTCGACGGTCTTGGTGCCTGCGGCGACGAGGTCGAAGTACCGGCGGTAGAGGTTGAGTTCGCGGACACGGGCAGAGGCGTCGGGCATGGGGCGGCACGCTCCCGGTGGCTGGTGCGAACAGATCGGTGGGGGACCCGAACATGCACATCGGTGGGGGGACCCGAACATGCACAAGGGGGCCCCGCCGGACATACCGACGGGGCCCCCTTGCGGTGGGAGAGGAAGGGTCAGGCCTTCTTCGTCTCCCAGAAGATCTTGTCGATCTGGGCGATGTAGTCGAGCGCCTTCTGGCCCGTCGCCGGGTCGGTGGACGCCTTGGCGGCCGAGAGGGCCTTCAGGGTGTCGTTGACCAGCTGGTGCAGCTCGGGGTACTTCTCGAAGTGCGGGGCCTTGAAGTAGTCGCTCCAGAGGACGGAGACGTGGTGCTTCGCGAGCTCCGCGCGCTGCTCCTTGATGATGGTGGCGCGGGCCTGGAAGTGGGGGTCGTCGTTGCCGGCCATCTTGTCCTGGACGGCCTTGACCGACTCCGCCTCGATGCGGGCCTGGGCCGGGTCGTACACGCCGCAGGGCAGGTCGCAGTGGGCGCTGACCTTGACCTTGGGGGCAAACAGGCGGGAAAGCATGGAGCATTCCTTCCTCGTGATCGTCTTCTCAGGTGCGACATTACTCCCTGAGGGACCTGTTTTCCCGGGTGCCCCCTAGGGCTTAGGACAAAAGTCCGGGGTCAGACTGAGACTGGTGGAGGAACAAACCGGGGAGGTGCCGGGAATGCCGGAGCTGTCGCAGGAGAGCGAGCGGGGGAGGTCGCCCGCGCCGTTCGGGCTGGCTGAGGTGACGGGGCCGTCCATGGTGCCCACGCTCCGGCACGGCGATCAGCTGCTGGTGCGGTACGGGGGGACGGTCAGGCCCGGCGACGTCGTCGTGCTGCGGCACCCCTTCCAGCAGGACCTGCTGGTGGTCAAGCGGGCCGTGGAGCGGCGCGAGGGCGGCTGGTGGGTGCTCGGGGACAATCCGTACGCGGGTGGGGACAGCACTGATTACGGGGTGGTGCCGGAGGACCTGGTGCTGGGGCGGGCCTGGCTGCGGGTGCGGCCGTTCAAGGCCGGTCAGCGTTCGCCGCTGGCCGTGCTGGGCTGGGCCGTCTCGGCGGTGCGGCCGCTGCTCGGCGACCGGTCGGCCTCCAGGCGCTTGCGGGCCCGGTAGGCGGCCACATTGGCGCGGGTGGCGCAGCGGTCGGAGCAGTAGCGCCGGGAGCGGTTGGTCGAGGTGTCCAGGTAGGCGTTGCGGCAGGGGGCCGCCTGGCACAGGCCGAGCCGGTCCACGCCGTACTCGGTGAGGTGGAAGGCGAGGCCCATCGCCGCGATCGCCGCGTAGCCCGCGGTGGCGTTGGAGGGGTGGTCGGCCAGGTGCATGTGCCACAGCGGGCGGTCGTCCTCGTCCCGGTGGTCGTGGCCGGAGATCTGGGGGCTGACCGGGAACTCCAGCAGCAGCGAGTTCAGCAGGTCCACCGCGAGCGTCTCGTCGCCCCCGTCGGCCGCCTCGAACACCGAGCGCAGCCGGGCCCGGACCGAACGGAACCGGGTGACATCGGCGTCGGTGGCGCGGCGGGCCGCGGACGCGTTGATTCCGAAGAGGTCACGGATGGCCTCGACCGAGGTCAGGCAGTCCTTGCCCCGGGCCGGTTCCTCGGTGTTGACGAGTCGTACGGCGTAATCCGAGTAATAGGCCAGTTCCACTTGTAGTCCTTACGGGCGCGCTCTATCGTCGTACCAGCGGTCGGGTAACAGTCGATCGTGCATCCAGGGTATTACGCGAGCGAGGGGAAAGGCGGGCTCCATGACCACGAGTACCGGAACCGACTGGGCGGCCTGGCAGAACAGCTGGGACCGGCAGCAGGAGTGGTACATGCCCGACCGCGAGGACCGCTTCCGGATCATGCTCGACATGGTCGAGGCCCTCGTCGGTACGGCGCCCCGCGTGCTCGACCTCGCCTGCGGCACCGGCAGCATCACCGCCCGGCTGCTGGCGCGCTTCCCCGAGGCCACCAGCACCGGCGTCGACCTCGACCCGGCCCTGCTCGCCATCGCGCGCGGCACCTTCGAGGGCGACGACCGGGTCTCCTTCGTGACCGCCGACCTCAAGGACCCCGACTGGGCGGCGGGGCTGCCGTACGAGTCGTACGACGCCGTACTGACCGCGACGGCCCTGCACTGGCTGCACAGCGAACCCCTCGCGGACCTCTATGGCCGGATCGCGGAACTCGTCCGCGCCGACGGTGTGTTCATGAACGCGGACCACATGATCGACGACAGCACGCCCCGGATCAACGCGGCCGAGCGCGCCCAGCGACACGCCCGTATGGATCAGGCCAAGCAGGACGGCGCTCTGGACTGGGCCGAGTGGTGGCAGGTCGCGGCGAAGGACCCGGTGCTCGCCGAGCCGACCGCCCGCCGCTTCGAGATCTACGGCGAGCACGCCGACGGTGATGTGCCCCCGGCCGCCTGGCATGTGCGGACCCTGAAGGAGAAGGGCTTCGCCGAGGCCAGGCCCGTGTGGTGCTCCCCGTCGGACAGTCTGGTCCTCGCCCTCAAGTAGGGCCCAGGACGGGCAGGGCAGAGGGAAGGGGCGGTGCGCGCACCGCCCCTTCCGCGTCCGTCCGCTTCGCGGTTGGTTACAGCACCTTCGACAGGAACGACTGGGTCCGCTCGTGCTGCGGATTCGTCAACACGTCCCGCGGATGGCCGGATTCGACCACGACACCGCCGTCCATGAACACCAGGCTGTCGCCCACCTCGCGGGCGAAACCCATCTCATGGGTGACGACGACCATCGTCATCCCGGACTCGGCGAGGTCGCGCATGACGTCCAGGACGTCGCCGACCAGCTCCGGGTCCAGGGCCGAGGTCGGCTCGTCGAACAGCATCAGCTTGGGGTCCATCGCGAGCGCCCGCGCGATCGCCACCCGCTGCTGCTGGCCACCGGAGAGCTGCGAGGGGTAGTTGCCCGCCTTGTCGGCCAGGCCCACCCGCTCCAGGAGCTGGGCGGCACGCTCCCGCGCCGCGCCCTTGGCCACGCCCTTGACCTGGATCGGCGCCTCCATGACGTTCTCCAGCGCCGTCATGTGCGGGAACAGGTTGAAGCGCTGGAAGACCATGCCGATGTCCCGGCGCTTCAGGGCGACTTCGCTGTCCTTGAGCTCGTACAGCTTGCCGCCCTTCTGGCGGTAGCCGACCAGCTCGCCGTCGACGTACAGCCGCCCGGCGTTGATCTTCTCCAGGTGGTTGATGCACCGCAGGAAGGTGGACTTGCCCGAGCCCGAGGGGCCGATGAGGCAGAACACCTCGCCGGGGCGCACCTCCAGATCGATGCCCTTGAGCACCTCCACATGCCCGAACGACTTGTGGACGCCCTCCGCCCGGACCATCGCGGCGGTGCCCGCGGCCACGGAGTCCTGCTTGCTCAGCTTGTCGCTCATGCCATGACCTTCCTGCTGGAGAAGGTCGTCAGATGCGCCCTGACCTTCTGCCACGGGGTGGGCGGCAGGCTGCGGCTGGAACCGCGGGCGTAGTACCGCTCGATGTAGTACTGGCCCACGCTGAGCACCGAGGTCATGATCAGGTACCAGGCCGCGGCCAGGAAGTACATCTCCACCGGGGCGCCGGAGTTCTGGCCGATGTCCTGGGCGTAGCGGAACAGCTCGGGATACTGGACGGCCGCCACGAGCGACGTCGTCTTCAGCATGTTGATGACCTCGTTGCCGGTCGGCGGCACGATCACCCGCATCGCCTGCGGGATGACCACCCGGCGCAGCGTCTTCGCATGGCTCATGCCCAGCGCGTGGGCCGCCTCGGTCTGGCCCTCGTCCACCGCGAGCAGGCCCGCCCGGCAGATCTCGGCCATGTAGGCCGCCTCGTTCAGACCCAGGCCGAGCAGCGCCGTCAGCAGCGGCGTCATGAAGTTCGACCAGTAGTCCTTGTAGAAGGGCATCAGGTTGATGTACTCGAAGACCAGGCCCAGGTTGAACCACAGGAACAGCTGGACCAGGACCGGGGTGCCGCGGAAGAACCAGATGTAGAACCACGCGATGGACGAGGTCACCGGGTTCTTCGAGAGCCGCATGACGGCCAGGACGACACCGCCGACGATGCCGATCAGCATCGACAGGACCGTCAGCAGCAGCGTCTTGCTGACACCGGTCATGATCCGGTGGTCGAAGAAGTACTCCGGCACCGCATGCCAGTTGATCTTGCCCTGGCTGAAGGCGTTGATGATCGCGACGAGGATCGCGATGGCGACGACGGCGGACACATAGCGTCCGTAGTGCCGCACCGGGATGGCCCTGATGGCTTCCGGGCCGGCCGGGGGAGTGCCCTGCTCCCCGGCCGTCTTCTCTATGTCAGTCACGGATGTGCTGCCTCTCGGTGGCCGCTGGATACGCCGCGGGTCACTTGCCGCCGTTGATCACGGATTCCTTGACGGCGCCGTCCTGGGCGCCCCACTTCTCGAGGATCTTCTGGTACTCGCCGTTCTTGATGATCGCGTCCATCGCGGCCTTGATCGCGTCCCGCAGCTGGCCGGACTCCTTGGAGACCGCGATGCCGTACGGCGCCGCCGAGACCTGGTCGCCGACGATCTGGAAGTCCTTGCCGCCGCCCGAGGTCTTCGCCGCGTACGCCGCGACCGGGAAGTCGGAGGAGGCCGCGTCCACGCCGCCCGAGCGCAGCCGGGTCTGGGACTGCTGGTCGTCGTCGAAGGGCTCGATGGAGAGCTTCTTTCCGGCCGGACACTTCTTGGCCTCGGCCTTGGCCAGGTCCTCCGAGACGGTGCTGCGCTCGACGGCGATCTTCTTGCCGCACAGGTCGGACCAGCCGGTGATGCCCTGGGTCTCGCCCTTGCGCGTGTAGATCGAGACGCCGGCGGTCAGGTAGTCGACGAAGTCGACGCCCTCGCCGACCTTCTTGCCGGTGTCCGGGTCGATGCCCTGCTGGCGGTCCTTGTTGTCGGTCATGGCCGACATGGCTATGTCGTAACGGCCCGAGCGCAGGCCGGTGAGCAGGGCGTCGAAGGTGCCGTTGCGGAACTCGAAGGTCACCCCGAGCTGCTTGCCCAGCGCGGCGGCGAGGTCCGGGTCCAGGCCGACGGCCTTGCCGCTGGAGTCCTTGAACTCCACCGGGGCGTACGCGATGTCCGAACCGACCAGGACCTTGCCCTTGTCGCGGATGGACTGCGGGAGCTTGCTCGCCAGCGGGGCATCGGACGCGGCGCTGCCGGAGTCGTTGCTCTTGTCCTTGGTCTGGTCACCACAGCCGGTGAGCAGCAGGGCGCCTGCGACCGCGATCGCACCGACCGCAGCCAGCCGGGGATGCGTGGCGGTCGAACGACGGGTGGAACGTGCGGTCATTGTGGATTCCTCCGGCGTATGCGAAGAGTTTGCCGCTGGGTAGACGAGAACACACACCATTGGGTGGCGCGACCTCGCGGGTTTACGGCATCTTGCCATTCGGACTACGCCATTCAGGGGCGCCGATATGTCAAAATCGGATAACGGGTGACCCCCGAACCCCATCAGGTCGGTACATCCTTGGTCCCTCGGTGCCATACCGCACCGGGCCACCTGCGCGAATCCCGTCCCACCGCCGGAAAACCTCCGACTCATCCCAACATGTGGACGACCGGACATGTGGGTGTCGTACGACCGTGTCGTGCGCCCGCCGCAGCCGTCCGGGCCCCGTCGAGTCCCCGGAGCCACGCGTCGCCGTCAGTGCGGCCGTCAGCGGTATGTCATCTCCGTGTGGCGAACTGGTTCCGAGATGTGACCTTGCACCTATTGGACTCGTCGTGAGCGCCGTCCGTCCGGTAAGAAGGTTCTTTACACCCCTCATCCGGGGCTCAGGGCGCGTGTGCGGCGCGCCCGTCGCGCATGACCCGTGCGTATCCGCAATCGGGCCCTGCGCGGTGCCCGCCCACCCCTCACCAGGAGTGGTCGACCCTCAAACCATGCATACCTAAGGGGTAGAACAAGTGGCAGCGGAGATCGTCAATCCTCGCAGCGACATCGGTACGGACCAGGACGGCGGGGCCGAGCCCCTCGATTCCTTCGATCCGGTGTTCGCTCTGCACCGCGGCGGCAAGATGGCTGTGCAAGCCACCGTGCCGGTCCGCGACAAGGACGACCTTTCCCTCGCGTACACGCCTGGCGTCGCTCGCGTGTGCACCGCGATCGCGGAACAGCCGGAGCTGGTCAACGACTACACATGGAAGTCCTCCGTCGTCGCCGTCGTCACCGACGGTACGGCGGTGCTCGGACTCGGGGACATCGGTCCCCAGGCCTCCCTCCCCGTGATGGAGGGCAAGGCGATCCTGTTCAAGCAGTTCGGCGGCGTCGACGCGGTGCCGATCGCGCTCGACTGCACCGGCGTGGACGAGATCGTGGAGACCGTCGTCCGGCTCGCTCCCTCCTTCGGCGGAGTCAACCTGGAGGACATCTCGGCGCCCCGGTGCTTCGAGATCGAGCGCCGCCTCCAGGAGCGCCTGGACATCCCGGTCTTCCACGACGACCAGCACGGCACCGCCGTGGTCACGCTGGCGGCGCTGCGCAACGCGGCGCGGCTCAGCGGCCGGGAGATCGGGCAGCTGCGCGCCGTGATCTCGGGCGCCGGGGCGGCCGGTGTCGCCATCGCCAAGATGCTGGTCGAGGCCGGCATCGGCGATGTGGCGGTGGCGGACCGCAAGGGCGTCGTCTCCGCGGACCGCGAGGACCTGACCCCGGTCAAGCGCGATCTGGCCGGCTTCACCAACAAGGCCGGGATCAGCGGCACGCTGGCGGACGCGCTCAAGGGCGCGGACGTCTTCATCGGCGTCTCCGGCGGCACCGTCGCCGAGGAGGCCGTGGCCGGCATGGCCAAGGGCGCCTTCGTGTTCGCGATGGCCAACCCGAACCCCGAGGTGCACCCCGAGGTCGCGCACAAGTACGCGGCGGTCGTGGCCACCGGGCGCTCGGACTTCCCGAACCAGATCAACAACGTGCTGGCCTTCCCCGGGATCTTCGCGGGCGCGCTCCAGGTGCGGGCCACCCGGATCACCGAGGGCATGAAGATCGCGGCCGCGGAGGCGCTGGCCGCGGTGGTTGGTGACGATCTCGCGGCGGACTATGTGATTCCGTCGCCGTTCGACGAGCGGGTCGCTCCGGCGGTCACCGCGGCGGTGGCCGCGGCGGCACGGGCCGAGGGCGTCGCCCGTCGCTGACGTCGGCCGAGATGGCCCCGCCCGTGCCTCGGGCGGGGCCATTTCTTTCCCACCGGCCCACCCGACTCGGGTGTCGAAGAGGGGCCGCGAGGTGGCGTGCGGCTGCGCTGCCCGAGTGCCGGTGTGCAAGAGGGCATGTGTCACAGCGCGGCCCGGTTCCCCTGGCCGCCCGGCCCACCTATCGTCGGCAGCATGTTCGCCGTCTACGCCGCCCGAATCGACCGCGACCAGCCGCTCTTGGGCCTTGAGTTGGGGGACCGTCCGGCTCCCGAGGCCCGCCCCGGCTGGAGCACCATCGATGTGCGCGCCGCCTCCCTCAACCACCATGACCTCTGGTCCCTGCGGGGCGTCGGCCTCCCGGAGGACCGGCTGCCGATGATCCTCGGCTGCGACGCCGCCGGGGTCGACGCGGACGGCAACGAGGTCGTCCTGCACTCCGTCATCGGCCAGAGCGGCCACGGCGTCGGCCCGAAGGAGCCGCGCTCCATCCTGACCGAGCGCTACCAGGGCACCTTCGCCGAACAGGTCGCCGTACCGACCTTCAATGTGCTGCCCAAGCCGAAGGAACTGTCCTTCGCCGAGGCCGCCTGCCTGCCCACCGCATGGCTGACGGCGTACCGGATGCTGTTCACCAACGCGGGGGTACGACCCGGGGACTCGGTCCTGGTGCAGGGCGCGGGCGGCGGGGTCGCCACGGCCGCGATCGTGCTCGGCAAGGCGGCGGGTCTGAAGATGTTCGCCACCAGCCGGGACGAGGCCAAGCGGAAGCGGGCCCTGGAACTGGGCGCGGTGGAGGCCGTGGAGAGCGGGGCGCGGCTGCCGCAGCGGGTGGACGCGGTCATCGAGACCGTGGGCGCCGCGACCTGGTCGCACTCGGTGAAGTCGCTGCGTCCCGGCGGGACGATCGTCATCTCCGGCGCGACCAGCGGCGACCGGCCCTCGCACGCCGAGCTGACCCGGATCTTCTTCCTCGAACTGAAGGTCGTCGGCTCCACCATGGGCACCAAGGACGAGCTGGAGGACCTGCTCTCCTTCTGCGCCACCACCGGCGTACGGCCCGTCATCGACGAGGTGCTTCCGCTGGACCGCGCCCGCGAGGGCTTCGAACGGATGGAGTCCGGCGGGCAGTTCGGGAAGATCGTACTGACGACGTCCTGACCTCGCTGACGACGTCCTGACCTCGCCGGTGATGTCCTGACCTCGGCGGTGAGGCGGGGGCGGGTCCGGGGCGCCGGGCCCGCCCTCCGCCGTTCCGTCGGCCGTCCCCTCCGCTATCCCTTCGGCGGGCGCAGGACCGAGGTGATCTCCGCCGCCGCCCGCGACAACTGCTCCCGGGCCGTGCGGAGCTGGTCCGGGGTCACGCCGTGGTCGCGGGACAGATCGCGGATGTCGTCGCGGAAGCGGTCCAGCAGGCGGTCGAGGTCGCGGGCAGGGTTGTCGGTGGGGGGTTCGTGTGTCCAGGAGGGGACGTGCTCGGCGGGGAAGTCCGTCGTGGTGTAGGTCGGGGTCGGGGCCGGGCGGGGGCTGGTCCAGTCCTTGCTCAGGTCGCCCAGTTCCCTGGCCAGTTCGGTCAGGCCCTCGCGGACGCCCGCGGGCCAGTTGCCGCGCGCGAAGTGGTCCTGGACGCGGCGGGCGACCCGCTGCATCTCCTCCTGCGCCTGGGCGCGGGCACGGGCCTGGGCCTCCTGGGCCTGATGGCGGGCGCGCTGGGCCTCCTCACGGGCCCGGCGGCTCTCGTCCTTGGCGCGGCGGGCCTGCTCCTTCCACTCCTGCCTGACCCGGCGCATCTCCTCCTTGGCGGCGCGCCAGGCATCCTTGTCGTCCCCGGCGGACCCGGCATCCCCGGCGTCCCCGGCGTCGCCACCCCCGCGGGCCTCGGACGCGGCGGCACGCATCTCCCGGCGCAGATCGCCGGCCGCGCCCCGCACATCGGCCTTGATCTCGGCCGCCAGCTCCGCCACCGACTCCCGGATCTCCAGTTCCAGATCGGCCAACTCGCCGCTGCGGTCGGCCAGTTCGGCGCGGCCCGCGTCCGTGATGGCGTACACCTTGCGGCCGCCCTCGGTGGTGTGGGTGACCAGGCCCTCGGCCTCCAGCTTGGCCAGCCGGGGGTAGACGGTGCCCGCCGAGGGCGCGTACAGCCCCTGGAAGCGCTCCTCCAGGAGGCGGATCACCTCGTAGCCATGGCGCGGCGCTTCGTCCAGCAGCTTGAGCAGGTACAGGCGCAGGCGGCCGTGAGCGAAGACGGGGGGCATGTCAGAGCACCTTCTTGTCGGTCGGGCCGTCGGTCGGGCCGTCGGTCGGTTCGGCGGCGGTGCCGTCGGTCGTGCCGTCGGACGCCCGGTCGGGGCGCCGGAGCAGGGCGATCGCGCCGGAGACGGTGGTGGCCCGGAGCCGTCCGGTGCCCGCGCCCAGCCGGCCGGTGATCTTGTGGGCGCCCCACTGGCCGTGCACCCGCAGTCCCTCGAAGGCGTTGGAGATCCGGCCGCTCGCCGTGTTCGCCTCCACCTCCGCGTCCGCCGGATGCGGCAGCCGGATGGCGATCTCGCCCGAGACGCTGGTGAGGTGGACGTCCGTCGGCCCCTCCGGGTCCAGGTCCACGATCATCGAGCCGCTGACCGAGTCGGCCCGCACGGCGGGGCCCGAGCCCTCGACCACGGTCAGGTCGCCGGAGACCGAGGCGAAGCGCAGCTCGCCGGTGACCGCCTGCGCCTCCAGGTTCCCCGAGACGGTGTTGGCCTGGACCGGTCCGGAGAGGCCGACCAGGGCGGTGTCGCCGGTGACGCCCCGGACCACCGCCGGGCCCCGGACGCCGGAGATCACCGCACCGGCGCCGACCGTGCCCACCTCCACCTTGGCGTCCGCCGGGACCGCGAGGGAGACGACCGCGCTGCGGCGCCAGCTCTTGCGGTCCAGGAACTTGGTGAAGCCCTGCCAGGTCAGGTCCTCGTACCCCACCGTCAGGGTGCCGTTCTCGTGCGTCACCAGCAGCGGGGGGCCCTCGATGTCCGAGACCTCCAGGCGGGCGGGGCCCTCCTCGATCCCCACCACGTTCACCGTGCCGCCCGCTATGCGCACCTGGAGGGTGCTCACCGGGGCGTCGAACGCCAGCTTCCGTGGCTCGGCGACGGACCACTCGGACATGGGGGACCTCCTCGGCCGTACACGATCGTGACGCGCCATATCGCGTCCGTCCAGAAACACGATATATCGTGGCCTCGCGAAGTCAAGACACTCTTTCGGGAACACCGCCCCGCGCATTGCTTAGGCTGGTGACGACGCCGACGCCTGTCCCATCGGCCCGGGCGCATACGCACACCAGGAGACGCAACCCCATGTACTTCACCGACCGCGGCATCGAGGAGCTGGAGAAGCGGCGCGGCGAGGAGGAGGTCACCTTCGAGTGGCTCGCCGAGCAGCTGCGCACCTTCGTGGACCTCAACCCCGACTTCGAGGTGCCCGTGGAGCGCCTGGCCACCTGGCTCGCCCGCCTCGACGACGAGGACGAGGACGAGTGAGCGACGAGTAAGCAGGGGCGGTAAAAACACCGAGGGCCCGGTTCCGTACGGAACCGGGCCCTTCGGCGTTGTCGTCGTGCCGGAGGCCTACGCCTCGAACACCTCACGCACCAGCTGCTCCTGCTCGGCCTGGTGGCGCTTGGCGGAGCCCACCGCCGGGGACGAGCCGTGCGGGCGCGAGATGCGCCGCAGCCGCTCGCCGGCCGGGATGTCCGCGCCGACCGCCAGGTCGAGGTGGTCGATCAGGTTGAGCGCGATGAACGGCCAGGCACCCTGGTTCGCCGGCTCCTCCTGGACCCACAGGTACTTCTCGGCGTTCGGGTACTTGTTGACCTCCGCCTGGAGCTCGGCACCCGGCAGCGGGTACAGGCGCTCGATGCGGATGATCGCCGTGTCCGTGGCGCCGCGCTTCTTACGCTCGGCCTCCAGGTCGTAGTAGACCTTGCCGGAGCAGAAGACGACCTTGCGGACCGCGGCCGCCTCGGCGGTCGCGTCGCCGATGACCGGCTGGAAGCCGCCCGTCGTGAACTCCTCCGCCTTGGAGGCGGCGGCCTTCAGACGCAGCATCGACTTCGGGGTGAAGACGACCAGCGGCTTGTGGGCCGGGTTGTGCACCTGCCAGCGCAGCAGGTGGAAGTAGTTCGACGGCGAGGTGGGCATGGCCACCGTCATGTTGTTCTGGGCGCACAGCTGGAGGAACCGCTCCGGGCGCGCGGACGAGTGGTCCGGGCCCTGGCCCTCGTAGCCGTGCGGCAGCAGCAGGACGACGCCGGAGGTCTGGCCCCACTTCTGCTCGGCCGAGGAGATGAACTCGTCGACGACCGTCTGGGCGCCGTTGACGAAGTCGCCGAACTGGGCCTCCCACATCACCAGCGCGTCGGGACGCGCGAGCGAGTAGCCGTACTCGAAGCCCATGGCCGCGTACTCGGACAGCAGCGAGTTGTAGACGTTCAGCCGCGCCTGGTCCTCGGCGAGGTACTGGAGCGGGGTGTACTCCTCGCCGGTCTCCCGGTCGATCAGCACCGCGTGGCGCTGGCCGAAGGTGCCGCGCTGGGAGTCCTGGCCCGCGAGGCGGACCGGGGTGCCGTCCAGCAGCAGGGAGCCGATGGCCAGGGTCTCGCCCATGCCCCAGTCGATGGTGCCGTCCTCGACCATCGCCGCACGGCGCTGGAGCTGCGGCTGCAGCCGCGGGTGCACGGTGATGTGCTCGGGGATGTTGACCTGGGACTCGGCGATCCGCTTGACGACCTCGGCGGAGACGGCGGTCGGGACCGCGGCCGGGAAGCCGTCCTGGGCCTCCTGGGGGGCACCGGCGGCCGGCTGCGCGGTGGCCTCGCGGACCTCCGTGAAGACCTTCTCCAGCTGGCCCTGGTAGTCCTGGAGGGCCTGCTCGGCCTCTTCCAGGGTGATGTCGCCACGACCGATCAGGGACTCGGTGTAGAGCTTGCGCACCGAGCGCTTCTTGTCGATCAGGTCGTACATCAGCGGCTGGGTGAAGGCCGGGTTGTCCGACTCGTTGTGACCGCGGCGGCGGTAGCAGATGAGGTCGATCACCACGTCCTTGTTGAACGCCTGGCGGAACTCGAACGCCAGCCGCGCGACCCGGACGACGGCCTCGGGGTCGTCGCCGTTCACGTGGAAGATCGGGGCCTCGATCATGCGGGCCACGTCCGTCGCGTACATGGAGGAACGCGAGGACTCGGGGGCCGCGGTGAAGCCGACCTGGTTGTTGATGACGATGTGCACGGTGCCGCCGGTGCGGTAGCCGCGCAGCTGCGACATGTTCAGGGTCTCGGCCACCACGCCCTGGCCCGCGAAGGCCGCGTCGCCGTGGATCGCCACCGGCAGGACGGTGAAGTCCGTGCCGCCCTTGTTGATGATGTCCTGCTTGGCGCGGGCGACGCCCTCCAGGATCGGGTCGACCGCCTCCAGGTGGGAGGGGTTGGCGACCAGCGAGACCTTGATCTGCTCGCCGTCCAGGCCGGTGAAGGTGCCGTTGGCGCCCAGGTGGTACTTCACGTCGCCGGAGCCGTGCATCGACTTCGGGTCGAGGTTGCCCTCGAACTCGCGGAAGATCTGCGCGTACGACTTGCCGACGATGTTGGCGAGCACGTTCAGACGGCCGCGGTGGGCCATGCCGATGACGACCTCGTCCAGGCGGGACTCGGCGGCGGAGTCGATGACCGCGTCCAGCAGCGGGATGACGGACTCGCCGCCCTCCAGGGAGAAGCGCTTCTGGCCGACGTACTTCGTCTGCAGGAAGGTCTCGAACGCCTCGGCCGCGTTCAGCCGGCGCAGGATGCGCAGCTGCTCCTCGCGCTCCGGCTTGGCGTGGCCGCGCTCGACCCGGTCCTGGATCCACTTGCGCTGCTTGGGGTCCTGGATGTGCATGAACTCGATGCCGGTGGTGCGGCAGTACGAGTCGCGGAGCACCCCGAGGATGTCGCGCAGCTTCATCATCGACTTGCCGGCGAAACCACCGACGGCGAACTCGCGCTCCAGGTCCCACAGGGTGAGGCCGTGCTCGACGATGTCCAGGTCGGGGTGCTTGCGCTGGCGGTACTCCAGCGGGTCGGTGTCGGCCATGACATGGCCGCGGACCCGGTAGGAGTGGATCAGCTCGAAGACGCGCGCGGCCTTGGTGACGTCGTCGTCGTGGGACGCGTCGATGTCCTTGAGCCAGCGGACCGGCTCGTAGGGGATGCGCAGCGCCTCGAAGATCTCGTCGTAGAACTTGTTCTCGCCGAGCAGCAGGTTGGCGACCTGGCGCAGGAACTCGCCGGAGGCGGCGCCCTGGATGACCCGGTGGTCGTAGGTCGACGTGAGCGTCATGACCTTGGAGACACCGAGCTTGTTCAGGGTGTCCTGGCTGGTGCCCTGGAACTCGGCCGGGTAGTCCATGGAGCCGACGCCCATGATCACGGCCTGGCCGGGCATCAGACGCGGCACGGAGTGCACGGTGCCCAGGCCGCCGGGGTTGGTCAGGGAGACCGTGACCCCGGTGAAGTCGTCCATGGTCAGCTTGCCCTCGCGGGCGCGGCGGACGATGTCCTCGTAGGCCTGCCAGAACTCGAAGAAGTTCAGCGTCTCGGCCTTCTTGATCGCCGCGACGACGAGCTGGCGGTCGCCGTTGGGCTTGACCAGGTCGATGGCGAGACCGAGGTTGACGTGGGCCGGCTTGACCAGGGTCGGCTTGCCGTCCTTGACGGTGAACGAGTGGTTCATCGCCGGCATGGCCTTGATGGCCTGCACCATCGCGTACCCGATGAGGTGCGTGAAGGAGATCTTCCCGCCGCGGGCGCGCTTGAGGTGGTTGTTGATGACGATGCGGTTGTCGAACAGCAGCTTCACCGGGACGGCGCGGACCGAGGTGGCGGTCGGCATCTCCAGCGAGGCGTCCATGTTCTTGGCGACCGCGGCGGCCGGGCCGCGCAGCGTGATCTGCTCGGGACCCGCGGGGGCCTCGGTGGCGGGAGCGGCCTTCGCCTGGGGCTGAGCGGGCGCCTGTGCGGGTTGCGCCGGCTTGGCCGGAGAGGGGGCCGTCTTCGCCGCAGGGGCCGCGGGAGCCGCGGGAGCGGCTGCCGGAGCCGGGGCGGCGGGCTTCGGGGCCGCCGGGGCCGCGGGCGCCGGAGCGGCCTGGGGCGCCGGGGCGGGGGTCGCTGCGACCCCCGCGGCCGCAGTACCCGCCGGCGCGGGCGTGGCAGGCGCGCCCGGCTTGTAATCGGCGAAGAAGTCCCACCAGGCACGGTCTACCGAATTCGGGTCCTGGAGGTACTGCTGATAGATCTCGTCGACGAGCCACTCGTTCGCGCCGAACGCGGCCGCGGGGTTCTTCCCGGTGGCTTGGTCGTCGGTGGAGATGCTCGAGTTACTGGGGGACTGTGGCGACACGGCGGCAACCGCCCTCTTCCGCTTCACAAGGTGATGGACAGCGGGAATAAAGGCTACGCCTTGGAGACGGTGAAGGTCAGGTCGGGCCGGTTCATCGTCGTGTAAGTCACACCGAAAATCTTGTTTCAGGGCTTGAAATGGCGGGAAACAAGCGTGGTTCCGGATGTATGAGGGTGCACTGGTCCGGCCCTGCGCCCCCGGCTTCTGCGGGCGGCGCGGGCCTGTGTCGCTCCACACGTGTCCAGCTGCGCGAAGACGGCGCGGACGACCGTGGATCTTGTGCCTTCGCTGGAACTTTACGTCAACTTGAAGCGGAGTTCGCTCCCGGAAGGGTGACGATGATCCGGCAGCCGCGCTCTGATTCGGCCACCCCGATCCGGCCGCCGTGCAGATCCACCGCCCAGCGTGCGATCGCCAGCCCGAGGCCGGTGCCGCCGTCGCTGCCCGGACCGTGCGGCCGGGTCACGGCGCCCCGGTTGAACCGCTCGAAGACCCGGTGCCACTCCGAGCGCGGGATGCCCGGACCCTCGTCCAGGACCTCCAGCTCCAGCGAGTGCGGCTGGGGCCCGCGCCGCGCCTTCACGGTCACCCGGCCGTGCGGCGGACTGTGTTTGACCGCGTTGTCGATCAGATTGGCGACGACCTGGTGGATGCGCTCGGGGTCCGCGTGCGCGGTCAGCTCCGGCGGGGAGACGTCCAGGTGCAGATGGACGTCGGTGCGGGTGTGGCTGCCGGAGCCGGTGGCCATGCCCGCGCGCGCCGAGGCGACCATGTTGGCCTCCTTCAGTACGCCCGACAGGTACGGCCACACCTCGAAGCGCCGCAGCTTCAGCGGTACGACCCCGTTGTCGAGCCGGGACAGGTCCAGCAGGGTCTCCACCAGGCGGCCGAGCCGCTCGGTCTGCTTCAGGGCCGTCCGCATGGTCTCCGGATCGGCCTCGGTGACCCCGTCGACGATGTTCTCCAGCACGGCGCGCAGGCCCGCGATCGGGGTGCGCAGCTCATGGGAGACGTTCGCGACCAGCTCCTTGCGCTGCCGGTCCTGGGCCTCCAGCTCGTCGGCCATGACATTGATCGTCTGCGCCAGGTCGCCCAGTTCGTCGCGCCGGCTCTCGCGCACCCGGCGGGTGTAGTCGCCCTGCGAGATGGCCCGGGCGACCGTGTTCATCTCGTCCAGCGGCATGGTGAGCGAGTGCGCCACGAACTGGGTGATCAGCAGGGTGGCGATCATCGAGAACACCGTGATGAAGCGCAGCTCCGTCTTGGTGTGCACCGCGACGATCGACAGACCGGTGGTGATGAGCACCGCGATGACCACCAGCGCGGTCAGCTTGGTCTTGATCGAGAACGGGCGTACGCCCCCCCAGGGGTCCTCCGTGCGCGCCCGGGGGCTCCTCCGTGCGGCCTGGCGCCCGCTCACGCTCACGGGTTCGGCGTCTCCAGCGCGTAGCCCACACCGTGCACGGTGCGGATGCGCTCGGCGCCGATCTTGCGGCGCAGTGCCTTGATGTGGCTGTCGACGGTGCGGGTGCCGGAGGCGTCCGCCCAGTCCCAGACCTCGGCCAGCAGCTGCTCACGGGAGAGCACCGCGCGCGGGGTGTTGGCCAGGCACACCAGCAGGTCGAACTCGGTGGGCGTCAGATGGACGTCCTCGGACTTCACCCGCACCCGGCGCTGCGCGTGGTCGATCTCCAGCTCGCCCAGGCGCAGGATGCCGGAGCGGGGCGTGGAGGCGGCGATGGCGGCCCGCTCCACCCGGCGCAGCAGCACATGCACCCGCGCGGCCAGCTCGCGCATGGAGAACGGCTTGGTCATGTAGTCGTCGGCGCCGACGCCGAGCCCGACCAGCATGTCCGTCTCGTCGTCCCGCGCGGTGAGCATCAGCACCGGCACCGGGCGCTGGGCCTGCACGCGCCGGCAGACCTCCAGGCCGTCGAAGCCGGGCAGCATGATGTCGAGGATCAGCAGGTCGGGCTGCCATGCCTCGGCTGTGTCCACGGCGGCCGGTCCGTCGGCCGCGGTCTGCACGAGGAAGCCCTCGGCGCGGAGCCGGGCCGCGATGGCGTCGACGATCGTGGTGTCGTCCTCGACGACCAGTACCCGGCGCTGGGCGCCCGGAGTGGTGGTCGTCGCCGCCGTGCCGCTCTGGGAGGTGTGTGTCTGCTCCATCGCCCGCCCCTGCTTGTTGCTTTCCGGAACCCGTGGGGTGATCCCATGTCTGCGATCGACGCGAAAGATCCGCGTCAGGGCAGCACCCTACGGGGATCGGCGGTGCCGTCGCTATCCAGGGCGGACGCCGAGGTGCACGGCGTCCGGAACTCCCCGGGCAACGGGCACCTCTTCGGTACGCACCCGTCGGAACCCGGCATTCCGCAAGGTTCCTTCAAATTCCGGAGACGGCTTCGCCGACCATACGGCTAGCACCCCGCCCGGTCTCAACACCCGTGCGCAGGCGGCCAGTCCGGCCGGTGAGTACAGGCTTTCGTTGTCCTCGGTGACCGTCCACCCGGGGCCGTTGTCGATGTCCAGGCACAGGGCGTCGAACGTGTCCGATGTCTCATTGACGTAACGGACGAGATCGTCTCGGACGATCCCGGTGCGCGGATCGGCCAGCGCGCCGCGGGTCAGTTCGGACAGGGGTCCCGCGCGGTGCCAGTCGACGACGGCGGGCTCCCGCTCCACGACCGTGATCCGCCCCCAGCGGGGATCGTCGGACGCGTGTGCGAGTGAGAATCCGACGCCGAGGCCGCCGATCAGCACGGCCGGTGCCGGGCGCCCGTCGAGGGCGTCGTACGCCGCGTCGATCAGCAGCCGCTCCGAGCGGCCGTCCGAAGTGTCCATCAGGAAACAGCCGTTGGCGATGATCTGGAGCAGCGCGCCGTGTCTGCGCAGCACCACCTCGCCGTACGGCCCCTCGCGCCGGTCCAGCACCACGGGGGAGTCGTCTGGGGCAGCCATGGGTCCATCCTGCTTGAACAGGGCTTTGCTTTCACGGCAATTACGGATGTCGGACCGGGGCGCGCCGGGCATGGCCGGAACTTATGAGGTTGCCGTGAAATCGCTCTCCTGGGGCTCAGAACGTGGACAGCGGCTTCCTCCGGCACGGAAGGTGGGGCGGAACGGAAGGAGCGTCACCGTGGAACGGATCGCGCCGAAGACCGTGGGCGCGGACCTGCTGGACGGTGTGCCCCGCCAGCGGTCCGTGCTGCCCGCGCCGCCGCCCGCCCGGCTTCCCGAGGCGGCGCGTGTGCGCCCCTGGCTGCTGCTGCCGACGCCCACCGGGACGCCGTTCACCTTCGGCTACGCGGCCCTCCTGGCCGTCACCTCCCTGATCGCCGCCCAGGCGCCCCCTTCCCTGGTGTACGCCCTCTATCAGGGCTCCAGCACGGACGTGGCCCATCTGATGCGCTCGCCCGCGGTGGTGCTGCTGACCAGCGCGCTGTGGGTCGCGGGCGGGCTCGTCTCGCCGTACGCGCTCGCGTTCGTCCTGGTGCTCACCGCGCTGGAGCGCCGGATAGGCGGTGCGCGGGCCGCCTGTGTCTTCCTCGCCGGCCATGTCCTCGCGACCCTGGCGACGGAGGTCCCGGTGGGCCTCGCGGTCCTCGCCGGGCAGCTCCCGGGGACCTCCCTGCACCGCCTGGACTACGGCATCAGCTTCGGCGTCGCCGCGAGCACGGGCGCCCTGGCCGGCCTCCTGCGCCCCTGGCTGCGCTGGCCGCTGCTCGCCGGTACGGCGTACCTCCTGCTGACCGACCTGCTCGCCTATACGGACCCCATGACGAACTGGGGCCATCTGATCGCGCTGACGATCGGCGTGTCGACCTGGCCCGTCATACGCCGCTGGGCAGCCGTCGAAACCCCCTGAGGCCCCCTCCCACCTGCACCGGCAGGGCGATCGCTGACAGCGAACGCCCTGTTGGGAACATTCCCCCGGCGACAGACATTGAGTCGGCATAACTCAAGTTGACTGCCGAAGGGGAGATCATGGCTGCTGAGTCACCGGCGTTCACGCTCGTCCTGCCCGTGCTGCCGCTCGACGACGAGGTCGTGCTGCCCGGCATGGTGGTTCCGCTGGACCTGAGCGATGCCGAGGTCCGCGCCGCGGTGGAGGCCGCACAGGCCGCCGCGCGTTCGGAACCCGGCAAGCCACGGGTGCTGCTGGTGCCTCGCGTCGACGGCACGTACGCGAGGACCGGTGTGCTGGGCACGGTCGAGCAGGTGGGCCGGCTGGCCGACGGCGACCCCGGCGCGCTGATCCGGGGGCGGAGCCGCGTCCGCATCGGCGCCGGCACCACGGGACCGGGCGCCGCCCTGTGGGTCGAGGGCGCCGAGGTGGACGAGAGCCTGCCCGAGCCGCTGCCCGGCCAGGTCGCCGAACTCGTCAAGGAATACAAGGCACTCGCCACCAGCTGGCTGCGCAAGCGCGGCGCCTGGCAGGTCGTGGACCGCGTCCAGGCCATCGACGGCGTCTCCGCGCTCGCCGACAACTCCGGCTACTCGCCCTTCCTCACCACCGAGCAGAAGGTCGAACTCCTGGAGACCGCCGACCCGGTGGCCCGCCTCAGGCTCGCCACGCAGCAACTGCGCGACCACCTCGCCGAGCAGGACGTGGCCGAGACCATCGCCAAGGACGTCCAGGAGGGCGTCGACAAGCAGCAGCGCGAGTTCCTGCTGCGCCGTCAGCTGGAGGCCGTCCGCAAGGAGCTGCGCGAGCTGAACGGCGACCAGGAGGGCGAGGAGTCCGACGACTACCGCTCCCGGGTGGAGGCCGCCGACCTGCCGGAGACGGTCCGCGAGGCCGCGCTCAAGGAGGTCGACAAGCTGGAGCGGTCCTCCGACCAGTCGCCCGAGGGCAGCTGGATCCGCACCTGGCTGGACACCGTCCTCGAACTGCCGTGGAACGAGCGGACCGAGGACGCGTACGACATCCGGGGCGCCAAGGCGGTCCTCGACGCGGAACACGCGGGCCTGGAGGACGTCAAGGAGCGCATCACCGAGTACCTGGCGGTGCGCAAGCGGCGCGGCGACCGCGGCCTCGGTGTGATCGGCGGGCGGCGCGGCGGCGCGGTGCTCGCGCTCGTCGGCCCGCCCGGTGTCGGCAAGACCAGCCTGGGCGAGTCCGTCGCGCACGCCATGGGCCGCGAGTTCGTCCGCGTCGCGCTCGGCGGCGTCCGCGACGAGGCCGAGATCCGCGGTCACCGCCGTACGTATGTCGGCGCGCTGCCCGGCCGGATCGTGCGCGCGATCAAGGAGGCCGGGTCCATGAACCCGGTGGTGCTCCTGGACGAGATCGACAAGGTGGGCTCGGACTTCCGGGGCGACCCGGCCGCCGCCCTCCTGGAGGTGCTCGACCCGGCGCAGAACCACACCTTCCGCGACCACTACCTGGAGGTCGAACTCGACCTGTCCGACGTCGTCTTCCTGGCCACCGCCAACGTCCTGGAGGCGATCCCGGAGGCGCTCGCCGACCGCATGGAGATCGTCCGCCTGGACGGCTACACGGAGGACGAGAAGGTCGTCATCGCCCGGGACCACCTGCTGCCGCGCCAGCTGGAGCGGGCCGGGCTGGACACCGGCGAGGTCACGCTGGCGGAGAGCGCGCTGCGCAGGCTCGCGGGCGAGTACACGCGCGAGGCGGGCGTGCGCAATCTGGAGCGCTCGATCGCCCGGCTGCTGCGCAAGGTCGCGGCCCAGCACGAGATGGGCGAACGGGAACTGCCGTGCACCGTCGCGGACGACGACCTGCGCGCCCTGATCGGGCGGCCGCACCATGTGCCCGAGTCGGCGCAGGACCCGGCCGAGCGCCGTACGGCCGTGCCCGGGGTGGCGACCGGGCTCGCGGTCACCGGCGCGGGCGGCGACGTGCTCTTCGTGGAGGCGTCCCTCGCCGACCCGGAGACCGGCGCGGCGGGGCTGACCCTGACCGGTCAGCTGGGCGACGTGATGAAGGAGTCGGCGCGGATCGCGCTGAGCTTCCTGCGCAGCCACGGCGCCGAACTGGAGCTGCCGGTGACCGATCTGAAGGACCGGGGGGTGCACATCCACTTCCCGGCGGGCGCGGTCCCCAAGGACGGCCCGAGCGCGGGTGTCACCCTGACCACCGCGCTGGCCTCGCTGCTCTCCGGCCGCCAGGTGCGCACGGACGTGGCGATGACCGGTGAGGTCTCGCTGACCGGCCGGGTGCTGCCGATCGGCGGGGTGAAGCAGAAGCTGCTCGCCGCGCAGCGCGCCGGGGTGACCACCGTGATCATCCCCAAGCGCAACGAGGCCGACCTGGACGACGTCCCGGCCGAGGTGCTGGACAAGCTCGACGTCCACACCGTGACCGACGTCCGCCAGGTCCTGGAGCTGGCGCTGGTGCCCGCGGCCGACGGTGCGGCGCCGGAGGTTCCCCTGGCGGCGTGACGGACGCTTCGGGGAAAGGCAGGGCCCGGGTCCCGTGAGGGAGGCCCGGGTCCTCGCCGTGTGCACGCCCGGCTCGGCGAGCCGGGCGTGGCGGGGCGCCGGCCGATGACGCCCGGTGGCCGCCCCGGCCGTCAGCCGTTGGCGAGCGCCTGGACGCGGTCGATCGCGCCGTTGAACTTGTCGTGGTCGCCGACGGTCGCGCCGGAGGAGGTGTACTGCCACATCGTGTAGTACGACCAGCCGGCCGGGAGCGTCCCGACGGCGGTGGCGTAGCGGGCGACCCACAGCGGGTTGTTGGCCGCGAAGCCGGCGTAGTTGCCGGTGCACTCGGTCCACCAGCTGGTGGCGGTGTAGATCACGGCGTCCCGGCCGGTGAGGGACTTGTATGTGTTCAGGAAGTCCGCGATCCAGCTGACCATCTGGCTCGCCGTCTTGCCGTAGCAGTCGGCGCCGTACGGGTTCCACTCTATGTCGAGCACGCCCGGCAGGGTCTTGCCGTCCTTGGACCAGCCGCCGCCGTGCGCGACGAAGTAGCTCGCCTGGGTGGCGCCGCTGGTGGTGTCCGGGGTGGCGAAGTGGTACGAGCCGCGGATCATGCCCACGTTGTACGAGCCGTTGTACTGCTGGGTGAAGGAGGGGTTCGTGTAGTACGTGCCCTCCGTCGCCTTCGTGTACGCCCAGCGGACCCCGCTGCCGTACAGGGTCGACCAGGCCACGCTGCCCTGGTAGTTGGAGACGTCCACACCCTCGGTCTGGGTGGCGTCGCCGCTGGTGGGGGTGCCGTGGGTGCCGTCGTGGGCGGCGACGGTCTCGCCCATGTAGGCGGTGCCCCGGGTGGGCGTGGACGCGGCCTGGGCGGTGCTGAGGGGGAGTGCGCAGGCCATCGCCGCGAGCAGGGCCGTGACCATGACGGCGAGCGGGCGCGGGCGGAGTGAGCGAGGTCTGGGCGCGGGCATGACGTGCCTCCGGGGAGGGTGGGGAGGGTGGGGTGAAAGTGGGGGGAACATGGCAGTGACCTCGAAAGAGGTTCACTGTCGTGGGCATGTCATTCAATGCCTGACGAAAAAGCTACGCACGTAGACAGCGGCGTGGGAAGGGGGTCCGGCCGCCGCCGTTGGTCTACGCCTGCGAAATACTTACGGAGCTGCGGCTATGACGGCGTTTGGCAGAAACTTTCAGGACCGCGAAACCGATCAGGGGTGTGACGTGCACGAGGACGGAAACGGCGCAGAAGCACGCGTCGCCGAGCAGGTGACGCCCAGTGGTGCAGACCAGGAATTCCTGGCACTCGAACGCGAGTTGACCGTACTGCTGCGACGTGCCCGCGCCAACCAGGGCGAGATGGCCCGGGAGGTCCACCCCGACCTGGAGTCCTCCGCGTACGGACTGCTGATCCGGCTGAACGAGCACGGCGGCCGGCGGGCCACCGAACTCGCCGGCTACTTCGGCGTCGGCAAGGCCACCATGTCCCGCCAGCTGCGCGCCCTGGAGGAGCTGGGCCTGATCACCCGCGAGCCCGACCCCGCGGACGGCCGCGCCTGGCTCGTCACCCTCACCGAGGAGGGCCACCGCCGGGTCGGTACGGTCCGCGAGGCCCGCCGCGCCCGGTACGTCAGCCAGCTCGCCCACTGGAACCGCCGCGAGGTGGCCGAGCTGGCCCGGCTGCTGCACCAGTTGAACGGCGTCATGGAGAAATGACCCGCGGCTGAAGGGGGGTCACAGCTCGACGTACACCACCGTCGCGTCGTCGTGCGTCTTGCTGCGGCCCAGGAACGCCCGCTCGGTCTCGTCCGCCGACTCCAGCCGCCGTACCCGGTCGACGAGCGAGCGGGCGCCGTCCTCGGCGAGGACGGCGAACAGACCCGCCCAGTCGCCCTGGTGGAACGTCTCCGTCCAGCGGGTCGCGCCGTCCGTCAGGGCGGCCAGCGCGGCGACCTCGCCGCGGGGCACGGCGCCGGTCACCGCGCGGGCGGCGACGGACGGATCCGCGGCGGCCGTGAAGAAGCCGCCCTCCTTGTTGCGCAGGTTCGCGTCCACCAGGGCGTCGGTGGCCAGCGCCGAGCGGGGCAGCCGGGCGAGCCGGTCGTCCAGGACCGCGGTGACCTCCCCGGCGGGCGAGCGCAGCAGCAGCGCCGAGTCGGAGAGCACCAGGTACTCGACCGTCTCGGCGGACCAGCGCACGATCACCACGGTTGCCTGAGGCGTGCGCGGGTGAGAAAGGTCACAGGTGTCCGCATGTGTCTGCGCGGTGCGCTCGATCGCCGAAGAAAGGATGTCGGTCGGCGTCAGATCTCGGCCAGAAACGGTCAGTTCGGTCAGTGCCCCGCCGAGCCGGGCGGTGAACCAGGGGACGGAATGCAGACAGCCGGTCTCCCCGGTGGGCGGTGTCACCCCGTCCAGCAAGATCACACAACCGCCCTGTCCGGAGGCGGGTAGTCCGACATCGGCGAAGTCCTCGTTGGGTCGGGTCGCGTCGCCGGGTTCCGAAACGAGATCAGTGCGCATTCGGCCAGTCTGCACGAGCCCTTCACGGCCTTCCCCAAAGACCGGCAATCGCCCGTGGATTGTCATGCTCGCGCAGGTCAGGCGCCTGGTTTGGGCGGTAATGGACCACTCCGAAAAAGCGCGGTGGCGAATACTGCCAAACCCTTTCGCGTGCGTCCAACCGGCCCGCCGGTGAACGGCCCGGCACACGCCAGAGGAACTTGCCCGCCAACTCCCCTCCGATGTTCACTCCTTCGGGTGGCGGGTCAGGTGATGCGCGACCACTGCCCACCGGCGCTGGGAGGGTCGGGAACCGTACGAACCGGGTGCACGCACCACTGGGCACCGAGCTGACGGGGCGCCACCCGGGCCCTTGGGTAGACGAGTTCAGGAATGCGAGCACCGGTGCAGATGAAGCGGCCTCGGCGCACAGGCAGGCAGACGGCCCCCGAGAAGGCCGCCCCCGAGACTCCCGTGGGCACCGGGCGGCCCACGCATGTGCGCACCCGGCTGATCGTCGCCGTCGCGGTCGTGGCCGCCGCGGTCGCCGGCGCCGGAGCCCCCTCTCTGCTCACCGCGTCCTCGGACGTGAGCGACTCCCAGGACCTGGTGACGCTGGCCTCCCGCACCCAGGACGCGCTCGCCCTCGCGGGCTCCCTGGCCGACGAGCGCGACGAGGTCACCTCCTACATCGCGGCCGGCCGCCCCGAGTCCAAGGCGCCCTCCGCGGACCGCAGCACCCGTGTCGACCGCCAGGTGGCGGATCTGCGCGCCGACAGCGGCACCCCGGCGGACCTGCGCGGCGACCTCGACCGCATCGCGACCGTCCGGCGCGCCGCCCGCACCGGCAAGAGCAGCGCGCTCGAAGCCCACCAGGCGTACTCGGCGACGATCACCGAACTGCACCGGCTCGCCGAGCAGCTGGCCGAGCGGATGCCCCCGCGGGCCGGCTCCGGCGGCTACGCGCTCGCCGAACTGGACACCGCGGTCCAGCAGTCCGCCGCCGCCCGCGGCCTGCTGCTCGCCGCGCTGAACGTCCCGGCGACCACGCAGACGGTGTTCAACCCCGTCACCGGGCTGCCCACCACCACCTCCGTGCCCACCGAGGCCGGCCGCAAGCAGCGCGACGCGCTCACCGCCGCCGCCCAGCAGGCCCGGCTGCGCTCCGACGCGGCCCTCGCCGACTTCCGTGAGAACGCGCCCAAGTCGGCCGTCGACGCGTACGACTCCACGGTCACCGGCGCCGACGTCAACTCGGCCGAGAAGTACCTGGACACCTTCACCGCCCAGCCGACCTTCCCCGACGGCGCCTCGGGCACCAGCGCCACCAAGGTGGACGCGGCCCTGTCCGGGCGGCTCGATCTGATGCGCGGCGCGGAATCGGCGCTCTACGAGCACCGCACCCAGGACCTGGAGAAGCTGCGGGACGACGACGTCACCGCGCTGGAGATCCGGGTCGCCGTCCTCGGCGTGCTGCTGCTGGTCGCGGTCGGCATCGCCACCGCCATGGCCCGCACCCTCACCCGGCCCCTGTCGGTGCTGCGCCGCGGCACGGCCCGGCTCGCCGAACCCGGCGACGAGGCCGGCCGCGAACCCATCGCCTTCACCGGCCGCAACGACGAGTTCGCGCAGGTCGTCCGCTCCGTCAACGCCCTGCACGCGCACGCGGCCGCCCTGCACGAGCGGGTCACCACCCTGGAGACCGACCGCAAGCACCTGGTCGGACAGCGGCAGAAGATGGCCGACGCCCGCGAGGAGCTGCGCGCCGAACTCGCCGAGGCGGCGGCCGAACTGGGCCGGGTGCGCGCGAGCATCGGCGGCACCTTCGTCAACCTGGCGCTGCGCACCCTCGGACTGGTCGAGCGCCAGCTCGCCGTCATCGAGGGCCTGGAGGACCGCGAGCAGGACCCCGAGCGCCTCGCCACCCTCTTCAAGCTGGACCACTTCGCCACGGTGATGCGCCGGCACAGCGAGAACCTGCTGGTCCTCGCCGGTACCGAGCATGTCCAGCAGCACCACGGACCGGTGCCGCTGGTCGACGTGGTGCGCGCCGCGGTCAGTGAGATCGAGCGGTACGAGCGGGTGCGCATCGCCGCGCTGCCGCCGCACGCGCACATCGCGGGCTTCGCCGCGGACGACCTCTCGCACCTGCTGGCCGAACTGATGGAGAACGCCACCACGTTCTCCCCGCCGGACGTGCCGGTCGAGGTCTCCGGCTGGCTGCTGGAGTCCGGCGAGGTCATGCTCTCCGTGCACGACGAGGGCATCGGCATGGCGGAGGACCGCCTGACCCGGCTCAACGCGCGCCTCGCCGACTTCGACCCCGAGGCCGGGTACGACCAGGAGGGCGACGACGGCCTCGGGCTCGGCCTGTACGTCGTGGCCCGCCTCGCCCACCGGCACGGAGTGCGGGTACAGCTGCGCGAGCAGAAGCAGGGCGGGGTCGCCGCGGTCGTGGTGCTGCCGGCCACCCTGCTGTCCGAGGCCCCCGCAACGGCCGTACCCCCGCAGACCGCCACCTCCACCACCGGCACCTTCACCCTGCCGGGCGCCGCCGCCGAGGCCAACTCCAACGTCCTGCCCACCCGCCCGAAGGACGGCGCCGAGCAGCAGGACCCGCTGGTGGCGCTGGCCGAGAAGGCGGTCAGGGACGCCGGTGCGGAGCCGGAGCCGGAGCCGGAGCGGGAGTCGGAGCCGGAGCGGGAGGCCGTTCCGGACCCGACCGCGTCCGAGGAGGCGGAACCCGAGTCCGCCGAGGAGACGACGCACGAGCAGGCGGGGCCCGGCGCGGAGGAGGCCGGGGCCCGGCCCAAGGCCCCGCTGGAGACCTTCGCCGAGACGACGATGGAGCTGCTGCTCCCGCTCACGGACGAGGCACCGCGGAAGGCACCGGACAGGACACCCGAGAACGCACCGGACGCACCGGACAAGACCCCGGGGAACGCACCGGACGGGGAAGACGACCGGGCGGACATCCGGCCGGGCGACCGGCCGGCGGCTCCCGTCGATGCCGACGTCCATGCCGACGTCCGTGCCGACGTCGATGCCGAACCCCTCAGCCACGCGCGGCCCATGACCGGGGCCGCCGACGACGGCGAGGCCGAGGAGCGGGTCACCAGCAAGGGGCTGCCCAAGCGCACGCCCAGGATCACCGCACCCGCACCCCCGCCCCGCCAGCGCAGCACCAGCGTCGATGCCGAGGCCCTGCGCCGCAGGCTCGGTGGCTTCCGCCGAGGAGCACAGGCCGGCTACCGCGACGTCGAGGCAGAGAACGAAGACCATTCCGAAGACACCACGGGGGGCCCTGTCGAGGAGGCAAGCAGTTGACCGCTCCCAGTACCTTCGGGCTGAGCACTGAGGCCCGCAATCTGCACTGGCTGCTGACCAACCTGGTCGAGGAGGTCCCCGGCATCCAGTCCGTCGCCGTGGTCTCCTCGGACGGTCTGCTGCTGCTGTCGTCCGACCCGGGCCACACAGAGCAGTCCCGCCAGGCCCGTCCCGGCAAGGGACCCCGCGGCTCCTCCGCGGACCTCGCCACCATCGTCTCCGGCATCGGCAGCCTCACCGTCGGCGCCGCCAAGCTGATGACGTTCGGCGGGGTCAAGCACACCATGGTCGCCATGGAGGAGGGCAGCCTGTTCGTGATGTCCATCAGCGACGGCTCACTGCTCGGCGTGCACGGCTCGGCCGAGTGCGACATGAGCGTGGTGGCCTACCACATGGCGCTGTTCGTCGGCCGCGCCGGACACGTCCTCACCCCGGAACTCCGCAGTGAGCTGCGCAAGTCCCTGGAGTCGGCCGGGAGCGCCCGATGAGCGGCACACCGAAGCTCCCGGTGCGCGGCGGCGAGCGCAAACCCGCCCGCGTGCGCCCCTACTCGCTCACCGGCGGCCGCACCCGCTTCGGGCACGTCCTCCTCGTGGAGACCTTCGTGGCCAGCACCGCGGCCATCGAGGCGCCCGAGGAGCGCAGAGAACTGACGAAGGGATCGCTCGCCGGTGTCATGCCGGAGATGCGGGCCATCGTCGAACTGTGCCGCCGTATGCGCACGGTGGCCGAGATCGCCGCGCTGCTGAAGATGCCGCTCGGCGTGGTCCGCGTGCTCCTCAGCGACCTCGCGGACCAGGGAAAGATCCGTGTGTACGGCACCGGAACCGGTCACGGCACCGGCCGCCCGGACCGCGCTCTGCTGGAAAGGGTGCTGAGTGGACTTCGCCGTCTCTGACGCCACCGCCTCCCTCGGAGGCGCCGCCCCCCTCGTCGCCGGCTTCGCCGAGCCCGACGAGGACCTGAAGGCCTGGCAGACGGACCGGACGCGGGCCCCCGTCGCGACGAAGATCGTGGTGGCGGGCGGCTTCGGCGTCGGCAAGACCACGCTGGTCACGGCCGTCTCGGAGATCACGCCGCTGCAGACCGAGGCGCTGATGACCCAGGCGAGCGAGGGCACCGACGATCTGTCCGACACTCCGGACAAGGTCACCACCACCGTGGCCATGGACTTCGGCCGCATCACGCTCGACGACGACCTGGTGCTCTATCTGTTCGGCACGCCGGGTCAGCAGCGGTTCTGGTTCATGTGGGACGACCTGGTGCGCGGCGCGATCGGCGCCGTCGTGCTGGCCGACACCCGCCGCCTCAAGGACTGCTTCCCCGCCCTGGACTACTTCGAGAGCTGCGGACTGCCGTACGTCGTCGCGGTCAACCACTTCGACGGCAGCGAGCGGTTCGACATCGAGGACGTACGGGAGGCGCTGACGATACCCCCGCACATCCCTGTCATGATCATGGATGCGCGACGGCGGATTTCGGCCATCGAGACCCTACTGGCCCTGGTCGGCCACGCGCTGGACGAAACCCCCGAGTAGTCCTGTAAGGAGCCACCACCCGCATGCGGAAGATACTCGTCGTCGGAGCCGGCCAGTCCGGCCTCCAGATCGCCCTCGGCCTTCAGTCGCACGGCTACGAGGTCACCCTGATGTCGAACCGGACCGCGGACGAGATCCGGTCCGGCCGTGTCATGTCGACGCAGTGCATGTTCCACACCGCGCTGCAGCACGAGCGCGACCTCCAGCTGAACTTCTGGGAGTCCCAGGCCCCGAAGATCCAGGGGCTCGGCGTCTCGGTCGCGGCCCCCGGCTCGCACGACCCCGGCCCCACCCAGCGCGCCATCGACTGGGTCGGCAAGCTGGACGGCCACGCCCAGTCCGTCGACCAGCGGGTGAAGATGGCCGGCTGGATGGAGACCTTCGCGCAGCGCGGCGGTCAACTGGTCATCCACGGCGCGGCGGTGGGCGACCTCGACTACTTCTCGCGCACCTACGACCTGGTGCTGGTCGCCGCCGGCAAGGGCGAGCTGGTGTCCATGTTCGGTCGCGACGCCGCGCGCTCCGCGTACAGCGAGCCGCAGCGCGCGCTCGCGGTGGCGTATGTGCACGGGCTCGGACCGCGCCCCGAGCACCCGGAGTTCGACGCGGTGCGCTGCAATCTGGTGCCGGGCGTCGGCGAGCTGTTCGTCATGCCGACGTACACCGTCTCCGGGCGCGCCGACATCCTGTTCTGGGAGGGCATACCGGGCGGCCCGCTCGATGTCTTCAACGGCGTCAAGGACCCGGCCGAGCATCTCTCCCTGACCCTGGAACTCATGGAGAAGTTCACGCCCTGGGAGTACGCGCGGGCGACGAAGGTCGAACTCACGGATGCCGGTGGCACGTTGGCCGGCCGGTACGCGCCGACCGTGCGCAACCCGATCGGCCGGCTGCCCTCGGGCGGCCTGGTGCTCGGCGTCGCCGACGTGGTCGTCGCCAACGACCCGATCACCGGCCAGGGCTCCAACTCCGCGTCCAAGTGCGCGGCTTCCTACCTCGCGTCGATCCTGGAGCGCGGGGAGCAGCCGTTCGACGAGGAGTGGATGCGCGGCACGTTCGAGCGGTACTGGCAGACGGCGCAGCATGTCACCAAGTGGACGAACGCGATGCTGGCGCCGCCGCCGGAGCATGTCCTGAACCTCATCGGTGCGGCCGGGCAGTTGCAGCCGGTGGCGGATCGGTTCGCCAACGGGTTCGACAACCCGGCCGACTTCGAGAACTTCTTCTTCGAGCCGGAGAAGGCGGAGGCGTATCTCTCGGCGGTGGCGGGGGCGTAGTCGCCGCGGGGGCGCGGGTGCGTGCGCGGCTGCGGGTTCGTTGCGGCCGGTCGCACGGTGCCCCGCGCCCCTGAAGGGCGCTAACCCGGGCGTACGGCGCCCAGTACCGGGTTCGACGCCACCGGGGAGATCTTGATCCGGCTGCCCGGTCTCGGGGCCTGGACGACCTTGCCGTCGCCCGCGTAGATCGCCACGTGGGTCGCCTCGGGGAAGTAGATCACCAGGTCGCCGGGGCGCAGTTGGCGCAGCGGGATGTGGCGCAGGTGCCGCCACTGCTCCTGGCTGGTGCGCGGGATCGGGGTGCCCGCGTGCTGCCAGGCACTGGAGGTCAGGCCGGAGCAGTCGTAGGAGGAGGGGCCCTGCGCGCCCCAGACGTAGGGCTTGCCCACCTGTTTCAGGGCGAAGCGGACGGCGCGTTCGCCCTGGCGGGAGGCCGGGTGGTCGTCGGAGAGCGATCCCGCGAGGGCCCGCTGGGCCGCGGTCACGCCCTGCTGTTCGAGGCGGTCGACGGCGGTCAGCTGGTCCGGGTCGAGGGTGGCCAGCAGGCGTTCCACGTCGGCGAGATTCGCCTGGACGGCGTCGCGCTGCTTCTTCTGCTGCCCGGCGAGGGCCCGTTGGGTGTCGAGGGCCTTGCGGGCGGTGCGGGCGACGGTGTCCGAGTGCCGCTCGGCACCGGTCAACCGGTCGACCGTACGGGCGCGTTGGCGGGCCAGTTCGCCGAGCACATGGCCCTCGTCCAGCGCGCGCTGCGGATCCGGGGCGAGCAGCAGGCTGACATAGGGGCCGAGGCCCCCGGAGGCGCCCTGGTACTGCTGGCGGGCCAGCCGGCCGGCGTCGGCACGGCTCGCCTCCAGGGCGCGCCGGGCGCGGCTCAGCTCCTTGTCGAGGCGGGCCACCTCCGACTTCTGCCGCCCCAGCCGGTCGGCGGTGGCGTCATAGGTCTCGGTGGCCTGCTCGGTCTGCCGGTACAGCTTCTGGAGATCCGTCAGCAGCTGGGAGACGGAGCGCTGCGGCTCGGGCGCGGCGGTGGCGGGCACGGGCGCGAGGACGGCCTGGGCCGCCACCGTGGCCGTACAGGCCAGGCGCACAAGCTTTCCTGACACGTCATCACCTCGGGTGCGGAAGGGGTGGGCGCATTGCCGTTGCCTATCCGACCGCGATAATCAGACGTATTCCTGTGGGGCGCGCGCCGCGTGTGCGCGGTTCGGCGCAACCCTGTCACTCCTGCGTGTCACCCGGCTTGCCGGACGGCTTGGACCAGGGCCAGCGCAGCCGCCCGCCGGAGGTGTCGTCGGGGTCGTACTCGTACTTCCAGCCCTGGATCAGGCCCAGCCGCTTGCTGTGGCCGCGCGGCACGCGCCGGTAGACGTACACCGTGGGCGGGCCGCCGTCCGGATTGGGGACGGGGATGCGGTACGTCTTCGGGGGATGTCCGGTCGGCCCGAGCAGGACGGACAGCACGCGTCCGTCCATGGGGCCGCCCTCGAACGGGGTGTCCTGGCTCTTCACGGTCTCAGTCTCGGCCATCCCGTGCGAGGGTGCCCACGAGGGCCGCCGTCTGCTCGTCGCGGGCCGCGGTCACGGAGAGGGTGGCGACGAACTGGTCCACCAGCCAGTCGCGCAGTTCATCGGCGGGCGGCTGCTTGTCCTCGTCCAGCCAGATCAGGGAGGCCGCCTCGACGGCCGTGATCCACATCCGGATGGTCATGCGCAGCCGGGGCCCGGGGTCGGTGGCGCCGAGATGGCTGAGAATGTGCTCGGCGGCGGCCCGCCGTACCCCGTCCACGATGGCCGTGGTGCGCGAGGTCTCCACCACGCTGCCGCCCCGCAGCAGCGCCGCGAAGCCGGTGTCGTGCTCGTCGACGAAGGTCAGATAGCGGGTGAGGGCGCGGGTCAGCCGGGTCAGCGGGGAGCCGGTGCGGGGCTCGTCGAAGCACTGCCGCAGCTCGTCCGCGGCCGACCCCAGCGCGGCCTCGTACAGCTGCTGCTTGCCGCCGGGGAAGTACCGGTACACCAGTGGCCGCGACACCCCGGCCGCCTCCGCCACGTCGTCCAGCGACACGTCCTCGGGGGCCCGGTGCGCGAACAGCGTCAGTGCCGCGTCGAGCAGCTGGCGCCGCCGCTCCTCGACACTGAGCCGGCGATACGCGGGGGTGGCGGTCTGGGGGGTCATGCCAGGCAGCGTAACTTGCAGGTCCGGGCGGGCGCCGCGTGCCGGTCGGCCTACCGCGCTCGACAGCGGGGGCGGTCCGCGGATACACACGGGGGACAGCGGACGAGAGGGAGTGCGGGATGACGGTGCGGGTGCTGAGGGCCGAGGGACGTACGGCGGCGCCGTGGAAGAACGGGGGCGGGCTGACCCGTGAGATCGCCGCGGCTCCCGAGGGCGCGGACATGGCGGACTTCGCGTGGCGCGTCAGTCTCGCCGATGTGGCCCGGGGCGGCCCGTTCTCCCGCTTCGAGGAGGTCGACCGGGTCATCACCCTGGTCGAAGGGCCCGGCATGGTGCTCACCGTCGACGGGACCCCGCACCCGGTGGCCGAACCGTACGTCCCCTTCGCCTTCCCCGGGGACGCCGAAACCGACTGCCGGCTGCTCGGCGGCCCGCTCGTCGACTTCAACGTGATGACCCGGCGCGGCCGGGCCACCGCGCGGGTGGAGATCGTACGCGGGCGGCTGGCGCTGCCCGCCCCGCCCGTCGCGCCCGTGCTGCTCGTCGTCGTACTGGAGGGTTCCGCCGTCCTCGAAGGGGCGGGCACGCGCCTCGGCCGCCTCGACGCGGCCCTGTGCACCGGCGCCCGTGACGAGGTCCTGGCGGTCGAGGGGGTCGCCGCGCTCGTCGCCCTCAGCGGTACGGCCGCGGAGGTCTAGGAGCCTTCGCGTTGTTACCAAGTGCGGACAGAACCGGGTGAACTCCGCCTGAAGTGACGTCATCTGACGGGGCGTAGGGAATGACCACCCGATGCCCGAGGGGGATTTCGATCATGATCGCTCGCACTGTGCGCCGCACCGGCCGTACCGCTCGCACCGCCCGTACCGGTGGCCTGGTGGCCGTCGCCGCGGCCGCCGCGCTCTCCTTGGCCGCCGTCTCCGCCCACGCGGCCACGTCCGCCGCCGCCGGTGGCGCGCACCGCGTCGCCGTGTCGGCAGCCGCGGCGAAGAAGTCGGCCCCGGAGCGCACCCAGAAACTGCCGGACGGCAGCACGGCCGAGATCTACCGGCTCGGTGAGCAGAGCTACCGCGCCAAGATCGTCAACCGCGGCGCGGTCCTGGCCACCCTGGACACGAACGGGCACGACGCCGGGCTCGACGCCAACGACATGTTCATCGTGCTCACCCTGGGCGGCGAGGTGCACGCCTGGATGGGCGGCGGTCACCAGGGTCCGGGCACCTTCGAGGTCGCGGGCGGCTGGACCGTCAAGGTGACGAAGTTCGGCGAGCTGCGCTACCGCGCGCAGATCATCGGCCATGACGGGGTGGCGGCCACCATCGAGACGAAGGACCGGCACGACGTCGGTCTCGACGCCAACGGCGTGTACATCGTGCTCAGCAACGGCGGTGTGCTCAGCGCCCACGAGTAGGAGAGCGGCCGGCCGTCATACCGAAGTCCCCGCCGGGGGAAAGGGGTCCCTCGGCGGGGACTTCGCGCGTTCCGCTACGCCAGCAGTCCCGAGGACTGCCACAGCCGCCGTCCGGCCCCCCGCAGCACGCCGATGTCGTCCAGGAAGTCGGTCAGCCGCTTGGCGCCGGTCTGCATGATCTCGCGGCGGTGGCCGCTGGCCTTGACCTGGGCCATGGCCTCGCGCTTGTCGAGCCCGACGTTGGTGTACACCTCCGGGTTGACGAAGGCGACGGAGAAGATGCGCGCGAACTCGCCGGAGGTCACCCGGGTGAACTCCTGGGACCAGCGCGGGGCGGTCACCATCTGGCGGCGCAACTCCTCACGGGCGTACCGCACATGGCGCGCCTCCTCGACCACATGGATCCGGGTCACGCCCCGGACCAGCGGCTGCACCCGCTCGTCCGGGAAGGTCAGGCGCTGCATCCAGTCCAGGACCTCCTCGCCCAGCAGGGTCGCCGTGAAGGAACCCGGGGTGGTGGAGATGGTCTTGAAGAGGCGGCCCAGGTTCAGGTGCGCCTTGCTGACCGGGTACCAGGGGGTGTCGCCGCGCTCGATCAGGCGCGCGAACATCTTCGAGTGGCGGCACTCGTCCTCGATCTCGGTGAGGGCGTAGCGCACATGCGCGCTGGTGGCGGACTTGTCGTAGATGTGCCGCACCAGCAGCTGCATCAGGATGAGTTCGAACCAGATGCCGAGCGAGGCCAGCGCCGCCGCCTCGTGCCGGGAGAGCAGGATGCGCTGCTCCTCGCTCATCCGCTGCCACATCGGCGTGCCGTACAGCGAGACCAGCTCCGGCGGCCAGAACCACTTGCCCTCCTCGAAGGGCGCGTCCCAGTCCAGCTCCTTGTCGGGGTCGAAGGAGTGCTTGGCGGAGGAGACCAGCAGCCGTTCGGCCACCTGCTCCCGGTCCTTGAGCAGGCCGAGCGCGTCGCGCAGGCCGTCCAGCGCGTCCGCTTCCGTCAGGGTCGTCATGGCTCCCTCACCTCGTTACCCGGGGGTATGTCGTCCGTAACTTATGAGACTGCCTGTCAGCAAGGCCGTCAATCCCCTGCGCAGGACTTGTTGACCGCGTGTCTACGTGTGAGCCTGCGAGATATGTCCACCCATGACCTGTACGCCGACGAACCCGGAGAGCCCACCTGGCAGGTGCCCGCGTCCGGCGCGGCCCGGTTCAGCTGGGAGTACGACGACGGCCGCGAGCGGCTGCTGGCCCTGTACCAGAAGGGCAAGGACAAGCAGTGGGACGCCACCCGGCGCATCGACTGGGACCTGGAGGTCGACCCGCACGACGTGCTCGGCACCCCCGACGAGGCGACGGTCCTGTACGGGACGCCGTACTGGGACCGGATGAGCGAGCGCGAGCGGGGCGAGCTGCGCCGGCACTTCGCCTCCTGGCAGTTCAGCCAGTTCCTGCACGGCGAGCAGGGCGCGATGATCTGCGCCGCCCGGATCGTGGAGTCGGTGCCCGACCTGGACGCCAAGTTCTACTCCGCGACCCAGACCATGGACGAGGCCCGGCACGCCGAGATCTACAGCCGGTTCCTGACAGAGAAGATCGGGCTCGTCTACCCGATCAACGACAACCTCCGGGCGCTGCTGGGCGACACCCTGCGCGACAGCCGCTGGGACATGCCCTACCTCGGCATGCAGGTGCTCATCGAGGGGCTGGCGCTCGCCGCCTTCGGCCTGATCCGGGACACCACCGACAAGCCGCTGCCCCGGCAGATCCTCACGTACGTCATGCAGGACGAGGCCCGGCACGTGGCCTTCGGCCGGATGGCGCTGCGCGACTACTACCGGCAGCTCACCGACGCCGAACTGCGCGAGCGCGAGGAGTTCGTCGTCGAGGGCTGCTATCTGATGCGCGACCGGCTGCGCGGCGTGGAGGTGCTGGAGAACTTCGGCATCCCGCGCGCCGAGGCCGAGGAGCTCACCGAGCACACCGAGTTCCTCCAGCTCTTCCGCAAGCTGCTGTTCAGCCGCATCGTGCCCTGCGTCAAGGACATCGGCCTGTGGGGCGAGCGGCTCCGGCGGGCGTACGCCGACCTCGGCGTGCTGGAGCTGGGCGACTCCGATCTGGAGCAGCTGATGGCCCAGGACGAGGAGTTGGCCGACCAGCTGGACGCCCGGCGCTTCGCGGCGGAGGAGCGGGCGAGGGTCGCGGAGGTGGGGGAGGCGATCGAGACGGGGGCGCAGGAGGGCTGAGCGGGCCGGTGGCGGTGAGGGAACGGGGCGGGACCGGTGCCGACTCGGTGCCCGTCCGTTCACCCGAGTGCAGTAGCGTGCTGGCGTGTCCATGCCTCCGTCGCCGCAGCAGCCGCCGTACCCGAACCAGCCCGGTTCCCCGTACGGCCAGCAGGCCCCTTACGGCCAGCAGCCCCCTTACGGTCAGCAGTCTCCCTACGGGCAGCCGCAGCCGCAGAACCCCGGTCCGTACGGCGGTTCGCCGTACCCCCAGCCCCAGCAGGGCCCCCAGCCCGGGGGCCCGCAGCAGCCGCCGTACCAGGGCTGGGGCGGTATGCCGCCCGTCGTGCCGCCGCCTCCGAAGAAGAGCCGGGTCGGTCTGATCCTCGGGATCGTCGGCGGAGTGGTCGTGCTGATCGTGGGCGGTCTGGTCGCCCTCGGCGCGATCGGCTACAAGGCGGCGAACACCTTCCCCGACGCCAAGAACAAGCTGACGCTGCCCAAGACGCTGCTCGACGACAAGTACACCTTCTCCAAGGACCTCTCCGGCGCCGACGGCCAGGCGATCGAGAGCGAGGCGAACTCCTCCTGGAACGCCAAGGACGTGCACGCCGTGGTGGGCACGTACGCTCTGGGAGGTGACGCGACCAAGGGCACCCTGGTGGTGTCGGGCATGTACGGCCGGCTCAAGGACGCGGACCAGATCCGCCGGAACATGATGAAGGGCGGCGCCGAGAGCGCCGGCACCACGGTCGCCGTGCCCGCCAAGGACTTCGACCTGGACATCACCATCAGCTGCGAGGTGCTGGTCCAGGACCAGGCCGGCACGAAGATCACCATGCCCTCCTGCGCCTGGGCCGACGGCAACACGGCCGCCACGATCGTCGTCGTGGACATGAGCGTCATGTCGCAGGAACCCTCACAGGTCGACCTGGCCGCGCTCGCCAAGGAGACCCTCCAGGTCCGCTCCGAGGCGGTCAAGCCGATCGGCTGACCGCCGCCTCCTCCCCGGGCGCGAACGGCGCCCGCAGTGTGAAGGCGTACGGCGTCGGGCCGTGCGCCCTCAGGTGCAGCAGCCGGTCCTCCGCCTCGGCGACCGCCGGGCGGTGGCCGGCCGGCACCCACCACAGCGCGGTCACGGCTTCCTCCAGCCGCTCGAAGAACTCCCGGCGCCGCGCCAGCAACTCCCGGTGCTGCCCCCGGTACATGAACGCGGTGAGCGCCTCCGCGTCCCGCCACACCGACAGGTTGACGATCAGCCACGCGTCCCCGAGCACCGGGACGTCGGTCGCGTTGCCGGAGTCGCTCTTGAGTCGCCACACGAAGCCGTCCGAGGCGTCGGCGACCGCGTTCACGGGGTCGAGTCCGTCGACGAAGTCCTTCAACTCGGCCGAGTCCAGCGGGTGTTTGAGGCGGGCGATGTTCACCTGGGCCAGTTCGTGCGCGGGTGCGGTATCCGTCATGGTCGCACCCTAAGGAGATCCGGGCCGCCCGCGGCAGCCCCGTCTCACCGGCCGAGCACCGCCCGCATCACGTCCCGGGCGATCGGCGCCGCGTCGCCCCCGCCGCTGATCTCGCCCCGGTCCGCCGAGGCGTCCTCCACCACCACCGCGACCGCGACCGCCGGCTCCACCGCGTCCTGGTCCTGCGCCCAGGAGACGAACCAGGCGTACGGCAGACCGGTGTTGCCCACCCCGTGCTGCGCCGTGCCGGTCTTGCCGCCGACGATCGCGCCGGGGATCGCCGCCCGGGTGCCGGTGCCCTCCCGCACCACCCCGGTCATCAGCTCCTTCAACTGCGCGGCCGTGTACGGACGCATGACCTGGCGCACCGGATGCGTCCCGCTGCCCGCGAGCGTCTCGCCGTCGTGCCGGGTCGTCCGCTCCACCAGGTACGGCGTGTGCAGCCGCCCGTCGTCGGCGACGGCCGCCGCGACCATCGCCATCTGGAGCGGGGTGGCGCGGGTGTTGTACTGCCCGATCGAGGAGAGCGCCAACTGGGCGTTGTCCACATGGGAGTCGAAGGTGCTGGGCGCGACCGAGAAGGGCACGCGCAGCCCGCCGTCGTTGAACCCGAACGCCTCCGCCGTGGCCGTCATGTCCCGCACCCCGACGTCCACGCCCAGCTTGGCGAAGACCGTGTTGCAGGACCACTCGAAGGCGTCCCGCAGCGAGGTGTCCACACAGCCGTCGGCCTCGTTGGTCAGCGTGGTGCGGGTGCCGGGCAGCCGATAGGGGTCGGGGGAGTCGGTGCGCGCGTCCGGATCGGTGACCACCCCCGCGTCCAGCGCCGCCGCCGCGGTGACCACCTTGAACGTCGAACCCGGCGGATACGTCTGCCGTACCGCCCGGTTGAGCATCGGCTTGTCCGGGTCGCCGTTGAGCCGCGCCCACGCGGACGCCACCGACTCGGCGTTGCCGGAGAGCTGGGCCGGGTCGTACGACGGGCTCGTCACCAGGGCCAGGATCCGCCCGGTCGAGGGGTCGACGGCGGCCACCGCGCCCTTGCGCCCGCCCAGCCCCCGGTAAGCCGCCTCCTGCGCCGCCCGGTTGAGGGTCGTCACGACGTTCCCGCCCGGTTCCAGGCCCCGGGTCAGGTCGTTCCACAGCGGCAGCGGCGCGAGCATCGGATCGGCGCCGGAGAGCACCCCGTCCTCGGAGTGCTCCAGGAACGTGGTGCCGTACGACTGGGAGGCGAAGCCGGTCACCGGCGCGTACAGCGGGCCGTTTTGGTAGGCGCGTTCGTAGCGCAGCTGCTCATGGGTGTCCACGGAGCCGGTGACCGGTTTGCCGTCGACCAGGATGTCGCCGCGCGGCTGCTGGTAACGGGCGATGGCCGCACGGCGGTTGGCCGGATTGCCGGTGTAGTCGCCGGCCTGGACGAGCTGCACCCGGGCCGCGTTCACCAGCAGCGCCGCGAGCAGCAGGGTGCAGAACGCGCAGGCGTGCCGGATGTACCGGGCCATCGGCCGCCCGCCCTCGCCGCCCATCCCGGTGTAGTCGCTCATGGCGCCTCCCTGCCGTCGTACTGGCTGCGCGCCGAGTCGCTCACCCGGATCAGCAGGGCCACGATCGTCCAGTTGGTGACCACCGAGGAGCCGCCCTGGGCGAGGAAGGGCATCGCCATGCCGGTCAGCGGGATCAGTCCGGTGACCCCGCCCGCGATCACGAACACCTGGAGCGCCAGGATCGAGGCGAGCCCCACCGCGAGCAGCCGCCCGAACGGCTCGCGCAGCGCGAGGCCCGCCCGGTAGCCGCGCTCCACCAGCAGCGCGTACAGCAGGATGATCGCCGCGAGCCCCGCGAGGCCCAGTTCCTCGCCGGCCGTGGCCAGGATGAAGTCCGACTTGGTGGCGAAGCCGATGAGCACCGAGTGCCCGAGCCCGAGCCCGGTGCCGAGCAGGCCGCCCGCCGCGAACGCGAACAGCGACTGGGACAGCTGGTTGGGACCCCGCCCGGCCTCGATGGTGGCGAACGGGTGCAGCCAGTCCGCGATCCGGCCGCCCACATGCGGCTCCACCCGGCCGACGGCCACCGCGCCCAGCACGGCGAGCACCAGCCCCACCGCGATCCAGCCGGTGCGCCCGGTGGCGACGTACAGCAGCACCACGAACAGCCCGAAGAACAGCAGCGAGGTGCCGAGGTCCCGCTCCAGGACCAGCACCCCGACGCTGAGCAGCCAGATCGTCACGATCGGCCCGAGCACCCGGCCGGTCGGGAACTGCAGCCGCCAGATCCGGCGGCCGGTGTACGCCAGCGCGTTGCGGTTGGCGGCGAGGTACGCGGCGAAGAACACCGCGAGCAGCACCTTCGCGAACTCGCCCGGCTGGATGGAGAATCCGGCGAACCGGATCCAGATCCGGGCGCCGTTGACCGCCGGGAACAGGATCGGCAGCAGGAGCAGCACGAGCGCGGCGACCACGCACACATAGGAGTACCGCTGGAGCAGCCGGTGGTCGCGCAGCAGCAGGACGACGACGATGAACAGGGCCACCCCGAGCGCGGACCACACCAGCTGGGCGGGGGCGGCCCGGTCGCCCGGTGTCTCCAGGTCCAGCCGGTAGATCAGCACCAGCCCGAGCCCGTTGAGCAGCACCCCGATGGGCAGCGGCAGCGGATCGGCGTACGGCGCCCGCAGCCGCACGGCGAGATGGGCGAGCAGCGCGAGCACCCCGAGCCCGGCCCCGTACGCCAGCGCCCCCGGCGGCACCCGCCCGGCCCGCGCCAGGCCCACCGCGCAGTAGCCGTACACCGACAGCGTGACGGCCAGCACGATCAGCGCGAGCTCGATACCGCGGCGCCGGGGCAGCCGTACGACGGGCACGGCGGCCGGGGCCGTCACCGCGGCGGTTCCGGCGTCGGTCATGCCGCGAACTTACCCAAACCGGATTAATTCGCCGCACTACAACGCGCCCCAAAGGGGCGCGGGGCTGTGTCCGACATACGGCTCCGCCGCGTGGGCGCGATCAACCCTCACGGCCCGCACCCGCCGGCGAACCGCCCTCCCCGAGCCCTACTGCGACCGCCAAGCCACCGGCAGGACGAGCGTCGCCACCGCGCCCCCGTCCACCGCGTTCCGGAACGACAGCCGCGCGCCCAGCACCTCCGCCTGCCCCACCGCGATGGTCAGCCCGAGCCCGTGCCCCTTCGCGCCGCCCTCGGTGCGGAACCGCTGCGGCCCGTGCGCGACCAGGTACTCGGGATACCCGCCCCCGTGGTCCCGCACCGTCACCACCGGCCCGTGCACGGTCAGCAGCACCGGCGCCGCCCCGTGCTTGTGCGCGTTGGCCACCAGATTGCCCAGCACCCGCTCAAGGCGCCGCCGGTCCGTCTCCACCAGGGCGTCCCGTACGACCCGTACCTCGGTCTCCGTCCCCGACGCCCGCACCACCCGCTCGGCGAGCGCCCCCAGCCCCTCGGCGTCGGCCTCCAGCCGCTCCCGGCCGCTGTCCAGGCGGGAGATCTCCAGCAGGTCCTCGGTGAGCGTGCGCAGCGCGGCCACCCGGTCCCGCACCAGTTCCGTCGGCCGTCCGGGCGGCAGCAGTTCCGCCGCCGCGTGCAGCCCGGTGAGCGGGGTCCGCAGCTCGTGCGCCACATCCGCGGTGAACCGCTGCTCGCTGAGCAGCTTGCCCTGGAGCGAGGCGGCCATCGAGTCCAGCGCTGCGGCCACCGCGGCCACCTCGTCCTGGGGCCGGACCGGATCCTTCGTACGGGGGTCGTCGACCCGTGCGTCCAGGTCGCCCGCGCTGATCCGGCGGGCCACCCGGGCGGTCGTGTGCAGCCGCCGGGTCACCCGGGACACGGCGAACACGCCGACCAGCACGGTCGCGCCGATGGCGAGCGCGGAGGACCACAGGATCGAGGTGTCGAGCCCGGCGATGGTGCCGGACTGCTGCGAGTAGTCGATCTCCACGGCGAGCGCCCGGTGCCCCTGGACGGGGCCCGCCGCCCACATCGTCGGCCGCCCCCGGTGCGTGGACACCATGGTGCCGCGCCGCCCGGACATCGCGAGCGTCCGCAGCGAGTGAGGCAGCCCCTCGGGGTCGACCCCGGCGTTGGGCAGCAGGGTGTCCCCGGCCTCGTAGGCGCGGGTGGCGTCCGAGAGCCGGGACAGGGCGAGGTCGCGGGCCTGGCCGACGGTCTGGTCGGTCACCGAGACATGCACGAGCACACCGAGCAGCGCGGCCAGCGCGCAGCACATCACGGTGATGAACACGGCCGCCTTCACGGCGAGCGGCCCCGCCCAGCGGGCCAGCAGCAGCCTCATGACGCGCTCGGGGAGGCGGCGGGAGAGGCGGACGGGCGCGCGGAGGGGCGCGCCTTGTGGATCCGGCGGCCCGTGCCGGTGTGCAGATACTCGTCGCGGGAGAACACCATGGCGCGCTGGCCGGGGTCCCACTCCCAGGTGGTGCGGTACTCGTAGCCGGAGATGTCCGCCGGATTGCGCTCGATCAGCGCGCGCCCGGCCAGCTCCACACCGAGGATCGCGTCGTTGTCGGCCAGCACCTGCACCAGATGGCGGCCCTCGACGGTGTAGACCCGGACCGCCGTCTGGTTGGTCGGGTAGAGCCGGAAGCCGAGCGTGAGATCGGGCCGGCCGTCGCCGGTCAGGTCCCGGTAGTACGGCTTGAGCAGCGGGCACAGCGCCCGGTCGCCGCCCGCACGGCAGTCCTTCACCCGGTCCACGGTCCCGTGGAACGCCCCCTTGGACCCGTAGTCGGCCGGGTGCGCCTTCAGCTCCGCCTCGACGATGTCCACCGGATCGATCTTGCGTATGTCGCCGCCGGGCACGGTCAGGCCCTTGACGGTCTCCCGCGTCGCCACGTCGTACGGGTACGCCGGGCTGGACGCCGGGCGCAGATCGGGCCAGAGCTTGGCGGGGCTGTCCGCGGTCTGGGTCGGCCCGGCGCTCTGCAACTGGCCGGCGTCCCCGCAGGCCGCCGCCGTCGCCGACAACAGGGCGACGGCGGCCGCGGCGAAGGCGGTGCGCACAGGGCGACGGAGGGGCACGGTGCTCCAGAGGCGATGGTTTTGCAGGTCAGTAGGCCAGTATGCACATAGATTCCAAGGAAGCCCCTTTTTGTCCGCTCTGTGCACCTGAGCCGTGCGCCGGTGCCGGGACAGAGAGGCTACTCGGCCAGTTCCTCAAGGAGCCGTACGGTATGCAGTCCGGTGCGCAGGTACGCCACGAACAGCTCGTTGTGCAGCGCCCACGCCGAGCGGCGGGCCCGGATCAGCCGGACGGCCTCGTCCGGCGCGCCGCCCCGCTGCACCAGCGCGTGCGCCACGACCAGGCCCGAGCGGTTGTACCCGTGACAGCAGCGCACCAGCACCCGGCGGCCCGCGTCCAGCGCCTCGTTCGCCGCCCGCGCCAGCCGGATCACCCCGGCCAGCTGCGTGCCGTCCAGCGGTCCGTCCGGTATCGGCCACACATGGTGCTCGACGCCCGCGTCCGGGCCGTGGCCCGGCAGCCGCAGCAGCGACTGCACCACATCGAACTCGTCCCGTACGACGGCCGTCTCCAGCCGGCCCGTACGCCCCCGGTACTCGTGCCCGCCCATCCACAGGCCGGGCACGATCTCGCTCCACGGGCTCCGTGGAGCCGGCACGTCGGGCTGCGTTCCGCGGGTTCGCACCGGCGCCTCCCCAACTCCCCTGCGCAGGGCCGCTCTCCACGGTAGCCGGTCTTGCCCGGGAAGCACCCGGCCTGTTCCCATGGTCGAGGGGTGATGCGCATGAGCGGACTGCGCGTGGTGCCGGGCCGCCGCGGGGACCGGGACCGGCTGTACGTCTGCCGCCCGGACGGCAGCCGGATCGCCTGGTACGACCGTGCCGCCGGCCGGGTCGACCTGCTCGCCGAGGACGAGCGGGACCGGGTCCTCGAAGCCCTGAAGCCCTTCCTCACCGGCCCGGTGGCCGTGGGCCCGCCCCCGGTCCCCACCGCCGCCGAACTCGCCCGGCTCACCCTGCACCCCGATGACGACCTCGCGCCCAACCGGCCCGGCGAGGCGCTGCTGATCGCCCTCGACCGCGACCCCGGCGCCGGACACCGGCTGCGCCCCGACCCGCGCCGGCGCGCCCTGCTGGCCGAGCAGACCGTGGGCGATGTGCTCGACGGCCTGGAGGGCGCGGGCTGGCTCGCCCTGCACTCGCTGCCGCTGCCCGGCGGCGACCGGGTCCACCATCTGCTGATCGGCCCCGGCGGCCTGTTCGCCGTGCATGCGCTGTACGCCCGCAGGGCGCGGGTGCGGGTCGCCGATCCGATGGTCACCGTGGGCCGGCGCGCGGCCGAGCCCCTGCTGCGCCGGCTGCGCGCCCAGGCCGACCGGGCCGCCTACGCCCTGACCGCCGAGGTCCGCCCGGTGCTCGCCCTGACCGACCCCTCCGGGGTGACCCTGACCGCCGCGCCCCGCGGGATACGGGTCCTGGCCGCAGGGGGCCTGCCGGGACTGGCCCGGCTGGGCGGCGTACTGAAACCGGCGGACGTGGCGGCGCTGCACGCGCTGGCGCGGGACCGCCGCACCTGGGAGAAGGTCTAGGGCCTCTCGTTTGGATCATGCCGGGCTCGCGGGCCCTGGCACCGCGCCTCGCGGCGTTGTCGTCGGTTGCCATGGCTCCGCCATGTCGCCCTCCTTCGCCTTGCGATGCACGGCAGGAAGGACATGGGCCGGCATCCGCCCGGACGGCCCGCAGGAGCGGCGCCGCGGCGGATTGCCGCGGCTCTCCGTTCCTCCTGCTCCAGCCGGTCGTCATGGGTGAGGGGGCGTCGCTCGTACGAGTCCTGTCTGGTAGGCGATGACGACGAGCTGGGCCCGGTCGCGGGCGCCGAGCTTGGTCATGGCCCGGTGGATGTGCGTCCGGGCGGTGAGCGGGCTCACGGTGAGGGTCTCGGCGATCTCCGAGTTCGAGAGACCTTCCGCGGCCAGCGCCATGACCTCGCGTTCGCGTGCCGTGAGGTCGGCGAGGCGTTCGGGGGCTGCGAGGCGGGCGCCGGGGTCGGCCGACATGAGGAAGCGCGTGATGAGGGAGCGGGTCGCGGCCGCTGACAGGAGTGACTCGCCGGAGGCCACGGTGCGCAGGCCGTCCAGAAGGTCCTCGGCGGTGACGTCCTTGCCCAGGAAACCGCTGGCGCCCGCGCGCAGGGCCTGGGCGACGTAGTCCTCCGTCTCGAACGTGGTCAGGATGAGGACGCGGGTGGCCGAAAGCTCCGGGTCGGCGCACAGCGCGGAGGTGGCGGCGAGGCCGTCGGTGCCCGGCATGCGGATGTCCATGAGGACGATGTCGGGGCGGTGGGTGCGCGCTAGGGCGACGGCCTCCGCGCCGTCGCATGCCTCGGCGATCACCTCCATGTCCGGGCAGGAGTCGATGAGGATGCGGAAGGTGGCCCGCAGCAGTGCCTGGTCGTCGGCGAGCAGTACTTTGATGCTCATGCGGCCGTCTGTCCCCGGAGTTCCCGCACGGGCGGCGACAGCGGCAGTGTCGCGGTGACCGCGTAGCCGTCGTGGGGGCGAGGCCCCGCGGTCAGGTCGCCGCCCACGGAGCGGGCACGCTCCCGCATTCCCAGCAGGCCGAATCCACCGTCCCGCGGGGTGCGGAGCCGGGGCGCCCCGTCGTTGATCACCGAGATCGCCAGGTGGGATCCCGTGTGCGCGAGGTGCACACGGGCGGTCCTGGTGGTGGCGTGCTTGGCGACGTTGGTCAGCGCCTCCTGCACGATCCGGTAGGCGGTCAGGTCGACGCCCGGTGGCAGTGGCCGGGGTTCTCCTTCGGTCGTCACCGTCGCCTCCAGACCTGCCGACGCGCACGCCTCGACGAGGTCCGGCAGCTGCGCCAGGCCGGGGAGCGGGCTGAGCGAGGAGTCGCCCGAAGGGTCGTCGTTCTGCCGGAGCAGGCCGAGGGTGGTCTTCAGTTCGCGCAGCGCGGAGGAGGTCGTGTCCGTCAGGCCCACGAGTATCTTCCGGGTCTGCTCGGGGTTGCTGAGGGCGAGGTGTGCGGCGGTGCCGGCCTGTGCGTTGGCCAGCGCCATGTGGTGGGCGACCACGTCGTGGAGCTCGCGGGCGATGCGGACGCGTTCCTCGGCGACCCGCAACCGGGCCTCCTCCTCCCGGGTGCGCTCGGCGCGCTCGGCCCGGTGCTGTGCGGCTTGGAGGTAGGCCCACCGCAGCCGTGCCATGTTGCCGGCGAAGAGGGGAAGGGCCAGCCAGCAGGCCGGGCCGAACATCTGCAGGGGCAGGGTAACGGGGTCCTTGAGGTCGGTGAGCACGGCCGTGAGGGTCACGGCGAGCACGGTGGCAATGCCGTATCGGCGGGTGGTCTTCGGGCCGGTGCGGGTGGCGAGCCAGTAGAGGGCGCCCATGAGCGGAGCCAACAGCAGGGGTGTGAGCAGATAGCCCAGGGCGGCGGTACCCGCTGTGCACACGGCGGAGACGGTGACGGCGAGGCGCGGACGGGCACGTCGCCCGAGCAGGACGAGGCCGGACGCCCCCATGAGGGCGACGGCGGCTTTGTCGTAGTCCGGTGGTTTCTGGCCGGGCAGATTGAGCCAGATGCCGAAGGCCGCGCAGGCCGACAGTGCCAGGGCTGCCGCGAGGTCGACGGCAAAGGGGCGTCGTTCGCCGATCTTCTCCAGACGGTTCGCGCTGGGCCGCTCGGTTGCCGTTCTCATCTGGTTCTCCGGTCAGTGGGCGCCTGTTTCATTATGGTCGTCCCGGTCGGCCCCGGAGGCCGTCCGTCTCCCCGGACGGACGGCCTGCGGACGGTGCCGGGTCAGGTGCGCGCGGACTCGGGGACGGCCTCCCGGCCGGACTCCGTCCTCGGCCGGCTGAGGGCCTCGCCTTCCACATCGATCCGGGGGAGCACCCGGCCCAGCCGCCTCGGCAGCCACCAGGCCCTGTCGCCGAGCAGGGCGAGCACCGCGGGCACCAGGGCCATCCGGACGACGAAGGCGTCGAAGAGGACAGCGGCGGCAAGTCCAAAACCGATCATCTTGATCATGGAGTCGCTCTCCGTGATGAACCCGGCGAACACCGCGATCATGATGAGAGCGGCTGCCATGACAACCTGGGCACTGCGGGTGAAGCCGGACCTGACGGCCCGGTCGGCCCTCTCGCCGCGGACGTACGCCTCCCGCATCCGGGAGACCAGGAACACCTCGTAGTCCATTGCGAGGCCGAAGACGATGCCCACCAGGAAGACCGGCATCAGGCTCATGATCGGACCGGTCTGCTGCACGTCGAACAGCTGCGCGCCGTGGCCCTGCTGGAAGACCATGACGACCGCGCCCAGAGAGGCCAGTACGGACAGCAGGAAGCCGAGGGCCGCCTTGAGCGGGATGAGCAAGGACCGGAAGACCATCATCAACAGCAAGATCGCCAGACCGACCACGACGATCAGGTAGGGGGCGAGCGATGCCTGGACCTTCTGGGCCATGTCGATGTTCAGCGCGGTGGTGCCGGTGACTTCGTAACCGGCACCGGTGGCGGACTCGACCCCGGGGCGCTCGTGCCGGATGACCGTCACCAGATCGACGGTCTTCTCGTCGGTGGGCGCGGTGGACGGTACGGCGGAGAAGACGGCGGTGTCCCCGGCCCGGTTGAAATGGGGCTCGGACACGGAGACGACGCCCTTCGTGCCGTGTATCTCCCGGACGACGGTGCCGACGGCGGCGCGGGGCTTCGCGGCGTTTCTGGCGTCCACGACGATGGTCAGCGGGCCGTTGAAGCCCGGCCCGAAGCCCTCGGCCAGCGCGTCGTAGGCCCGGCGTTCGGTGGTGGTGCGGGGCAGGGACTCGTCCCCGGGCATCCCCAGCCGCAGGTCTGCCACCGGCAGGGCGAGGGCACCGAGACCGGTGATTCCCAGGAGCAGCACGGGAACGGGCCGGCGCTGCACGAACCTGGCCCAGCGGGTGGCGACGGAATTCTGCCGGCCGCCGGTGCTCCTGCGGATCCCGCGGGCCAGTACCGCGTCCGGCCAGAAGCCGAGCAGGGCCGGGACGAGGGTCAGCGCGATCATGACCGCGAGGGCGACGGCTCCGGCGGCAGCCAGTCCCATCTCGGTGAGCATCGGCACACCGACGACGGAGAGACCGGCCAGGGCGATCACGACGGTCAGGCCCGCGAACACGACGGAGGAACCGGCCGTGGCGACGGCCGCCTCGCTCGCCTCCCGGGCCGTGCGCCCCCCGGCACGTTCCTCCCGGTAGCGGGAGACGATGAACAGCGCGTAGTCGATGCCGACCGCGAGGCCCAGCATCATGGCCAGGGTGCCGGTGGTGTCGGAGAGGCCCAGCGGGCTGGACAGGACGAGGATCGCGGCCATGCTCACGCCGACGCCGACGACGGCTGTCAGCAGAGGGAGCCCGGCGGCCGCGAGGGAGCCGAACGTGAGGAGGAGCACGAGGGCGGCGACCGATATGCCGACCAGTTCGGCCGTGCCGCCCGGCCCGCCGCCTTCGGAGAGTGCCGAACCACTGGTTTCCACGGTCAGCCCGGAGTGCCTGGCCTCGGCGATGGTCCGCTTCACCGGTGCCCGATCGGCATCGGCCAGGTCGCCGGCGGCGATCTTGAAGGCGACGGTGGTGAACGCGGTCGTGCCGTTGGCGCTGACCCCTCCCGTCTCAAAGGGGTTGTCGACGCTCGCGACGTTCGCGCCCCGGCCGAACTCGGCGACAGCCCTCTTGACGGTCTGCTCGTTCCCGGCCGCGGTGATCTTCTCTCCGGCCGGGGCGATGAAGACGATCGTCGCGGACGCGGTGTCGGCCGTCTCGCCGGGGAAGCGCTCCTCCAGGAGGTCGAAAGCCTTCTGGGACTCGATGCCCGGCATCGAGAGCCCGTCATCGACGGCCGCGGGAGCCTTCAGGGCTCCCAGCCCCGTGGCGACCAGAACCGCCGCCCAGACCAGGACGACGTACCAGCGCCGCCTGAAGGCCAGCCGGCCCACGCGACAGAGAAATGTTGCCACGGCAGAAGATCTCCATATCTGATGATTCGAACGTCTGCCTAGCGTGTCTGCGCGAAGGGCAGCCTGTCGTCGTGCGGCTGCCGACAGTCCGGCGTACTGAAAACGCAGTAGACGGGGCGGGTCCGTCGGCCGGATGTACGGATACGCCCGCGTGAGAACAGCGCGCCTAGGGAGCTTCCGGGAGGGGGGCTGCCCGGTGCCGGTCCAGCAGGGGGGCCATCAGGTCGCCGTGTTGCCGCAGGCGGGGTGCGATGTCCTCGGCCTGGAACTCCAGCCGCCCCGGTGAGCGGCAGTCGGCGATCTCGTCCCAGGTCACGGGCGCGGAGACCAGGGGGGTGCGGCGGGCGCGCAGGGTGTAGGGGGTGGCGGTGGTCTTGCGGGCCGCGTTCTGGCTCCAGTCCACGAACACCTTCCCGGGCCGCAGGCTCTTGGTCATCCGGTGCACCACCAGCCGGGGCAGCGCACGCTCCGCCTCCACCGCGAGCGCCTTGGCGTACTCGCTGGTCCGCTCCGGGGAGGCGCCGCAGACCGCCGCCAGCAGATGCAGCCCCTTGGACCCGGCCGTCTTCGGGTACGCCTCGATCCCGTCCGCCGCGAGCCGCTCGCGCAGCCACCGGGCGACCTCGCAGCACTGCACGACGGTCGCCGGCGCCCCGGGATCGAGGTCGAACACCAGCCGGTCGGCCTCCTCCGGCGAGCCCACCAGCCACTGGTGGGTGTGGAACTCGGCGACCAGGTTCGCCGCCCACACCAGGCTCGGCAGATCCTGTACGACGACCATCCGGGCCGGGCCCTGCGCCGAGGACCTCGGCACCTCGGCGGTCGTGACCCACTCGGGCGTACCCGGCGGCACGTTCTTGGTGAAGAACACCTGGCCCTCGGGGCCGTCGGGGTAGCGCAGGAAGGACACCGCGCGGTCGCGCAGATGCGGGAGCAGCGCGTCGGCGGTGGTCGCGTAGTAGTGCACCAGCTCCGCCTTGGTGAAGCCGGTCGCCGGATACAGCACCTTCTCCAGGTTGGTCAGCGGGACCCGCCGCCCCGCCACCTCCGTGATGGGCGTCATAGGATGACAATCCCAGACAAACCGGTCCCCATGGGAAAGGACGGGTGCGGCACGTGCGATCGATATGGAACGGCGCCATCTCCTTCGGGCTGGTCAGCATCCCGATCAAGCTGGTCAACGCGACCGAGAGCCATGCGATCTCCTTCCGTCAGATCCACACCGAGGACAACGGCCGCATCCGCTACCGCAAGGTGTGCGAGGTGGAGGACCGCGAGGTCAGCCAGTCCGAGATCGGCAAGGCGTACGAGGACGCGGACGGCACCATCGTGCCGATAACCGACGAGGACCTGTCCCATCTGCCGATCCCGACGGCCCGGACCATCGAGATCGTCGCCTTCGTGCCGGCCGACAAGATCGACCCGCTCCAGATGGGCGCGGCGTACTACCTCGCCGCGAGCGGCGCCCCCGCCGCCAAGCCGTACACCCTTCTTCGCGAGGCCCTCAAGCGCAGCAACAAGGTCGCCATCGCCAAGTTCGCGCTGCGCGGCCGGGAGCGGCTCGGGATGCTGCGGGTGGTCGGCGATGCGATCGCCATGCACGCCCTGCTCTGGCCGGACGAGGTACGGGCACCCGAGGGCGTCGCCCCGGACGTGGACGTCACGATCCGGGACAAGGAACTCGATCTCGCGGACGCCCTGATGGACACCCTCGGCGAGGTGGAGATGGCGGATCTGCACGATGAGTACCGGGAGGCCCTGGAGGAGGTCATCGCCGCCAAGGCCGCGGGCGAGACACCCCCGCAGGCCCCCGAACCGGCGGAGGGCGGCAAGGTCCTCGACCTGATGGCCGCCCTGGAGAACAGCGTCCGTGCCGCCCGCGAATCCCGCGAACCCACCGGCGAGGCCGAGGTCAGATCCCTGCCGGACCGCCGCTCCACCCCCAAGGAGACGGGCACCAAGAAGTCCACCTCCACGGCACGGAAGACCACCGCCAAGAAGGCCCCGGCCAGAAAGTCCACCTCGAAGTCGACCGAGCCGGCGAAGAAGAGCACCAGCACCGCGCGATCGAGCACGGCGAAGGCGGGCACGGCGAAGGCGAGCACGGCGAAGGCGGGCGTGGGGAAGAAGACGGCGGCGAAGAAGACGACCGCACGGAAACGCTCGGCCTGACCGGCTTCCGCGGGCCTGCCGTCCGACTCGTTCACACCTTGATGACGGTGACCCGTTCCCCGCACAGGGCGGTCAGGTCCTCGCTGTCCGAGCCGAGGACTGTGACGGGGCCGGGAGCGGCGAGGGCGAGCCAGGCGGTGATTGTGCGATCGCGCAGCACGGCCTTGGCCAGGCTCTCGCTGTCGAGGACGAGGGTGCGTGCCTCGTGCAGCCGATCGCGCAGCGCCTGCACCTCCTCCTCGGAGACGGGACCGTGTTCCGCCGCCTCGACGACCTGGATGAGCTCATTGAGGTTGTCGCGCTCGATCAGACGGAGTGGCGTGCGCAGGGGGAGAGGTTCACTTCAGGGTCCGGAGCCGGAGCCGGAGCCGGAGCGTCGGGTCAGCGTGCGAGGGGTGGCGTGTCCGCGCGTCCCTCGTCGACCGCCGGCTGTTCCTCCAGGGCGGGCAGGCCCCCGTGCCCGGTGTGAAAGGCGCGCAGGGCCGTCTCCGGTGCCGCGCCGGTCAGTTCGGCCTCGATCACCCGGGCCCGCGCCTCGGGGAAGGCGTGCACCCGGCGCACCCCGACCGTCCCCCCGGCCGCGACCTCGCGCCCGTCGGCGGTGATCCGGTGCCCGGTGACCCGCTGGCCGCCGCTCAGCTCCTCCGCCAGCTCCACATGGTCCACGGCGACCGGCTCCGCGAACCGCAGCCGCACCTTCCCCGGCGCCCGCTCGACCACCGCCGTCAGCGGATCGGCGAACCGGCGGCGGACCTCGCCGGTGAACTCCAGCAGCCGGGACCGGTCCGCCGCGTCGATCCGCCCGCGCCGGTCCGGCGGCACGTTCAGCAGCAGCCCGGCACCGAGGCCGACCGAGCGGTACCAGACGGCCAGCAGATGCTCCCGGCTCTTGAGCGACGCCTCGTCGCCGGGGTGCCAGAACCAGTGCCGGCGGATGGACACATCGCACTCCGGCGGCAGATACATCGGGCGCGGCAGGGCCGCCGCGTCGCTGTCGTACAGGCTCACCTCGGTGCGCTCGACGGTGTACCAGCAGGGGTCGGCGGCGAGCCCGTCCTCATTGCCGACCCAGCGGATCGTGGGGCGGCCGAGGTTGAACACCATGGCCTGTGGCTGATGCCGCTCCAGGACGGCGGCGACGCCCGGCCAGTCGTACGTACGGCCCGCCGATCCCGCCCCGTCGAACCAGACCTCGGCCAGCGGCCCGTACCGGGTGCACAGCTCGGTCAACTGCCGTCGGTAGAACCGGTCGTAGGCCGCCGGGTCGGCATAGCAGGGGGCGTTGCGGTCCCAGGGGGAGAGGTAGACGCCGAGGCCGATGCCGGCGCGCTCGCAGGCCGCGGCGAGTTCGGCGACCACATCGCCGCGCCCGGAGCGCCAGGGCGCCGAACCCACCCCGTAGTCCGTGGTGTCCGTCTGCCACAGGCAGAAGCCGTCGTGGTGCTTGGCGGTCACGATGAGGTGCGCGGCCCCGGCGTCCCGCGCGGTCTCGGCCCACTCGTCGGCGTCCAGCTCCGTCGGCGCGAAGCCGCCCGGGTCGAGGGTGCCGTCGCTCCACTCCCGCCCGGCGAAGGTGTTGATGCCGAAGTGTGCGAAGACCCCGAACCCGGTCTTCTGCCAGGCGAGTTGGCCGTCGGTGGGAAGCACGGACGGGACCGGGGGAGAGGAGTTCATGGCGAGCAGGAAAACGGGCGCGCTGTTCGATCGTCAAGGATCGGGCGGGAATCGGTTGGGTTCCGAGGTGTTCGGAATCAAATAGAAGGTGAGGGAGGTGAGTTGGGGGCCGGATGGTGGCCATGGCGTGGTCGTCCGCTCGGTCGACGGCTGTCCGGCAGGTGAAGGAGGAGCCGCATTCGGGGCATTTCACCGCCTGGACTCCTCCGAGTGCTTCCGCTTGTGCGCGGTTGGCGCATTCGTCGTTGACCGGCGGGTCGAGCGCCCCGAATCTGGAGCCGCTTCACGGCCACCCCCTCTCCCCCCGCCCCAGGAGGCATCCCCATGCATGTGCTGTCCGCCCTGCGCCGTACCGCTTCGGTCGCCGCCGCGCTGGCCGCCGCGGTCGTCCCGGCGCTCGCCCTCGCCCCCGCGGCCCACGCCGACCAGGCCCGCGCCCTCCGCTCCGGCTTCACGGTCTATACCAATGAACGCAATGTGCCGACGCCGGGACTGGAGAACTTCGGCGCGGTCCGGTCCACGGTCGCCTACGACTACTTCCATCTCACCTGTGACGCGGCCGGCTGCTACAGCGACGGCGGCGCGCTGCCCACCGTGGACGCCTACAAGGCCAAGATCCTCGACTACGTCCAGCAGTTCCACGGCGGCCCCACCGACCCCGTCGTCCTGGACTTCGAGCCGATCGCCCTCACCGAGGTCTCCGGACAGGCCGCCACCAACGCCTTCGCGCTGTGGAAGCAGCTGATCCGCTGGACCCACGAGGCCATGCCGAAGGCGCCGGTCGGGGCGTACGGCTACGACTGGAAGACCACCAACATCGACCTGGTCGAGAAGCTGCACGCGCCCGGCCTGCTGGACTTCTTCGCGCCCCGCGCCTACTTCGACAAGACCCCCGGCATGACCGGCTGGAACAGCAACCTCGACGGCGCCCTGGCCAACGACCAGGCCATCGCGCCCGGCCAGCCCGTCGTCCCGTACATCAGCCCCTCGTTCTCCGGCAACACCGGCACCGGATACCTCGACGGCACCCAGATCGACACGATCTTCTCCACCCTCAAGGCCAAGGCGCAGGGCGTGGTGGTGTGGGAGCCGGACGCCGAGGGCCCGGCGGCGTGCGGCTGGTTCAACGCGTTCTCCGCGAACATGGGGACGCTCACGAACACCGCGAGCCACGGCCCGCTCACCGCGAAGGCCGGCACGCCCGCCGGTGACTGCACCGTCCCGGCGGGCGCCACCACCACGGTGCCGGTGACCTTCACCAACACCTCGTCCGCGGCGACCGGGGCCACCACCGTGCACGCGCCCACCGGGCTGCCGACCGGCTGGTCCGTCACCTGGTCGGACACCTCCGTACCGGCCCTCGCCCCCGGCGCCGCCTGGACCACCTCCTTCGCGGTGACCGCCCCGGCCGCGGGCCCGGACAACACCGCGCTGCTCCACCAGGCGACCGGCCTCGGCGACACCCGGTTCGCGATGGTCGCCCACTGACCGGCCCCACACGGCGAGACCCGTACGGCGAGACCCGTACGGCGAGAAGAGCCCCGGGCGGCGCGCCCGGGGCCCTGCCCCGCGTTCAGTTGCCGAGCGCCGCCGTATAGGTGTGCCCGGCCCGCGCGTGGAACACCCGGCGATCGCCGTCCCGCTCCACGGCCACCGGCGCCCCGCCGTCCGCCTCGGTCAGCGGCGCCCGTTCCAGCAGGGAGCAGCGCACGGCGACCGGCCCGTCCTGCCCCGCGCGCAGGGTCAGTTCCACGGGCTTCCCGCCCCGCCAGGCCACGTCCACCCCGATGCCCCCGCGGGCGCACAGGCCCCGCACCGAGCCGTCCGGCCAGGCCCCGGGCAGGGCGGGCAGGACGTCCACCACGCCGTGCTGGCTCTGGAGCAGCATCTCGGCGGCCCCGGCCGTGGCGCCGAAGTTGCCGTCGATCTGGAACGGCGGATGGGTGTCGAACAGGTTCGGCAGGGTGTTGTGGACGAGCTGCTCCCGCAGTACCGCCCACGCATGGTCGCCGTCCCGCAGCCGCGCCCACATATTGATCTTCCAGCCCTTGCTCCAGCCGGTCGCGCCGTCCCCGCGCGCGGCCAGCGAGACGGCGGCGGCGCGGGCCAGCTCCGGTGCGGCGGCGGGGTCGAGGGCCCAGCCGGGATGCAGCGCGAACAGGTGGGAGATGTGCCGGTGCTCGTTCCCCGGGTCGTCCAGATCCTCCTTCCACTCCTGGAGCTGACCCCAGGACCCGATCCGCAGCCCGGGGTCGAGCCGCTCCAGCGCCGCCCCGACCTCGGCACGGAACTCCCCGTCCACGCCCAGGAGTTCACCCGTCTCCAGCACGGTGGTGAACAGCGCGTGCACGATCTGCTGGGACATCGAGCAGCCGGCGGTGTAGGTGCCGTGCTCCGGCGAGAAGGAGGGCGTGGCGACCAGGGAGCCGTCCCGCGGATCGGTGCGCAGGAAGCCCAGCCAGAACTCGGCCGCCTCCCGCAGCATCGGGTGGACCCGCTCGCGCAGCACCTCGCGGTCCCCGGTGAACCGGTGGTGGTCGTACACCTGGAGGGCGAGCCAGGCGGCCGCCTCCGGGAACCAGAAGGCGGTCGGCCAGTCGCCGAACCCGGTGTGCCCGAACGGCGTGGAGGCGCCGCCCATGGTCCAGCCCGGCAGATCGAACACGGACCGCGCGGTGACCCGGCCCGGCGCCCGCAGCCCGTCCGTGAAGTCGTCGAAGGGGGCGGCGAGTTCACCGAGCCCGGTGGGATGCGCGAGCCAGTAGTTCATCTGGAGATTGATGTTCGCGTGGAAGTCCGCCGACCACGGCGGGGCGTCCGAGTCGTTCCACACGCCCTGGAGATTGGCGGGCAGTCCGCCGGGCCGCGAAGAGGCGATCAGCAGATAGCGGCCATGGGCGAGGTACAGCGCCTCCAGCGCCCGGTCGCGGGAGGTGTCGCCCGACGGATAGGCGGCGAGCAGCCGGTCGGTGGGGACGTCCGCGGGCAGGGTCCCGCCCAGGTCGAGCGCCATACGGTCGAACAGCGCCCGGTGGTCGGCGCGGTGCTCGGCGAGCAGCTCGTCGTACGGCCGCCGCGCCGCCGCCTCGACGGCCGCCCGCACCCGGGGGCCGGGCGCGGCGCCCCGGTAGTGCGGGTACTGCGGCGCGTAGTCGGTCCCGGCCGCGAGGACGAGGGTGACGCTGTCCGCGTGCTCCACCACGATCGTGTCGCCCTCGGCGCGCAGAGTACCGCCCTCGGGTACGACCCGGAGCCGGGCCGCGTAGGCGAGCCCGTTGCCGGCGAGCCGCCCGGAGACCTCGGTCACCGGCCCCCGCGTCATCAGGGTCGCCCCCTCGGGGGCCGGGGCGAGCCGTACGACGGCGCTCACCTGTCCGGGCCGGTCCGCGGCCAGCCTGCCGACCAGCACCCCGGCGGGATGGCTGGTGAAATAGGCGCGGGTGTGCCGTACCCCGCGATGCCCGTACGACACCCGGGCCACCGCGTCCGCCAGATCCAGCTGACGCCCGTACCCCTCCGGGTCCTCGGGGTGGCCCGGCAGCTCGATCAGCACGTCCCCGAAGTTCTGGTAGGCGCCGAAACCGCGCTTGCCCTGGCCGAGCAGCCCGGCCACCGGGTCCGGGTCGAGGGCGCCGAGGCGGTCGATGTCCTCCTGGACCCTCGCCAGCACCCCGGGCCGGGGCTCCGCCCAGTTGCCGAACGCGTACCCCTCGGTGCTGCCCGGACCGCCGGTCCACAGGGTCTGCTCGGTGAACTGCAGCCGCTCGCGCGCGACGGTGCCGAAGACCATCGCGCCGATCCGGCCGTTGCCGAGCGGCAGCGCCTCGCGCTCCCAGTCGGCGGCGGGCCGGTCGTACCGCAGGACGGGGTGGCTCATGGAGTGGGTCCTTCCGGGCCGGGAAGCGTGTCGCGCAGGGCGCGGGGGAGACCGGGCAGGGCGCGCCGGTCGAGCGGCTCCGCCCGGGTCGTGCCGCCGTCGGCGGTGGCGTGGACTTCGGCGGCCAGCCAGTGCTCGCCGGGCGGCAGTTGACCTTGCAGCACGGGCAACGCCGTACGGGGCCACAGGAGATGACTGTTGGGATCGGGGAACATGACCTCGCCCGCACGGGACCCGGTGAGGTCCCGCACGGCGCTCGCGAGGTCGCCGGAGTCGGCCCGCGCCCCGGGGCCCTCGGCCCGGGTGACGGCTCCCTCCAGGGGGACCGCGAAGCCGCCCTCGACCGTGTGCAGCGGGCGGGGCGTGACCAGGCGGTGCACACGGACGTGCCGGCCGGGTCCGGCGGGCAGCAGCCAGGTGTCGACGGTGACATCGGGCCAGGGGTGCCAGCGGGCCCGCACCCGGTCGGCGGTCACGGAACGGGACGCGCAGGCGATCCGGGAGCGCCAGTACAGACCGTCCTCGCTGAGCAGCAGGGCACTGTCGGGGGCGGCGGCCGCCGCGCCGAGCGGCCCGGTGGAGACGGCGCAGCCGAAGGCCGTGGAGTACGCGAACTTGCCGTACTTCCCGGGCGCGTTGCGCACCCAGGTGTCCGCGTCGCAGGCCGCCAGCGCCGTGGTGTGCCCGCCGCCGTGCTGCACGAGCAGCCCCGCCTCCGGCTGAGGGCGCACCGCGTCCCGGGCGGGCAGCGGCTCCTCCTCGGCGGTCCAGAACGGATGCCCGGCGGGCAGGGCGAGCGGCAGGAACGCCTTGAACGCCCAGTACGGGGAGCCCGCCGCGTTGTACTGCTCGCTCATGAACAGATTCGGATAGGCGTAGCCGACCGACAGCGTGCCGTCGGCGGCGAACATCGGCTGCCGCGCCCACCAGCGCAGATTCCGGGCCCACAGCCCGCGCAGCACCCCCCAGGGCAGCGCCTCGACACCCGCGTGGGCGAGCGCGCCCCAGAACGCGCACTGCGCGAACCGGTACGTCAGACTGCGGCCGAAGGGCAGCGCCGCGCCGTCGGCCGCGAACCAGTGCCAAAACTCCCCGGCGAACAGCGCGGCCCGCTCCCGCACCCGTGCCACGACCGCCGGATCGGCGTCCGGCGCGAGCGTCGTGTACAGCAGCGGGTACAGATGCAGAGCCCACGGGCCGTAGTAGTCAAGGGGTTTGCCGTCCGGGCCGTCCGAGTACCAGCCGCGGCCCCGGTAGAAGTCCTCGACCCGTGCCAACGCCCGCTCGGTGAGCCCGGGTTCGGGCCGCTCGCCGACCGCCTTCAGGCCCAGCTCCACCATCACCGGGAACAGATGCCAGTTGTTGTCGGGGACGCGTTCGGCCCGCGCGGCCCGGCGCAGCCAGTCGGCGAGCCGCGTCCGCTCCTTCGCGGCGAGCGGCTCCCACAGCTCCCCGGGGGCCAGGGCCAGCGTGCAGCCGAGCACGGACGCCTCGACCAGGCGCTGGTCCATCGCGCCGGGCTCGCCCCAGTACCCCGGGTGCTCCGGATCGGTCCCGGCGGCGACGGCCCGGCGGATCCGCTCCCAGCCGTCGTAGCGGCCGCCGCCCGCGGCGAACGGGGCCAGTCCCCACAGCGGTCGTACGGTCGCCTCCAGCCGGGCGACCCGGGGTTCGTACGCGGTGCCGGGGGCGGCCAGGGCCGTGTCGTCGGGGTAGGCGTCGGTGAGCGGGGCGCACAGGTCGAGCAGCGCGCGCTGCCAGTCGGCGCGGCTGTGCAGGGGGTTGCCGGAGAACGGGTGCGGGCGGTTGCGGGTCATGGCTCCTCGTTCGGGTCGGGCCGGTGGACGCGGTGACGGCCGGGCCAGTCTTCCCCCGCGGGCCCGTCTCAGGCCGAGCGCTCGAACTGCTCGCGGACGACCGGATGCGCGAACGGCCGCCCGAGCGCGAGGCGTTCCAGCTCGTCAAGGGCCGAGTCCGCCATCCGGTGCAGCTCACCACCGAGCGAACCGGCGATGTGCGGGGTGAGCACCACGTTGTCCAGGTCGTACAGCGGGGAGTCGGGCGGCAGGACCTCCGGTTCGGTCACATCCAGTACGGCGTTCAGCCGGCCGCTGGTCAGCTCGCGGGTCAGCGCGTCGGTGTCCACCAGCGCCCCGCGCGCGGTGTTGACCAGCGTGGCGCCGTCCGGCATCAGCTTCAGCCGGCGCTCGTCGATCAGGTGCCGGGTCTCGGGCAGCGCGGGCGCGTGCAGCGAGACCACGTCGCAGCGGGCGCACAGCTCGTCCATGCCGACCGGCTCCACACCGAGCGCGCGGGCCTGCGCCGCGTCCAGGTACGGGTCGTGCACCAGGAGTTCCATGTCGTAGGGGGCGAGCAGCGCGATGACCCGGCGCCCGGTGCGGGAGGCGCCGACGATGCCGACGCTGCGCCGGTAGTTGCCCGCGTCGCGGTACTCGTGCTGCCAGGACAGCTGAGCGCGCACGGCCCGGTACCGGTCGCGGGTGGTCAGCGCCCGCTTGTTGGCGAGCAGGATCATCGCCAGCGCGTACTCCGCCACCGGCAGCGCGTTGGCGTCGGCGGCCGAGGAGAGGGCGATGCCCCGCTCCCAGCAGGCGTCGGTGACGAAGTTCTTCACCGAGCCCGCGGCATGCACCACCGCCCGCAGCCGGGGCGCCCCGGCGAGCACCTCGGGGGTGAGGGGAGGGCAGCCCCAGAAGGTGAACAGCACATCGGCGCGGGCGAGTTCGGCGGCGATGCCGGGTGCGGAGAAGTCATCGGCGACCAGCGTGGGGTCCAGGTCGGCGAGGCCGGTGAGCCGGTCCGTCCGCGCCGGGTCGAGCAGCAGGGGCAGCAGATCGCGCTGCATGGCGAGCAGGACCCGGGGGCGGTGGGGCGCCGGGGCAAGGACCCGGGGGCGGCGGGCCGCGGGGGGCAGGTCGGACACAGGACTCCTCGGGTCAGGGGCGTGGGGCGCCCGGTGGAAGGCGGCGCCCCACGCGGGAGATGCGGTACGTCAGCGGGTGGCGGCCGGGGTCATCGCGCGGCCTGGTTCACCACGCGGTCGGCCTCGCCCGGCCTCACCGCGGGGCGGCGGGGGTCATCGGGTGGCCGCCTTGGCCTCGGCGAACTCCTCGGCCATCCGGTCGATGCCGTTCTGCTGCTTGATCCGGGCGACGGTGCCCTTCCAGTCGGACGCCTTCGTCTTGCCGGACACGGCGTCCATCACCGCGGAGTTGAGCGCGGGGGAGACCCCGGCCCACTTGGCGCTGAAGGTGGCCGAGGAGAAGCGGTAGGCGGCCGAGGCGTCCGGCGCGCAGATCGGCACCAGTGTCTGCTGCGCGGTGTAGAGCCGCTTGGTGAGGTCGGCGAGGCCGGGGAAGAACAGCGGCTGGGGCGCCATGTTGAAGTACTGGAACGGCAGGTTGGTGCTGTTCTCCGTCTGCCCGAGCCTGGTCGCGTTCGCCGGGGCGCCGTCCTTGTCGCGGGTGAAGTGCACGCCCTCGACGCCGTACCGGGCCAGCTCGAACTCCTTGGTGCCGAACGGCGCCGCGAAGAAGTCGAGGATGCGCAGCAGCATCTTGATCCGTGCCGGGGAGGACTTCTTGATGACCGTGAACCCGAACACCGAGTCCCCGCCCGGGGTGTTGGGCCGGTCGCCGTAGGGGAAGGCGAGGTCGGGGGTGAAGCCCCGCACCTGGGAGAAGATCTGGGCGGCGGCGCCGGTGCCGTTGGGCCACGTGAGCCAGGTGCCGTTGACGAATTTCGGCTGGGCGTCACCGGCGCCCAGCGTCAGCGCGTCCGGGTTGTAGATGCGGCGCGTGTAGAAGCGGCGCATGTTCTCCACCGCCTGCTCGAACTCCGGTGTGTCGGCGGTGAAGCGGAAGCTCCCGCCGGACTCGCCCCACCAGTTGGGGGCGCCGGCCGCACCGGCGTGGTAGGTCCAGCCGAACGCGGCCGCGCTCGAACTGCCGATGCCGTAGCGGCCGTTCACACTCAGCTTGGCCATGGCGTCGGTGAACTCCTGAACGCCGACGCCCTTGCCCCAGACCCCCGCCTTCTCCAGCTTGTCGCGGTTGGCGAACAGACCGACCTGCGGGGCGTTGTAGCGGTAGGTCGGCACCCCGTATATCCCGCCGCCGATCCGGCCCATCAGCTGCCAGCCCCGGGTGGGCAGGGCGGCGAGGTTCGGGTACTCCTTGATCGCGTCGCCGGACAGGTACGCACTGAGGTCGGCGCACTTGGAGCGGATGAACTCGCTGATGTTGGGCGCGCCGGTGGCCGGGATCATCAGGATGTCCGGCTGGTCGCCGCCCGCCATCATGGTGGCCAGCGCGGTGGTGTAGCTGGTGCCGGTGTCGATGACGAACCGGGGCTTGAGCGTGACGCCCATCGCGTCGCCGACGGCCTTGACCATCCGGTTGGAGGAGTCGAGCTTGACGGCGGCGCCGTAGCTCAGCGCCATGCAGGAGACCGTCGAGCCGTCGCCCGGCTTGCTCTTCAGCGACGAAGGCAGCGGCAGCGAAGGGTAGTTGAGGACGGCCGGGGCGCCATTGTCGGGCAGCGCGGGCAGGTCGTAGTGGACCTCGGCGGGCACGTACGCGGGCCAGGCGGCCTGCTCGGTGCCCTCGTTGGAGACGGACACCGGGCCGCCGCCGTTGTCGCAGGCGGCGAGCGCGGGACCGGCGGCGAGGACGGCGGCACCGGCACCGGCTGCTCTGAGCACCGAGCGGCGGGACATGTTCAGGGACATGAGGGCTCCAAGCGGACGCGTTTGTTCAGGGGGCGGGGCAGAGCGGAACCGGCCGGCGGGGGTCAGGACTTGACCGCGCCGGTGAGCACGCCCTTGGTGAAGAACCGCTGGACGAAGGGGTAGACGACCAGGACGGGGACGACCGCGACGACGATGGTGGCCATCAGCGTGGTCTGGGAGGTGTCCTGGAGGGCGCTCGCGGTGGTGCCGTTCGCGTCCGCGGTGACCCCCTGGGTGACCAGCAGCCGCAGCAGGGTGCTGAGCGGCCAGCGGCCGGGGTCGTTGAGGTAGAACAGGGCCCGGAAGAAGTCGTTCCAGTAGGTGACGCCGTAGAAGAACCCGACCACCGCGATCACCGACTTGGACAGCGGCAGCACGATCCGCCACAGGACGGTGAACTCGCCGGCCCCGTCCAGCCGGGCCGCCTCGAACAGCTCGCCGGGCAGCCCCTGGAAGAAGCCGCGCAGCACCACCAGGTTGAACACGTCGATGACGACGGGCAGCACCAGCGAGGAGTAGCTGTCGATCAGCCCGAGGTTGTTGACGACCAGATAGGCGGGGATGATCCCGGGCGGGAACAGGAAGGCGATCAGCGTCATCTTCAGCACCCAGCCGCCCCCGATCACCCCGGGCCGGGCCAGGGCGTACGCCAGCAGGACGGTCGCGGTCAGCGACACCGCCGTACCGACCACCACCAGCAGCAGCGACACCACCAGGGCGCGGCCCGCGGTGGAGCCGGTGAGGATCTGGTGGAAGGCGTGCAGGGAGAACTCGCGCGGCCACAGCGAGTAGCCGCCGTCCGCGGTGACCTGGCGGCTGGAGCTGAGGCTGGTGGCCAGCACCACCCAGAAGGGCGCCACCACGGCCACCGTGATCAGCGTCATCGCCAGCACCTTGCCGGCCGTGGTGAGGGCCCTCGGCTTCTCCTGCCAGGCCGGCCGCCGGGCCTTCGTACGACCGCCCGGCATACGCCCGCCCTTCGTGAAACCGTCCTGCGTGCCGCTGTCCTTGGCACGGCGGGTCGCCGCCCCGGTGGCCGGGCTCATCGGTAGACCCCCTGCTCGCCGAGCCGGTGGGCGACCTTGTTCGCGGCGACCACCAGGACCAGGGCGACGACGCCCTTGAACAGTCCCGCGGCCGCGGCGACGGACCAGTCGCCGTTGACGGTGGCGTGGTAGTAGACGTACGTGTCGATCACTTCGGAGACCCGCTGCCCGAACGAGTCGCGCTGGAGCAGCACTTGGTCGAACCCGACGCTGAAGACGGAACCGAGCCGCATGATCAGCACGAGCACCACGACCGGTCGTACGCCGGGCAGGGTGACGTGCCAGAAGCGGCGCCAGGGCCCGGCGCCGTCCATGGCCGCCGACTCGTAGAGCTGCTCGTCCACCTGGAAGAGGGCGGCGGTGAAGATCACCGTGGCCCAGCCGCAGTCCTTCCAGATCAGCTCGGCGACCATCATCGGCTGGAACAGCGAGGGGTCGGTGAACAGGTTCACCACATGGTCGCCGCCGCCGGACAGCAGATTGGTCAGCACACCGGTGGGGCCCACCATCTGCTGGATCAGGGCGATGGCCACGACCCAGGAGACGAAGTGCGGCAGGAACACCACCGACTGCACGAACTTGCGCACCGGCCCGCTCAGCACGCTGTGCAGCAGCAGCGCCACCGCGAGCGGCACCGGGACGAAGAACACCAGCTGGAACAGGGCGAGGCTCACCGTGTGCCACACGGCCCGCCAGAACCCCGGATCACCGAACAGCGTCTGGAAGTTGGAGATCCCGGCCCAGGGGCTGTGGCGCATCCCGAGGAACGGGATGTAGTGCTGGAAGGCGATCACGTTCATGGCGAGGGCGCCGTACTGGAAGATCACGAAGTACAGCACGCCCGGCACCATCATGAGCAGCAGCACCCGGTCCCGCCGCACCCGCTGCCACCGGGACACCGTGTGCCGGGTCGGTGCGGTGGGTGCTTCGGGGGGTGCGTCGGGTCGCTCGGCCGGTGTACTGCCGGGCCGCTGGCCGACCAAAGACACAGGGGCCTCCTTCCAGGGGCGAGGTGGGGCATCGAGGGCGCCGCCGAACACGACGGGATGCCGCAGGGACCTCCGCCGTCCGATGCGGCTTCAGCATCCGGTCAGGTCCGTAACCCGTCAATGAGGTTGTGCGCACTTGGAAGTACTCGGAAGCACCCAAAACCATTCGGTATCCCACTCCCTCCCCACTCACCCCCTATTCCTCCTTTCGATCGCCCGCCACCCCGGCCGTCCTCCTGCCTGCGCCGGGTCACCAGGGGCTGCCCAACTCCCCTTTGGCGCGCTAGGTTTCTTCCGTTCCCAACAGTTCGGAACCCTTTCCATGCCAGCGCCAAGGGAAATGTGACGCGTGATGCTCTCTCCGGACCGGCACGACCTGCTCCTCGCCCATCTGCGGGAGCACGGCTCGGCACGGATCAGCGACCTCGTGGGCCTGCTGGGGGTCTCCGACGTCACGGTGCGACGCGATGTCGAGGCCCTGGAACGCGAGAGTCTGGTACGGCGCTTCCACGGCGGCGTCGCCCTGGACCGCAGGGCCGCGACCGCCGGGCAGGAGCCCGAACGCGCCCCGGACGCACTGCGGTTGGGCCTGCTGCTGCCCAACGGGCCCTATTTCCGTGAGGTGCTGGAGGGGGCCCGCGAGGCGGCGTCGGAACTGAACGCCGAACTGACCCTCGCCTTCTCCGACTACCAGCCCGAACAGGACCTGGTGGCCATCCGCCGCCATCTGGACGACGGCGTCGACGGCCTTCTGCTGGCCCCGCCGACCCTGGAGAACTCCCGCCACACCCGCTTCGAGGAACGCCTGCGCGAGCTGAAGATCCCGGTGGTCCTGGTGGAACGCGAACTGCGCTCCACCACCCTGGTCGACCGCCTGGACCACGTGGTCACCGACCACCAGGCCGGCGCCCGGCTGGCCGTGGAACACCTGGCCCGCCTCGGACACCGCCGGATAGCCCTCATGGTCAAGGACCTGGGCCCCACGGCCCCCGCCGTCCGGCTCGGCCACACCCACGCCCTGCGTGCCCTGGGCCTCGACCAGGACACCCCGGTCCACCTGGTCCCGCAGCGCGAGACCTCCCCGCACACCGAGCAGCGCATCGACGAGGTCCTCGACGACCTGCGCGCCCAGGGCGCCACCGCCGTCCTCGCCCACGGCGACGCGGAGGCCATCGTCCTGCTGCAACTGGCCGCGCAGCGCGGCATCCGCGTCCCCCAGGACCTGGCGATCATCTCCTACGACGACGAGGTCGCCGCCCTGGCCAGCGTCCCCCTGACCGCCGTCGCCCCACCGAAACGCGCCCTGGGCCGCAAGGGCATCGAACTCCTCACCTCCCGCCTCCGCTCCCCCCACCCCCTCCCGGTCCACCACCTGACCCTGCAACCGGCACTGGCGGTACGAGCATCGTGCGGACGGGGCACGGGGGGCCGGGGACGCAGGGGGCACTGAATCGGGGGGCGGTTGGGCGGGGGTGCTGGGCGGGGACCGGTTGTGCGGGGGGTGCTTAGGCGGGGGTGCTGGGCGAGGGTCGGTCGGGCACGGGCGCGCTGGGTAGGAACCGGTCGTGCACGGGGTTGCTGGGCAGGGGGCGGCTGCGCATGGGGTTGCTGGGCAGGGACTGGTTGCGCACGGGGGTGCTGGATGGGAGGGCCGGTTGTGCAGGGGGTTGGGCGATGCTCGGTCGGGCACGGGCGCGCTGGGTAGGAACCGGTCGTGCACGGGGTTACTGGACAGGGGCCGACCGCGCACGGGTTGCTGCGCGGGGACCGGTCGCGCCGGGATTGCCGAAGAGGGTCCGGTCGCGCACGAGTTGCTGGGCAGGATCCAGCCGCGGAGGGGGTTCTGGGCAGGCACTGCCCGCGACCGGTTGCCGGGCAGGCACCCGCCGCACAGGAAACGCTGGACAGAGCCCGGCCGCGCGCGAGTTACCGGACTGGAGCCGTCCGTCCGCGGGTTGCTGGACTGAAGCCGTCCGTCCACGGCCGCGTTCGGATGGAGCCGTCCGTGCGCGGGTTGCTGAACCAGGGGCGGCCTCGGCGCGCCTCCTCCCTCCCGGCGGGGGCCCTCGGGGGCGGGTCTCGGCCGTGGTTCCCCGGGCGGCGGTTGCCGGACGTGGCACCCGGGCCGCCCCTCGACTCCTCGGGACACGCCCGCCCCACGCGTTCCGTCCGACGAGTGCCCTGCGCCGAGGACGTCAGGGTGCCGACCCTCGTCCTATGGGGACTCCGCGTCGGCTCGGCGGCGGGCGATCGCGCTGCCCGCGCTGCGGCCTGCCGCAGGACCGGGTGGCGACGCTCGGACACGAGTGGGTCATGCTGGAACCGGACCTGAGGCCACTGGCCCACGAGGTGCCGCCGGGGCACCGGTGGATCGAGCTGTCCGACGGACGGGTGACCGTCTACGGCGTCTGCCCACCGGATCAATCCCAGCGGTGCCGCGTCGAACACCGCCTCGCTTGCCCGGCCCAGCGCTTGCCGGACCTGTGGCCGTGGCTGACCGACCTGCGGGACGAGAACGCCCGGCAGACAGAAGGGCGGACCGCGCCCGAGCCGGAACCGCCGCCCGAGGAGTGGCCGGACGCCGGTTGACGAACGCGAGAGCAGCCCCCTGTCCTGTTCCTTCAGCGGCGCCGCCGTCCCCCACGGCCGGCCCGCGCGCGCACACGCGTCCCGTCAACGGACGGCTCGGCGGCTTCATCGCGGAGATCGTGCAACGCCGCACCGGCTACGACATGGTGGCCGCCGCCCTGCGCCTGGCCCTGGGCCTGCCCGTCACCGACCCGGACCCGGCCCGGCTGCACGGGAACCGAGTGACCTTCCAGTACCTGCTGGTCCCGCCCACCGGCCCACTGCGTCCCGGCCCGCCCGCGCTCCTCGACGGCCTCGGGGAGCTGCCCGGCGTCGACCCGGCCGACGTCTCCCCGCCCGCCGACTGGCACACCGACCGGCGCCGGGGCACGCTCGGCGCCAGTCGGAACGGTCTACGAATCGGCCGCCGATCACACCGAGTTGAGGGCGCGGATCGGCCAACTCACCGCGCGACTCGACCGGTTCTGGCACGATCCGGACCTACCACGTACCGGCGCGCCACGGCCGATCGATACGGTGGACAACTCGACCGACGCGTCGCCCCTTTGACGCGTCGCCCTTTTGACGCATCGATCTTTTGACGTATCACCCCTTTGACGTATCGACCCTTTGAACGAAAGGCGCTCCTCATGCCCGAGAACAGCACTCCCACCGAGGTGATTTCGATTCCGGTGGGCCGGGTGGTCGGCGGGCGCGCGGAGGTCCGTGACGACGACTGGGGCGGCGAGACGGCGGTCATCCGCCTGGACGCCGACCAGTACGGCCCCGAGGCCGTGGCCGGCCTGGACTCCTTCTCCCACCTTGAGGTCGTCTACCACTTCGACCGCGTGCCCGTGGAGAAGATCGAGACCGGGGCCCGGCACCCGCGCGGCAACACCGACTGGCCGCGCGTCGGCATCTTCGCCCAGCGCGGCAAGAACCGCCCCAACCGGATCGGCGTCTCCCGCTGTCGCCTGATCAAGACCGACGGCCTCGACCTCCACATCCAGGGCCTGGACGCCGTCGACGGCACCCCCGTCCTCGACATCAAGCCCTACATGAGCGAGTTCGGCCCCCAGGGCGACACCACCCAGCCCGACTGGGCCACCACCATCATGCGCGACTACTACTGACCGTACGACGGCCTCCTGCAACGGCTGGAGACCGAGCGCGACGCGGGTGAGTTCCGCCTTGTTGCCGATGCCGAACTCGGATCGCACCCGCTTCACGTACGTGTCCACGGCGTGCCGGCTGATGCCGATGCGCCGGGCCACCTGGCCATGGGTCATCCCCGACGCGATGAACCGGAGCACCTGCTCCTCGCGCGGCGACAGCCCGGCCGACGTCCGGCACGCTCCCACGCCACACCGCTCGGGGAAGCCGTCGGCCGAGGCGAAGACGACCTCGCAGGGCGACTGCGTGGTCAGCAGATGCGTGAGACCCATCAGCACCAGCGGCCGCACCCCACAGATCGCCGTTCTCGCCCCCTGACCGTCGCCCCTCGGAACCGCTTCCGCTCCCGCTCCCGCTCCCGGGCGTTCGAGCGTGACCGTCTCAGTGCTCATCGGCTCCTTCCCCGTAGATCTTGTTGATGCGTTCGATCGCCTCGGCCACCCGCGGCGGTGAAGCAGAGCCGAGCCCAACTGCCTTAGCGCGCCCGGTTCCAGCGGGAACCGCCGAGTTCACCGAGAGCGCGAGGGAGGGAGGGCATGGGAGGGAAACTCCTGACGATGGTGGTGTCGGAAGGGCGCGGGGGCGATGCGTCAGCTGCTGCTGTCACCCAAGGATTCGGGAGCGCTGTCGTGGACGGCACCCCAATGGGTATCCCCGGGCTCCACCCCGGCCACCGACCGGCCCACGCCCCTGCTCCTCGTCATCACTGTCTCCCCATCCCCAGACCACTCCTCCGCCGGAACCACCCCCCGAACAGCCCTCGTTCCACCCCCACCCCCTTCCGAACGCCCTTCCGTCCCCTCAACCCGCCCACCAGGCAGGGCGACAGCGGATGAGACGAGGACGAGAAGGAGTCCCGACCGGTGCGCGAGCAGGCATGCCGACACCTCCATGAATACTGCACAAGTTCCGCACGACTCCTGCAAGAACACTCTGGTGGGCACTACAGTCACCTGGCAGCTGAGGTGTGGGCGCTCTCGTGCTCAGGTCGCATCGCTTTGGGGGATTTGTGCGCGAAATGGTCATGGGCTCGAATGTGTCTCTCGCGGCCCTGAGCGAGCACGCCGATTCGGTGATCGTCCGTCTGGGCTGGGAAAGCCCGACCGGCGAAGGGGACGCCGATGTGTCGGTTCTCCTGCTGGACGGGAACGGCAAGGTCCGCAGTGACACGGACTTCTACTTCTACAACAACCCGGTCGCCGCCGACGGAAGTGTGCAGCTCCTGGGCAAGGCCCCGACGGCGGACGGAAGCGAGGACCGGATCAGCTTCGACCTGACCGCGGTCCCGTCCGAGGTCGTCCGCATGATCGTGGCCGCCAGCCGGTACGAGGGCGCTCGCTTCGGAGAACTGGAAGGCGTACGGCTGTCGTTGGCGGACGGGACCGGTGAGGAACTCCTCCGCTTCGCCATCGACGACGGCGACTCCATGAGTGCGATCATCTTCGGCGAGCTGTACCGGCGCGGGGGCGAGTGGAAGTTCCGCGCCGTCGGCCAGGGCTACGACACGGGCCTCGCCGGTCTGGCCACGGACTTCGGCGTGGACATCGAGGACGACGCGGCGGCAGCGGAACCACAGGACGACGTCGGCATCGACGACCGGCCGAACACGGCGGCAGCGGCACCGACCGACCTGCCGACGTCACAAGCAACCCTGGCTGCCGTCCCCGCTCCTCGTCGATCCGGCGACGAGGCCGAGCCGAGGCAGCCGACCGGACGACCTCGTACCGCCAAGAAGAGGGTCACCCTGCCCAAGGCGGCGAAGAAGACGCTGGCGGAGAACGAGTCGTGGCGGGAGGCCAGGCTCTTCCCGGTGTCGGCACTCAAGAGTGACCGGGACCGTGAGACGCGCGCGACCTCGGTGCTGCTGTCGGTCATGGCACAGGTGCCGGAGTTCGGCAGGAGCCTCACCGCGGCGTTCGGAGCGCCGGCCGGCCGGATGGAGACCTTCACCGAGGTCACCCTTCCCCACGGCGACAGCCCGCGCCGCCCCGACGGAGTGATCCGTGTCGAGCGGGCCGGCAAGCTGTGGACGGCGCTGGTCGAGACGAAGACCAACGGCAACGCGCTCAAGGCCGATCAGGTGCAGGCCTACATGGACATCGCCGCGCGCCGCGGCTACGAAGCCGTGATCACGCTGTCGAACGACGTCGCCCTGGAGGGCAGCCCGCTTGTCGAGGTGAAGATCGACGGACGGCGCAAGCACAAGGTGGCTCTCTGGCACCTCTCATGGGCGGAAGTGGCCCATCAGGCCCAGGTACTGATCCGGCATGAGGGCGTCGGCAACGCGGCACACGCCTGGCTCCTCCAGGAACTGCTGCACTACTTGCAGCACGAGAACTCCGGCTGCCACGGCTTCCAGAACATGGGCCCGGCCTGGGTCCCGGTACGCAACGGAATCGACGACGAGACCCTCTGCCAGGGAGACCCGCGCGCACTGGAGGTGGTGGAGAGCTGGGAGCGGCTCATCCGCCAGGTCTGCCTCCGGCTGGGCGGCGAACTGGGCCAGAAGGTACTGCCCGTCCAGCGCGCGAGACGTGGAATCGACCCGAAGGCACGACGGGACCGCCTCGCCGATCAGCTCTGCCTCGACGGCAGGCTCCAGGCCGAGCTGCGCATCGAGGGAACACCGGGCGTCCTGGCGATCAGCGCCGACCTGCGCACAGGCAGGCTGCGCACCTCCATAGAGATCCCCGCACCCGAACAGGGATACCCCCTGTCCTGGGCGAAACGTCTCGTCCGCCGCCTGGCCGACGCCCCGGCGGACCTCCACATCGAGACCCTCCTCGAAGGACAGACAGCCGGCCCCCGCGGAACCCTCGAACGCCTCCGCCCCGAACCGGCCGACATGCTCCCCAAATCCAACACCACCCAGATCCAGGCCTTCCGCCTCTCCCTCTTCAAAAACATGGGCAGCACCCGCGGCAACGCCGAATCCGGCTTCATCCGCAGCGTCAACGACGCCATCCACCGCTTCTACACCACGGTGGCGGTCCACTTGGACCCGACGACACCTCACCGCTCATTGTCCAAGCCGGGCTCAACGAGGGCCTGATACTTACCGACCATGAGTCTCCCCAAGTCGGACGAAAGCCCCTTAGGGGCAGCCTCGCAATGATCGAAAAGCTGAGTCAGTCGCGACGAAGTGCATTCATCAACTTGTGGAAACAGCACGGGAACAGTTTTGCCGACGTCCAGGCCGTGGAAGACGCCCACGTCACCGATGTCGAAGACGGGCAGCGGTACGTCGCCAACCGGCGTATCGAGGATCTTTGCCCAGGGGGCTTGGTGTTTCGGCTCCTCTTATGCGGAGCGAACGGCTCGTTGCCGGTCTGAGCCGAGTTGATGTTCAAGGTTCTCCCGTGCTCTGTCGAGAGCTGAGGCTATCTCCGGGATGCCTTTCGGCAGTGCCATCTGTGCTTGAGAATACTCATTCGCCCATGCTTCTTTGGCGGTTTCGAGGGCGGCCGTTTCTACGTTTTCACCGCGCTCGGCGGCTCGAACAGCATCCCGAGCCGTGGTGTTCACACGGGCATGGAGATCACGCCGAGCTTGCTGCACTCTGTCGTCACGCTCCTGCACGCGTTGGAGTCCCCCAAGGCGTTTCGCTCGGTTGCCCGGTACTGGCGACGCAGCCTCGACATCTCACCGCCGCCGCGCCGCTACGAGCGGCACAAGCCCGCACAAACGCGAAAACCCCGACCTCAGCGTCTCCGCTGATGACGGGGTTTTCAGGCACCAATCCAAGGTGCCCCCGGCAGGATTCGAACCTGCGCACACGGCTCCGGAGCACATGCAGTGTTGGGCTTGTGAATGGGTCCTGACCAGCGGGTTTATTGATCGCGGGCGGTCCCGATGCCTTCCTGTATCGCAGATAGTGCGCAGAAGAGTGCAGCACGGGGCGCGCTGGGTTGCTAGCGCTAGCAACAAGGGTCGCTAGCGCTAGCAACCTCGCTAGCGACCCAAACAGGCAGTGACCAGCGTGCTAGCGACTAGCAACCGATCCGCGATGATGCCGCAACCGGCTCGCTGGAGCCGTTGGAGGCTCTCACCGCAGCCGCTAGCGGGCCGGCCCCCGGCCGTTCTTGGGTCGCTGTGGTGAAGAGCAGTGAGGACTGCCCTGCCGGGCGGCCGGCTCTCAGGCGCCTCAGCGCTCCGGGAGTTCGCGCCAGACGGCGACTGCGGCAGGCTTTCGGGGTTCCGTTTACGCGGGGAGGCCCCCAGGGAGGCGCCGGGGAGGCGGGGAGTTCTCCCTGAGTGCCTCCCCGGCCTGCCTCCCTGTATCTGAGCTGCACAGATAAACGACCAGGGATGCGGGGAGGCGTGCAGGTCAACCCCCGTGAAACCCCCTCCAGCGGTCTCCCGGCAGAGGGTGTGTCTGCCTCCCTGAAGCCCAATCACCGGCATTCCGCTTACGCCTGCCGGTAGAGGGGGGCTCTACCTGGACCGTCAGAGGCGGGCCGCCCGTCCCGGCCTTGAGCTGTCGTCCGGACCGCCCCTGGGTAGAGAGGGGCCTTTACCTCGGTAGTGGGGCGGGTAGCGCCCTCTGACCTGCGAGGTAAGGGCGGTAGAGGGGGTTGGAGTGCTCCCTTCCTGAGGATCCGCCACGTCCGCCACGCCCCCAGGTAAAAGCAGGAGGGACCGGCCTGCGGCCGGGCGACCATCGGACGCCTCGGAATGTGGGAGCTCCCGCCGGGCGCGCGTCTGCGGGCCCCTCCTCCAGAGGCCGCTACATCCGCTACCGCCGCTACCGTGCAGGTCAGAGGCATGGTCGAGGTAGCGGGATGGGGTAGCGGTAGCGGCTACCACCCCGGCGTGAGTTCGCTCCACAATGCTGAAAACCGCGACTCATCGCGACTCAGGCGTCTCACCGCAGGTCAGAGGTGGTGCCACTGAGTACGCCTGAGCCCGCATCGCGACTCAGGCCTTGACTCAACCCCTGCGCCGTCCTGGTAACGACAGCTCTTCAGGAGGGGGCGGTCTGGCCGGCGCCCTCCCTCACCCCCTCTGAAGAGCGGCTTTTACCTTGCGGGGCCCCGGGGGTAACAGCCGTCTGCACGTCTGCGGCTGGAACGGCCGTGCAAGCAAGAGGAGCACCACCGGCCGGGCGTGCTCCTCTTGCTGTTCGGCGCGTGCGCCGCCCCGAGGTCGTGCCGCGTAGCGGCTCCTTCTTCACGTTCTGAGCGGGGCTGCACTACTACAGACACCCCCTCTTTTTTTCCTAAGTAGAGAAGCTCTGCGTCACCGCGTCACCGGATCATGAAAAACATCCTTTGACCTGCGCATACAGGGGTGACGCAGACGGCGGATTCTGCGTCATCGCTGCGTCACCTGCGTCACTGGTGACGGACGCCTGCGTCACCGGTGACGCATCCCTGAGACCCTGCGTCACGCGAAAAGTGCAGGTCAGAAGGGTTGGGTGTCGCAGGTGACGCGGTGACGCAGAATTCCGGACCTCGGACAGGTGCGGGGTCCCGACGAACCCAATGGAGGTGAAGGCAGGACACCACCCCGGCGCCCGGCAGGGGTGGTGTCTTCGTGGTCCTGAGTCGCGATGCGGGCTCAGGCGCGCTCAAGGGCACCCCTTCTGACCTGCGGTGAGACGCTTGAGTCGCGATGAGTCGCGGTTTTCAGCATTGTGGAGCGAACTCACGCCGGGGTGGTAGCCGCTACCGCTACCCCATCCCGCTACCTCGACCATGCCTCTGACCTGCACGGTAGCGGCGGTAGCGGATGTAGCGGCCCCTGGAGAAGGCGGCCAGGATCATCAACCAGTGTGAAGCCGGGGGGCGCTCCTACCGCTACGGAGTGGGCGTCTCGTCCACGAATTCATGGTTGGCCGGGTAGGTGGCGCGCTGAGCAAGCCAACCCGAGACACGTGGCCCGCCGTTCACGGCGTTGCCCTCCCGCACGGTGCGCACGTGCTCAAAGCCCTGACCCAGGTAGTAGCGCTGTAGTGCCTCGTTCGTCGTCCAAGCATCAAGCCTGAGCCACTTCAATGAGGCTCGGAAAGCCCTGTCGCCCGCCCAATCGATCAGTCGTCCGCCCATGTTCTGACCAGCGTGTGTTCGAGCAACCGTCAGCTTGTTGATGAAGAGCGATGGTTCGCTCAACTCCTGCTCACTCCACAGACCCTCTTCCGCATCGGTAGTGAGGGTGATGGTGGCCGCCGTCACGTCTCCGTCTCGCACCATGAACACGGTGCCGGATTCGATCGTCGACAAGAGGCGATCAGCCGGATACGGACGGCTCCACTGGTCAGACCCCAGTTCACGGAGCCAACCAGCGGCCTCCTGCCGGAAGGCGAGCAACTTGGGCAAGTCATCCGGCAGGGCAAGAGTGATCTTCACTGAGGCTCGTTCTCACTTCTGGCGGACAGGTCGCCGATTTCGTAGTTCATCCGGTTCAGGTCACCCCTGAAGGTGGTGACCGTGCATCGAATGGGCCGCTCCTCCGAGTAGCCCGTCCGCGTCCACAGCAGCACCGGTACCCCTGCCCCAATCTCCAGCAAACGGGCTTCATCCGGCGTTGGCATACGCGTAGCAATCTCGTCGTAGAAGCCCACTTGTTCGATCCCGAGACCAGCCATGTATCGGGTCGTCCCTTCGGCGATATCGCCAGGTTCCGTGAGTCGTGGCGCCTCCGAGATGAGCCACTCTGGGTAGTGCGTTGCCTGCGTCGACCAGGGCACGTCATCGACGAAGCGATGGCAAAAGCGGAGTACAGCGGTGGATCCCTTCTCCACCTTCAGCCTGGCCGCGATGTAGTCCGGCGCGGGCGTCATCTCGACCCGGAAAGTCTGATGCGGCCGGCGCCCCGCGTTCGTGACGTCCGTGCTGTAGGCGTCACCGTTCTGCGGGAAGTTCAGGTTCTCGAAGCGAGAGGCATTCAGCTCGAACACCTCGTGCTTTCGCACCTCGTAGCCAAGTCCCTGGCTCGACGAGATCAGACCTTCGCTGGCCAGCAGTTTCAGCCCCGCCCGCACAGTGTTCCTTGACGCGTCGAAGCGCGCCTGAAGGTCACTCTCCGAGGGGAGGCGGGCCCCCGGCGGATACGTGCCGCCCGCGATGTCGCGACGCAGGACATCGGCCACCTGGTGGTACTTCGGCTGCTTACTCATGGGTCCATCATGACGCACTCGGTCAACTTGTTGGTACATGCCGTGCCAACCCTCTTGACGCCTCACGCTCCGTCGGTGCAGCATCACTACATCAGCTTGTACCAACAAGTTGAGCAGGTGGTTCAACGCCCCTGGCGTGACCACTTGTGCCCATGAAGAAAGCCCCGGCAGCACGCCGGGGCCCCATCAGGGAGCGGCTCCCTACCGCCAAGCAGATTGCCGCTCCCCGACCCTCGAAGGGGTATCTCCATGATGCCTGGAACCATCGCGGAACGTTGTGCCGAAGCGGAGGGCGCTCTCCCGACCTTCGCTGAGCTGCTGGGGATGCTGACCTACAGCCCGTCCCTGCTGTTACTGGGTGACGACGTGGACAACCCGGCGGTCCTGCGGGAGTCCGCCGTCATCGCGCTGGCCGACTCGCAGGACTGGGAGCGGGAGGCGTGGGCCGGGATGGCGCTGGACGTCCTGACCGGTCGTACCCCGAGTGTGCTGGCCGACTTCGTGGCCCGGCTGGGTGCCGCCGTCTCCCGGACCTTCGGGGTGACGGCATGACGTCGACCATCGTGGACGTCCGTGATCTGACGGGTGCGGAGCGGGCCGTGGCGCTGTACGCGTCGGACATGCCGAACGGGCGCCGCCACTATACGAAGGAGCAGTTCACCGCCTGGATCATGCAGGGTGCGGAGCGGCTGGGTGTGGAGGAGATGCGGCGCCGGGCGCTGTACTTCCGTGGGTGGCGACTGCTGGACATGCACGGTCTGCTGACCGCGCAGATCCAGGCCCGTCACGAGCAGCGCTTCCCCCAGCGCTACCGCCTGATCCGGTCCGACCAGGGCGGGGCGCTCACCGTCTCCACCGACGGCACGACCAAGACGGCGCTGGCGCGCAACGGCCTGGTCGACCTGGACGGCGACTGCCCGTGTGAGGGCACGGGTGGGATCGCTGCCTGGGATGATGACGCGGGCGCGTGGCACGAGATCCTGTGCCCGGTCCACCGCCGGGCCGAGATCGACGCGTACCGCCGCGCCGCCCTGGCGGTCCGCTGATGACCACGCCGGGACCGCTCAACTCGCTGTACGCCCACGTGACGGCCCCGGCCGCTCCCGCCGTGCCTTTGGTGCGGCGGGAGCGGCACCGGGCCCCTGAAGGCTTCCCCGCCATTCCCATCCGGGGATTGGAGCTGAGCGTGGGCGAAGTCGCCGCCGCTCTGTTCGAGACGGGCGCGGACGAACTCGCCCTTCCGGCACCCGACACGGACACCCACACCGACACCCTGTACGACGCCCTCAACGGCGCCGTGCGCACGCTCGGTCCGGCCGGAATCGCCGAAGTCGTCGGCATCTTCACCGAGTTGGACGCAGAGGAGTTCCCCGAGGTGGGCGCCTGCCGCCGGTTCGCCTACCGGCTGGCCCTGTCGTTCTGGTACGACGGTGCCCGCTCCCGCCCCATGACGGCCGGGGAAGCGGCCGTGGCGCTGTACCTGTCGGATGCCTACCGCCACCACCAGGTGGACGCGGTCACCGTGCGGCGGGCCCCGCTGCTGGTCTCCCGCGCGATCCGCCAGGGCGCCGCCCTGGTCCCCACCGAGACGCTCATGCGACTCGGAGAGGCCATGGTCCGGGAGTTCACCTCACCGGTCCTGACCTGTGTGACGAGTGGCGTCACGGCCGCGTCACGGCCGGGCGTCACGGGCGGGGGCTGGCTGTACCGGCAGGCACTGCCGGACTACCACCGGCGCCGGTTCTGCTTCGACCTGATGCGCGCCGACACCCGCCAGCCCTCACCCCTCGTGGTGCGGCTGGACGGCGGGACGTACGCCGTCGGGGCGACCCCGCCGGCCGGACCGGACGGTACGTGGACGCGCACGCTGCGGGCGGAGTGGTAGCCGTGACCGCGACCACCCGCCGCATCAAGACCGAGACCCGGCGCCTGCGTAAGCGGCAGCTCGCCCGCCGCTACGGGCCGCGCTGTGGCTACTGCCGCACCAAGTTCGCCGATCTGCGGGATGCCACCCTCGATCACATCGTGCCCAACTGCCTGTATCCGACGGGTACTTACAGCGCGCTCATGCTCGCGTGCTGGGACTGCAACCACCGCAAGAGCGACCGGTTCCCCCTCTCGATCGCCCTGCTGTTGCTGCGGTCGGTCGACCCGACTCGCCCCGTCATTCGCCCGGCCGTGCTGCCGCTGCTGGCCCGACTCGCGCACGCCCATGGATCTACCCCCCACCTGCCCGAATCGACCCCGAACGACCCGATCCCGGAGAGGACGGCAGCATGAGTGCCCGCACGGTGGACGACAAGATGACCGTCAAGGAGGTCATTGCCGATCTGAAGGTCGCTCCCTCGACCTTCTACCGGTGGCGTCAACTCGGAAAGGGGCCCCGCTCGATCAAGCTCCCGAACGGCGACGTGCGGATCCGACGGTCCGAGTACGAGCGTTGGCTTACGGAGCGGGAGGACGCTGCGTGAGCACGACTGGCGACACTCCGGTCCGTCGCCCGCACGGGGAGGCGCGGCCGGGGTTCTCTCTCGACGTCCGGCTGTGGAAGGTCACGAAGGTCGACCGTAAGGCGCGCCCGTACCAACTCCGGTGGGTCGTGGGCGGGAAGGTGAGTAGCGCGACGTTCGCCACGTCGGCACTCGCCGAAAGTCGACGTTCGGAACTACGGCAGGCGATGCGCAGGGGTGAGGCTTTCGAGATCTCCAGCGGACAGCCTGAGTCCGAGGTGCGCGCGGCGGCTGAAGCGGCTGAAGCGGCTGCCGCTGAAGAGACGCTGAGGTGGTTCGAGTTCTGCCGGAAGTACGTGGCCGGGCGGTGGCGTACAAGCGCGGCCAAGACCCGTGAGGGCATGGCAGACGGTCTTGCGGCCGTGAGCCTCGCCATGGTCAAGCGAGGGGACGGCGTTCCGTCGGATGAGCAACTCCGGTTGGCGTTTCGGTGGGGGATCGTGCCCGCGAACGCGGGGGAGGATCCGCCGGCCGAACTCAAGGCCGCATACGACTGGCTCACGACGGCGGATCGTCCGGTCGTCGATGCGGCGGACGCCGAAGTGTTCGAAGATGTGCTGTACCGCATTGGGTACAAGCTGGACGGCACCCCGGCGGCGGGCGACACGTACAGGCGTCGCCGACGGGCCTTGAACACCGTCCTCGAACACGCGGTGGTCGTGGGGGAGCTCCCGGACAACCCGCTTCAGCGTGCCCGCCAGAAGCACGTCGGTTCCAGCGAGGTGGTGGATCGGCGCGTCCTCGTGAACGCCCTACAGGCCCGTCAGTTGCTCGCGGGAGTTTTCCTACGTCGGGTCGTGGGATCGGTGCCGTGGGAGGCGTCTGGCGGCCTTCTATGCGGTCCTGTACTACGCGGGGCTGCGTCCGGCTGAGGCGGTGGGGTTGAGGCAGTCTGACTGCGATCTCCCGGATGCCGGGTGGGGCACGTTGACGCTCCGGGAGACACGCCCCGTCTCAGGAAAGCAGTGGACCGATTCCGGCGAGCGTCACGACCGGCGCGGGCTGAAGGCGCGGGAGGCCAAGAGCGACCGACCGGTGCCCATCCCGCCTGTCCTGGTGGCGATCCTGCGGGCGCACCTGGACACGTTTGGCACGGCCAAGGAAGGGCGTGTGTTCGGCAACGAGCGCGGTGGAGTGGTCGGCTCGTCTACCTACTGGCGGGTGTGGGAGGAAGCGCGGGAGTACGCGCTACCGCCTGAGCGTGTCGCCTCGCCGCTGGCCGGACGCCCGTACGACCTACGGCACGCGTGCATCACGCGATGGCTCAACGCGGGGGTGCCGATCGCTGAGGTTGCGCGGCGGGTTGGCAACTCGCCAGAGGTGATCCATCGTCGTTACCTCGGCTGCATTGATGGCCACGAAGAGGCTGCCAACGCGAGGATTGCAAAGGCCCTGGAAGAGGAGGGCGACTCAGTGTAGGGGCGCTGCAAATCCTGGAAGGGCAGTCCGAAGACTCGGACTGCCCTTCCAGGATTGAGGCTTGCTCTAGGACAGTCCTAGGATCACGCGGACGCGGTCCTCGACCTGTTTCATCTCGGCCGGATCTAGCAATCCGAGGCGCTTACGTAGCCTGGATTTGTGAACTGTGTGCAGATCCGTGCAGTTAATGTAGGACTCGTCGTACTTGGTGACGCCGCATTCAGGGCCGATGGGAATGTGTGTGGCGGTAGGTCCAGACGTTCCTGTGACCACAGCAACCGTCACCGCTGATAGCGGCTCGGCAATGCGATTGACCGTGAGGATGACAACAGGATGTGCGCCAATAGGATTCGGCAGTACACATCCCCAGACCTCGCCGCGCAATGCATTACCAGGATTCACCATTCGATTTCGTCCCCTGCCGCCAACTCCTCTGCTGTGGCAGGTAGTACACCTGCGGGATCCGGAGCGTGAGCCCCTTTGTAGAAGGATCGAATCTCCTCAGAGGCGGCCACCTCTGCTGCCTCGCGTGAGAGCAAGCGGAGTCCTTCTCGAAGTGCATCAGAGACCGACGGTAGATTGAGAGACTGCATTACCAGTCGCAGGTCGGCCATTTCGTCAGGCCTCAGCCTGACTTGAGCCACTTCAGTAGAACGGGAATAGCTGCCTTGGATTAGGCCACGAAACTGCTCAGACTTCGCGTTATTCGTGGTCTTGCTGATTGCGGATCTCGTGGTGGTCCTGCCGCGCGTAACGCTGGCTTGGCCTCGCTTCGTTCGCTGTTCGGCTGGATTAGCTTTCTTGCCTCGGGTTTCAGGGGTCATCGTTCCTCCTTTCCCTAGCTCGGTAGTACAGATGTCATACACCAAGTGTCAGGGGTGCGACCCTGCTGGTCAAGGGAGCGCGATCGGGCGGCCGACGTCGCTGAGGCGCAGACTTCGGGGTTGTGGGAGGCGGTGTGTCGCGTGTATCGCAGATGGTGCGTGAACACTGAGAGGCAACGAGAGAGGGCGGGAGTCAGTGAGACTGACTCCCGCCCTCTTCTCTCGGCATCCGCCCTGGTCAGCGCTTGATTCTTGCTGATCCTTGGCGAGTGCCCCCGGCAGGATTCGAACCTGCGCACACGGCTCCGGAGGCCGTTGCTCTATCCCCTGAGCTACGGGGGCGTGTCGGTTGCGGAGCGTTGTGCTCGCGGCGACGGACAGAACATTAGCAGGTCCGGTGGGGTGATCAGGAACCCGTTTGCGGGGAGGGGTCCCCTGTAGGGGGTGGAAGTGGGGAAAACCCGGACGCGGTGGCCCGGGCGGTCCTACTCTCGAGTTGTGCCGGGCGCGTCGGGCCGGGTGCTTGTTGTCGACGACAACAAGGTCATCCGGCAGCTGATCAGGGTCAATCTCGAGCTGGAAGGGCTTGAGGTCGTGACCGCGGCCGATGGTGCCGAGTGTCTGGACGTGGTGCACCAAGTGCGGCCCGATCTCGTGACGCTCGACGTCGTCATGCCGCGGCTGGACGGGCTGCGTACCGCCGCCCGGCTCCGTGCCGACCCCCGTACGAACCATCTGCCCCTCGCCATCATCAGCGCCTGCACCCAGTACGAGGTCGAGACCGGCCTCGATGTCGGGGTCGACGCCTTCCTCTCCAAGCCCTTCGAACCCGCCGAGCTCGTGCGCCTCGTCAAGCAGCTGATCCAGGGCCGCGCCGGGCGCGGGGGAGTGGGCGGCGGAGACGGAGGGGGAGGAGGCGGCGGGGACGGCAGTGGTGACGATGACGACGACGGGCTCGCGGACGGGGTGGCCGGCGGGGTTTCCATCGGCTGAGCCGAGCCGAGCCGACAGGGCCGGTTCCTGGGGTTCCCGGTTCGGCGGCGGCGAAGGGCGTGGCCTTTCCCGTCTCACCAGGGAAACCGGCTCGCCTTCCCACCCCCCTCCTCCCCTACCCTTGTCCCGTGACCCCCGTCGAGCTCTCCCGCACCGTGCTGCACGCGGTGCGTTGTGCCGTTGACGAGGGGCAGCTCAGCGTGGCCGTGCCGGAGCGGGTCGTGGTGAGTGAGCCGGGGGCCGGCGGATGCGGGGAGTACGCGACCAATGTCGCGCTCCAGCTCGCCCGCGCTGCCGGGAAGCCGCCGCGCACCGTCGCCGAGATCCTGCGGCCCCGGCTCATCGCGACGGACGGCATCGAGGACGTCGTCGTCACCGGCCCGGGGTTCCTCAACTTCCGGCTCGGTCACGAGGCCGATCCGCTCCAGGACCTCGTCCGGGAGATCCGCGGGCGGGGGCTGCGGTACGGCCATGGGGACGCTCTCGCCGGGCAGGTGCTCGCGCTGCGGGTGCCGTACGAGGTGCGGGCCGAGGTCGTCGCCGACGCCGTCGTACGGATCGTCGCCAGCCAGGGCGGACGGGCCACCGTCGAGCACCAGGGCGGACGGGCCACCGTGCAGCATCACGGCGGGCGGGCCACCGTGCAGCACCACGGCGGGCGGGCCGCCGCAGAACACGGCGAGTTCGTCGATCTGCGGCCCGTACCCGCCCCCGAGGACCCCGCGCCGCTCGGGCCCGACGCCGCCCGGTGGGCGCTGCTGCACCCCGCACCGCACGACCGGCCCCGCATCACCGCCGACCATCTCGTCCAGCGGGAGGGCAATCCGCTGTTCCGGGTGCGGTACGCCCACGCCCGCGTCCGGTCCCTCGGCCGGGGCGCCGCCCGCCTGGGCTTCGCCGCCGAGCCGGGCCCCCTGAACGGCGCCAGGGCCGACACCGCGGTCACCACCGCCCCCCAAGCACCGGCCCCGCACGCTCCCGCCCCCCACGCCCCCGCCCTCCACACCCCCCTGTCCGACTACCCCCGCATCCTCACCGCGGCCGCCACCCATCGCGCCCCGGACCGGCTGGCCCGGCATCTCGTCACCGTCGCGGATGCCGTGCTGCCCTTTCTGACCTGTGTGCTTCCGATCGGCGAGGAGAAACCCTCGGCCGCCCACCGGGCCCGGCTCGCGCTTGCCGAAGCGGCCGGGACGGTGCTGGCCGGCGGCCTGTCCCTGCTCGGCATCGACGCACCCGAACATCTCTGAGGGGACCGAGGAACAGATGTCCCCCGGAGAGAGACAGAGAGTCTGAGAGCCACCGTCATGAGCCGTTCCGCCCATCCCGCCGGGCCCCGTCACGCCGATGTCCTGCCCGAGGGGCACTACTCCGCGCCGCCCACCGACCTCAATGTGCTCGACCACAAGGTCTGGGCGCAGACCGTCGGCCGCGGCGAGGACGGGGTCGTCACCGTCGGCGGGGTCCCCGTGACCCGGCTCGCCGAGGAGTTCGGCACGCCCGCGTACATCATGGACGAGGCCGACTTCCGGGCGCGGGCGCGCGCCTGGCGCACCGCCTTCGGGGCCGACGCCGATGTGTTCTACGCGGGGAAGGCGTTCCTCTCGCGTGCCGTCGTGCGGTGGCTGGAGGAAGAAGGGCTGAATCTCGATGTTTGTTCCGGGGGCGAGCTCGTAACGGCGCTCTCCGCCGGGATGGCTCCCGAGCGCATCGCCTTCCACGGGAACAACAAGTCCGTCGCGGAGATCACCCGCGCCGTGGAGGCCGGCGTCGGGCGGATCGTGCTCGACTCCTTCCAGGAGATCGTGCGGGTCGCGCACATCGCCCAGTCCCTGGGCAGGCGGCAGAAGGTCCAGATCCGGATCACCGTCGGCGTCGAGGCCCACACCCACGAGTTCATCGCCACCGCCCACGAGGACCAGAAGTTCGGCATCCCGCTCGCCGGCGGGCAGGCCGCGGAGGCCGTGCGGCGGGCGCTGCACCTGGACGGGCTCGAACTGATCGGGATCCACTCCCACATCGGCTCGCAGATCTTCGACATGTCCGGGTTCGAGGTCGCCGCCCACCGGGTCGTCGGACTGCTCAGGGACATCCGCGACGAGCACGGCGTCGAACTGCCCGAGATCGACCTCGGCGGCGGCCTCGGCATCGCCTACACCAGCGACGACGACCCGCGCGAGCCGCACGAGATCGCCAAGGCGCTCGGCGAGATCGTCAGCCGCGAGTGCGAGGCCGCGCGGCTGCGCACGCCCCGGATCTCGGTCGAGCCCGGCCGCGCCGTCGTCGGCCCGACGGCGTTCACGCTCTACGAGGTCGGCACCGTGAAGCCGCTGGAGGGGCTGCGCACGTACGTCTCCGTCGACGGCGGCATGTCCGACAACATCCGCACCGCGCTGTACGACGCCGAGTACAGCGTCGCCCTCGTCTCGCGGGCCAGCGACGCCGAGCCGATGCTCGTCCGGGTCGTCGGCAAGCACTGCGAGAGCGGGGACATCGTGGTCAAGGACGCGTTCCTGCCCGCCGATCTCGCGCCGGGCGACCTCATCGCCGTACCGGCCACGGGGGCGTACTGCCGGTCGATGGCCAGCAACTACAACCATGTGCTCCGGCCGCCCGTCGTCGCGGTGAAGGACGGCGAGGCCCGGGTGATCGTCCGGCGGGAGACGGAGGAGGATCTTCTGCGGCTGGACGTCGGATGAGTCGTCGGACGAGTCGTCGGACGAGTCCGCGAAACGTGGGGTGGAAGATCTGCGGTCTCCACACCCCGCGAAAATGAAATAAACGTCTCAGGATCCGGACGAAGGGTAGAAACTCCCGTCCGGTGAGTGAGACTGGTCCAACCGTAGACGGTGAGAGGAAACGAGGTCGGATGATGCGTACGCGTCCGCTGAAGGTGGCGCTGCTGGGCTGTGGGGTTGTCGGCTCAGAGGTGGCGCGCATCATGACGACGCACGCCGACGACCTCGCCCAGAGGATCGGCGCCCCGGTGGAGCTCGCCGGGGTCGCCGTACGGCGCCCGAGCAAGGTCCGCGAGGGCATCGACCCGGCCCTGGTCACCACGGACGCCACCGCGCTCGTCAAACGCGGGGACATCGACGTCGTCGTCGAGGTGATCGGGGGGATCGAGCCCGCCCGGTCCCTCATCACCACCGCGTTCGAGCACGGCGCCTCCGTCGTCTCCGCGAACAAGGCCCTGCTCGCCCAGGACGGGGCCGCCCTGCACGCCGCCGCCGAGGAGCACGGCCGCGACCTCTACTACGAGGCCGCCGTCGCCGGTGCCATCCCGCTGATCCGCCCGCTGCGCGAGTCGCTGGCCGGTGACAAGGTCAACCGGGTGCTCGGCATCGTCAACGGCACCACCAACTTCATCCTCGACAAGATGGACTCCACGGGTGCCGGCTACCAGGAGGCCCTGGACGAGGCCACCGCGCTCGGGTACGCCGAGGCCGACCCGACCGCCGATGTCGAGGGCTTCGACGCCGCCGCCAAGGCCGCCATCCTCGCCGGCATCGCCTTCCACACGCGGGTGCGCCTGGACGACGTCCACCGCGAGGGGATGACCGAGGTCACCGCCGCCGACTTCCACTCGGCCAAGGAGATGGGCTGCACCATCAAGCTGCTCGCCATCTGCGAGCGGGCGCAGGACGGGGCGTCCGTCACGGCGCGCGTGCACCCCGCCATGATTCCGCTGAGCCACCCCCTCGCCTCCGTGCGCGGCGCGTACAACGCCGTCTTCGTGGAGAGCGACGCGGCCGGCCAGCTGATGTTCTACGGCCCCGGCGCCGGCGGTTCCCCGACCGCCTCCGCCGTGCTCGGCGACCTCGTCGCCGTCTGCCGCAACAAGCTCAACGGCACCACGGGACCTGGCGAGTCGGCGTACGCCGCGTTGCCGGTCTCCCCGATGGGCGATGTCGTCACGCGGTACCACATCAGCCTGGACGTGGCCGACAAACCGGGTGTCCTCGCCCAGGTCGCCACGGTCTTCGCCGAGCACGGGGTGTCCATCGACACCGTTCGGCAGTCGGGCAAGGACGGCGAGGCCTCCCTCGTCGTCGTCACCCACCGAGCCTTCGACGCCGCCCTGACCGGCACCGTCGAGGCGCTGCGCAAGCTCGACACCGTGCGGGGTGTCGCCAGCATCATGCGGGTTGAAGGAGAGTAACGAGCAATGACCCACCAGTGGCGCGGAATCATCGAGGAGTACCGGGACCGGCTGCCGGTTTCCGACACCACGCCGGTCGTGACGCTCCGTGAGGGCGGCACGCCCCTCGTGCCCGCGCAGGTGCTCTCCGAGCGCACCGGCTGCGAGGTCCACCTCAAGGTGGAGGGCGCGAACCCGACCGGGTCCTTCAAGGACCGCGGCATGACGATGGCCATCTCCAAGGCGAAGGAGGAGGGGGCCAAGGCCGTCATCTGCGCGTCCACCGGCAACACCTCCGCCTCCGCCGCGGCGTACGCCGTACGGGCCGGCATGGTCTCGGCCGTGCTCGTGCCGCAGGGCAAGATCGCGCTCGGCAAGATGGGCCAGGCCCTGGTGCACGGCGCGAAGATCCTCCAGGTCGACGGCAACTTCGACGACTGCCTCACGCTCGCCCGCTCGCTGAGCGAGAACTACCCGGTGGCGCTGGTCAATTCGGTCAACCCGGTGCGCATCGAGGGCCAGAAGACGGCCGCCTTCGAGATCGTGGACATGCTCGGCGACGCGCCCGACATCCATGTCCTGCCGGTCGGCAACGCGGGCAACATCACGGCGTACTGGAAGGGCTACCAGGAGTACGCCGCCGACGAGATCTCCACCCGGGCGCCCCGCATGTGGGGGTTCCAGGCCGCGGGCAGCGCCCCGATCGTGCGCGGCGAGGTCGTCAAGGACCCGTCGACCATCGCCACCGCCATCCGGATCGGCAACCCGGCCTCCTGGCAGTACGCCCTGGCGGCCCGGGACGAGTCCGGCGGCGCCATCGACGAGGTGACGGACCGTGAAATCCTGCGCGCCTACCGGCTGTTGGCCGCGCAGGAGGGTGTCTTCGTGGAGCCCGCCTCCGCCGCCTCGGTCGCCGGTCTGCTCAAGGCCGCCGAGCAGGGCAAGGTCGACCCGGGCCAGCGGATCGTCTGCACCGTCACCGGCAATGGCCTGAAGGACCCCGACTGGGCCGTCGCCGGCGCGCCGCAGCCGGTCACCGTCCCGGTCGACGCGGCCACCGCGGCCGAGCGCCTCGGCCTCGCCTGAGGCACAGCGACAGCGACAGCGACAGGGCCTGAGGGGGGTCTTCCGGATCCCTGTCGGGCCCTGTCAGGCCCTGTCAGGCCCTGTCAGGGTGCACAAGGGGCTTACGACACGCATCGTGCGCCTCCTGTGCGCCCTATGTCGCTACTGAACCTTCCTTCGATACGCTGTACCGAACCCGCTCGTTGCATATGCACTGCGCATAGGGGCAACGCCGCGCCGTCTGCGCGGCCGAGGGTCTCCACGTACGTATCGAATGTCTTTGACAGTCACGCAGCTCAAGGAGAGTCTTCGAGCGATGGCCGGTCCAGCCTTCCGAGCCGCCGCCGTCCGGGTGCGCACCCCCGCCACCAGCGCCAATCTCGGTCCGGGCTTCGACGCCCTGGGCCTCGCGCTGGGGCTCTACGACGACGTCGTCGTCCGGGTGGCCGACTCCGGGCTGCACATCGACATCGCGGGTGAGGGCAGCGAGAACCTGCCGCGCGACGAGCGCCACCTTCTCGTCCGCTCCCTGCGCACCGCCTTCGACCTGCTGGGCGGCCAGCCCCGGGGCCTGGAGATCGTCTGCGCCAACCGCATCCCGCACGGGCGGGGGCTCGGCTCCTCCTCCGCCGCCATCTGCGCCGGCATCGTGGCCGCCCGCGCCGTGACCATAGGCGGCGAGGCCCGTCTGGACGACGCGGCCCTGCTGGCGCTGGCCACCGAGATCGAGGGCCACCCCGACAATGTGGCCGCCTGTCTGCTCGGCGGATTCACCTTGTCCTGGATGGAATCCGGCGCGGCCCGCGCGATCAGAATGGACCCCGACGATTCCATCGTTCCGGTGGTTTTCGTACCCGGAAAGCCGGTCCTGACGGAAACCGCCCGCGGACTGCTGCCGCGCACCGTGCCGCATGTCGACGCCGCCGCCAACGCGGGCCGTGCCGCGCTGCTCGTCGAGGCCCTCACCCGGCGCCCCGAACTGCTGCTGCCCGCCACCGAGGACCGCCTCCACCAGGAGTACCGCGCCCCGGCCATGCCGGAGAGCGCGGCGCTGGTGGAGCGGCTGCGGGCGGACGGGATCCCGGCCGTCATCTCCGGCGCCGGACCCACCGTCATGGCCCTGACCGACGCCGGCACCGCCGACAAGGTCTCCCACCTCGCAGGTGACGGCTGGGCCGCCAACCGGCTGGACCTGGATATGCGGGGAGCGAGCGTGCTTCCGCTTGCGCCCTGACACACGGTTGCCGGATTTGGAGAGGGGGAATGTTTGTTGGATCCGGTAGTGTTAATCTCAAGTCTGCACCCGACCCCACCATGGCGAGGTGCCACGTGTCCCCGTCCGGGACAGACATTCTTCCGGGAGCCCCCCACGCCACTCCGTGTTCCGCGCGCCGTACCTGGGCAGTACGTCGTATGCGAGCACTGAGCCGGCCGCAGGGCATGCTCCGGAACAGGTGCTACCACGCCACGTGACACCGGGTGTCACGGCTCGCGGAAGCGCCGTCACCGCACATTTCTCTTCCGCCGCGTTGGCGGACCACCGCCCCGGCACGGTTCACGAAGACAGGACCGTAGTCGGACAGCACAACCGGTCGCCGAGCCAGACAGGCCGACGTCCGCTCCAGGGAAGGACCCTTCGTGAGCGACACCACCGATCTGATGGGCGCACGTGTCGAGGAGACCGCTGCCGCGCCCGCCACGGACGCCTCCGCGCCTGCCACCGGTGCCGGCTCCCGGCGGCGCCGGGGTACCGGCCTTGAGGGCATGGTGCTGGCCGAGCTGCAGCAGGTCGCCTCGGGCCTCGGTATCAGGGGCACCGCGCGGATGCGCAAGAGCCAGCTGATCGAGGTCATCAAGGAGGCGCAGGCCCAGGGCAGTGCCCCCAAGGCCGAGGCCGCCACCGAGACCAAGCCGAAGCGCCGGGCCACCTCCAAGGCCCGCACCGGCGAGAGCGCGGACGGCGCGCAGAAGGCGGCCAAGTCCGAGGCGCCCGCCGAGAAGGCGCAGCAGCAGATCGAGATTCCCGGTCAGCCCGCCAGCGATGACGCGCCGACCGAGCGCCGTCGTCGTCGTGCCACCGCCGAGGCCGGCAGCCCCGCCGCGGGCGGCGCCGAGACGGCCGCCGCCGAGGCCAAGACCGAGGCCCGTACGGACGCCAAGAGCGAGTCCAAGGCCGACGCGTCCGCTCAGCAGCCGCAGCAGCAGGGCGAGTCCGCGAAGGGCGACGCCGGTGACGGCGAGGGCCGCGGCCGCCGCGACCGCCGTGAGCGCGGCCGTGAGCGCGGCGAGCGTGGTGACCGCAGTGAGCGCGGCGACCGTGGCGACCGCCGGAACAAGGGCGACGACCAGCAGGGCGGCCAGCGTCAGCAGCAGGGCCAGCAGGGCGGCCGCCAGGACCGGCAGCAGCAGGACGACGACGACTTCGAGGGCGGCCGGCGCGGCCGCCGCGGCCGCTACCGCGACCGCCGTGGCCGTCGTGGCCGCGACGAGATCGCCGAGCCGCAGGTCACCGAGGACGACGTCCTGATCCCCGTCGCGGGCATCCTGGACATCCTCGACAACTACGCCTTCATCCGGACCTCCGGCTACCTGCCGGGCCCGAACGACGTGTACGTCTCCCTCGCCCAGGTCCGCAAGAACGGTCTGCGCAAGGGTGACCACCTCACCGGCGCGGTCCGTCAGCCGAAGGACGGGGAGCGCCGCGAGAAGTTCAACGCGCTCGTCCGCCTCGACTCCGTCAACGGCATGGCGCCCGAACACGGCCGCGGCCGCCCGGAGTTCAACAAGCTGACGCCGCTGTACCCGCAGGACCGCCTCCGCCTGGAGACGGACCCGGGCGTGCTGACGACCCGGATCATCGACCTCGTGTCGCCGATCGGCAAGGGCCAGCGCGGTCTGATCGTGGCCCCGCCGAAGACCGGCAAGACCATGATCATGCAGGCGATCGCCAACGCGATCACGCACAACAACCCCGAGTGCCACCTGATGGTCGTCCTGGTCGACGAGCGTCCGGAAGAGGTCACCGACATGCAGCGGTCGGTCAAGGGCGAGGTCATCTCCTCGACCTTCGACCGCCCGGCCGAGGACCACACCACGGTCGCCGAGCTGGCCATCGAGCGCGCCAAGCGCCTCGTGGAGCTGGGCCACGACGTGGTCGTGCTGCTGGACTCCATCACGCGTCTGGGCCGCGCCTACAACCTCGCGGCGCCGGCCTCCGGCCGCATCCTGTCCGGTGGTGTCGACTCGACCGCGCTGTACCCGCCGAAGCGCTTCTTCGGTGCCGCGCGCAACATCGAGGACGGCGGCTCGCTCACCATCCTGGCGACGGCGCTCGTGGACACCGGCTCCCGCATGGACGAGGTGATCTTCGAGGAGTTCAAGGGCACCGGCAACATGGAGCTCAAGCTCGACCGCAAGCTCGCCGACAAGCGCATCTTCCCGGCGGTGGACGTGGACGCGTCCGGCACCCGTAAGGAAGAGATCCTGCTGGGCGCCGAGGAGCTGGGCGTCGTCTGGAAGCTGCGCCGGGTGCTGCACGCCCTGGACCAGCAGCAGGCGATCGAGCTGCTGCTGGACAAGATGAAGCAGACCAAGTCGAACATCGAGTTCCTGATGCAGATCCAGAAGACGACGCCGACCCCCGGCAACGGCGACTGAGTCTCCGGAAACCGGAACCAGCTGACAGAGGCCGTCCCCGCGGGGGCGGCCTCCGTCGTGTCCGAAGCGAGACCTTTGCCACAAGGCTCACGTTCCGCATCCGGTCGGAAACATACGACAACCGGCGCCAAAGCCGCAGGTGAGCGCCGTACTTCCGATCCGGCCCACTACACACAGTGCCCATCGCCCCACGCGATGGGCACTCTGCGTTGTGCAACGCTGTCCCGAGTTTCTCCGTCCTACCGCCCGGAGGGACGATGGAGCGGTGATGACCGCGCCTGACCCTGACCGCAGGGGGTAACCGATCGACGAGACCTAGGAGTGCCGTGTCCGCCGAGAGCATGCCGGAACCGATACCTCAGACCGGCGCCCAGGAGCCCGGCCGAGGAGGCCGGGGACGGCGCCGCAAGCCCCGCAGCACCGGCCGCAAGGCCCTGCTCGCGACGGCCTGGACGGCCGCGGGCGTGCTGGTGCTCGGCGGCGCCGGAGCCGGATACCTGTACTTCAAGCTCAACGGCAACCTGCACAGCGTCGACATCAACCAGGTCCTCGGCAAGGACCGGCCCACGAAGATCGACAACGGCTCCGAGAACATCCTGGTCCTCGGCTCCGACACCCGCGCCGGCACCAACAAGAAGCTCGGCGGCGGCACGGACGACGGCAGCGCCCGCTCCGACACCGCGATGATCGTGCACGTCTACGAGGGCCACAAGAAGGCCAGTGTGGTCTCCATACCCCGGGACACCCTGGTGGACCGCCCCGCGTGCACCGACACCAAGGGCACCACGCACCCGGCCGCGAGCTCGGTGATGTTCAACGAGGCGTACTCCACCGGCGGCGCGGCCTGCGCCGTGAAGTCCGTCGAGGCCCTCACCGGCATCCGCATGGACCACTATCTGGAGGTCGACTTCGCGGGCTTCCAGAAGCTCATCGACGACCTCGGCGGCGTCCCGGTCACCACGACCAGGGCCATCGCCGACCCGCAGAGCCACCTGGACCTCAAGGCCGGCACGCACACCCTCGACGGACAGCAGGCCCTCGGCCTGGTCCGCACCCGGCACGGCGTCGGCGACGGCTCCGACCTCGGCCGCATCCAGCTCCAGCAGGCCTTCGTCAAGGCGCTGCTCGGCCAGGTCAAGAACGTCGGCGTCTTCAGCGACCCCAAGAAGCTGTACGACCTCGCCGACACCGCCACCAAGGCCGTCACCACCGACTCCGACCTCGGCTCGGTCAACTCCCTCATCGACTTCGCCGACGGCCTCAAGGGCATCGACGCCCGGCACATGACGATGGTCACCATGCCCGTCCAGTACGACCCGGCCAACCCCAACCGCGTGCTGCTGGAGAAGTCGAAGGCCCGGCTGGTGTGGGACGCGCTGAAGAACGACCGCCCGATCCCCAAGGCGGCCAAGGGCACCGCCACGGGCGAGGCCGGCGGTGTGGTGAGCGGCTGACGGACGGCCGCGGGACCGCCCGGGGAAGCCGCGGGACCGCCCCCGGGAATAGAACAACCACACCCCCGGTTTGGGGGGATGGCCCCAGTCCTGGCAGACTGGTACGTCGGCCCCGGTTCACGTCCCCGCAGCCCGCGGCGGCGACCCGGAGCCCTCCCGAAACCTAGGAGAAACCTTGAAGCGCGACATCCACCCCGAGTACGTCGAGACGCAGGTCAGCTGCACCTGTGGCGCGTCGTTCACCACCCGGAGCACCATCGACTCCGGCACCATCCGTGCCGAGGTCTGCTCCGAGTGCCACCCGTTCTACACGGGCAAGCAGAAGATCCTCGACACCGGTGGCCGTGTGGCCCGCTTCGAGGCCCGCTTCGGCAAGGCTGCCGCCGGCTCCAAGAAGTAGCGAGCCCCCATTCGCCGGTCCACGGCCGTACGTCCGCGAGGGCGTGCGTCCGGGACCGGCGTTTTTGGTCGCCCGCCCCTTCCCTTCACCGCAGTACAGGAGCCGAAAGATGTTCGAGGCAGTCGAGGACCTCGTCGCCGAGCACGCCGACCTCGAGACGAAGCTCGCCGACCCGTCGGTCCACGCCGACCAGGCGAACGCGCGCAAGCTGAACAAGCGCTATGCCGAGCTGACCCCGATCGTCGGCACGTACGGCTCCTGGAAGCAGGCCGGCGACGACATCGAGACCGCGCGCGAGCTGGCCGCCGACGACCCGGACTTCGTCGCCGAGGTCAAGGAGCTGGAGCAGCAGCGCGAGGAGCTGACCGAGAAGCTGCGCCTGCTGCTCGTCCCGCGTGACCCCAGTGACGAGAAGGACGTCATTCTGGAGATCAAGGCGGGCGCGGGCGGCGACGAGTCGGCGCTGTTCGCCGGCGACCTGCTGCGCATGTACCTGCGCTACGCGGAGCGCGTCGGCTGGAAGACCGAGATCATCGACGCCACCGAGTCCGAGCTGGGCGGCTACAAGGACGTCCAGGTCGCGGTGAAGACCCGCGGGCAGACCGAGCCCGGCCAGGGCGTGTGGGCGCGGCTGAAGTACGAGGGCGGCGTGCACCGCGTGCAGCGGGTGCCGGCCACCGAGTCCCAGGGCCGTATCCACACCTCCGCCGCCGGTGTCCTCGTCACCCCCGAGGCCGAGGAGGTGGACGTGGAGATCAACCCGAACGACCTCCGCATCGACGTCTACCGCTCCTCCGGTCCCGGCGGCCAGTCCGTCAACACCACGGACTCCGCGGTGCGCATCACCCACCTGCCCACCGGTGTCGTCGCCTCCTGCCAGAACGAGAAGAGCCAGCTCCAGAACAAGGAGCAGGCCCTGCGTATCCTGCGCTCCAGGCTGCTCGCCGCGGCCCAGGAGGAGGCGGAGCGGGAGGCCGCGGACGCCCGCCGCAGCCAGGTCCGCACCGTCGACCGCTCCGAGAAGATCCGTACGTACAACTTCCCGGAGAACCGCATCTCCGACCACCGTGTCGGCTTCAAGGCGTACAACCTGGACCAGGTCCTGGACGGTGAACTCGACGCGGTCATCCAGGCCTGCGTCGACGCCGACTCCGCGGCGAAGCTCGCGGCCGCGTAGGGCGACGCCGCCTTACGGCAAATACGAGTGCTGACTTCCGGAGGACTTGCGTGAACCTGCTGCTCGCGGAGGTGGCCCAGGCCACCCAGCGGCTGGCCGACGCCGGCGTGCCCTCGCCGCGCACCGACGCGGAGGAGCTCGCCGCGTTCGTGCACGGCGTCAAGCGCGGCGAACTGCACTCCGTGAAGGACGCGGACTTCGACGCCCGGTACTGGGAGGTCATCGCCCGGCGTGAGCAGCGCGAGCCGCTCCAGCACATCACCGGGCGGGCCTACTTCCGCTATCTGGAACTCCAGGTCGGGCCCGGCGTGTTCGTGCCCCGGCCGGAGACCGAGTCGGTGGTCGGCTGGGCCATAGACGCGGTGCGCGCCATGGACGTGGTCGAGCCGTGCATCGTCGATCTGTGCACCGGCTCCGGGGCCATCGCGCTCGCCCTCGCCCAGGAGGTGCCGCGCTCCCGGGTGCACGCCGTGGAGCTGTCGGAGGACGCGCTGCGCTGGACCCGCAAGAACGTCGAGGGGTCCAGGGTCGAGCTGCGCCAGGGCGACGCCCTGACCGCGTTCCCCGATCTGGACGGCCAGGTCGACCTGGTCATCTCCAACCCGCCGTACATCCCGCTCACCGAATGGGAGTACGTCGCCCCCGAAGCCCGCGACTACGATCCCGAACTCGCGTTGTTCTCGGGAGAGGACGGGCTCGACCTGATCCGCGGCATCGAGCGCACCGCGCACCGGCTGCTGCGGCCCGGCGGGGTCGTCGTCATCGAGCACGCCGACACCCAGGGCGGACAGGTGCCGTGGATCTTCACCGAGGAGCGGGGCTGGGCCGACGCGGCCGATCACCCCGACCTCAACAACCGGCCGCGGTTCGCCACCGCCCGCAAGGCGCTGCCGTGAGCAGCACCGAGACTTCAACCCCGCAGTTTGTGTACGAGGAGGCCCGTTAAATGGCACGGCGATACGACACCAACGACGCGACCGACCGCGCGACGGGTCTGCGCGAAGCCGCGTCCGCCGTCCGCCGGGGCGAGCTGGTGGTGCTGCCGACCGACACGGTCTACGGCATCGGCGCCGACGCGTTCTCCTCCGAGGCCGTCGCCGATCTGCTCGCCGCCAAGGGCCGGGGCCGCAACATGCCCACCCCCGTGCTCATCGGCTCCCCGAACACCCTGCACGGCCTGGTCACGAACTTCTCCGAGATGGCCTGGGAACTGGTCGACGCGTTCTGGCCGGGCGCCCTGACGCTGGTCGCCAAGCACCAGCCGTCCCTCCAGTGGGACCTCGGCGACACCCGGGGCACGGTCGCCGTGCGCATGCCGCTGCACCCGGTCGCCATCGAGCTGCTCACCGAGGTCGGCCCGATGGCCGTGTCCTCCGCCAACCTCACCGGACACCCGTCGCCGGAGACCTGCGACGCCGCGCAGGACATGCTCGGCGACTCCGTCTCCGTCTACCTCGACGGCGGCCCGACCCCGGGCATCGTGCCCTCGTCCATCGTGGACGTCTCCCGCGATGTGCCGGTGCTGCTGCGCGAGGGCGCCATCTCGGCGGACGAGCTGCGCAAGGTCGTACCCGACCTTGAGGTGGCGAATTGACGGCCCCTGCAGCGGGGCGTGGCATAGGCATCGGGGAGCGCCTCGCGGAGGAGACGACGACGTTCGGGTTTCCGCGCGACACCTTCCGCATCCTCCACGTCAGTACCGGCAATGTGTGCCGCTCGCCCATCACCGAGCGGCTGACCCGGCATTTCGTCGCCGAGCGCCTCGGGGTGCTCGGCGGCGGGCTGATCGTGGAGAGCGCGGGCACCTGGGGCCATGAGGGCGCGCCCATGGAGGCCAACGCGGAGACCGTGCTGGCCGAGTTCGGCGCGGACGCCTCCGGCTTCATGGGCCGGGAACTGCTCGACGAGCACGTCATCCGGGCCGACCTGGTGCTGACCGCGACCCGCGACCACCGCGCCCAGGTCATCTCCATGGGCCATTCGGCGGGCCTGCGCACCTTCACCCTCAAGGAGTTCACGCGCCTGGTCCGCGCGATCGACCCCGCGACGCTGCCGCCGCTGGACGAAGGTCTCGTCATGCGCGCCCGCGCCCTGGTCCGCGCCGCCGCCGCCCTGCGCGGCTGGCTGCTGGCCCCCACGGCCGAGGCGGACGAGGTGTACGACCCCTACGGCGCGCCCCTGCCGTTCTTCCGCTCCATCGGCGACGAGATACGGGACGCGCTGGACCCGGTCGTCACGGCGCTCACCGGAGTCCCGGCACGGATGTAGTGCCGGGCGCGGTGCGCGCCCGTCCGGGCCGTCCACGACCGTCGACACCGCGCCCCCCGACGAAGCCCGGCCTACATTAGGGGTACGTCACCGTCGACCGCCCGGAGTCCGTCATGTCGGTCATCACCCTGCACGAGGCCGATGTCCTGCGGCAGCAGGATCCCGAGGTGGCCGAGATCCTGCTGGCGGAACTGCGCCGGCAGTCGACGTCGCTCCAGCTGATCGCGGCGGAGAACTTCACCTCCCGCGCCGTGCTCGCCGCCCTCGGCTCCCCGCTGGCGAACAAGTACGCCGAGGGCTATCCCGGCGCCCGCCACCACGGCGGCTGCGAGATCGTGGACATGGCAGAGCGGCTGGCGGTGCGGCGGGCCTGCGCGCTGTTCGGGGCCCGGCACGCGAACGTACAGGCCCACTCCGGCTCCTCCGCCGTCCTCGCCGCGTACGCCGCCCTGCTGCGCCCCGGCGACACCGTCCTCGCCCTCGGCCTGCCGTACGGCGGACACCTCACCCATGGCTCCCCGGCCAACTTCTCCGGCCGCTGGTTCGACTTCGTCGGCTACGGCGTCGACGCGGAGACCGGGCTGATCGACCACGACCAGGTGCGCCACCTGGCCCGCAACCACCGTCCCAAGGCGATCGTGTGCGGCTCCATCGCCTACCCGCGGCACATCGACTACGCCTTCTTCCGCGAGGTCGCCGACGAGGTCGGCGCCTATCTGATCGCGGACGCCGCCCACCCCATCGGCCTCGTCGCGGGCGGCGCCGCCCCGAACCCGGTGCCGTACGCCGACATCGTCTGCGCGACCACGCACAAGGTGCTGCGCGGACCTCGCGGCGGCATGATCCTGTGCGGCGCCGAGCTGGCCGAGCGGGTGGACCGTGCGGTGTTCCCGTTCACCCAGGGCGGGGCGCAGATGCACACCATCGCCGCGAAGGCCGTCGCGTTCGGCGAGGCGGCGACCCCGGAGTTCGCCACGTACGCCCACCAGGTGGTCGCCAACGCCCGCACCCTGGCCGCCCATCTCGCCGAGGAGGGGCTCACCGTCACCACCGGCGGCACGGACACCCATCTGATCACCGCCGACGCGGCACCGCTCGGCGTGGACGGCCGCACCGCCCGCGGCCGGCTCGCCGCCGCCGGGATCGTCCTGGACTGCTGCGCGCTGCCGCACGGCGACGGGAGGGGCCTGCGCCTGGGTACGGCCGCGGTGACCACCCAGGGCATGGGCGAGCCGGAGATGGAGCGGATCGCGAAACTGCTCGCCGCGGTGGTGCGCGGGCACCCGGAACCGGCCGGGGCGCGGGCCGAGGTGCAGGAGCTGACCGGCGCGTTCCCGCCGTATCCGGGCTGACCGGAACCGGGCGCGGGGCGCCTCACAGCATGGTCTGCAACCATCCTGGCTACCCGTAAGTCCTCAGACGTATACGCCCGCCGCTAGGCTGTGGGGCTGTGATGGCCAGCGAGACCTGTGGGGAAGCCCGTGCGTGAATACCTGCTGACGCTCTGCATCACGGCCGCGGTGACGTACCTGCTGACGGGGCCGGTGCGGAAGTTCGCGATCGTGGCGGGGGCGATGCCGGAGATCCGGGCCCGGGACGTGCACCGGGAACCCACTCCGCGCCTCGGCGGGATCGCGATGTTCTTCGGACTGTGCGCGGGCCTGCTGGTCGCCGACCATCTGTCCAGCCTGAACTGGGTGTTCGAGAAGTCCAACGAACCGCGGGCCCTGCTCTCCGGCGCCGCCCTGATCTGGCTGATCGGCGTCCTGGACGACAAGTTCGAGATCGACGCCCTGATCAAGCTCGGCGGCCAGATGATCGCCGCGGGCGTCATGGTGATGCAGGGTCTGACGATCCTGTGGCTGCCCATCCCCGGCGTCGGCAATGTGGCGCTGACCCAGTGGCAGGGCACGCTGCTGACCGTGGCGCTCGTCGTCATCACGATCAACGCCGTGAACTTCGTGGACGGCCTCGACGGTCTCGCGGCCGGCATGGTGTGCATCGCGACGGTGGCGTTCTTCCTGTACGCGTATCGCGTCTGGGTGTCGTACGGCATCGAGGCCGCCGCCCCCGCCACCCTGTTCGCGTCGATCCTGATGGGCATGTGCCTGGGCTTCCTGCCGCACAACATGCACCCGGCGCGCATCTTCATGGGCGACTCCGGCTCCATGCTGATCGGCCTGGTGCTGGCCGCGGGCGCCATCTCGATCACGGGTCAGGTGGACCCGGACGTGATGAACCTGTTCTCCGGTTCCGAGCGCGCCACCGTGCACCAGATGGTGCCCGTCTACATCCCGCTGCTGATGCCGCTGACGATCATCGCGATCCCGGCCGCCGACCTGGTGCTGGCCATCGTGCGGCGCACCTGGCGCGGTCAGTCGCCGTTCGCCGCGGACCGCGGGCATCTGCACCACCGGCTGCTGGAGATCGGCCACTCGCACAGCCGCGCGGTGCTGATCATGTACTTCTGGTCGGCGCTGATCGCCTTCGGCGCGCTGGCCTACTCGGTCAACTCGGCGTCGATGTGGATCGTGCTCGGCGTCGTCTTCCTCAGCGCCGTGGGCCTCGTCCTGCTGCTCCTGCCGCGCTTCACGCCGCGGGTGCCGGTGTGGGCCCAGCGCTTCGTGCCGCCGCGCTACCGGCGCCGCCGGGCCGCGGCGGCGGAGGCGGAACTCGCCATGGAGGCGGCCGCGCAGGACGCTCCCGACGAGCCGGAGACCGAGGACCGCGCGCCCGTCACGGCCGGTGTGTCCGGCGTCAACGGGGCGACCGCAATCGGCACTCGTGGGCGTTTTCCTGACCGTTCCTGAGACGGGCAAGGTAAGAATCTGACTAGAGCATTGCCAAGTCGTGGGGGAGCAAAGATCCCTAATACCAGACAAAGCGGCTCGGTTTCTGATCAGACGTGCAGAGTCACTCTCATGTGTGACAGCAAGCACACCTACCAGGTAAAGACCTCATCAAATAGTTTGTGATACTGTTCACGAGAACCCGGGATAGAACCGACGGACCGTAGTGCGACGGCCCTTTGGTGTGAGGTCTCGTTCACTCAGCCCGGGACTACGCTCGTCCATGACGACACCTGCCCCCCTGTGAAAGCGGAGTTGCCGCCATGCCGTCTTCTGACGCCCGGATCCTGGCCCAGGCCGCCGTACCCACGGCTGTCGTCGGCGCGCTTGCCGCCGTCGTCAGTGGTGTGGTCGCGGGCGGCAAGGGAGCGATCGGGGCCGTCGTCGCGACCGTGGTCGTGGTCCTGTTCATGGGGCTCGGTCTCTATGTGCTCCAGCGCACCGCCAAGTCATTTCCGCAGCTGTTCCAGATGATGGGCCTGATGCTCTACGCGGCTCAGCTGCTGCTGATGGTCATCTTCGTCGCACTGTTCAAGAACACCACGCTCTTCAACCCGCGTGCCTTCGCCATCACGCTTGTGGTCGCCACCCTCGTGTGGATCGCCGCGCAGACGCGTGCGCACATGAAGGCCAAGACCCTCTACGTCGAACCGGACGCCTCGTCTTCGGGTGACAAGCCCGAAAAGACAGGGCGTTCGTCGTGAGAGGTAGGGCCGGGATAAAGGCGCAGCACGCATGCTGCTATCGTCCGGTGCCAACTGCGGCATCGCGGGCGCGGGCATCTGAGCTGACGCCTGTTCGATCGCGAGGCGAGATGCCCCCCAGCCGCCCCCACATCCGTCACACCAGTCCCGTGCCGACCCGCGGCCGCACGCCGCGCCGACACAACGAGGTTGCCGTACCTATGCGCCACGATGAAGGAGCCCGCGGTGAGTGCTGATCCGACGCAGACGCTCGCTTTCGACTCGAGCTGCCACCTGTTCAGCGGGTGCGGCTTCGACACCGTCGCTCCGGGCCTGCATTCGTTCCTCTTCGAGCCGATCTGGGGGAACACGAACGGCCTGTACTTCAACAAGCCGATGCTCCTCGCCCTGCTCGGTTCCATCATCGTCGTGGGCTTCTTCTGGGCCGCCTTCGGCAAGGCCAAGGTCATCCCGGGCAAGCTCCAGATGGTCGGCGAGGCCGGCTACGACTTCGTGCGCCGGGGTGTCGTCTACGAGACCATCGGCAAGAAGGAAGGAGAGAAGTACGTACCGCTGGTCGTCTCTCTCTTCTTCTTCGTCTGGATGATGAACATCTGGTCGATCATCCCGGTCGCCCAGTTCCCGGTGACGTCGATCATCGCCTACCCGGCAGCGCTGGCCGCGATCGTCTACGTGCTGTGGGTCTCGCTGACCTTCAAGCGGCACGGTTTCGTCGGCGCGTTCAAGAACTTCACGGGTTACGACAAGTCGCTCGGCGCGGTGCTGCCGCTGGCCATGGTCATCGAGTTCTTCTCGAACCTGCTGGTCCGCCCCTTCACCCACGCCGTCCGACTGTTCGCGAACATGTTCGCCGGTCACACGCTGATCGTGCTCTTCACGATCGCCAGCTGGTACATGCTGAACGGCATCGGTATCGCCTTCGCCGGCGTCTCGTTCGTGATGACGATCGTCATGACCGCCTTCGAGCTGTTCATCCAGGCCGTCCAGGCATACGTCTTCGTCCTGCTGACCTGCTCCTACATCCAGGGCGCGCTCGCCGAGCACCACTGAGCCACTCCGCCCCGAAACCCCTGGTCGTCCGGTGGCCAACCCCCCACCGGTCCGTAAAGAAAAGGAAGAACTGGCATGTCCCAGACCCTTGCCGCTGTCACTGGTTCGCTCAGCTCCGTCGGTTACGGCCTTTCGGCCATCGGCCCCGGCGTCGGCGTCGGCATCATCTTCGGTAACGGCACGCAGGCCCTCGCGCGTCAGCCCGAGGCTGCGGGCCTGATCCGCTCCAACCAGATCCTCGGCTTCGCGTTCTGTGAGGCGCTGGCCCTCATCGGCCTCGTCATGCCGTTCGTCTACTAAGACGAGCGACAGCGACAGCCCATTCGACGAAAGGCACTGAGATGACCCACTCATGGGTTCAGTTTGCGGCGGAGAAGGAGAACCCTCTCATTCCGCCGTGGCCGGAGCTCGTCATCGGCCTGATCGCCTTCGTCATCGTCTTCGGCTTCCTCGCCAAGAAGCTCCTCCCGAACATCAACAAGGTTCTGGAAGAGCGTCGCGAGGCCATCGAGGGCGGTATCGAAAAGGCCGAGGCCGCGCAGACCGAGGCCCAGAGCGTCCTTGAGCAGTACAAGGCCCAGCTGGCCGAGGCACGGCACGAGGCCGCGCGACTGCGCCAGGAGGCGCAGGAGCAGGGTGCCACGCTCATCGCCGAGATGCGGGCCGAGGGCCAGCGGCAGCGCGAGGAGATCGTCGCCGCCGGTCACACCCAGATCGAGGCCGACCGCAAGGCCGCCGCGTCCACGCTGCGTCAGGACGTCGGCAAGCTCGCCACCGACCTGGCCGGCAAGCTCGTCGGCGAGTCCCTTGAGGACCACGCCCGGCAGAGCCGTGTGATCGACCGCTTCCTCGACGAGCTCGAGGAGAAGGCCGAGGCCGCGCGATGAACGGAGCGAGCCGCGAGGCCCTGGCAGCCGCACGGGAGCGTCTCGACGCGCTGACGGACTCCACGTCCGTGGACGCGGCCGCGCTCGCCGACGAGCTGGCGGCCGTCACCGCGCTGCTCGACCGCGAGGCCGGCCTGCGCCGGGTTCTCACCGACCCGGCGCAGTCCGGAGAGGCCAAGGCCGAGCTGGTCCAGCGCCTGCTCGGTACCCAGGTCAGCGGCGTGGCCGTCGACCTGGTGGCCGGGATGGCCCGCGCCCGCTGGTCGCAGCCCCGCGACCTGGTGGACGCGACGGAGCAGCTGGCGGACATCGCCGACCTCACCGCCGCGGAGAAGCGTGGCAACCTCGACGAGGTGGAGGACGAGCTGTTCCGGTTCGGCCGGATCGTCGCCTCCAACACCGAGCTGCGCGCCGCCCTGACCGACCGCACCGCGGGCGCCGGGGCCAAGACCGAGCTGCTGAACCGGCTGCTGGGCGGACGGGCCAAGCCCGCCACCGAGCGTCTGGTCGTGCGCCTCGTGGCCGCGCCGCGTGGTCGTAGCCTGGAAGCGGGACTGGAGTCCCTGTCCAAGCTGGCCGCGGAGCGCCGGGACCGTCTGGTCGCCGTCGTCACCTCGGCGGTGCCGCTGAGCGACACCCAGAAGCAGCGCCTCGGCGCCGCTCTCGGCAAGCTCTACGGCCGCCGGATCCACCTCAACCTGGACGTGGACCCCGACGTCGTCGGCGGTATGCGGGTCCAGGTCGGTGACGAGGTCATCAACGGTTCGCTCGCGGACCGACTGGACGAGGCCGCCCGCCGCATGGCGAGCTAACGGCGACGCGACAGCGACGCAGCACCTCGACATACCGAGTAATAGCAGTACGTACATACGGCCCTGGTTGGGCCGTGCAGAGGATTCACCTCCTGTTGGGGGGAGTCCCCATCCCCCCAAAGTGAAACTTCGGGCCCAACAAGGAGAGCAGGGAACCCAGATGGCGGAGCTCACGATCCGGCCGGAGGAGATCCGGGACGCGCTGGAGAACTTCGTCCAGTCGTACAAGCCGGACGCGGCCTCGCGCGAGGAGGTCGGTACGGTCACCGTCGCCGGCGACGGCATCGCGAAGATCGAGGGTCTTCCCTCGGCCATGGCCAACGAACTGCTGAAGTTCGAGGACGGCACCCTCGGCCTCGCCCTCAACCTCGAGGAGCGCGAGATCGGTGCCGTCGTCCTCGGCGAGTTCAGTGGCGTCGAGGAGGGCCAGCCGGTCACGCGTACCGGCGAGGTGCTCTCCGTCGCGGTCGGCGAGGGTTACCTCGGCCGTGTTGTCGACCCGCTCGGCAACCCGATCGACGGCCTCGGCGAGATCGAGACGTCCGGCCGCCGCGCCCTTGAGCTGCAGGCCCCCACGGTCATGCAGCGCAAGTCGGTGCACGAGCCGATGGAGACCGGCTACAAGGCCGTCGACGCGATGACCCCGATCGGCCGTGGTCAGCGTCAGCTGATCATCGGTGACCGCCAGACCGGCAAGACCGCCCTGGCCGTCGACACCATCATCAACCAGCGCGACAACTGGCGCACCGGCGACCCGAAGAAGCAGGTCCGCTGCATCTACGTCGCCATCGGCCAGAAGGGCTCCACCATCGCGGGCGTTCGCCGCTCGCTGGAGGAGAACGGCGCGCTGGAGTACACGACCATCGTCGCCGCCCCGGCGTCCGACCCGGCCGGCTTCAAGTACCTTGCGCCGTACACCGGTTCGGCCATCGGCCAGCAGTGGATGTACGAGGGCAAGCACGTCCTCATCATCTTCGACGACCTCTCGAAGCAGGCCGACGCCTACCGCGCCGTGTCCCTGCTGCTGCGCCGCCCGCCGGGCCGTGAGGCCTACCCGGGTGACGTCTTCTACCTGCACTCGCGTCTGCTGGAGCGCTGCGCCAAGCTCTCCGACGACATGGGCGCCGGTTCGATGACCGGTCTGCCGATCGTCGAGACGAAGGCCAACGACGTCTCGGCGTTCATCCCGACCAACGTCATCTCCATCACCGACGGCCAGTGCTTCCTGGAGTCGGACCTGTTCAACGCCGGTCAGCGTCCCGCGCTGAACGTCGGTATCTCGGTCTCCCGAGTCGGTGGCTCCGCCCAGCACAAGGCGATGCGCCAGGTCTCCGGCCGCCTCCGTGTGGACCTCGCCCAGTTCCGTGAGCTGGAGGCGTTCGCCGCCTTCGGTTCCGACCTGGACGCGGCCTCCAAGGCCCAGCTGGAGCGCGGTCAGCGCATGGTCGAGCTGCTGAAGCAGGACCAGTACCAGCCGATGGCCACCGAGGACCAGGTCGTCTCCGTGTGGGCCGGCACCAACGGTCGTATGGACGATGTCCCGGTCGTGGACGTCCGTCGCTTCGAGCGGGAGCTGCTGGACTTCCTGCACCGCAAGCACCAGGGCCTGATGACCTCCATCAAGGAGGGCGCCAAGATGTCGAACGACACGATCCAGGCGATCGACGACGCGGTGGCCGAGTTCAAGAAGCAGTTCGAGACCTCGGACGGCAAGCTGCTCGGCGAGGACACTCCTGCCGCTGCCGCCAAGTGACGTAAGGAAGGGACCTGACTCATGGGAGCCCAGCTCCGGGTCTACAAGCGTCGCATCCGATCCGTCAGCGCGACCAAGAAGATCACCAAGGCGATGGAGATGATCGCCGCCTCGCGCGTCGTCAAGGCGCAGCGCAAGGTGGCGGCCTCCACGCCGTACGCGACCGAGCTGACGCGCGCGGTCACGGCGGTCGGTACGGGGTCGAACACCAAGCACCCGCTCACCACGGAGGCGGAGAACCCGACCCGTGCCGCGATCCTGCTCCTCACGAGCGACCGCGGTCTGGCCGGCGCCTTCAACTCCAACGCCATCAAGGCGGCGGAGCAGCTGACCGCGCGCCTGGAGCGCGAGGGCAAGCAGGTCGACGCGTACATCGTCGGCCGGCGCGGTGTCGCCCACTACAACTTCCGCGAGCGCAAGGTCGCGGAGTCGTGGACGGGCTTCACCGACGAGCCGTCGTACGCCGACGCGAAGAAGGTCGCGGCACCCCTGATCGAGGCCATCGAGAAGGACACGGCCGAGGGCGGCGTGGATGAACTCCACATCGTCTACACCGAGTTCGTCTCGATGATGACGCAGACCGCGCTCGACGCACGGCTGCTTCCGCTGCGCCTCGACGAGGTCGCCGAGGAGACGAAGTCCGAGGGCGAGATCCTTCCGCTCTACGACTTCGAACCCTCCGCGGAGGACGTCCTCGACGCCCTGCTGCCCCGCTACGTGGAGAGCCGTATCTACAACGCGCTGCTCCAGTCGGCCGCTTCCAAGCACGCCGCCACGCGGCGCGCGATGAAGTCGGCCACCGACAACGCGGGCGAGCTGATCAACACGCTCTCCCGTCTTGCCAACGCGGCCCGCCAGGCCGAAATCACCCAGGAAATCAGCGAGATCGTCGGTGGCGCGAGCGCCCTGGCCGACGCGACCGCGGGGAGTGACCGATAATGACCACCACTGTTGAGACCGCGACGGCTACGGGCCGCGTCGCCCGGGTCATCGGCCCGGTCGTCGACGTGGAGTTCCCCGTCGACGCGATGCCGGACATCTACCAGGCGCTGCACGTCGAGGTGGCCGACCCGGCCAACGCCGGCGAGAAGAAGACGCTGACCCTGGAGGTCGCCCAGCACCTGGGTGACGGCCTGGTCCGCACCATCTCCATGCAGCCCACCGACGGCCTGGTCCGCCAGGCCCCGGTCACCGACACCGGCGCGCCGATCTCGGTGCCGGTCGGCGACTTCACCAAGGGCAAGGTGTTCAACACCCTCGGTGAGGTGCTGAACGTCGACGAGCAGTACGAGGGCGAGCGCTGGCCGATCCACCGCAAGGCGCCGAACTTCGACGAGCTTGAGTCGAAGACCGAGATGTTCGAGACGGGCGTCAAGGTCATCGACCTGCTCACCCCGTACGTCAAGGGCGGCAAGATCGGCCTGTTCGGCGGCGCCGGCGTCGGCAAGACGGTGCTCATCCAGGAGATGATCTACCGTGTCGCCAACAACCACGACGGTGTCTCCGTGTTCGCCGGTGTCGGTGAGCGCACCCGTGAGGGCAACGACCTCATCGAGGAGATGACCGACTCGGGCGTCATCGACAAGACCGCCCTGGTCTTCGGTCAGATGGACGAGCCCCCGGGCACCCGTCTGCGCGTCGCGCTGGCCGGCCTCACCATGGCCGAGTACTTCCGTGACGTCCAGAAGCAGGACGTGCTGTTCTTCATCGACAACATCTTCCGCTTCACGCAGGCCGGTTCCGAGGTCTCCACGCTGCTCGGCCGTATGCCGTCCGCGGTGGGTTACCAGCCGAACCTGGCCGACGAGATGGGTCTCCTCCAGGAGCGCATCACGTCGACCCGCGGTCACTCGATCACCTCGATGCAGGCGATCTACGTCCCCGCGGACGACCTGACCGACCCGGCCCCGGCCACCACCTTCGCCCACCTCGACGCGACGACGGTTCTCTCCCGTCCGATCTCGGAGAAGGGCATCTACCCGGCCGTGGACCCGCTGGACTCGACGTCCCGGATCCTGGACCCGCGGTACATCGCCGCGGACCACTACAACGCGGCCATGCGCGTGAAGAACATCCTGCAGAAGTACAAGGACCTGCAGGACATCATCGCGATCCTCGGTATCGACGAGCTCGGCGAGGAGGACAAGCTCGTCGTCTGGCGTGCCCGTCGCGTGGAGCGCTTCCTGTCCCAGAACACCCACGTCGCCAAGCAGTTCACCGGCGTGGACGGTTCGGACGTGCCGCTGGACGAGTCGATCGCCGCGTTCAACGCGATCTGCGACGGCGAGTACGACCACTTCCCGGAGCAGGCGTTCTTCATGTGCGGTGGCCTTGAGGACCTCAAGGCCAACGCCAAGGAGCTGGGCGTCTCCTGAGCCTCGTGCTCTTGGAGGGGGCGGGCGCGTCCCGCCCCCTCCGCAACGCCCACTAGAATTGACCCCAACACCCGGCACCCCTGCCGGGTGGTGACCCGAGGAGCCACTCTTGGCTGCTGAGCTGCACGTCGAGCTGGTCGCCGCGGACCGCCAGGTCTGGTCCGGCGAGGCCACCCTGGTCGTCGCGCGCACCACCTCCGGCGACATCGGCGTCATGCCCGGTCACCAGCCGCTGCTCGGTGTGCTGGAGTCGGGCCCGGTGACCATCCGTACGAGTGATGGTGGAACGGTCGTCGCCGCGGTGCACGGCGGTTTCGTCTCGTTCGCGGACAACAAGCTGTCCCTGCTGGCCGAGATCGCCGAGCTGTCGGACGAGATCGATGTCCAGCGCACGGAGCGGGAACTCGAGCGCGCGAAGGCGGAGGGCGACGCCGCCGCCGAGCGCCGCGCGGACGTCCGACTTCGTGCGGCGACCGCACGCTGAACCAGCCGCGCGGTACGTTGACATCACTCAGCCGCGGCCGGCCCGGAGCAATCCGGTGCCGGTCGCGGCTGAGGCAGATGTAGGTGTTTTTTCCGTTTCATTACTCAGTAGTAGAAGCAGTTTCCCTACCTAGGAGACGAGGAGGTCGGTGCCGATGGTCCTCGCTCTGACTGTGTGCGGGATCGTGGTCGCGCTCGTGGTGGTCGGGCTGTTTCTGTTCGGCCTGCGGCGCCGGCTGATCCAGCGCTCGGGCGGGACCTTCGACTGCTCCCTGCGCTGGGACGTGACCGAGAATCCGGACACCGGCGGCAAGGGCTGGAGCTACGGCGTCGCCCGCTACAACGGCGACCGCATCGAGTGGTACCGGGTCTTCTCCTACGCCGTCCGACCCCGCCGGGTCCTGGAACGCGCCCAGATCGAGGTGGCCGGCCGCCGGCTGCCCGAGGGCGAGGAGGAACTGGCGCTGCTGTCCGACGCGGTGGTCCTCGCCTGCGTCCACCGGGGCACACGCCTCGAACTCGCCATGAGCGAAGACGCGCTGACCGGGTTTCTGGCGTGGCTGGAAGCGGCCCCACCCGGACAGCGGGTGAACGTGGCGTAACCACGTCCACCCGCTGGGCCGATGCTTCTTACTGGGCTTCTTACAGGTTGCTGCTGATGGCGTTCACCAGTTCGCCGTCGCTGGTGTCGCCGCTGAACTCCCAGAAGAACGCGCCGCCCAGGCCCTGGGTCTTGGCCCAGCTCATCTTCCCGGCGATGGTCGACGGGGTGTCGTACGACCACCAGTTGCTGCCGCAGTGGGCGTACGCGGTGCCCGCGACGGTGCCGGTGACCGGGCAGGACGACTTGAGGACCTTGTAGTCCTCGATGCCCTGCTCATAGGTGCCGGCCGCCGGTCCCGTGGCGGTGCCGCCCGGGGCGTCCTGGGTGACGCCGGTCCAGCCGCGGCCGTAGAAGCCGATGCCGATGAGCAGCTTGGACGCGGGGACACCGGCCGCCTTGTACTTGGCGATCGCGTCGGCGGTGGTGAAGCCCGCCTTCGGGATGCCGCTGTACGAGGTGAGCGGGGAGTGCGGGGCGGTGGGGCCCTGCGCGTCCCAGGCGCCGAAGAAGTCGTACGTCATCACGTTGTACCAGTCGACGTACTGGGAGGCGCCGGAGTAGTCGGCGGAGTCGATCTTGCCGCCGTCCGAGCCGTCGGCGGAGACCGCGGCCGTGACCAGCTTGCTGCTGCCGAACTTGGCGCGCAGCGCGGCCATCACGTTCTTGAACGCCTCGGGCCCGCTGGTGTCACAGGTCAGACCGCAGTTGTTGGGGTACTCCCAGTCGATGTCGATGCCGTCGAACACATCGGCCCAGCGCGGGTCGTTGACGAGGTCGTAGCAGGACTGGGCGAAGCCGGCCGGGTCCTTGGCCGCGTCGGCGAAGCCGCCGGACCAGGTCCAGCCGCCGAAGGACCAGATGACCTTGAGATTCGGGTACTTGGCCTTCAGCTCGCGCAGCTGGTTGAAGTTGCCGCGCAGCGGCTGGTCCCAGGTGTCGGCGGTGCCGTTGACGGCCTGGTCGGCGGTGAACGCCTTGTCGTAGTCGGCGTAGGAGTCGCCGATGGCGCACTTGCCGCCGGTGATGTTGCCGAAGGCGTAGTTGATGTGGGTGATCTTGGCGGCGGAGCCGGAGGTCACCAGGTTCTTCACGTTGTAGTTGCGGGCGTAGATGCCCCAGTCGGTGAAGTAGCCGAGCTTGACCTTGCCGCCGGCGGGCGGGGGAGTGGTGGAGCCGCCGCCGGTGGTGTGCACGGCGACCGCGGCGCTGGCCGGACCGGTCTGGTCGGCGGTGTCGCGGGCCTGCACGGAGTAGGAGTAGTCGCTGCCCGCGGTGAGCCCGGTGTCGGTGTACGACGTGGTGGTCACGGTGGCCACGACCTTGCCGTCGCGCAGCACGTCGTAGTTCTTGATGCCCTTGTCATCGGTGGCCGCGCTCCAGGAGAGCTTCACCGAGGTGTCGGAGACGCCGGAGGCGGTCGGGGTGCCGGGGGCGCTCGGGGCGGAGTCGCCGGGGGCCGTCGTGCCGTCGCAACTGCTGCCGTTGAGCGTGCAGTTGCTCGGATTGCCGGAACCGGCGCCGTTGAAGCCGAAGCTGATGGAGGCCCCGGCGGCGAGGGTGCCGTTGTAGGACTTGTTCTTCGCCGTCCAGTGGTTGCCGGAGTTGGTGACGTCGGCGTCCCAGGCGGAGCTGACGGACGTGCCGGAGGGGAAGTCCCACTCGACGGTCCAGGAACTGATGCTCGCGGAGCCCGCGTTCTTGATGGTCCACTGGCCGCCGAAGCCGGTGCCCCAGTCGCTGGACTTGGTGAAGCTCGCCGTGACGTTGCCCGCGGCCTGGGGACTCGCGGCCGGGGCGGGGCTCGCGAGCCCGACCAGTCCGGCCATGGGGAGTATCAGGGTCGCGAGCCCTGCCGCGACCTTGTGTCTGAAGCGCATCGAGCGCCTCCCTCGGTAGTGGGGGTGACAGGGGGCATGACTGAGCCTTCATGCCCACGGTGCTGCGAGGGTAGAAAGGTCTGGACCACGGGTCAATAGGTCTGGACCATTCCAAGTCCTGTAAACCCCCGGTGCATTGGGGGGTTTTCCCCAGCGAAGTGCAGGCGGCGGGCTGCGTACGATCGCTGTGACCGATCAACGATCCGATGTGCTGTATACGGGGGATTCTTCATGCGACCCGCGCGTTTCCTTGCTGCCGTGGCCCTGGCCGCACTCACCGTCGGCGGGCTGTCCGCGTGCCAGGTCCTCGACCACAAGACCTTCCAGGACGACGCCACGGTGTCCCAGAAGGTGACCTCGATCCACCTCGACAGCGGGGACGGCGGGGTGAAGGTGCGGACATCGGCGGACGCCGCCACGATCTCCGTGCACCGCAAGGTCAACTACTCCGGCGACAAGCCGACCGGCACCAGCTTCCATGTCGACCAGGGCGTCCTGACCCTCGCCGGCTGCGGCCACAGCTGCGGCGTCGACTACGACGTGACGGTGCCCGCCGCCCTCCCGGTGACGGGCGGCACCTCCAACGGCGACCTCAGGCTGAACGGCGTCGGCGCGGTCGACGTACACACCAGCAACGGCGAGATCGCGGTGACCGGAGCGACGGGCGCGGTGAAGCTGCGCACCTCCAACGGAGAGGTCACCGTGAAGAACGCCAAGGGCGGCGTCGACGCGCAGACGTCGAACGGCGGAGTGACGATCCAGGCGGCCACCCCGCAGGACGTCAAGGCACACACCTCCAGCGGAGACCTCACGGTCACGATGCCGCCCGCCGGCTACCGGATATCGGCGAACAACACCAACGGCGACAAGAAGGTCGCGTTCAAGGACGACCCCGCGGGCCGCTACCGCCTGGACCTGTCGACGACCAACGGCGACCTCACGGTGCGGTCGGCGCGCTAGCGGACGTGACCGAGGCCGTGACCGGGGCCGTGACCGTGACCGGGGCCATGGCCTGGCGGCTCGGCTAGGCGCCCAACTCCCGTGCCAGTACGGCCGCTTGCACCCGGCTACGCAGGTCCAGCTTGCCCAGCAGTCGGCTGACGTGCGACTTGGCCGTGCCCTCCGCCATCTCCAGCCGGGCGCCGATCTGCGCGTTGGACAGCCCCTCGCCGAGCAGGGAGAGCACCTCGCGCTCGCGGGGGGTCAGTCCGTCCAGGACGGCCGGATCCGGCCGGGTGCCCCGGCCGCCGCCCGGCCCGGCGGCGAACTCGGCGATCAGGCGCCGGGTCACGGCCGGTGCCACGACCCCCTCCCCGCGCGCCACCGTCCGCACCGCGTCGATCAGGTCCTTCGCCTCCGCGCTCTTCAGCAGGAACCCGGCGGCTCCGGCCCGCAGTGCCCCGAAGACGTACTCGTCCAGATCGAAGGTGGTCAGTACCAGGACATCCGCGAGTCCTTCCGCCGCGATGAGCCGGGTCGCCGACACCCCGTCCAGGCGTGGCATCTGCACATCCATCAGGACGACATCGGGCCGCAGTTCCCGGGCGAGTTCCACCGCCCGCTCGCCGTTCGCGGCCTCGCCGACCACCTCGATGCCGGGCGCGCTGCGCAGGATCAGGACCAGTCCCGCGCGGACGGCCGACTGGTCCTCGGCGACCAGGACGCGGATCATGCGCGGACCTCTTCGCCGGAGACTTCGGCGAGGGCGGTGCCCTTGGTGGGGGTGCCCTCGGTGAGGGTGGGTGCGGCGATGGTGTGCTCCGCCAGCGGAAGAAGGGCATGTACGGTCCAGCGGTCACCGCCCGGGCCGGCGGTCAGGGACCCCCCGAGCAGCGCGGCCCGCTCCCGCATCCCGGGGAGCCCGGCACCCGAGCCGGGCACCCGGGGTCCGTCGCCGGGCCGGTAGGGGCTGCTCACCTCGATCCGCAGGGCGTCGCCAGCCCGGCGCAGCAGGACCAGGACGGGTCCCGGGGCCGCGTGCTTGAGGGCGTTGGTCAGCGACTCCTGGACGATCCGGTAGGCGGCCAGCTCGACCGGGGCCGGGACGCTGCCCTGTCCGGCGTCGAGGGTGACGTCCAGCCCGTTGGCGCGGGCGCCGGCGACCAGCGTGCCGAGTCCGTCGAGCGTCGGTGTCGGCATCGGCCCACTCTCGCCGCCGCTGTCCCGCAGGATGCCGATCAGCCGTCGCATCTCGGTCAGTCCGGCCACGCTGTTCTCCCGGATGACGGTGAGGGATGCCCGGGAGGTGTCCGGGTCGTCGAGGGAGAGCGCGGCCGTGGAGTGGATCGCGATGGCCGACAGATGGCCCGCGACCATGTCGTGCAACTCCCGTGCCATCCGCGCCCGTTCGGCGGTCACCGCCTGGGTGCGGTCCATCTCCGCGAGCAGCGCGGTCTGTTCGGCCCGCAGCCGGGCGGTCTCGGCGGCCTCGTGATGATTGCGCACCAGGGCCCCGGTGGCGGCGGGGCCGAAGGAGACGACGGCGCAGCCGAGGCCGACCAGGATGGCCTGCGGCTCGCGCCACCAGAGGAGGAAGCCGAGCGTCACCCCGAGGCTGACCAGCCCGGTGGTGACCGGGATACGGCGGGCGGCGGCCGGTGAGCCGTAGAGCACGGCGGTGTAGGCGAGGTCCGTGAACATCAGGATCGTCGCCACATTGCCCGGGGTGAACATGTCGAAGGTGAGGGCGAAGGTGCCCAAGATCAGCGCGAGTTGGGGCCGGGTGCGGCGGAGTAGCTCCAGGCCCGCGGTGACCGTCAGCGGGATCAGTCCCCAGCCGGCGCCGAGCACCCCGCTGCCCGAGGTGTGCAGCCCGAGCGCCCACACCACGATTCCGCCCGCGAGACCGCCGGCCGCGAGGAACACGTCGAACCGGTGCGGTCGGGGGAGTCGTACGGCCATGCCCCCATCCAACACGCCCCGGGACCGTCGCGGATGGTCCCTGGGGACGGTCCCGGACTGCCACTTTCGCTTACCTGGACTCGCCCCGGGAGACGACGATCCGCCGCCCCCGCCGCGCGAGCCTGGGAGGCGGGGAACGGAGAAGAGGGAGTGCGGTGTGATCATCACGTTGATCGTCGGCTGCGAGGTGGCGTTCTGGGTGCTGCTGGCGGCGGGGCTGGGTGTCCGGTACGGGCTGCGGATGCCGCGCACCGGACTGGCCCTGCTGCTGTGCGAGCCGCTGCTGGAGGTGGTCCTGCTCGTGGTCACCACGATCGATCTGAAGCACGGCGGCCGGGCGGACTGGCGGCATGGACTCGCCGCCGTCTACATCGGCTTCACGGTCGGCCTCGGCCACGCCACGATCGGCTGGGCCGACGCCCGGGTCGCCCACCGCTTCGCCGGTGGGCCGCCCCCGGTGCGCCCGCCCCGCCACGGCCGGGCCCGCGCCGTCCACGAATGGCGGGTGGCGGCCCGCTGGACGCTGGCCTGTGTCGTCGCCCTCGCGCTGCTCCAGGCGGCGATCTGGTACGTCGGCGCCGACGGCGACACCGGTTCGCTGCGGTCGTGGCAGCTGACGATGGTGTGGCTGATCGGCATCAATGTGGTCATCGCCGGGAGCTACACGCTGTTCCCGAAGCGGGAGCGGGCCCGCTAGCGCTCGCCGCCCGGTACCCACAGCACGTCGCCGGTGGCCTTGTTGGCGATGCGGGCCAGGATGAACAGCAGATCGGAGAGGCGGTTGAGGTAGGTGGCGGTGAGGGGGTTCATGAGGTCGCCGTGCACCTCCATGGCCGCCCAGGTGGAGCGTTCGGCGCGGCGGACGACCGTGCAGGCCTGGTGCAGCAGGGCCGCGCCCGGGGTGCCGCCGGGGAGGATGAAGGAGCGCAGCTTCTCCAGCTGCTCGTTGAAGCGGTCGCAGTCCGCCTCCAGCCGGTCGATGTAGAACTGCTCGACCCGCAGCGGGGGGTACTCCGGGTTCTCCGCCACCGGGGTCGACAGGTCCGCGCCCACGTCGAACAGGTCGTTCTGCACGCGGGTGAGGACCGTGACGACCTCCGCGTCCAGGCCGCCCAGGGCGATCGCGGTGCCGATGACCGCGTTGGCCTCATTGGAGTCCGCGTACGCGGAGATCCTGAGGTCCGTCTTGGGCACCCGGCTCATGTCACCGAGGTGCGTGGTGCCCTTGTCGCCGGTGCGGGTGTAGATACGCGTCAGATTGACCATGGGCCCAGCGTAATTACGCCCCGGCCGTCCGGAACACCCGTGTGCCCGTCGTCACGGACACCGCGGCGAAGCCGACGGCCACGAGCACGCCGTAGAGCATGTGCGCGCTCGTGTAGTGGCCCACGTAGGCGTCGCGGATCGCGTCCACCAGATAGCGGAACGGCACGAAGTGCGAGAGCACGTTCAGCCAGGTGGGTGCCAGGGACATCGGGAGCATCAGGCCGGACAGCAGCATCGAGGGCATCGACACCGCGTTGATCAGCGGCCCGAACTCCTGCGGGGTGCGGACCTTCATGCCCATCGCGTACGACAGGGAGGCCAGGGAGAGGGTGAGCAGGGCGACGAACCCGAAGCCGATGAGGATCCCCGCCAGGGGTGCGCGCAGCCCCATCACCAGGGCGGCCAGCACCAGCAGGACGGCCTGGAACACGAACACCGTGGCGTCGCGCAGCACCCGGCCGAGCAGCAGGGCGAGCCGGCTGACCGGGGTGACCCGCATCCGCTCCAGCACCCCCTGGGCGTTCTCCATGATGATCGTGAATCCGGCGAACAGGGCGCCGAAGAGGCCGAGTTGGAGCAGCAGCCCCGGCACCAGGATTTGCCAGGAGCTGCCCGTCCGGCCCAGTGGCAGGCCGGTCAGCAGGGGGCCGAAGAAGAGCAGGTAGAGCAGCGGGGTGAGGGTGCCGAAGAGCATGGCGAAGCGGGAGCGGAGGGACTGGCGGAGGTAGCGGCCGTAGACGAGGGCCGTGTCGTGCAGCAGCATGCCGGTGGGCTCCTGGGGGCTATACGGCGACGGGCGCGTCGTCGGTGGGGGCGGGGGCGCGGCCGGTGACGGCCAGGAAGGTGTCCTGGAGGGTGGCGTCCAGGGAGCCGCCGTACCGCAGCTTGAGCGCGCCCGGTGTGCCCTCGGCGGCGACCGCCCCGCCGTCCACGATCACCAGGCGGTCGGCGAGGGCGTCGGCCTCGTCCAGGTAGTGGGTGGTCAGGAAGACGGTCGTGCCGTGCTCGTCGCGCAGCCGTCGGACCAGGTCCCACAGATCGGCGCGGCTGCCGGGGTCGAGCCCGGTCGTGGGCTCGTCGAGGAACAGCACCTGGGGGCGGTGGGTCAGGGCCATCGCGATGTCCAGGCGGCGGCGCTGACCGCCGGAGAGGGCCCCGGTTCTGCGGTCGAGGAGGCCGGTCAGGCCGAGTTCGCGGGCGAGGTCCTCGGCGCGGGCGGCGGCGTCGGCCCTGGACAGCCGGTAGAAGCGCGCCTGGGTGACCAGCTCCTCCCGGACGCTGATCTGGGGGTCGACGCCGCCGGACTGGGCCACGTACCCGGAGACCCGGCGGACTCCGGCCGGGTCGGTGACCAGGTCGTGTCCGGCGACGGTGGCGGTGCCGCCGGTCGGCTTCAGCAGGGTGGTGAGCATGCGCAGGGTGGTCGTCTTGCCGGCGCCGTTGGGGCCCAGGAACCCGAGGATCTCGCCCTCGTGGACGGTGAGGTCGACACCGCGTACGGCGTCGACCGGGCCGGCTTTCGTCTGGAAGGTGCGGGCGAGGTTCGCCGCGCTGATGACTGCTGCCATGCTCCCCAGAAAAACAGAGTCCCTGAAAAATTGCAATGACTCCAAGTTTTCATGGAGTGCAGCGAAGTTAGGATGCGGGCATGGCTGAGGGGCTCAGGGAGCGGAAGAAGCGGCAGACCCGGCAGTACATCTCCGATGTCGCCACCGGGCTGTTCATCGAGCGCGGCTTCGACGCGGTGACGGTCGCGGAGATCGCCGACGCGGCGAACGTCTCCGTGAACACCGTCTACAACTACTTCCCGGCCAAGGAGGACCTGTTCCTCGACCGCTCCGCGGGCATGGTCGACCGGCTCGCCCGCTGGGTGCGGGGCCGCGCCGAGGGCGAGTCCGCGGCGGAGGCGGTGCTGCGCGAGCTGCGGGACGAGGTCCGCGCGGTGTCCCCCCGGGTCGGCCTGCTCGCGGGCTACGCCGACTTCATGCGGGTGATCCAGGAGGCGCCGGCCCTGCGCTCCCGGCTCTGGGCGCTCGCCCAGGAGGTGGAGGCCAACCTGGAGCAGGTGCTGCGCGAGGAGACCGGGGCGGCCGAGGGCGAGGAGCTGCCGAGCCTGATGGCCGGTCAGATCAGCTGGATCCACGGCACGGTCATCAGGGTCATCGGGCGCGAGATGCTCAAGCGCCGCGAGCCGGGCGAGGTCTCCCGCGAGGTGCTGGCGCTGCTGGACGACATCGAGGAACTGCTGAGCGAGCGGGTGCTCGGGTACGCGGTGCGCGGGTAGGGCCAACAGGGCGATACCGGGGGCTTTTTCACGTGGCTGGAACGTAGTGCCTCGAACACGCACCGTGTCGACCGCCGTTCGGGCGCCGCTGCGATCCCGGGGGAAGTCGCCTTGATGTGACGTCCGTCAAATGAGACGTGACGCGCGTTACTTACTGGTCACACGGCCGCTTCGGAGCGCTATCGTCCGCCGAAGGCACACATGTCCATAGCGGGTAACAGCGGGAAGAGGGAGTCGGACGTGGCAGGGAAGCTCGCCGTCATCGGGGCCGGTCTCATGGGGTCCGGTATCGCTCAGGTCGCCGCGCAGGCGGGCTGGGAGGTCGTCCTTCGCGATGTCACCGACGAGGCGCTGGCGCGCGGCACCGACGGCATCAAGGCGTCGTACGACAAGTTCGTGAGCAAGGGCAAGCTGGACGCGGCCGACGCCGAGGCCGCGCTGGGCCGCATCACCCCGACCACCGACCTGGACGCCGCCGCGGACGCGGACATCGTCGTGGAGGCCGTCTTCGAGAAGCTGGAGGTCAAGCACGAGATCTTCCGCGCGCTCGACAAGATCGTGCGCCCGGACGCCGTGCTCGCCTCCAACACCTCCGCCATCCCGATCACCAAGATCGCGGCGGCCACCGAGCACCCCGAGCGGGTCGTCGGCGTCCACTTCTTCTCGCCGGTGCCGATGATGAAGCTGGTCGAGCTGGTGCGCGGCTACAAGACGAGCGACGAAGCGCTCGCCACCGCGCGGGAGTTCGCCGAGTCCGTCGGCAAGACCTGCATCGTCGTCAACCGCGATGTCGCCGGGTTCGTCACCACCCGCCTCATCTCCGCGCTCGTCGTGGAGGCCGTCAAGCTCTACGAGTCGGGCGTGGCGACCGCCGAGGACATCGACCTCGCCTGCAAGCTGGGCTTCGGGCACGCCATGGGCCCGCTCGCCACCACCGACCTGACCGGCGTGGACATCCTGCTGCACGCCACCGGGAACATCTACACCGAGTCCCAGGACGAGAAGTTCGCCCCGCCGGAGCTGATGCGCCGGATGGTGGATGCCGGTGACATCGGCCGCAAGAGCGGGCAGGGCTTCTACACGTACTGATCGGCGTACTGACGCGTTCCGCCACCGAGTTCACTCCCGGAGCATCACCCTCAGGGGTGAATTCGGTATCGGTTCGCTTACAAGCAGCAACCGCACCGCCACGCATTCAGTCAGACGGTGCACACCATTGATACGGAGTTGGCCACAACCGCACTCGACGGGGAGCGCATATGTACATCAGGGGCGACCACGCCGAGCTGGTCGTCGGGGGGCGCCTCGACGTCCGTAGCGCGGCGGACGCCCGTACGGCCCTGCACTCGGCCGTCGACGACGGCGCCGGCGACCTGGTGCTCGACCTGTCCGAACTGGACTCCTGGGACGCCACCGGGCTCGGTGTGATCATGGGTGCCCACCGGCGGGCCGGCCGCTGCGGGCGCCGCCTGGTGCTGCGCGGTGTACCGCCGCAGATGCAGCGCCTGTTGGTGGCCACCCGGCTGCATCGCATCCTCGCGATCGAGGGCGGTATCGGAGTGGAGTCGCTGCCCCGGGTGTGAGCCGGTGCCCATGGGGCGCAAGCGCAGCCCATGGGGCGCAAGCGCAGCTCAAGGGGCGCAAGCACACCGGACGGTCAATCCGCGCCGGACCGTGACGTCTCGGACCGTGGGGCACCCCGCCCTGTCGTGGATACTGAGCAAAGGTTTAGTGTTCGGTCGCCCGCCCGACTCGCAACCCTCGACCGAGCGGGCCCGGACCGGAGCGACAGTGCGACGTGCGGCAGGCCGGGAGGGGCCGTAACACGAGCACACGACGCTTATGGGGGGCTTGAACCCATGGACCCGATCAGCCCTGGGCCTGAGGAGTACGGACACACGGGCGCCCGACGCCCGCCCCGGGACCCCCTCACCGCCGACTTCGGCCCGAGCACGCCCGCGCCCGCCCGTACGGCGCATCTCGTCACCGGCGATCTGCTGCTGACCGTCAACCCCGTGGACGGCAGCGAGATCGAGCCCTGCCCGCCGGCCCGCCGCCCGGGCAGCCCCCGCAAGCGCGGCGCCGCCGAGCGTGCCGAGGCCGAACGCGCGGCCCGGCCCCCGGTGCCCCCGGGACCCGCCCAGCACCCGCTGCCCTTGCTGGAGCGTCAGGAAGTACGGGAGCGGCTGGTACGACTGCTCGCGCGCGGCCGTACCGTACGGCTCACCGGCCCCGGCGGCTCCGGCCGCACCGCCCTGCTCGACCTGGTCGCCGAGGACTGCGAGGACCTCGCGCCCGACGGTGTGGTGCGCCTGTGCGGCATCCACCGCACCGCCGAGGACCTGCTGCACGACCTCTTCCACACCGTCTACGACGCTCCGGAGCACCGTCCCGAACGCCTCGAACTGCGGGCGCCGCTCGCGGAGATCGGCGCGGTCGTCGTGGTGGACGACATCGAGTTCGGCGGCGCCGAGCTGGACGAGCTGCTGGAGGCGACGCCCGAGTGCGCCTTCCTGGTCTCCGCCACCCCGGACGTGCCCGCGCCGACCGCCGAGGCCGATGTCGAGGAGGTCTTCCTCGGCGGGCTCGACCGGGCCGGCGGGGTGGACATCCTGGAGCGCACGGCCGGACGGGTGCTCACCGAGGAGGAGGCCAACTGGGCGGGCGACCTGTGGTTCGAGTCCGAGGGGCTGCCGCTGCGGTTCGTCCAGGCGGGCGCGTTGCTGCGGCAGCGGGACCAACTCCGGGCCGAGTCCGGGGCGGTGGACGAGTACGGCGTCTTCGAGGACGTACGGCCCGTCGTCAACCCGGTGCAGGAGTTCACCGACGAGAGTGGTCCGCTGCCCTCGCTCGGCGAGGCCGCCGCGCCCGCGCCGCTGCTCGCCTCCCGGCTCAGCGCATCCGCCCGCGCCACCCTGCGCTTCGCGGTCGCCCTCGGCGGCGAGGTCCCGCACCAGGCGCATCTGCCCGCGATGGTCGGCGACACCCATGCCGACGCGGCGCTCGGCGAACTGGCGAGCTGCGGACTGGTCTCCCCGGCGGGCTCCCGGTACCGGCTCGCGGCGGGGGTGCGCACCCAGCTGGAGGCCGCGGGGTACGGCGACGACGCGCCGGAGCGGGCCCGCACCGCCGCCCAGCACTACGCCTGGTGGGCCGGGCATCCCTCGGTCACCCCGGAGCGGGTGAGCGCGGAGGCCGACGCGGTGCTCGCGGCGCTGGCGGCCGTGGTGCCACCGGCCTGTGGCGGCGACGACGCGGGTGCGGTCCAGCTCGCGCGCACCGCGGCGCCCGCGTTCGCCGCCGCGCTGCGCTGGAGCGCCTGGGAGCGGGCGCTGCGCAGCGGTGCGCAGGCCGCGCTGCACTCCGGCGAGGTGCCCGAACAAGCCTATTTCCACCATGAGTTGGGAATCCTCGCGCTGTGCGGGGGGCGGCTGGACCGGGCTCGCGCTGAGCTGGAGGCGTCGATCGGGCTGCGCGGCGCGCTCGCCGACAAGCGGGGCGCGGTCGCGGGGCGCAGGGCGCTGGCGCTGGTCGCGGACCGGGCGGGGGAGCTGCCGGGTCTGCCGGTGCCGGTGGTCGCGGGAGAGCCCGTGACGGAGCCGGTGCCCGCGCTGCCGTCCATGCCCTCGGTGCCCTCCGTGCCGGACACCCTGGTCACCCCGCGGATCGTGGCCGCGGCCCCGGCGAAGGGGCTCGGCATACGGCGTCTGGCGCGCCGCAATCTGGTGGCGGCCGGCTCCGGCGCGCTGCTCGCGGCGGTGCTGGGCACGGTGGTGACGCTCGGCATGACGTCCCACGACAGCGACGACAAGAACCCGGCGGGACGGGCCGACCTCAACCCCTCCACCAGCCAGGACGCGGACGACCCGGCCACCGGTCAGGCCCCGGCGCAGGCACCGGGCACGGCCTCGGCGCCGGCCACGGGCCACCGTACGACCCCGGCCCCGGCGGGCACGTACGCCGGGACGAACCCTCCGGTGCGGCCGTCGACGAGCCCCACGGCGGACCCGACGGGCCCGACGGGTTCGGGCACGGGCAGCGGTCCCGGCGGGGGGAGCAGCAGCGGGAGTACGTCCCCGTCGCCGACGAAGACCAGGCCGACGTCCCCGCCCCCGACCAAGCCGACGCCGCCGACCACGCCCCCGACCGCACCGACCGGCTCGACCACCCCGCCGGACCCGACGGGCTCGCCCTCGGACTCCGCGAGCGACATGACGCCGTTCACCAAGTCGGCCTCCGAGGCGGCCTCCCCGGCGGACTCGGACCCGGTGGGCTCGGACCAAGCGGACTCGGACCCGGCGGAGCAGGGGCAGATGTGAGAAACGGCGGTGCCGACCCGGTATGAGGCCGGGGCGGTACCGCCGTTCACCGCTGTACGGGCCGAGCGCCGCCGTCACGGCGGGGGAAGTGGGTGTGCGCGCTGCCGCCGACCCTCAGAACAGCCGCAGCTTGTCGTCCTCGATGCCGCGCAGGGCGTCGTAGTCCATGATGTGGCAGTCGATGCCCCGGTCGGTCGCGAGGACGCGGGCCTGGGGCTTGATCTCCTGGGCGGCGAAGATGCCGCGCACCGGCGCGAGATGGGGGTCGCGGTTGAGGAGTTCGAGGTAGCGGGTCAGCTGCTCCACGCCGTCGATCTCACCGCGGCGCTTGATCTCGATCGCGACCGTCCGGCCCGCGCCGTCCCGGCACAGGATGTCCACCGGGCCGATGGCGGTCATGTACTCGCGCCGGATGAGCGTGTAGCCGTCGCCGAGGGTCTCGATGCGGTCGGCGAGCAGCTCCTGGAGGTGCGCTTCCACGCCGTCCTTGATCAGACCCGGGTCCACACCCAGTTCGTGCGAGGAGTCATGGAGGATCTCCTCCATTGTGATGATCAGTTTCTCGCCCGCCTTGTTGACGACGGTCCACACGCCTTCGTCCTCGCCCGCGCCCTCCTTCAGCGAGCAGGGCGGCGACATCCAGTTGAGGGGCTTGTAGGCCCGGTCATCGGCGTGGATGGAGACGCTGCCGTCCGCCTTGACCAGGATCAGGCGGGGCGCCGAGGGCAGGTGGGCGGTGAGCCGGCCGGCGTAGTCGACCGAGCACCGGGCAATGACGAGACGCATGGTCGGCAACGCTACTCGACACCCGCCGCCGTACGCGATTCGCCCGCGCCGCTCCCTGTGGATCGTCCCAGTTGTCACTGCTTTGTCCCTGGAAACTCTTGTTCATCCTTGGCCGATTGTGGGTGCAACCCGACCGTTCCATATACGCATTCTGGTGGTGTGGTCACCGACCGTTGCCTACCGTAGAGAACGGGAGGTCGCGGTCCATGTACTCAGCGTGTTTTTCGGCGCCGAACTCCCTTTATCCGTCCGGCAACCCCTGTTCATCGGGGGTGCGAGAGGAGAACCCATGTCGCTCGACGTCTCACCGGCCCTACTCGACGCGGCCGAGCGAGGCGAGGTCGACGAAGCGGAATTCGTCGACTGCGTCCGGACCTCCCTGCCCTACGCATGGGAGATGATCAGCTCCCTGGTGGCCCAGCTGAAGGTGGACGGCGGCCCCTTCGCCGACAACCAGACGCCCCCGCCCAATGAGCAGGCCCGTGGCCAGCTGCTGCGCGCCCTCGCGAGCGACGCCATCCGCGGCGCGCTGCAACGGCACTTCGGCGTGCGGCTGGCCTTCCAGAACTGCCACCGGGTCGCGGTGTTCCCGCTGGACGCCTCGGTGGACGAGACGCTGACCCGCTTCACCTCGGTGCGGGCCCAGCTGCTGAACCAGTCGCCGGAGCTTCGGGACTGCTGACCCGCGGCCCCGGCAGGTCCGGGGCGGTGCGTCGCCTGCTTGCCGCTCCACCCGTGGGAGGTGCAATCGGTGCTGGGGCGGCAAGCCCCCCAGGTGGCTTGCCAGGTGTACCTGCTCTGGATCTGCTCCGTACCTGCTCTGGATCTGTTCGTCCGGGTGCGTCAGCGCAGCTGCGGGAGCACCTCGGCGCCCAGGCGCCGCAGGGTGTCCTCCGTCGCCGCGAGATCGCCCGAGCCCTCGACCAGCAGGGCGAAGCGGGAGATGCCCGTGCGCTCAGCGGTGGCCGCGAGCCGGTCGCCGGCGAGCCGCGGGGTGCCCACCGGATGCAGCCCGCAGAGCAGTTCGGTGTAGGCGACCGGGTCGCGCATCGCGCGCTTGCGTCCGTCGACCGTCACATGCGCGTCGAGTCCCTGTTTCAGCCAACCCGGCATCGCCTTGAGCAGGGTCTCCGCCGCTTCCTCGCGGCGGTCGGCGAGCTGGCAGACCCCGGCCGCGACATGCGCCGCGCCCGCGATCTCCTCGGGCGTCCGCCCCGCCGCACGGGCGCTGCGCCGCCACAGGGCGACCATCTCGGCCTTCTCCTCGTCGCCCGCGTGCATCCCGAGCAGCATCGGAAGCCCGCGCTCCGCGGCCAGCCGTACGCCCTTCGGCGAGGTGCACGCGACGACGACCTCCGGGCCCGGGGTGTCCGTCAGGGCCTGCGAGGGACGCGGTACGACGGGCACCTCGCGGAACGCGAAGCGCTCACCGGAGGCTCCCACCGCGGGCTCGCGCAGCCAGCGCAGCAGCAGATCGAGTGACTCGGGGAACCCGTTTTCGTACGCGTCCAGGCCGCTGCCGAACACCTCCAGGTCAACCCAGGGGCCGCCGCGGCCCACCCCGAGGGTGAACCGTCCGCCGCTCGTCAGATGCAGCAGCGCGGCCTGCTCGCCCAGGGCGACCGGGTGCACGGTGGGCAGTACGCTGACCGCGGTGCCCACCCGGATCCGGCGGGTGCGGCCGAGCAGCAGCGCGGCCAGGGTGACGGCGGACGGACAGGTGCCGTACGGCACGAAGTGGTGCTCGGCCAGCCACACCGAGTCCAGCCCGGCCTCCTCGGCGACCTCCGCCGAGCGGACCGCCCGGTGCAGGGCCTCCCCCTGGCCCTGGCCCGGGAACTGGGCGCCCAGCACAAAGCTTCCTACATACATCACTTTTCCCGCTTCCTCGGCTCCGACCCGAGCTCCCCCACCGGCATAACCGTCTGACACGTGCCAAGGACACGGCCTGGCAGGGTAATTTGCGGATTGTCTTCAGAATCGGCCGTTGTGGAGGGGGACTTGCGCCGGTTGGCGGCCTTCGCGTACCCCGCCCGGCGGCGCGTACGCTGGACGCAGCCCTTGCTTGCCGCCGAGCCCCGAGAGGTGTCCCGTGTCCCCCCGCCGCAACCGACCGAAGGCCGCCGACCCGTCCGGCCGCAGCGCCGAGGACGACCGCACCGGACGGTACGGCGGCTTCCAGTCCGCGGAGGACTGGCAGGGCGAGGAGTGGAGCGTGCGCCATGTCGCGGGCGCGAGCTCCGAGGGCAAGACCTATCGCTGCCCCGGCTGCGACCAGATGATCCCCTCCGCGGTGCCGCATGTGGTGGCCTGGCCGGAGCACGCGGGCGTGGACGACCGCCGGCACTGGCACAAGTCCTGCTGGAACGCGCGAGACCGCCGCACCACACGGGTGCAGCGGTCTCGTAACGCGCCGAAGTTCTGAGGGACCGGCCGGTCACACGTCCCGGTTGCGCAGCAGCGCGTACGCCCCCGCACCGGCCACCGCGGCGAGCCCCAGCATGATCCACAGCGGTTCCCAGCCCCGGGGCCCGGAGCCGCTGAGCGTGCTGTCGTAGAAGACGCCGAGCTGGCTCGGGAAGCTGTACTCGAACAGGAAGTCGCGCACCGAGTGCAGCGACTCCGTGGCCATGAACAGGGCCAGCACCAGCGGGGCGAGCACCAGGCCGATCATGATGGTGATGCCGCCCGCGGAGTGCCGGATGATCGAGCCGACGAACAGCGCGAGCAGGCCGAGCAGCGCCATGTAGAGGCTCACGCCGACGGTGGCCTTGAGCCAGGCCCCGCCGGAGGGCGACTCCGTGCCGGAGCCGGACAGCATGGACGACTGCACCATCGCCACGAAGGTGACCGAGACCAGGGACACCACGAAGGCGACCACGAAGAACACGATCGCCTTGGCGGCCAGCACCCGGCCGCGGCTCGGGCACGCCGTCATCGTCGTACGGATCATGCCGGTGCCGTACTCCGAGGCCGTGGTCAGCACGCCGAGCGTGATGATGCACATGTTGCCGACGAGCAGGCCGAAGAAGCCGAAGGAGAGCGGGTTGGTGCCGTTCAGCGAGGAGTCGCTGGCGTGCGCCGACACCAGCGCGCCGACCAGCAGGCCGATGCCCACGACCAGGAACACGAAGACGCTGAGCGTCCAGATCGTCGAGCGGACCGACCTGATCTTCGTCCACTCCGAGGCCACCGCGTGCCCGAGGTGGGTGCGCACGACGGGGATCGGCGAGGTGTAGCCGGGGTACGACCCGCCGGGCGCCGCCTGCCAGTCGGGCGCGCCGGGAGCCTGCGGCATCGGGGGCTGGTGGGTGCTCATCGGGCGTCCTCGGGCTGGTTCGTGTCGGCGGCGGGGGAGGAAGCGGGGGAGGAGGCGTCAGGCGTGGCGAGGGGAGCGGCGGCCGGGGCCGGGGGAGCGGCCGGGGCCTGCGCCTGCGGGGCCGGAGCCTGCGGGGCCGGAGCCTGCGGGGCCTGGGGCGACGGCTGGGCGTACGGGTTCGCGCCCGGGGCTCCCTGGCCCGCCGGGGCGCCCGGAGCGCCGTACGCGCCCGCCGGGGCGCCTCCGTACGGTCCCGTGGGCGCGCCGGGGCCGCCCACCGGCATCGCGAAGGGCTGCCCGCCCTGCTGGGGCGGCGGCGGGGCGTACCAGCCGGGCTGGCCCTGCCCCGGCACCGGCATGGGCGGCTCGGCGCCGGGCGGCAGCGGCTGCTGGAGGCCCGCCTTCTGGTCGATGGTGGAGCGGTAGTCCACGGCACCCTGGGTCATCCGCATGTACGCCTCTTCGAGCGAGGCCTGGTGCGGCGACAGCTCCCACAGCCGTACGCCCGCCTCGTGCGCGAGGTCGCTGATGCGGGGCAGCGGCAGCCCCATCACGCGCAGCGCGCCGTCCTGCTCCGGCAGCACATGGCCGCCCGCCCCGGTGAGCGCGGCGCCGAGCTTCTCGCGCAGCTGCGGCTCGGTGTCGGGGGTGCGCACCCGCGCGAAGTCGGCGGAGTTGGCGGAGATGAAGTCCGTCACGCTCATGTCGGCGAGCAGCTGGCCGCGTCCGATCACGATGAGGTGGTCGGCGGTCAGCGCCATCTCGCTCATCAGATGGGAGGAGACGAAGACCGTCCGGCCCTCCGCGGCCAGCGCCTTCATCAGGTTGCGCACCCAGAGGATGCCCTCGGGGTCGAGGCCGTTGACCGGCTCGTCGAAGAGCAGCACCTGGGGGTCGCCGAGCAGCGCGGCGGCGATGCCGAGGCGCTGGCCCATGCCGAGCGAGAAGCCCTTGGAGCGCTTCCTGGCGACGTCCTGGAGGCCGACCACGCCGAGCACCTCGTCCACGCGGCGGGCCGGGATACCGGACAGCTGGGCGAGGCTCAGCAGATGGTTGCGGGCGGAGCGGCCGCCGTGCACGGCCTTGGCGTCGAGCAGCGCGCCGACCTGGCGGGGCGCGTTGGGCAGCCTGCGGTACGGGTGACCGCCGATGGTCACCTGGCCGGACGTGGGGTTGTCCAGGCCGAGGATCATCCGCATCGTGGTGGACTTGCCCGAGCCGTTGGGCCCGAGGAAGCCGGTCACGGATCCCGGTCGCACCTGGAAGGAAAGGTTGTACACGGCCGTCTTGTCGCCGTACCGCTTCGTCAGGCCTACAGCCTCGATCATGCTCCGCACCCATCGGAAGGTTCAGGACAGCGGGGAACCGCCCCCGTAAGGGTTAGGAGGATAGCTGGGCGCTGACGGTTCCGCCCAAAGAAAAGTAAAGCTGAAGTAATACGCTGCGTGAACGTGACCTCTACTGGGCGTCCCGGTGCCTGAGCAGCGCATATCCTCCCGCGAGCGCGGCGATCACCCACAGCACCATGATGCCGAGCCCGCCCCAGGGCCCGTACGGGGTGTCGTCGGGGCGCGGCACCGCCTGCATGATCCGGCTGCCGGCCTGGTCGGGCAGGTACTGGCCGATCTTCTTGGTGGCGTCGACGGCGGCCAGGATGGTGGAGATCAGGAAGAAGAACGGCATCAGGATGCCGAGCGACAGCAGTGGTGAGCGCAGCATGGTGGCGACGCCCATGGAGAACACCGCGATCAGGGTCAGATACAGCCCGCCGCCCACCACCGCGCGCAGCACCCCGGGATCGCCGAGCCCGGCGCGGTAGGGGCCGAGCATGGCCTGGCCGAGGAAGAACGTGGCGAAGCTCGTGACCATCCCGACGAGCAGGGCGAGCGCGCCCGCCACCGCGATCTTGCCGGACAGGAAGATGCCGCGGCGCGGTACGGCGGCCAGCGAGACCCGGATCATGCCGGTGCTGTACTCGTTGGTGACGACCAGCACGCCGAACACGATCATGGCGAGCTGGCCGAGGGTCATCCCGGCGAAGCTGATGAAGGTCGGGTCGAAGGTCAGCCGCTCCTGGATCGCCATCGAGTCGTACTCGTTCCGGGTGAGCGCGGAGATGAGCATGCCGATGCCGATGGTGACCACGACGGCGACCGAGAGGGTCCAGCGGGTGGACGACACCGACCGGATCTTCGTCCACTCGGACCGCAGTGTCTGCGTGACCTGGGCGCTCGTCATGCCGTACCCCCTTGCCGGCCGGCGCCCCAGTTCCCCGGGGCGGCCTCCGACTGCGCGTGATACTCCACCGAACCCGCCGTCAGCCGCATGAACGCCTCCTCCAGGGAAGCCTGCCGGGGGCTCAGCTCGTGCAGCACGATCCCGTGCCCCGCGGCCAGCTCCCCGATCCGCTCGGCCTTGTCGCCCTCCGCCTCCAGCGCCCCGTCCGCCGCCTCCACCGCGGTGACCCCGGCCTCGTGCAGCGCGTCCAGGAGCCGTTCGCGCTGGGGCGAGCGGACGCGGACGTAACTGCGGGCGTGCCGCCGGATGAAGTCCGCCATGGAGGTGTCCGCGAGCAGCCGGCCCTGCCCGATCACGATGAGGTGGTCGGCGGTCTGCGCCATCTCGCTCATCAGATGGGAGGACACGAAGACCGTCCGCCCCTGCGCGGCCAGTGATGTCATCAGATTGCGGATCCAGTGGATGCCCTCGGGGTCGAGCCCGTTCACCGGCTCGTCGAACATCAGGATCCGGGGGTCCCCGAGCAGCGCGGCCGCGATCCCCAGCCGCTGCGACATGCCGTACGAGAACCCCTTGGCCTTCTGCCGTGCGACGGCCATCAGCCCGACCGTCTCCAGCACCTCGCCCACCCGGGCGCGCGGGATGCCGTTGCTCTGCGCGAGGCACAGCAGATGGTTGTAGGCGCTGCGCCCGCCGTGCATCGCCTTGGCGTCCAGCAGCGCGCCGATACAGGTGAGGGGATCCGTCAGCTCGTCGTACCGGCTGCCGTCGATCCGCACATCACCGGCGGTGGGACGGTCGAGCCCGAGGATCATCCGCATGGTCGTGGACTTCCCGGCGCCATTGGGCCCGAGGAACCCGGTCACGATGCCGGGCCGCACGGTACACGTCAGACCGTCGACGGCCACCTTCTCGCCATACCGCTTGGTCAGCCCGTCCAGCTCGATCATGCCGCCACGCTAGAACGGGACAAAGCCCCCTGCCACTTGAAGCAGGGGGCTTTCGAAGGCGCGGAACCCTATCGGGTCTGCTGCGCCGGAACCCCACGAGAAACCGGCTCGTCCTCGCCCGTCGTGCCGGCGGCAGCCACCGCCGCGCCGGTCAGCGTCGCCAGCATCTCGCGCACGTTCGTCAGCTGGGCGTTGATGCTGTCGCGGCGGTTGGTGAGGGCCGCCAGCTCGCGCTCGGACTCGGAACGGATGCGGTCCGCCTTGGCGTTGGCGTCGGCCACGATGTCCTCGGCCTGGCGCTGCGCGGTCTCCACCGTCTGGCGGGCGCGGCGCTCCGCGTCGGTGCGCAGCTTCTCCGCCTCCAGGCGCAGCTGCTCGGCGCGGTGCTCGATCTCCGCGAGCCGCTTCTCCGCCTTCTGCTGACGCGAGGCCAGGTCGCGCTCGGACTGCTCGCGGCGCTTGGCCAGGTTCGTCTCGAAGTCGGCGGCGGCCTGCGCGGCCTTGGCGCGGGTCTCCTCGAAGAGGGCGTCCGCCTCTTCACGCTTGGACTGCGCGTCCTTCTGCGCGTCGGCCCGCAGCTGAGAGGCCTCGCCCTTGGCCTTCTCGACGATCCGGGAGCCCTCGTCCTCCGCCTTCGCCTTGCGCTCGGTGGCGTAGGACTCGGCGTCGTTGCGAACCTGCTGTGCGGCCGACTCGGCCAGCTCGCGGTGCTGTTCGGCGGCGCGGCGGGCCTCCTCACGCAGCTCCTTGGCCTCTTCCTCGGCCAGGCGCAGGATCTTCTCGACCCGAGCACCGAGACCCGCGTACGACGGCTCGGCGTCGCTGACCTGGGTCTGGGCGTTCTGCGTCTCGAGGTGCAGCTCCTCGATGCGCTTTTCCAGGGCGGTGATACGGGCGTTGGCCTGGTCACGTTGGGAGACGAGGTTGGAGATACGTTCGTCCACCTGAGCGCGGTCGTACCCACGCCGCACAAGCTCGAAGCCGTAGGGGGAAGTGTCGCTCATGGGGTTCCTGTCAAATGAGACCGGTGAGGTGATAGGGGGAATCCTAGGCGCCGAAGCGGTGTGTCATCGAGCGGATACGTGTTTGATCTGGAGAATGACACCTCTTTTGAGTGGCTGACCGTCAGAGGACTTGCCAATGAGCAGGGCAAAGCCCTCAGTCGACACCGAAACACCCCTCGGATGCTAGCTGTCTGACGACTTGCCACCCGAACGGGGTGCGCCGACCGTCGCGCTCGCCTTGACCGAACCGTCCTTGCCCGCACCCGGTGTCTCGAAGGCCTCCAGCGCGTCCAGCACATCCTGGACACGGGAGATCTCGGCGTTGATGTCCGAGCGCCTGCGCACCAGGACCTCCAGCTCGCGCTTGCCCTCCTCGACCGAGCGCCGCGCCTCCTGGATCGCCTCCGCCTTGATCTCCTCGGCCTCCTTGACCAGCCGCGCCTTCTTCTGCTCGGCCTCCTTCAGCAGGCCCTCCGCCTTCTTGACGGCCGCGATGCGCACCTTGCCCGCCTCGGAATCGGCGTCCGAGAGCATCTCCTTCGCCTTCGCCTGGGCCTTCTCCAGCTGCTCCTCGGCGGCCTTGATGAGCGCGTCGCAGCGGTCGCCGGTGGACTTCATGGTCTCGGCGGCCTCGCGGCGGGCCCGGCTGTGCAGCTCCTCGACCTCGGCGGTGACCCGCTCGCGCAGCTCCTCCGCCCGCTCCCGGATCGCGGTCGCGTCCCGGCGCGCGCCCACCAGCAGCTCGTCCGCGTCCGTCCGGGCCTTCTCCACCAGGGAGTTGCCCTCGATGGTCGACTCGGAGACGATCCGCTCGGCCTCGCTGCGGGCCGCGCCCACCATGGTGTCGGCCTGCGCCTCGGCGTCCGCCGTGGTCTTCAGCGCCTGCTGCTGCGCCTCGGTGAGCAGCTTGTCCGCCTCGGCCGTGGTCTCGCCGATGAGCTTGTCGACCTGCTCGGCCGCCTCCGAACGCCGCTTGTTGGCGTCCTTGCGGGCCTCGTCCAGCGTCCGCTCGGCCTCCTCGCGCGCCGTACCGAGAAGCCGCTCGGCCTCCGCCGCCGCGTCCGCCTTGACCCGCTCGGCCTCGGCCCGGGTCCGCTCGGCGTGCGCCTGCGCGGAACCCACCGTCTCGGCGGCCTCGGCCCGCAGCCGCTCCGCCTCCGTGGTGGCCTCGCCGACCAGCTGGTCCGCGGCGGCCCGCGCCTCGGCCCGTACCCGCTCGGCCTCGGCGACGGACTCCGTGCGCACCCGCTCCGCCTCGGTCACCGACTCCGTGCGGACCCGCTCGGCCTCCGCCACGGACTCCGAGCGCGTGCGCTCGGCCTCGGCGGCGGTCTCCGTCTGGAGCCGCTCCGCCTCAGCGACCGTCTCCGTCTGGAGGAGCTCGGCCTCCTTGCGGGCCTCCGTGATGAGCGTGTCGGCCTGCGTCGCCGCGTCCGAACGGATGCGGTTGGCGTCCTCGCGGGCGTCCGCCCGGGTCCGCGCCGCCGCCTGGTCGGCCTCCGCCAGCGCGTCGGACGCCTCGGTACGCACCCGCTGCGCGTACTCGCCCGCGTCCGAACGCAGCCGCTCGGCCTCCGTCGTCGCCTCCGCGAGGGTGCGCTCGGCCAGCTCCCGGGCCGCCTCGGACTCCTCCCGCGCCTCCTGCCGCAGCCGCCCGGCGTCCTCGCCCGCCCGCTCCCGCTCGGCGTGCGCGTCGGCCCGTAGCCGCTCGGCCTCCTCCTCGGCCTCCCGCTTCGTACGCTCCGCCGCGTGCTCGGCGGCCGAGCGCAGCCCGGTGATCTCCTCCTGCGCCTGCTCGTGCAGCCCGGCGACGGAGTCCCGCACCTGCTGCGCGTGCTGCTCGGCGGCGGACACCATCTCACCGGCCCGCCGCTCGGCCTCCTCGACCAGCCGGACCGCCTCGGCCTGCGCGTCCTCGACCCGCTTGCGCGCCGAGGCCAGCAGCTCCTCGCTCTGCTCGCGGGCCCGCCGGCGCTCCTCCTCGGCCTCCTCGCGCGCCCCGCCCAGCAGTTCCTCGGCCTCGCGGCGGCGCCGGGCGGCCTCCTCCTGCGCGGCGGCCAGCGTCTCGGACGCCTCGGCGGCCAGCCGCTCGGCGGCGGACTGCGCCTCCGCGCGCATCCGGTCGGCGCTCTCCTGCGCCTCCGTCTTCAGCCGCTCCGCCTCGGCCGCGGCCTCGCCACGCAGCCGTACGGCGACGGCCTCGCCCTCGGCGCGGGACGCGGACGCGTCGGCCGCCGCCTCGTCGCGCAGCCGCTCGGCCTCGGTCTCGGCCTGCTCCTGGAGCACCCGGATCCGCTCGGCGGCCTCGGCCCGCAGCCGCTCGGCCTCCTCGGCGGCCTCCTTGCGGCTCCGCGCGGCCTCCTCGCGGGCCTCGGTGAGCGCCTGCTCGGCCGAGGTGAGCCGCTCCTGCGCCTCGGTCCCCAGCCGGGTCAGCTCCTCGGCGGCCTCCGCGCGCCGCGCCTCGACCGCCTTGTCGGTCTCCTCGCGCAGCTCCAGGGCCGCCTTCTCGGCGTCCGCCCTGACGGACTCGGCCTGCTCGTCGGCCTCGGTGCGCAGCCGCTCGGCCTCCGCGCGGGCGCGCTCCAGGGTCTCCTCGGCCTGCCGGCGCAGCGCCGTGGCCCGCTCGATGGCCTCGGTGCGCACCTTCTCGCTGTCGGCGGCCGCCTTCTGCCGCAGCTCGTCGGCGTCCGCCTTGGCCTTGGCCAGCAGCTCCTCGGCGGACTTGGCCGCCTCCTCGATCTTGGTGACCGACTCCCGGCGCGCCTCCGCGCGGATCGACTCGCCCTCGGCCACCGCGTCGGAGCGCAGCTGCTCGGCCTCGCCGCGCAGCCGGCGGGCCTCCTCCTGGAGCTCGACCGTCTTGGCGCGGTACTCCTCGGTGTCGTCCTTCGCCGCGCCCTTGAGCTCCTCGGCGATGTCATGCGCCTCGGCCCGCAGCCGGTCCGCCTCGGCCTCGGCCTCCTTGCGGATCCGCTCGGCCTTCTCGGCGGCCGCCCTGGTGGTCTTCTGGGCGTCCTCCGACGCCTTGTTGAGGACCTCCTCGGCGGTCCTGGCCGCCTTGGACAGCTGGGTCGCGGTCTCCTCGGCGGTGGCCGTACGGGCCTTCTCGGCGGCCTCGGCGAGGATCTTCTCCGCCTCGGCGCGCGCGTCCGCCACCAGCTGCTCGGCGTCCGAACGGGTGGCCTCGGCCTCCTTCGTCGCCTCCCCGACCAGCCGTGCGACCTGCTCCTTGGCGGTGCGGGTGCGGGTCTCGTTGGCGGCCTCGGCGCTCGCCAGCTTCTTGGCGGCGGCCTCCTCGGCCTCCGTGACCAGCTTCTCGGCCTCGGACTGCGCCTTGCGCAGCGCCTCCTCCGCCTCGGCCATCTGCTTCTCGGCGGCCCGGCTCAGCTCGCTCGCCTGCCGGCGGGCGGTGTCCGACTCGGTCGCCGTGGTGGTGCGCAGCCGCTCGGCGTGCTCGGTGGCCTCCTGCGCCTGCGTGGACGCCGCGTTCAGCAGCCGCTCGGCGTCGGTACGGGCCCGGCGCAGGATCTGCTCGGCCTCGGAACGGGCCTCCTCGGCCTCGCCGCGCAGCCGGTCCCGGGCCTCCCGGGTCAGCCGCTCGGCCTCCGCGCGGGCCGCGGCCATCGCCTGCTCGGCCTCCGCGCGCGACTCGTCGAGGAGCCGGCGGGCCTGCTGCTCGGTACGGGCGCGCAGCTGCTCGGCCCACGCCACGTTCTCGTTGACGTGCGACTCGACGGTCGCCCTGCGCTCGGCCAGCTCCTGGTCGAGCTGCTGGCGCCGGGTCACCGCCTCCTGGTGCAGCTCGGCCTGGAGCCGCGCGGCCTGCTCGGCGTGCTCCTGGAGGATCCGCTGGGTCTGCGCGCGGACCTGGCTCAGCTCACGCTCGGCGTCCTGCCGCAGCTGCTCCGCCTGCATCTGGGCGTTGCGGAGCAACTGTTCGGCCTGGTAGCCGATGTCGCCGCCGTCGAAGGCGGGACGGGTCATCAGGGTGCGGCGCGCCTCGTGCAGCTTGGCGCGCAGCACCTCGACCTGGTAGCCGAGGTCCTCGGCGTGCTGGATCGCCTTTTCCCGCTCGGTCCTCAGCCGCTTCATATCGGCCTCGAACCGAGAGAGGTGGTCGACGTCGTCAGCCGCCGGCTCTCGCTCCTGGCTCTCGTAGCCCCGCACTGCGCGGTCCCATCCGTCCCCTGGTCAGCTTCTCCAACGAGCCACGTCCAACCGCCGAACGGGGCCCCCGGGGAAATGGTGTCAGATCCACGGCGGAGCACGGCCTGCTGCCCCGACGCACGTCCCCCGAAACCCGGACCCCGGCATGCGGCCGCCCCGGTTCGCGGGACGACCGCCCCCAACCCTACCGGCCCTTATGTACGGCGGTCAGTGCTCGGGAGACTCAACAGGCGCCGAAGTCACCAGTTCTGTGAGGACACCATGGCAGTCCTTGGGGTGCAGGAAGGTGATCCTGGAGCCCATGGAACCGCGTCGCGGCTCGTCGTAGAGCACCCGTACGCCCTTGCCCCGGATGTCCTCGGAGTCGGCGTCGACGTCCGCCGTGCCGAAGGCGATGTGATGCACGCCCTCGCCGTTCTTGGCCAGCCACTTGCCGACCGCGGAGTCCTCGCGGGTCGGCTCCAGGAGCTGGAGGTAGGAGGCGCCGCCGTCCGAGGTCTCGTTGATCTTGAGCATGGCCTCGCGCACGCCCTGTTCCTCGTTGACCTCGGTGTGGAACACCTCGAAGCCGTAGGTGGCCCGGTAGAACTCGACAGTGGCGTCGAGGTCGTGGCAGGCGATCCCGATGTGGTCGATTCGCGTCAGCATGGTTTCAGTGCAGCGCCACGAAGGTGGTTACGCAACGTGCGCGCGATCACACCGACAGGACGATGACGGCACTGAGTGACTCTCAGTACATTCGATGTAAACCCTCGTTCACTCCTCGGCTCTGCGTAGCTGGAAGGGGATCGCACCTCATGTCTTCTGGAACGAACAGCTCGGTGATCGTCGCGGGCGCCCGTACGCCCATGGGGCGGCTGCTGGGCTCCCTGAAGTCCTTCTCCGCGGCCGACCTGGGCGGCTTCGCGATCAAGGCGGCCCTGGACCGCGCGGGCATCGGCGGCGACCAGGTGCAGTACGTGATCATGGGCCAGGTGCTCCAGGCCGGCGCCGGCCAGATCCCGGCCCGCCAGGCGGCCGTCAAGGGCGGCATCCCGATGAGCGTCCCGGCCCTCACCGTCAACAAGGTGTGCCTGTCCGGGCTCGACGCGATCGCCCTGGCCGACCAGCTGATCCGCGCCGGCGAGTTCGACATCGTCGTGGCGGGCGGCATGGAGTCCATGACCAACGCGCCGCACCTGCTGCCCAAGTCCCGCGAGGGCTACAAGTACGGCTCGATCGAGATGATCGACTCGATGGCGCACGACGGTCTGACCGACTCGTTCGAGGCCATCGCGATGGGCGAGTCCACCGAGCACCACAACACCCGGCTCGGCATCGGCCGCCTCGCGCAGGACGAGATCGGCGCCCTGTCCCACCAGCGGGCCGCCGCCGCGCAGAAGAACGGCGTGTTCGAGGCGGAGATCACCCCCGTGGAGATCCCGCAGCGCAAGGGCGACCCGATCCTGTTCAGCAAGGACGAGGGCATCCGCGCCGACACCACCGTGGAGACCCTGGGCAAGCTGCGCCCGTCCTTCACCAAGGACGGCACCATCACCGCCGGCACCTCCTCGCAGATCTCCGACGGCGCCGCCGCCGTGGTCGTGATGAGCAAGGCCAAGGCGGAGGAGCTGGGCCTGGAGTGGCTCGCCGAGATCGGCGCGCACGGCAATGTGGCGGGCCCGGACAACTCGCTGCACTCCCAGCCGTCCAACGCGATCCTCAACGCCCTCAAGAAGGAGGGCAAGGAGGTCGCCGACCTCGACCTGATCGAGATCAACGAGGCCTTCGCCTCCGTCACCGTGCAGTCAATGAAGGACCTCGGTGTGTCCACGGAAAAGGTGAACGTCAACGGCGGCGCGATCGCGCTCGGCCACCCGATCGGCATGTCCGGCGCCCGCCTCGTGCTCCACTTGGCGCTGGAGCTCAAGCGCCGGGGCGGCGGCATCGGCGCGGCCGCGCTGTGCGGTGGCGGCGGCCAGGGTGACGCGCTGATCGTGCGGGTACCGAAGGCCTGAGCCCTTTTGTCAGGTCGGTGAAGTGAACGGAGCTGTGCGATGCAGGACGTCTCCTCCCTGGTGGACCAGGCCAGGGAAGGCAGGCCGCGGGCCGTGGCCCGGCTGATCTCCCTGGTGGAGGGGGCGTCCCCGCAGCTGCGGGAGGTCATGGCGGCGCTGGCCCCGCTGACCGGCAGTGCCTATGTGGTGGGCCTGACCGGCTCGCCGGGCGTCGGCAAGTCGACCTCCACCTCCGCGCTCGTCACGGCGTACCGCAAGCAGGGCAAGCGGGTCGGCGTCCTCGCCGTCGACCCGTCCTCGCCCTTCTCTGGCGGCGCCCTGCTGGGCGACCGGGTGCGCATGTCGGAGCACGCCTCCGACCCCGGCGTCTACATCCGCTCCATGGCGACCCGGGGCCACCTCGGCGGCCTCGCCCGGTCCGCCCCGCAGGCGATCCGCGTCCTGGACGCGGCGGGCTGCGACGTGGTCCTGGTCGAGACGGTGGGCGTGGGCCAGTCCGAGGTGGAGATCGCCGCCCAGGCGGACACCAGCGTGGTGCTGCTGGCCCCGGGCATGGGCGACGGCATCCAGGCCGCCAAGGCGGGCATCCTGGAGATCGGCGACGTCTACGTCGTCAACAAGGCGGACCGGGACGGCGCCGACAGCACCGCGCGCGAGCTGAACCACATGCTGGGCCTCGGCGAGGCCCGCCGCCCCGGCGACTGGCGGCCGCCGATCGTGAAGACGGTCGCCTCCCGCGCCGAGGGCGTGGACGAGGTGGTCGAGGCGCTGGAGAAGCACCGCGCCTGGATGGAGGAGCACGGGGTCCTCACCGAACGCCGGCGCGCCCGCGCGGCCCGCGAGGTGGAGAGCATCGCGATGACGGCGCTGCGGGAGCGCATCGGCGATCTGCACGGCGACCGCCGCCTCGACGCCCTCGCGGAGCGGATCGTCGCGGGCGAACTCGACCCGTACCGCGCCGCCGACGAGCTGGTGGCGGGGATCACCAAGGGCTGAGCCTGGCCAACTCCGGGCACCCGCGGCTAACTTGTCCCTCATGTTCCTTCTCTTGGCATAGGGCCCGCCCCGCACGCGACGCCGTGACCGTTCTGGCGCTCGCGTGCCTCGGCATGCCCTTTTCCCGCCTCCGTCAGAGGAACTTCCCGCATGTCCACGCATGCTCCCGTGCGGCCTTCGTACGCCGCCGTGCTGCGCCTTCCGGGCGCCCGCCGCGCCTTCACCGCGGCCCTGACCGCCCGTCTCTCCTACGGCACCGTGTCCCTCGCGGTGATGCTGTCCGTCACCCGCGCCACCGGCTCCTACGCCGTCTCCGGGATGGTGATGTCCCTGTTCGGCGCCGCGTCGGTCTTCCTGATGCCGGTGCGCGGCGCCCTGATCGACCGGCACGGGCCGCGCCGGGCCCTCGCGCCCATGGCGCTGCTGTACGGCGCCCTGCTGACCCTGCTCGCCGCCCTGACCTGGCGTCCCGGCGCACCGGTGGCCCTGCTCGCCGCGGCCGCGACGCTCGCCGGCGCGTGCACGCCCCCACTGGGGCCGACGATGCGCGCGCTGTGGGCCGAACTCGCCCCCGACCGGCATCTGCTGCAGCGTGCCTACAGCCTCGACGGCGTCGCCGAGGAACTGCTCTTCGTCTCCGGGCCCGTCCTGGTCGGCGTCCTGACCGGGTTCGCCCCGCCGGCCGCCGGAATCCTGCTCAGCGCGCTGCTGATCACGGCCGGCACCGGGGTGTTCGTCGCGTCACCGGTGCTGCCGGGCCCGCGGCCCGCCACCCGGGGCGCACGGCTCGGGGGTGTCTCCGGTCTGCTCGCCCCTGCCACCGTCGCCCTCTGTGTCGGGCTGGCCCTCAGCGGGGTGGACCTGCTGACCATGGCCTACGCCTCCGCGCACGGGTACGACACCGATCTCGTGCCATGGGCCCTCGGGGCGCTGTCGGCGGGCAGCGCGCTGGGGGGTCTCGCGAACGGGGCGGTGCGATGGACGGCACCCGCCCGCACCCGGCTGGCGCGCTTCTCGGTGGCGCTGGGCCTGGTCGTCGCGGTGGCGGGCCTCGCGCCCGACCTCTGGGTGCTCACCGCCGCGCTGGCCCTCGCCGGGGTCTTCGTCGCGCCGACCCTGACGACGGCGTACCTCGCGGCCGACGAGTCCGTGACCGCCGAGTCCCGTACGCGGGCCGGGGCGTGGGTCAACATGGGGGTGAACGCGGGCAGTTCGGCCGGGGCCCTGGTGACGGGGCTGCTGATCGGCCGGATGCCGCTGGGGGTCTGCTTCCTGGTGGCCGGCAGCACGGCTCTGGTGTCCGCCGCCATGGCCGGGGCCGGTGGCCTCACGCGGCCACGTCGCGGCTGATCGCACGGTTCCCCGCGGCCCTTCCGGGGCCGCGGGGAACCGCGCGGCCCCTCTAGGGGCGCCCCCGCTGTCCCCGCAGGTGTTCCGCGATCGGCTTCAGTGCCTTGTCCAGCTCCACCAGGGCCTCCGGTGAGAGCAGGTCGATGAAGTGCCGCCGCACCGAGGACACATGGTGCGGCGCCACCTTCTTCATCGTCTCCATGCCGTGCTCGGTGAGCACCGCGTACAGCCCCCGCCGATCCGATTCACAGTTCTCGCGGCGCACGAGGTCCGCGTTCTCCATCCGCGTGATCTGGTGCGAGAGCCGGCTCTTGGACTGGAGCGTGGCGGAGGCGAGGTCGCTCATCCGCATCCGCACGTCCTCCGACTCGGACAGGTTCACGAGGATCTCGTAATCGTTCATCGTCAGGCCGAACGGCTGCAGATCCTTCTCCAGCTGGTACGTCAACAGCCTGTTGACCTCCAGGTGGGTGCGCCAGGCGCACTGCTCCGCATCGGTCAGCCAGCGCGTGGCCGTTTCGGTCTCCATGAATGAAGTCTACCTAAGAAGTTGAATGGCGAACTACTTCGGGTGGTGTGACTGTGCGCACGCGTTCGACGTCACACTCCGCAGACTACCGCTCACAGCCCGAAGCGACGCTGGAGGTCCCCCAGCTGTCCGGGAAGGCGCGGTGCACCGGATGGTTGCGGACCGTGTCCGGGCCGCCCCGGTGCGCCACCGCCCGGAGTCCCCGGATCGGACGGTACGACCCCCGTGTCGACCTCCGCCATCAGCGCCTCCGAGGACTGGAGCAGCACCGTCCCGGCACCCACGAACTCGAACTGGTGCTCCTCCCCGGAAACCCCGCCCAGGCCTGTCATGGCACGGAGTCCGCCCAGTACACCGGTCAGGTACCCATGGTCGTAGTGATGGCACGGGGAGGGGCAGTCGGCCCAGCCGACGAGTGCCTGGGGATCCACCCGCAGGGGAGGCTCCATGAACACCACCGGCCCGTTGGACGCGGCCACGAATCTTCCGGTTCCGATGAGGGTCAGAAAACCCGGCACGATCGATTGTTTGAGCGCAAGACTTGGCTGAAAAGCGAGCAGATTGCCCGCGCGAATGGTCAAGTTCCCGTCGTCCAGGTCGTACGAGTTGACGTCGAAGGCCCGGTCGGCGAGCAGCATCCGGCCCGAGCCGCTCGCCACGACCCAGTCGCTCGCGTGCAGTGGCGAATGGAACGAGGTGCGCACCACCCGGTCGAGCCGGCCGTGTCCAAGACCGTTGAACTCGATCGCCCCGTAGTAGGCGATCATCTTCCCCTTCTGGAGGAACCACTGCCCGTCCTTGAGCTCGACGCAGAACACGTAGCTGTTCACGTTGTCGTCGACGGGCAGGGTCATCGGGTCGTGGACCACCGGTCCGCCGGGACCGGCGGTGCCGTACGTGCCTGAGTACGCGCTCACAGCTTCTCCTCCGAGGCCTGGACGTACACCGTGCCGCTGCCGCTCAGCTCCAGCTGGAACGCCTCGCCGGAGCCCCGGCCCACCATCTCGCGCCAGCCGAGGGCGGTGGACAGCTTGTTGCGGACGTCTCCGTGGTGGGCGACGTAGGCCTGGGGGTCCACATGCACCGGGCGGTCGGGGCTGATCGGCAGTTCGAAAACGCCGCCGTGCGCCATCACGGCGACCCCGCCCCGGCCCTGGAGGGTGGTGGTGAACAGGCCCTGGCCGGTGACCTGGCCGCGCACCAGGCCCATCACCCCGCCCTGCGAGCCCATGAACATCGTGCCCTGGCGCAGCGTGCCCTCGAAGGCGAGCAGGCGGTCCGCCTCCACGTACAGGGTGTCGCCGGTGAGCTGGATGACATGGACGTGATGGCCGCCGTGCCCGAAGAACACGGTGCCGCTGCCCTCGACCGTCATCAGCGGGGTCGCCTCGCCGGACACCCGGCGCCCCAGCATGGACATCACCCCGCCCTGGCCGCCCTGGATGTTGGGCGTGAAGGACACGTCACCCTTGTAGGCGAGCATCGCCCCGCGCTGGCTGAACAGCCGCTGCCCGGGGAGCACGGTCGCCTCCACCATCTTGGAGTTGATCTCTCGGAAGGTCATCTCACAGGTCTCCCGCGATCGTGTTCCGCTCGCTCGGCTGCACGTACACCAGGCCGTCCCCCTCGAAGCGGATCTGGAAGGCCTCGCCGCCGCCCTCCCCGAGGAAGGTGCGGAACGTCACACCGGACTGGAAGGACTGCCGGACATTGCCCTGATGGGCGACATAGGCCCCCGGGTCGACGGTCAGCGGGTACTGGGGGCTGACCCGCAGTGCCACCGCGGGGCCGTCGGACATGATCGCCGCCTGGCCGTGCCCCTCCACCGTCGTGGTGAACAGGCCGTTGCCCTGGGAGGCGCCGCGCAGCCCGGTGAACGTGGTGCCCGTACGCAGCGCCGCGTCCGTCACCAGCAGATTGCTCGACTCCACGTACAGCTTCTCGCCCTGGAGGCGCACCAGATTGATCTCGGTCGCCCGGTCGGCGAACCAGCAGGTCCCCTGCCCCTTCACCTCCATCACCGCCATCTGCTCACCGGTGAGCCGGCGGGTCACCATCCCGCGCAGCCCGTCCCCACCCCCGGTGAGTTTCTTGAACGACATCTGCCCGTCGTACGCGACCATCGAGCCGTTCTTCGCCTTCACGGCGTCCCCGGTCATCTCGACGGCGAGCACCTTGCTGCCTTGCAATCGGAACATCGCCACGCTGCGAAAGTAGCGGCAGCGCGGGTGGACCGAACAGCACCCGCGGGTGGAGCCGCACCCTGAGCGGACCCCTAGGGGCGCGGTTTGCCACAATGGCGGCACGCTTGTGCGTGCGTTCACAAACCGGTAGCCCCCCGACGGCGCTCCGTAACCGCCGGACCGACGACCTCGGCCCGGCAACCCAGGACCGGCGACCGCCGGACCCGGCCGGCCGCCACTCCTCGCAACTCCCACCGAAGGTGATCCGTGGACATCAAGACCGCCACCGCCATCCGCCGCCTCCGCCTCGTCTCCGCCCCCGAGGCCGTGTCCTTCATCGTCCTGCTCGTCTGCTCGGTGCTGAAGCGGACCACGGACTTCAACGCGGTGCCCGTGATGGGCGCGATCCACGGTGTCCTGTTCGTCCTGTACGTGCTCTTCTGGGCCGACGCCTGGAACCGCGCCAAGTGGAGCCCCGGCACCGCCGCCCTCTACTTCGTCCTCTCGGTGCTGCCCACCGGCGGCTTCTTCGCCGAGCGCAAGCTGCGCCGCGAGGCCGAGGACGCCGTGATCGCCGCCCGCGCCCGCAAGGAAGGGGCCTTGAGCGCATGATCGTCGCCTTCTCCGTGACGCCCCTCGGGGTCGGCGAGGACGTCGGGGAGTACGTCGCCGAAGCCGTCCGCGTGGTCCGCGAGTCCGGCCTGCCGAACCGCACCGACGCCATGTTCACCTCGATCGAGGGCGAGAGCTGGGACGAGGTCATGGACGTCGTCCGGCGCGCTGTCGCCGCCGTGGAGGCGCGCGCCCCGCGCGTCTCCCTCGTCCTCAAGGCCGACATCCGGCCCGGTGTCACCGACGGACTCACCTCCAAGGTGGAGACGGTCGAACGCCACCTGGCGGGCCAGTAGTTTTGAGCGATCGCTCAAAGGGAAGTACCTTCTTCTCGAAGATCCTTTGAGCGGTCGCTCAAACAGCGGCCTGACGTGGGGGAACACCATGGGTCTCTATACGGAGACACACATACGCGCCGACCTCGACCGACTGTGGGCGCACACCCAGGACCCCGTCCTGCACCGGCGCTGGTACCTGCTCGTCACCGAGCTGCACCACCTCCCGTGCGCCCCCGGCGAGCCGCGCCCCTTCCGCTTCACCGCGCGCCTGCCCCCCTTCCTCACCCTCTCCGGCACCGGCGTCTCGGCCGGCGAGAAGGAACGCCCCGACGGCACCCGCACCTCCGCCCTGTGCTTCTCCTCCACCCACCCCCTCGGCCTGATCGCCGAGGGCAGCGGCTACTGGCGCTACGTCCCCGACGACCGGGGCGTGCGCTTCCTCACCGGCTACGACTACCGCCCCCGCGGCGGAGTCCTCGGCGCCGCCGCCGACCGCCTGCTGGTGCGCCCGCTGCTCGACTGGGCCACCGCCTGGTCCTTCGACCGGCTGCGGCTCTGGCTGGAGCGCGGCATCACCCCCGAGCGCGCCCTGTGCAACTGGCTCGCCGAGATCGCCGTACGCCTCCTGCTGCTCACCGCGTGCCTCGGCGGGCTGCGCCTGGAGCGGCTGATGCGCCTGTTCGGATCGTTCGCCGCCGCCATGGCCTATCTGTGCCCGGTGCTGCTGCTCGCCGCGGTCTGCCTCGCCCTGTTCAAGTCGCCGCTCGCCTGCACCCCGGCCGCCCGTCGCTGCCTGCGCGCCCCCGCCACCCGGATCCGGGCACCGCGGCTGCTGCGCACCCTCCAGAAGCGCGTGGAGGCCCCCGCGTGAGCCCCGAGACGCCGAAGGCCCGGGAGACCAAGGCCAAGCTGCTGGAGGGCGCCCTGCGCACGCTCACCGAGCAGGGCATCGCCAAGACCTCGGCCCGTACGGTGGCGGCGGCGGCCGGCGTCAACCAGGCGCTGGTCTTCTACCACTTCGGCACGGTGGACGAGCTGCTCGCGGCGGCCTGCCGCTACGGCGCGGAGCAGGCGGTCGCCCGCTACCGCGAACGGCTCGCCGCGGTCGGCTCCCTGTCCGAACTGCTCGCCGTCGGCCGGGAGATCCATGAGCGCGAGCGGGACGGCGGCCATGTCGCCCTCCTCGGCCAGCTGCTCGCCGGCGCCCCCACGCACGCGGCGCTCGGGCCCGCGACGGCGGCGGGGCTGCGGCTGTGGATCACCGAGATCGAACAGGTGCTCACCCGGGTGCTCGCCGGGACCCCGATCGCCGAGTTCGTCGACCCGGCGGGGCTCGCGCGCGCGGTGGCCGCGTCGTTCGTGGGGATCGAGCTGTACGAGGGGGCCGACGCGGAGGGCGCGCAGGCGGCGCTGGCGGCGCTGGACCAGCTGGCCGTGCTGGTGGCCGCGCTGGAGGAGCTGGGGCCGGTCGCGCAGCGCGCCGTACGGCATCGCCTGCGGCGGGCCGGGCGGTGAGGGACGGTGGCCGAGGTGGGCGGGAGGAATCGGTCCGCCATGGCCGAAAGATGAGACGGAGCTGACCGGCATATGACCGGCGGGTAGGGTCTGATGACGTGCCGAAGCCACTCAGCCTCCCGTTCGACCCCATCGCCCGCGCCGACGAGCTGTGGCAGCAGCGCTGGGGCAATGTGCCGTCCATGGCCGCGATCACCTCGATCATGCGGGCCCAGCAGATCCTGCTCGCCGAGGTGGACGCGGTGGTCAAGCCGTACGGGCTGACGTTCGCCCGCTACGAGGCGCTGGTGCTGCTCACCTTCTCCAAGGCCGGCGAGCTGCCGATGTCCAAGATCGGCGAGCGGCTCATGGTGCATCCCACGTCCGTGACGAACACCGTCGACCGGCTGGTGAAGTCCGGCCTGGTCGCCAAGCGGCCCAACCCCAACGACGGGCGCGGCACCCTCGCCGTGATCACCGACAAGGGCCGCGAGGTGGTCGACGCGGCCTCCCGCGACCTCATGGCCATGGACTTCGGCCTCGGGGCGTACGACGCGCAGGAGTGCCGGGAGATCTTCGCGATGTTCCGCCCGCTGCGGGTCGCGGCGCTGGACTTCGACGAGGGGTGACCCCCGCCAAGATCTCCCGGAACGGGTGGTTACGCTCGACTCCATGAAGAAAAGCGTGCTGACCCGCTACCGCGTCATGGCCTACACCACGGGTGTCCTGCTGGTGCTCCTGTGCCTGAGCATGATCGCGAAGTACGGGCTGGACATCAGCGGCGCGGCCGACATGACCCGTGTCATCGCCATCGCCCACGGCTGGCTGTACGTCGTCTACCTGGTCTTCGCCTTCGACCTGGGCTCCAAGGCGAAGTGGCCGGTCGGCAAGCAGCTGTGGGTGCTGCTCGCGGGCACCATTCCGACCGCGGCTTTCGTCGTGGAGCGGAGGATCAGCCGGGAGCTGGACGGCAAGATCGCCGGTCGCACCCCGGCCGTCGCCGAGGCGTAGGCTCCGCCGCGACACCCGGTCGCAGCCGCCGTACCCACCCGTACGGCGGCTTTGCCATCGACATATACTAGGACGTCCAAGTAAATTCGATGGTATGGACGCTCACGCCATCGAGGAGGGCCGCCGGCGCTGGCAGGCCCGATACGACGCCGCGCACAAGCGTGACGCTGACTTCTCCACGCTCTCCGGGGACCCCGTGGAGCCGGTGTACGGGCCGCGGCCCGGGGACACGTACGAGGGATTCGAGCGGATCGGCTGGCCGGGGGAGTACCCGTTCACCCGGGGGCTTCATCCGACCGGCTACCGCGGGCGCACCTGGACCATCCGGCAGTTCGCCGGGTTCGGCAACGCCGAGCAGACCAACGAGCGCTACAAGATGATCCTCGCCGCGGGCGGTGGCGGGCTGTCCGTGGCGTTCGACATGCCCACTCTGATGGGCCGGGACTCGGACGACCCCCGCTCGCTCGGCGAGGTCGGGCACTGCGGGGTGGCGATCGACTCGGCCGCCGACATGGAGGTCCTGTTCAAGGACATCCCGCTCGGCGAGGTCACCACGTCGATGACGATCAGCGGGCCGGCCGTGCCCGTCTTCTGCATGTACCTGGTCGCCGCCGAGCGGCAGGGCGTGGATCCCTCGGTCCTCAACGGCACGCTCCAGACGGACATCTTCAAGGAGTACATCGCCCAGAAGGAGTGGCTCTTCCGGCCGGAGCCGCATCTGCGCCTGATCGGCGACCTCATGGAGTACTGCGCCGCCGGCATCCCCGCCTACAAGCCGCTGTCGGTCTCCGGCTACCACATCCGGGAGGCGGGGGCGACGGCCGCGCAGGAGCTGGCGTACACGCTCGCGGACGGGTTCGGGTACGTCGAGCTGGGGATGAGCCGGGGCCTGGACGTCGATGTGTTCGCGCCCGGCCTGTCGTTCTTCTTCGACGCCCATGTCGATTTCTTCGAGGAGATCGCCAAGTTCCGTGCCGCGCGGCGCATCTGGGCACGCTGGCTGCGGGACGTGTACGGCGCGCGGAGCGAGAAGGCGCAGTGGCTGCGGTTCCACACGCAGACCGCCGGGGTCTCGCTGACCGCGCAGCAGCCGTACAACAACGTGGTGCGCACCGCCGTGGAGGCGCTGGCCGCGGTGCTCGGCGGGACCAACTCGCTGCACACCAACGCCCTGGACGAGACGCTGGCGCTGCCCAGCGAGCGGGCCGCGGAGATCGCGCTGCGCACCCAGCAGGTGCTGATGGAGGAGACCGGGGTCGCGGGGGTGGCGGATCCGCTGGGCGGCGCCTGGTACGTCGAGCAGCTGACCGACCGTATCGAGGCGGCCGCGGAGCAGATCTTCGAGCGGATCAGGGAGCGGGGGCGCGCGGCCCATCCGGACGGGCGGCATCCCATCGGGCCGATGACCTCCGGGATCCTGCGCGGGATCGAGGACGGCTGGTTCACCGGGGAGATCGCCGAGTCCGCCTTCCGCTATCAACAGGCCCTGGAGAAGGGCGAGAAGAAGGTAGTGGGCGTCAACGCGCACACCGGTTCCGTCACCGGCGAACTGGAGATCCTGCGCGTCAGCCATGAGGTGGAGCGGGCCCAGGTCCAGATCCTCGGGGAGCGCAGGGCGGCGCGCGACGAGGGCGCCGTACGCGCCTCCCTCACCGCCCTGCTCACCGCCGCCCGCGACGGCTCCAACATGATCGAGCCGATGCTCTCGGCGGTCCGCGCCGAGGCGACCCTCGGCGAGATCTGCGGCATCCTGCGCGACGAATGGGGCGCGTACACGGAACCGGCGGGGTTCTGAGGGCGGCCGGGCCGCGCGAGACGGCGGGGGTCCGGCCGGGCGAGGGCCGCGCAGCCGTGGCCGGCGGGGCTTTTTGACGCGGCCCCGCGGCCGGACCGGTCATCGCGTGGCACCGGAGCGCGGAGCGTGCTGCGCGATGCGCGGAACCGGTCCGTTCCGGCCGGGTACCAGAGGGCGCGGGCAGGGGCCCGGTGTTCGTCGGACTGGACCGGATCGGACCGGGGCCGCGGCCGGGGCCGAGGCGGTTCGGGCCGGTGGCGGAGCGGCTCGGGGCGGCCGCGGGTGAGCATGGCTCGGTAGCTCGGCACGGGCGCCACCGGCATGCAGGCGGGCTCGGGTGCCGGGTCCGTCGGAGCCGGGTGGGGAGCGTGGATGTCCGGGCGCGGCCGGAACGCGCGTCGGTCCGGACCGTTCCGGCCGCTTCCGGGAACGGTCCCGGGCCGTCACGCCGGGGCCGACAACCCCAGCAGCAGCACTCTGATGAAGCTCCGGATCCAGGGGCCGTCGGCCGGTTTGCCGCTGACCAGGGTCCGGTGGACGACGGCGCCGGCGACCATGTCGAAGGTGAGGTCGATGGTGCGGGCGGTTTCCTCGGGGTCGGATTCCGGGGGGAGTTCACCGCGGGCCTGGGCGCGCGAGCGGCCCTCGACGACCAGGCGTTTCTGGCGTTCCACGACCGAGGCGCGGATGCGTTCGCGCAGGGGTTCGTCGCGGGTCGACTCCGCGACCACCGCCATCAGACCGCTGCGGCACTCGGGGCGGTCCAGGAGCGCCGCGAACTGCAGGACCACGCCCTCGATGTCCGCGGCCAGGCTGCCCGCGTCCGGCAGCCGCAGCTCGTCGAAGAGTTCCGCGACCGCGTCGACGACCAGCTCGTTCTTGCCGGCCCAGCGGCGGTACAGCGTGGTCTTCGCGACCCCCGCGCGCATCGCCACGTCCTGGAGCGTGAGTTTGGACCAGCCCAGCTCCACCAGCGCTTCCCGGGTCGCGGCCAGGATCGCGGCGTCCGCGGTGGCGCTGCGCGGGCGCCCGGGACGGCTGGCGGGGGTGCGGCTCTGCATCCCCCGACCATAACCGGCCGGTGGCGGCCGGATCCGTGGCCTCGTGAGGGAGATCACCGGAACGCGGTGTCGCCCGACCCCTCATTGCCATTACGCTACGGGTCGTAGCGAAAGCTCGCGACGGACGTACGCGGGCGGACGCGACGGACGTAGGCGGGCAGAACGGCACGGCGCGGGTGGGGACCCGGCGCCGGACATCGACGCTTTTTTCTTCAGACGCGGGATCGGGGGAGGATAGACGCATGCAGCCACGGAACATGTCCATGAGCGGCGTGGTCGACCTCGCCGCGGTGAAGGCGGCCCAGGAGGCCAAGGCCAAGGCCGAGCAGACGCGCGCCGAAGCGGCCCGGCAGGGCGGCACGGGTGCCGTCTCCCCGGCCGATCTCGTCATCGACGTCGATGAGGCGGGCTTCGAGCGCGAGGTCCTCCAGCGCTCCGCCGAGGTGCCCGTCGTCATCGACTTCTGGGCCGAGTGGTGTCAGCCCTGCAAGCAGCTGAGCCCGGTCCTGGAGCGACTGGCCGTCGAGTACGCCGGTCGCTTCCTCCTCGCCAAGATCGACGTCGACGCCAATCAGATGCTGATGCAGCAGTTCGGGGTGCAGGGCATCCCGGCGGTGTTCGCCGTCGTGGCGGGCCAGGCCCTGCCCCTGTTCCAGGGGACGGCCGGTGAGGAGCAGATCCGCGGGACCCTCGACCAGTTGGTGCAGGTCGCCGAGGAGCGCTTCGGTCTGACCGGTCTGACCGTCGACCCGGACGCGCAGCCGGGCGGCACCCCCGGTGCGGGCGCCGAGGCCCCGGTGGGTCCGTACGAGGCGCTGCTGAACGCGGCCGCCCAGGCCCTGGACGCCGGCGACCTGGACGGCGCGGTCACCGCGTACCAGAATGTGCTGGCCGATGACCCGGCCCACCCCGAGGCCAAACTCGGTCTCGCGCAGGCCGAGTTGCTGCGCCGGGTGCAGGGCATGGACCCGCAGAAGGTGCGCCGGGAGGCGGCCGAGAAGCCCAAGGACGCGGACGCGCAGATCGCCGCCGCGGACCTGGATCTGGTGGGCGGTCATGTCGAGGACGCCTTCGGGCGGTTGATCGAGACGGTGCAGCGCACGGCGGGTGACGACCGGGACGCGGTACGTCTCCGCCTCCTGGAACTCTTCGAGGTCGTGGGCTCCGAGGACCCCCGGGTGATCGGCGCTCGCAGGGCGCTCGCGCGGGCGCTTTTCTGACCAGTCGCTAAACGCCACGGCCTGTGACGCCGGGGTGAAAGGTTTGCCGACAAGGCGTTGAGGCCGCTCCGCTTTACCAAATCTTGGCAATCGGGGCGGCTGTTACTCCGAGTAAATCAAGGCCGTTGATCTGTCTGGTTTCGTACAGAGATCAACGGCTTTGCTCTGCCCTGTGTTGCGACTGAGTGTCGCCCTCCGAGATCACCCGGTCGTTTCTCGGTTATCCGCCCGTTACTAGCCAGTAACGAACCCCCTTGTGCGGGCGGCCAATTTGCACCACGATCGGCGACGCTCGGTCCATTCCCGTACCCCGGCATCCGGTCGGGGCGAGGGAGACTCTGGGTCCCCACCGAGCAGAGCCGGCGGCAGTGGCGCCGGCTCTCGGGCAGGGGGGTCTTCGCCGGCCGGCGAAGCCTGCCCGGCAGGGTTGTGCGTGATGTGTGTCAGGCGCGACCAGTGGTTGTCGCTCGGGGGTGATCGCCGGTGATTCGGGCGCGTACGCGCCTCCGGGTACAGGCGCTCTCCTTCCCGAGGACGTAGCACTTCTCCCATCCCTGCCCGGCTGGGCCGCCGTACGTGGGCGAGTCCGGGCCAGGAGATGTACGTCCGAGAAGGAGGAAATATGGAGTCCCAGGTGCGTGGCGGGACCAGATGGAAGCGGTTCGCTGTGGTCATGGTGCCCAGCGTCGCCGCCACGGCGTGTATAGGTGTCGCCCTTGCTCAGGGTGCGCTGGCCGCCTCGTTCAGCGTGTCCGGGCAGTCCTTCAAGGTGTCCGCCGACAAGCTGGTCGGTAAGGGCTTCGAGCAGTACGGCGCGCTCGACAACGGCTACACCCTCAGCGGTGGCCAGACGACCCACCCGGTCGCGGTCTCGGCCTTCAACTCGGCCGAGATCACGAACATGTGCCAGTCGGTCGTCACGCCGAACATCCCGGTGCTGGGTTCGGTCAGCCTCGTGCTGAAGGCGGGCGCGGACAAGCCGGTCGAGGCCAGCCAGCTGTACATCGACGTCGACGACCTGAGCGCCGACGCCACCTTCAACAACATCGACATCGGTGTTGCCGCCCAGGACGCCGGCAAGGGTCCTGGCATGAAGGGTGGCAAGGAGCAGGCCAACCCGTTCGGCTTCGCCCAGCAGGCCGACTCGGCCACGCTGACCGGTGTGAAGCAGACGGCGTGGGCGACCACGGCCGGCACCTTCAAGCTCAGTGGTCTGCACATGTCCGTGCAGGCGGGCACGCACGAGTGCTACTAGGCACTCGTTGACGGGCGGGGGAGCCGACGGCGCCCCCGCCCGCGCCACATCCGCCGCGTCTTCACACGTGGCACACGTCATCACCACAGCAATGCCGCACCAGGGAGCTGTTTTCCATGAGCGCCGAGACCCCTGCCGCCGACCCCGGCCAGTTCGATGTCCGGAGGCAGCAGTTCCGCGCCTGGCGGGGCGCGCGGCCGTTCTGGGCAGGTCTGTTCGTCTTGCTCGGCGGCTTTCCGATCATGTACTTCCCGTACGCCCACCTCCAGCTGGGACACCTCACGCTGGCGATGGCGACCACCGCGGGAGCGGGATCCCTGATCATCGGTGTGCTGCTCGTCGTGCTGGGCATCAGCCTCTGGTTCCAGAAGCATGTGCGGACCTTCGCGGGAGTCGCCGCGATCCTGCTGGCGCTGGTGTCCCTCCCCGTGTCCAACTTCGGTGGATTCGTCCTCGGCTTCCTGTTCTCCCTCATCGGCGGGGCGATGGCCGTCGCATGGGCGCCGGGCGAGCCCGGCGGACCGGAGTCGGCGGCCGGTGAGGCCGCCCCGGGCATGGGCGGTGCGCCCGAGGCCGCGCCGCTGCCCGACCAGCGCACGGACGGTACGTACGAGCCGAACGACCTGTCAGGAACGAGCCCGGCCAACGGGGCGAACGGGAGGCACAGTGCCGGCTGACGAGGTGAGCCGCGGGAGTGACGCGGACGAGTCCCGCGGGAGAACCGGAGCCCGCCACGCGGCCCCCAGAAAGCCGCTGTTCACCAGGTTCCACATGCCGGCCGGCAAGGCGATAGCCACCGTGGCGATGCCGACGGCCGTGCTCATGGGCATGGGCTTCACCTCCACGCTCGCCCTCGCGGCGGGCAACGGCGGCGGCCCGGCCTCCTCGCCCGCGGCCAAGAGCCTGACGGCGGACGAGTACAAGGACTGCGTCAAGGCGCTGGACGACAGCAAGGACCCCTCGTCCTCGCCGTCGCCCTCGGCCACCAAGTCCACCGAGGCGCCGACGCCGACGTCCTCGCCGAGCGGCGACGCGACGAAGGACACCGGCAAGGACTCCGCCGAGGACCCGTCCGGCTCGCCGTCCAAGGACGCGGGCTCCGGCTCGGGTTCGGACTCGGGTTCGGGTTCCGCGGGCAAGACCGCGCCGAAGCCGACCGAGACCTCCGGCTCGGGTACGGGCTCCGGCTCCGGTACGACGACGCCGAGCGCGTCGCCGAGCCAGAGCGGCGGCGGCGGACTCCTCGGCACCATCGGCGACACCCTCGGGAACATCCTCACCGGCGGCAAGCAGGACACCGCCACGCCGTCCGCGAGCGCCACGCCCTCGGCGAGCCCGTCGCCGTCCGCGTCCGGTTCCACGGCGTCGTCGTCCGGCACGAAGCTGTCCGACACCGTCAAGGACACCACCTCCAAGGCCGCCAAGACGGTCGGGGACACGGTGAAGAACACCACCGGCACGGTCTCCAAGACGGTCGGCGACGCGGGCAAGGCGGCCGAGGGCGCGGGCAAGGCGGTCAAGGACACGGCGGACTCGGCGACCCCGAGCCCGACCACCAGCGCGAGCCCCTCGGCCGAGGACTGCCCGGCGGCCACCACCGACGAGGGCGGCGTCGACAACCCGGTGCCGGTGGCGAACGACCCCTGGTACCTCCAGGCCAGCTCGCTGCTGCTCAAGGGCGCCGACTACCAGGGCATCGTCGAGGTGAAGACCGCGGGCGGCACCACCAAGAAGGTGCTGAAGTACGTCATCTCCGACGGCACCGACATCGGCGACCTGCATCAGACGGTGCACGACTCGCTGTCCGGCAAGACGTACCACGTCCAGGCGTCCAAGGGCTCGACGTCGACCATCCGCGACGGCAAGACCGTGATGTACACCGAGTCGATCTCGGGCAACCTGTTCGGTCTGATCCCGATGACGTTCACCCCCGACAGCCCGCCCCCGCTGAACCTCCCGCTGATCTACTTCACCAATGTGAAGGTGACCCAGGCCGCCCAGTTCGGCGGCAGCCTGCACGTGCCCGGGATGCATGTGTACACGACCGGCTGACCGGTCCCCCAGACCCGTCCGGGAGCCGCAACACCGCAGAGGGCGCCCCCTGTTCGCAGGGGGCGCCCTCAGCGCCGTACAAGACCCGTGCGGGTCGCGTCAGTTGTCGGTGCCCAGGTGGTGCACCCGGATCATGTTGGTGGTGCCGGGGACGCCGGGGGGCGAGCCGGCCGTGATGACCACGGTGGCACCCTTCTCGAAGCGGGCCAGCCTGGCCAGCTCCTGGTCCACCTGGTCGACCATGTCGTCGGTGGTGTCCACGAACGGCACCACGTACGGCTCCACGCCCCAGCTCAGCGTGAGCTGGTTGCGGGTGGACTCCTCGGTGGTGAAGGCGAGGATCGGCTGGGCGGCGCGATAGCGCGACAGGCGGCGCGCGGTGTCACCGGACTGCGTGAACGCGACCAGGCCACGGGCGCCGAGGAAGTCGGCGATCTCGCAGGCCGCGCGGGCCACCGAACCGCCCTGCGTGCGCGGCTTCTTGCCCGGCACCAGCGGCTGCAGGCCCTTGGAGAGCAGTTCCTGCTCGGCGGCCTGGACGATCTTCGACATCGTCTTGACCGTCTCGACCGGGTAGGCGCCCACCGAGGACTCGGCGGACAGCATCACCGCGTCGGCGCCGTCCAGGATCGCGTTGGCCACGTCGGAGGCCTCGGCGCGGGTCGGACGGGAGTTGGTGATCATCGACTCCATCATCTGGGTCGCCACGATCACCGGCTTGGCGTTGCGCCGGCACAGCTCGATCAGGCGCTTCTGCACCATCGGGACCTTCTCCAGCGGGTACTCCACCGCGAGGTCACCCCGGGCCACCATCACGGCGTCGAACGCGTTGACGACGTCCTGCATGTTCTCCACCGCCTGGGGCTTCTCCACCTTGGCGATGACCGGGACCCGGCGGCCCTCCTCGTCCATGACGCGGTGCACGTCCTGGACGTCCTTGGCGTCCCGCACGAAGGACAGCGCGACCATGTCGCAGCCCATGCGCAGCGCGAACCGCAGGTCCTCGATGTCCTTCTCGCTCAGCGCGGGCACGTTGACGGCCGCGCCGGGCAGGTTGATGCCCTTGTGGTCGGAGACGACACCGCCCTCGATCACGATCGTCCGGACCCGGGGGCCCGCCACGTCCACGACCTTCAGCTCGACGTTGCCGTCGTTGATCAGGACCTGGTCGCCGCGCGAGACATCGCCCGGCAGCCCCTTGTACGTCGTCCCGCAGATGTGCCGGTCGCCGGGCACGTCCTCGGTGGTGATGACGAACTCGTCGCCGCGCTCCAGCTCGACCGGGCCCTCGGCGAACGTCTCCAGGCGGATCTTCGGGCCCTGGAGGTCCGCGAGGACGCCGATGGGCCGGCCGGTCTCCTCGGCCGCCGCCCGGACGCGGTCGTACCGCGCCTGGTGCTCGGCGTGGGAGCCGTGGCTGAAGTTGAAGCGGGCCACGTTCATGCCCGCCTCGATCATGGCGACGAGCTTCTCGTGGGAGTCGACCGCGGGGCCGAGAGTACAGACGATTTTCGAACGGCGCATGGAGCGATCCTATCGGTTTGTTTCGCTACGGAATATTCCGTCTGGCGGAAGATACAAATGAGAGGAGTCCTGCTCAGGTGCTGCTCAATTGCTCTTTCCGACCAGTGCGTAGGTCTGCGTCGCGATCTCCAGTTCTTCATCCGTCGGCACCACGGCCACGGCCACCCGCGCGGACGCGGGCGAAATCAGCCGCGCCCCGTCGCCGCGTACGGAGTTCAGCTCCGGGTCGACCGCCGCGCCCAGCCCCTCCAGGCCCGCGATCGCCGCCTGCCGCACGGGCGCCGCGTTCTCCCCGACCCCGGCGGTGAACACGATCGCGTCCACCGTCCCGAGGACGGCGTAATAGGCGCCGATGTACTTCTTCAGCCGGTGAATGTAAATGTCGAAGGCGAGAGCGGCTTCCCGGTCGCCCTCGTCGATCCGGCGGCGGATCTCCCGCATGTCGTTGTCCCCGCACAGACCGAACAGACCGCTCCTCTTGTTGAGAAGAGTGTCGATCTCGTCCATGGACATTCCGCCAACCCGTGCCAAATGGAAGATGACGGCGGGATCCAGATCACCGGAGCGCGTACCCATCACCAGCCCCTCCAAAGGCGTGAGCCCCATGGAGGTGTCCACGCACCGGCCCCGCTCCACCGCGGACGCGGAGGCGCCGTTGCCGAGGTGCAGCACGATCACATTGACCTCGGCGGGGTCCTTGCCCAGCAGCCGGGCCGTCTCGCGGGACACATAGGCGTGCGAGGTGCCGTGGAAGCCGTAGCGGCGCACCCGGTAGCGGTCGGCGAGCCGCGGGTCGATCGCGTAGCGCGCGCTGGACTCCGGCATCGTGGTGTGGAACGCGGTGTCGAACACGGCGACCTGCGGCAGATCGGGGCGCAGCGCGCGGGCGGTGCGGATACCGGTCAGGTTGGCCGGGTTGTGCAGCGGGGCGACCGGGATCAGCCGCTCGATCTCGGTGATCACCTCGTCGTCGATGACGGTGGGCTCGGTGAAGAACATCCCGCCGTGCACCACCCGGTGCCCGATCGCCAGCAGGTCCGGCGAGTCCAGGCCGATGCCGTCCCGGGCCAGCTCCTCGGCGACCGCCTTGAGCGCGGCGTCGTGGTCGGCGATCGGGCCGTTCTGCTCACGGGTCTCACCGGTGCCGACGCAGGTGTGCTTGAGCCGGGAGGTCTGCTCGCCGATCCGCTCGACCAGACCGAGCGCGAGCCGGCTCGCGTCCCGCATGTCGAGCAGCTGGTACTTCAGCGACGAGGAGCCGGAGTTGAGGACGAGGACACGGGTCGCGGTCACGGTGCAGGCACGCTTTCTGCTCGGTCTGCTTCTGCTCGGTCTGCGGAGGTCTGGGCCTGGATGGCGGTGATGGCGACGGTGGTCACGATGTCCGGCACCAGGGCGCCCCGGGACAGATCGTTGACCGGCTTGTTCAGCCCCTGGAGGACCGGGCCGACGGCGATCGCGCCGGCCGAGCGCTGCACGGCCTTGTAGGTGTTGTTGCCGGTGTTCAGGTCCGGGAAGATCAGCACCGTGGCCTGCCCGGCGACCTCGGAGCCCGGCAGCTTGGTCGCGGCGACCGTGGGCTCCACGGCGGCGTCGTACTGGATCGGCCCCTCGATCTTCAGATCGGGCCGGCGGGCGCGCACCAGCTCGGTGGCCGCGCGCACCTTGTCGACATCGGCGCCGGTGCCGGAGGTGCCGGTGGAGTACGACAGCATCGCGATCCGCGGCTCCACCCCGAACCGGGCCGCCGTGGCGGCCGACTGGACGGCGATGTCGGCGAGCTGCTCGGCGTCCGGGTCGGGGTTGACCGCGCAGTCGCCGTAGACCAGCACCTTGTCGGCCAGGCACATGAAGAACACCGAGGAGACGATCTCGGCCTCCGGACGGGTCTTGATGATCTCGAAGGCCGGCCGGATGGTGGCCGCGGTGGAGTGCACCGAGCCGGAGACCATGCCGTCGGCGAGGCCCTCCTCGACCATCAGGGTGCCGAAGTAGTTCACGTCCGTGACGACGTCGTACGCCAGCTCCACCGTGACGCCCTTGTGGGCGCGCAGGGCCGCGTACTTCTCGGCGAAGCCGTCGCGCAGCTCGGAGGTGGCCGGGTCGATCAGCTGGGTGTCACCGAGGTCGATGCCCAGGTCGGCGGCCTTCTTGCGGATCTGGTCGACGGGCCCGAGCAGGGTCAGGTCGCACACACCCCGGCGCATCAGCACCTCGGCCGCGTGCAGCACCCGCTCCTCGGTGCCCTCCGGGAGCACCACCCGGCGCCGGTCGGTGCGGGCCCGCTCCAGCAGCGTGTGCTCGAACATCATCGGGGTGACGCGATCACCGCTCGGCGCGGAGATACGGCGCGCCAGCTCCGCGGTGTCGACATGGCGTTCGAACAGGCCGAGCGCGGTCTCCGCCTTGCGCGGGGTGGCCGCCGTCATCCGGCCCTCCAGGGAGAAGAGCCGCTCGGCGGTCGGAAAACTGTTGCCGCGCACCGACAGGACGGGGGTGCCCGGGGCGAGCCGGGCGGCCAGCGTCAGGATCTCCTGGCTCGGCACCTCGTCCAGGGTGAGCAGCATGCCGGCTATCGGCGGGGTGCCGGCGCTGTGCGCGGCGAGGGCGCCGACGACCAGGTCCGCGCGGTCCCCGGGGGTGATGACCACACAGCCCGGGGTCAGGGCGGTCAGCAGGTTCGGCAGCATGGCGCCGCCGAAGACGAAGCCGAGAACGTCGCGGGCGAGCCCGGAGTCGTCGCCGAGCAGCACCCGGGCGTCCAGGGCCTGGGCGATCTGCGCGATGGTCGGCGCGGACAGGGCGGGCTCGTCGGGCAGCACATAGCAGGGCACCGGCAGCCGGGAGGCAAGGCGCTCGGCCAGCTCGTCGCGGTCCTCGCGGGCGACCCGGTTGGCGATCATGGCGAGGACGTCGCAGCCCAGGCCGTGGTAGGCGCGGTAGGCGTTGCGGACCTCCGCGCGCACCGACTCGGCGTTCTGGCCGCGGCCGCCGACGATCGGCAGCACGGAGGCGCCGAACTCATTGGCCAGACGGGCGTTGAGGGCCAGCTCGTCGGGGAGCTGGGTGGCGGCGAAGTCGGTGCCGAGGACCAGGACCACGTCGAAGGAGCGGGCCAGCTGGTGGAAGCGGTCGACCAGGGTGGACACCAGCTCGTCGGTGCCCTGCTCGGCCTGGATCGCGGACGCCTCCCGGTAGTCCATGCCGATCACGGTCGCCGGGTCCTGGGAGAGGCGGTAGCGCGCCCGCAGCAGCTCGAACAGCCGGTCGGGGCCGTCGTGCACGAGCGGGCGGAAGACGCCCACCCGGTCGACCTGCCGGGTCAGCAGTTCCATGACCCCCAGCTCCACGACCTGGCGGCCGTCGCCGCGGTCGATGCCGGTCAGGTACACGCTGCGCGTCACGTGTCCACTCCGTTTCTCATGTCGCCGTCGATATGGACATCGGCGAAGGTCGTCGTCGAAAGATCGTCGTCGAAGGGTCGGCATAAAAATCGCCCACCAGGGTGAGCGGAACCCTCTTGACAGTACCCCTCGGCCGGGATAAGGCGCCCGTCAGGATCGCGAGGCTCCCCGGCGGACGTGAAACAATCGGTGAAGGCTCACGCACGGACGAGACAGCGAGCAGGAGACACAGCACGATGCGCATCGGAGTTCTCACCGCAGGCGGCGACTGCCCCGGCCTGAACGCCGTGATCCGTTCGGTCGTGCACCGCGCGGTGACGCAGTACGACGACGAGGTCATCGGATTCGAGGACGGCTACCGGGGTCTGCTCGACCGCCACTACCGCGCCCTCGACCTGGACGCGGTCGGCGGCATCCTGGCCCTCGGCGGCACCATCCTCGGCTCCTCCCGCCTGGAGCGGGACCGGCTGCGGGAGGCCTGCGAGCGGGCCACCGACATGGTCGGGGAGTTCGGCATCGACGCACTGATCCCGATCGGCGGCGAGGGCACCCTGACGGCGGCCCGGATGCTCTCGGACGCGGGCCTCCCGGTCGTCGGCGTGCCCAAGACGATCGACAACGACATCTCCGCCACGGACCGCACCTTCGGCTTCGACACCGCGGTGGGCGTCGCCACCGAGGCGATGGACCGCCTCAAGACCACCGCCGAGTCCCACCAGCGGGTGATGGTGGTCGAGGTCATGGGCCGGCACGCGGGCTGGATCGCGCTGGAGTCCGGCATGGCCGCCGGTGCCCACGGCATCTGCCTGCCCGAGCGGCCCTTCGACCCCGCGGACCTGGTCAAGATGGTCGAGGAGCGCTTCTCCCGGGGCAAGAAGTTCGCCGTGATCTGCGTCGCCGAGGGCGCCCACCCCGCCGAGGGCACCATGGACTACGGCAAGGGCGCGATCGACCAGTACGGCCATGAGCGCTTCCAGGGCATCGGCACCGCCCTCGCCTACGAACTGGAACGCCGCCTTGGCAAGGAGGCCAAGCCGGTCATCCTCGGCCATGTGCAGCGCGGTGGCGTGCCCACCGCCTACGACCGCGTCCTCGCCACCCGCTTCGGCTGGCACGCCGTGGAGGCCGCCCACCGCGGCCAGTTCGGCCGGATGACCGCCCTGCGCGGCACCGACATCGAGATGGTCCCGCTCGCGGAGGCGGTCACCGAGCTGAAGACGGTCCCGAAGGACCGGATGGACGAGGCGGAGTCGGTCTTCTAGACCGCCCCGTTTCCCGGAAGTGGCCCTGTTACGGCGGGAGTTCTACGGCTCCCGCCGCACGGCCGCCCAGAAGTTCTCCACGATCCGCTCCAGGAACTCCTCCCCGGCGGCCCCCGCCGTGTCCCCGCCGCCCCAGCCCAGGGTGGCGGTCATCCTGCCCTGGTAGTCCCGGTGCAGCCGGCGCAGCGCCTCCTCCAGGTCGGGGCGCGCCACGGCGACCAGCTCCCCGACCTGGCGCACATACGCCTGCCAGCGGGTGGTCACGGCCCCGCGCAGCAGCGCGGCGAGCGGCTCCGTACGGCCGGTGACGGCCACGACGTCCGGCGGTTCGAGGCGCAGCACCCGCACGAGGTCCCCGATCTGCCGCTCGGTGCCGCGCCAGACGCCGTCCTCCTCCATCCGCAGATACCCGGGCAGGTCCATACCGACGGCGCGGGCGACGTCCTGCGGTGCGACGCCGCGGGCGATGCGGTGCTCGCGCAGGGTCCGGGGCCGGTCCAGGAGTTCCCCGGGGTCGCACCACAACGCCCCGGCGAGCGCGGCGAGTTCGGTGTGGTCCGGGGTGGCGGTGCCGCGCTCCCAGGCGAGTACGTGCCCGGGTGTGACGTGGGGCAGCCCGTACGCGGAGCGCAGGGCGTGGGCGACATGTTCGGGACTCATGCCGAGGGCACCGCGCAGCCGGCGGGCGGCCTGGGCGTCGAACGGGGGCGGCGGCGGGGGAGAGGAGGGTGGGCGCACCCCGCACAAGGTAGGCCCGGTGGGGCGCGGGGGATACGGTCCGTTCCGCCAGGATCACGTATTGTCCGAACGCACAGCCCCCGCCCCTTCGTCGGCCCCCCTTCGCCGGCCCCTGTCCGCGGCGTCAGCCCTTGACCGCGCCCCCGAGCGCGAAGCCGTTCCCGAGGCGGCGGGCGACCAGGACGTACAGCAGGATCACCGGGGTCGAGTAGATGACCGAGAACGCGGCGAGCTGGCCGTAGGCGACCATGCCGCGGTTGCCGAAGAAGTCGTTGACGCTGACCGAGGCCGGCATCCGGTCGGGGCTGAGCAGCAGCATGAAGGGGACGAAGAAGTTGCCCCACATCATGACGAACGAGAAGACGGTCACCACGGCGAGGCCCGGCCCCATCAGCGGCAGCACGATGCGCAGCAGCGACTGGGGGGCCGAGGCGCCGTCGGTCCAGGCGGCCTCCTCCAGCTCCTTCGGGACGCCGTCCATGAAGTTCTTCATCAGCCATATGGCGAACGGGAGTTGGGTCGCCGCGAAGAACAGGATGGTGCCCTGGAGGGTGTCGATCAGGTTCACCCGGACGAACAGGGCGTACACCGGCACCATGATCGCGGTGATGGGCAGGCTGGTGGCGAAGAGGATCGTCAGCAGGAACGGCCGGTTGAGCCGGGACCGGAACCGGGAGAGCGGGTACGCGGCGAGCGCGGCGCACCCGACGGTGAGCGCGGTGGCGCAGCCGCACAGGATCAGGCTGTTGAGCAGCGGGGTGTAGGTGATCTCCGGGGTCAGGACCGCCCGGAAGTTGCCGAGGGTGAGGCTGCCCGGGACCCGGACGCGCAGATCGGCGCCCGGGTCCACACTGGCCAGCACCACCCAGGCCAGCGGCAGCGCGAACGCCGCGGCCACCAGCAGCAGACAGGCGTCGGCGGTGTGCCGCCGTACGGCGCGGGCGCGGGCGCGGGGCCGAGTGCGGGCCCGGGTACGGGACTTGGTGCGGGCGGGGGCCATCACACCTCCGTCCGCAGCAGCCGCAGATACCCGACCGAGAACAGCGCCCCCACCAGCAGCAGAAGCAGCGCGACCGCGGTGCCGTACCCGATCATGCTGTTCTGGAAGGCCTGTTCGTACATCAGCAGCGGCAGCGTCTGGCTCCGGTCGCCCGGCCCGCCCCGGGTCATCACCCAGATCAGCCCGAACACCGAGAGCGTCTGGAGGGTGTTGAGCATCAGATTGGTGCCGATGGACCGGCGGATCATCGGCAGCGTGATGTGCCACAGCCGCCGCCAGCCGCCCGCCCCGTCCACCTCGGCCGCCTCGCTGATCTCGGCCGGGATCTCGTCCAGCGCGGCGGAGTACACCAGCATCGAGAAGGCCGTACCGCGCCACACATTGGCGAACGACACCGCGAGGATCGGCAGCGTGTACAGCCAGTTCTGGCGCGGCAGTTGGAGCCAGCCGAGGATCGCGTCCAGGGTTCCCTCCCGCCGGAAGAACGCGTACAGCAGGAACCCGGCCACCACCTCCGGCAGCACCCACGCCGTGACCACCACCGCGCCGGCCACCGTCCGCACCGGCCGGGAGGCCCGCTTCATCAGCGCGGCGAGCGCCAGCCCCAGGGTGTTCTGCCCGACGATCGAGGACAGCACGGTGAACACCAGGGTCAGCCAGACGGCGTTGAGGAACGCCGGATCCCCGAACGCCCGGCGGAAGTTGGCGAATCCCACGAAGGAGGAGTGCGCCTGACCGGTCAGCTGGAGGTCGGTGAAGGCGATGAGGACGCAGTAGGCGATGGGTCCGGCGAGGAAGAGCAGCAGCAGGACGACGGCGGGGGCAAGGGGCAGCGCCCGGGTGATCCCGGGCAGCGCGCCCCGACGCCTCACCCGCCCACCACCCGGCCGCCGGTGACGTCCTTGAGCGCGGCGTCGTAGTCACCCGCCGCCTGTGCCACCGACCGGTCCCCGGTGGTCACGCTCTCCATGGCCTCCTGGATCGCGGTCGACACCCTCGGGTACGCGGGGAACGCGGGCCGGTAGTGCGTCGTCGCCACCAGATCGGTGAAGAACTTGATCCCGGGCTGCGCGTCCACGTACGCGGGGTCCGCCGCCACGTCCTCGCGCACCGCGATACCGGAGTTGGCGATGTACCACTTGCGCGCGTTGTCCTTGGTCTGGAGCGTTCTGACGAAGTCGAAGGCGAGATCCGGATGGGCGGCCCGCGCCGGGACCGACCAGGTCCAGCCGCCCGACATGCTCACCTTGCCCGGCGCCTGCCCGTGCTGGGTGGGCATGGCGGCGAGCCCGATCTCCTTGGACCAGTCCCGCCACTCGTGCCCGCTGCCCGGCAGCCAGTCCTGCGGCAGCCAGGAGCCGTCCAGATCGATGCCCAGCTTGCCCTCGGGGAGCAGCTCACCGCGCACGGTGGTGGAGTAGTTGGGGTCGAGCGCGTCGGACACGTCCGGGCCCAGCTTCTCCTGGAACACGCTGTGCACGAACGCCAGCGAGTCCCTGAAACCCTGGCCGGCCGCGATCCACTTCTTGCTCGTGGCGTCGTACAGCGGATCGCTCCGGCCGTCGTTCGTGCCGTACAGCAGCTCCTCGAAGCCCTGCATCGTGGCCTCTTCGCCCGCGGGCTTGCCGGTGTAGATGTTGAGCGGGGTGACACCGGGGACCTTTTCCTTGATGGTGCGGGCGGCGGCGAGGATGTCGTCCCAGGTCCGCGGCTGCCAGTCGGTGGGCAGTCCGGCCTTGCGGAACACCCGCTTGTCGAACCAGAGTCCGCGGGTGTCGGTGCCGTCCGGGACGCCGTACGTCTTCCCGTCCTGCCCCCGGGCCGCGGCCTTCGCGGTGCCGATGAACCGCCCCCAGTCCGGCCACTTCGCGAGATACGGATCGAGGGGCTTCAAGTACCCGCTGGTGATGTCGGAGTTGATGAGGAAGGTGTCCTCGTAGACCAGGTCGGGCGCGGTGCGCGGGGAGCGCAGCATCTGCTGGAGCTTGGTGTAGTACTCCGAGTCCGGCGCCTTGATCGGCACGAACTCGACCTTCTTCCCCGGGTGTTCGCGCTCGAACTGCTTCTTGATACCGGCGAGGTAGGTGTCCATCACCTTGATGGAGTTGTCGGTCGACTGCTTGTACGACACCTTCAGGGTGTCGGGTCCCTCGTCGGAGCCGGTGCCGCACGCGGTGAGGGCGGTGGCGGCGAGGACGGTGGTGAGCAGGGCGGTGAGGGCGGCGGTGGGGCGCACGGGCATGACCTCCTGCGGGCACACGTGGGGGTGGCCTCGGTGGTGTCCGTGAAGGTATGAGCGGCGGTCCGGTCAGGTCAATGCGTGTGCGGTGAACGGGAGTTGGCGATCACCGCGGGCTCACGGTGTTTGCGACACCCAGCGGTAGACCAGTTCCGGCCGCCCCACCTGGCCGTACAGCGGGCTGCGGGCGGCCCGGCCGGTGTCCACCAGATGCTCCAGATAGCGGCGCCCGGTGATCCTCGATATGCCCACGGCCTCGGCGGCCCCGGCCGCGGTGAGCCCGTCGGCCGCCTCGCGCAGCGCGCCGGTCACCCGCTGGAGCGTCGGTCCGCTGAGCCCCTTGGGCAGCGCGGCCGGGGCCGGCGCCCGGAGCGCCGCGAGCGCCCGGTCCACCTCGTCCTGCCCGCTCGCCTCGCCCGCCGCTCCCCGGAACTCCGCGTAGCGCACCAGCCGGTCGCGCAGGGTGGCGAAGGTGAACGGCTTGAGCACGTACTGCACGACACCCAGCGAGACCCCCTCGCGCACCATCGCCAGATCCCGTGCCGAGGTCACCGCGATCACATCCGCGTGATGGCCGGCGGCGCGCAGCGAGCGGGCGAACTGGAGCCCGTGCACATCGGGCAGATGCAGATCGAGGAGGAGCAGATCCACCTCCGTACGGTCCAGGACGCGCCGCGCCTGCGTGCCCGTGCGGGCCTTGCCGACCGCGACGAAGCCCGGCACCCGGCCCACGTACAGCTCGTGCGCGTCGGCGGCGACCGGGTCGTCCTCCACCACCAGCACTCTGATCGGGTCCGTCATCCGGCACCGCCCTCGGCCGCCACCGGCGCCGGGCGCAGCGGTAGCCGCACCTCGAACACCGCGCCGCCCTCCGGCGCCGCGTCCATGACCGTGAGCGTGCCCTCGTGCCGGGTCACCGCCTGCCGGACGAGCGCGAGCCCGAGGCCCCGGCCGCCGGGCCCGGCCGGCTTGGTCGTGAAGCCGCGCTGGAACACCAGGTCGGCGTGGCCGGGGTCGACGCCGGGGCCGCTGTCCGCGACCCGCAGCACCAGCCCGGCCGCCGGGGCGTACGCCGTCACGGTCACCCGCGCCCGCGCGCTGCCCTGGGCCGCGTCCACCGCGTTGTCGATCAGATTGCCGAGGATGGTCACCAGGTCCCGCGCGGGCGGACCGCCGGACAGCAGCCCGTCGTCGAGCCTGCTGTCCGGCGACACCACCAGCTCCACGCCCCGCTCGTTGGCCTGCGCGGTCTTGCCCAGCAGCAGCGCCGCGAGGACCGGTTCGCCGACCGCCGCCACCACCTGGTCGGTCAGCGCCTGCGCCAGCTCCAGCTCGGCCGTGGCGAACTCCACCGCCTCCTCGCAGCGGCCCAGTTCGATCAGCGAGACCACGGTGTGCAGCCGGTTCGCCGCCTCGTGCGCCTGTGCGCGCAGCGCCTGGCTGAAGCCCCGCTCGGTGTCCAACTCACCCATCAGCGACTGGAGTTCGGTGACATCGCGCAGGGTGACGACGGTACCCCTGCGTTCCCCGCCGGAGACCGGGGAGGTGTTCACCACCAGCACCCGGGAGGCGGTCGGATGCACCTCGTCCACCCGGGGCCGGGAGGACAGCAGCGCACCCGTCAGCGGCGCCGGGAGGCCCAGCCCGGCCACCGACCGTCCCACCACCTGGTCCTCCTCGCCGACCCCGAGCAGCTCCCGGCCGCCGTCGTTGATCAGCGCCACCCTGTACTGCCCGTCCAGCATCAGCAGCCCCTCGCGGACCGCGTGCAGCGCCGCCTGATGGTAGTCGTGCATCCGGCTCAGCTCGGCGGCGTTCATGTTGTGGGTGTGCCGGCGCAACCGGGCATTGATGACGTACGTGCCCACCGCGCCCAGCAGCAGCGCCCCGCCGGCCACTCCGAGCAGCGCCGTGACCTGGTCCTGGAGCCGCTCGCTTATCCGGTCCACGGTGATGCCGGCGCTGACCAGGCCGACGATCCGGCCGCCGTCCGTCACCGGGGTCACCGCCCGCACGGAGGGGCCGAGGGTGCCGGTGTAGGTCTCGGTGAAGGTGCGGCCCGCGCGGGCCGGGGCGGTGGTGCCGAGGAAGCGCTTGCCGATCTGCCGGGGGTCCGGGTGCGTCCAGCGGATGCCGTCCGGGCTCATGATCGTGACGAAGTCGACGTTGGCGTCCCGGGTGACCTTCAGGGCGTACGGCTGGAGGAGCGCGGTCGGGTCCGGGGTGCGGATCGCGGCGCGGACCGCGGGGGAGTCGGCGATCGAGCGGGCCACCGCGGTGGCCTGCCGGGCGGCCGCGTCCTCCGCCTGCCGCCGGTCGCTGACGTACGTGAACAGCGCGTATCCGGCCACGACCACGGCTATCAGCACCGCCTGCATGGCGAACAGCTGGCCCGCCAGGCTGCGCGGACGGGTCAGGGACGGAAGGCGCATGCCAGCCAGTGTGCCCCTGGTTCTGGCGTGAACTAAATGAACGCAAGCGTGACCGCCCTCACAGGACGGGAGATAGTCACCGCGTTCCCCAGCACCACCCGGACGTGAGCCGCACGCCGGTCGTGCACCGACGACGACGTCGACGAAGACGTCAAGGAGGGCAGTCGTGGCCGCCACCACTCCCGATACGGCAGCTGCCGCACCCCGCAAGCGGCGGGACCGGACCCATTACCTGTACATCGCCGTCATCGTGGCCGTCGCGCTCGGCATCGCCGTCGGACTCATCTGGCCGGATGCCGCCGTCCAGCTCCAGCCGCTGGGCACCGGGTTCGTCAATCTGATCAAGATGATGATCTCGCCGATCATCTTCTGCACGATCGTGCTCGGCATCGGTTCGGTGCGCAAGGCGGCCAAGGTGGGCGCCGTCGGCGGTATCGCCCTCGGCTACTTCCTCGTGATGTCGCTGGTCGCGCTCGCCATCGGCCTGGTCGTCGGCAATGTGCTGCACCCCGGCGCCGGGCTCCATCTGACCAGCGCCCTCAAGCAGACCGGCCACGCGCAGGTGAGCAGCGACGCGTTGCCGCCCGTCGACTTCGTCCTGTCGGTCATCCCCCAGACCTTCGTGTCCGCCTTCACCGAGGGCCAGGTCCTGCAGACCCTGCTGGTCGCCCTGCTCGCCGGGTTCGCCCTCCAGGCCATGGGCACGGCCGGGCAGCCCGTGCTGCGCGGCATCGAGCACATCCAGCGGCTCGTGTTCCGCATCCTGTCCATGGTCATGTGGGCCGCGCCGATCGGCGCGTTCGGCGCGATCGCCGCGGTCACCGGCTCGGCGGGACTGGACGCGCTGAAGAGCCTCGCCGTGCTGATGCTCGGCTTCTACATCACCTGTGTCCTGTTCGTCTTCATGGTGCTCGGCGCGGTGCTGCGGATCTTCGCCGGGGTGAACGTCTTCTCCCTGTGCCGCTACCTCGCCCGTGAGTTCCTGCTGATCCTGTCCACCTCCTCCTCCGAGTCCGCGCTGCCGCGCCTGATCGCGAAGATGGAGCACCTCGGGGTCAGCAAGCCGGTCGTCGGCATCACGGTGCCGACCGGGTACTCCTTCAACCTCGACGGCACGATGATCTACATGACCATGGCGTCGCTGTACATCGCGGACGCGCTGGGCACCCCGATGTCGGTCGGCGAGCAGATCCCGCTGCTGCTCTTCCTGCTGCTGGCGTCGAAGGGCGCGGCGGGGGTCAGCGGCGCGGGCCTCGCCACGCTGGCCGGCGGCCTCCAGTCGCACAAGCCCGCGCTGGTGGACGGCGTCGGACTCATCGTCGGCATCGACCGGTTCATGAGCGAGGCGCGGGCGCTGACCAACTTCGCGGGCAACGCGATCGCCACCGTCCTCGTGGGCACCTGGACCAAGGAGATCGACAAGGTGCGGGTGGCGAAGGTGCTCTCCGGTGAACTGCCGTTCGACGAGACGGTGATGGACGTGACGGCGGGTACCGTGGCGGAGGTTCCCGAGCCCCGGGAGGAGCGGCTGGCCAAGGCATAGCCCCTGGTCGCCCCCAGCTACCCCGGCCTCCTACTCCGGATGCCCGGCTCCGCCTGAACCGGGGCCGGGCATCCGGCCGTTCACGGACCCGCGGGCGCGGACTCGCCCTGTCGCGGGCTACAGGTCCGCACTCACCTTGGTCACCAGGGCGGTGGCCAGTGAGGCGGGTACGCCCGCCGCGGTCAGGACGGTGACCGTGGCGGCGCGGCCCGCCTCTTCCGCCGCCAGGAGCCCGTCGTTGACCGCCTCCATGACCGCGAAGAGCGTCTGCTCATGCACATAGGCGAGCGCCGGGGCGGGCAGCGGCGAGGTGAACACACCCTCTTCCAGGCCCTGTCGGAGCACCCGGACCTTGGCCGCGCGCACCGGTGCGAGCCGTTCGCGGATGCCCTGGACGGTGACCGTGCGCTGGGCGAGGGCGATCAGCAGCCGGTAGCGGTCGGCGGTCGCCCAGAGCGCCAGCACCGAGCGGGCCAGCGCCTCCGCCGGGTCCGTGACCCCCGTGCGCCCCGCCGCGTCCGCGTCCGCGAGCGCCTGCACGGCCTCGTCGGTCAGCGTGCTGATCAGCGCCTCCCGGCTGGGGAAGTGGCCGTACACGGTCCGTCGTACGACTCCGGCGGCGCGCGCGATCTGGTCCATCGACGCGTCCGGGTCGCGCAGCAGCTCGGCGAGGGCGACGTCGAGGATGCGGCGGCGGTTGGCGTCGGCGCGGCTGGGGTTACCCGTGGTCATGGTGGCCATTCTGCACTTCCTCACCCAACTTGCACAGCACTGTGTAACGGCGTACATTGCACATCGTTGTGCAATTGCACGATGGTGTGCAAGTTCCGTCGCGAACCTGAGGAAGGCAAACCCCTGCCATGCGACTCGTCATGACCGAACCGGTCGAGAAGATGGAGCGCCCCTACGCCCGGCGCTGGTGGGCCCTGCTGGTGCTCTGCCTGAGCCTGCTGATCATCGTGATGGCCAACACCGCCCTCACGGTCGCGGCGCCCGACATGACGAAGGACCTCGGCCTCTCCAGCGCCGACCTCCAGTGGGTGATCGACGGCTACACCGTGCCCTACGCGGCGCTGATGCTGCTGCTCGGCGCGATCGGCGACAAGTACAGCCGGCGCGGGGCGCTCGTGCTCGGCCTGCTGGTCTTCGGCGGCGGCGCGGTCTTCGGCTACCTCGCGGACAGCGCGGCGACCGTGATCGCGGCGCGTGCGGTGATGGGCGTCGGCGCGGCGCTGATCATGCCGGCCACGCTGTCGCTGCTCGCGGCGACCTTCCCGCGGGCCGAGCGGGCCAAGGCGATCGTGCTGTGGACGGCGACGGCGGGCCTCGCCATCGCCGCGGGCCCGGTGGTCGCCGGTGCGCTGCTGCGCGACCACGGCTGGTCCTCGACCTTCCTGATCAACGTGCCGATCGCGCTCGTCGCGCTGGTCGCCGCCTTCGTCCTGGTCCCGCCGTCCAAGGCCGGCCACCACGACCGCATCGACTACGTCGGCGGCCTGCTGTCCGTGATCTGGACCGGCTCGCTGGTCTACATGATCATCCAGGGCCCGCACTTCGGCTGGAGCGGCAAGGCCGTCGCCGCCGCCGTGATCGCGGGTGTCGGCCTGATCGCCTTCGTCCTGTGGGAGCTGCGCCACCCGCGCCCGATCCTGGACGTCCGCCGCTTCGCGCACCGCCGCTTCGCCGGCTCCAACCTGGCCGTCGCCCTGTTCTTCCTGGCCGTGTTCGGCGCGTTCTACTTCCTCACCCAGCACCTCCAGTTCGTCCTCGGCTACGACGCCCTCCAGACCGGTGTGCGGATGCTGCCGCTGGCCGGCGCCGTGTTCGTCGGCTCGGGCCTCACCGGCTGGCTCACCCCGCGCGTCGGCATGAAGTGGACCGTCAGCGCGGGCATGGTGCTCGGCACGGTGGCCCTCGCGCTGCTCACCCAGGTGGACGCGGGCTCGACGTACGGCGACTTCGTGGCCCCGCTGATCATCCTCGGCCTCGCCATCGGCCTCGCCCTCTCGCCCTGCACCGACGCGATCATGGGCGCGTTCCCCGAGTCCGAACTGGGCGTCGGCGGCGCGGTCAACGACACCTCGCTGGAGCTGGGCGGCTCGCTCGGCATCGCCATCCTCGGCTCGCTGCTGGCCACGTCGTACGGCAACCACCTCACCGACGCCACCGCCGGCAGCAAGCTCCCGCCGAGCGCCCTGGAGACCGCCCAGGACTCGGTCGGCGCCGGTTACGCCGTCGCCCAGGGCATCGCCGACAAGGCCCACCAGGTCGCCGCCCAGGCCGCCCACGCGAGCAGCCCCCAGCAGGCCGCCGCGCTCAAGCAGCAGGCGACCGAACTCGCCGCGGGCGCCCGCCAGATGGCCGACGCCGTCGGCTCCTCCTTCTCCTCCGCCGTCGCCCACACCAGCCTGGTCGGCGCGGTCGTCCTCGGCGTCGGCACGGTCCTGGTGGCGCTCCTGCTGCCGCGCCGCGCGACGACCGAAGAGGTGAAGGAAGCGGAGAAGGAACTGGCGGAGACCACCACCGGCTGACGCTTTCCTGCCGACATCCATTAGCGTGCCGTTCCGGACGACCGGAACGGCACGCTTGTGCGTGGCGTCTGTACCTGTATGGAGGCACGGGGGACATGAAGATCGACTGGGACCGGCGGACCTGCGCGCGCAAGGGGCATGTGACCTACGCGCCGGACGATCCGCGACTGCGGGTACGGCTGCACGCGCAGACCGGGCTGGGGGACGCGTGGCGCTGTCTGCGCTGCGGGGACTTCGCGCTCGGGGAGCCGCACGGATCGGGACCGGCGCAGGACGCGCCGCTGGTGCCGCGGGGCAAGGTGCTGCGGGACCTGTTCATCCTGCGCTTCCTCGCCATCGAGCGGGCCGTGCGCGGGGTGTTCATAGTGCTGGTCGCGGTGGCCGTGTGGAAGTTCAGCAACAGCCAGGACGCGGTACGGCGGCTCTTCAACGAGTACCTGACCGTGCTGCGCCCGGTCTTCCGGCACTTCCACTACGACCTCGACCACTCACCCGTGGTCGGCTCCATCCAGAAGGCGTTCGGCTACCGGCACTCCACGCTTCTCCTGGTCGCCGGGCTGCTCCTCGCCTACGCCCTGATCGAACTGGTCGAGGCGGTCGGCCTGTGGCGCGCCAAGCGCTGGGCGGAGTACCTCACGGTGGTCGCCACCGCCGCGTTCCTCCCGCTGGAGATCTACGAGCTGACCGAGAAGATCAGCTACCTCAAGATCGCCACCCTCGCCCTCAACATCCTCGCCGTCCTCTACATCGCCCTCGCCAAACGCCTCTTCGGCCTGCGCGGCGGCCGCCGCAAATTCGACGAGGAACGCCACAGCGCGTCCCTGCTGGAGGTGGAGGAGTCGGCGGGGGTGCTGGTCTGAGGCCACCGTGCGGCGTCGCCCTCCCTCCCACGACCGGTGGGAAGGAGGGCGACGCCGTGTGCGGGTGGTCCGTGGCGGCCTTCTCAGTCGTTCCTGACCAGCTGTTCGATCCGGAAGAAGTGGGACTCGCCGTACCGGAACCGTTCGCCCATAGCCTCGTACTCGGCGATCCGCTCGCGGGTCAGGGGCACGGCCAACGCGGCCAGGGCCCGCAGGAACAGCCGGAATCCCAGGTCGGGATCCACCCGGGCGACGACCTGTTCCAGCGCTGCCGCCACGACGGAGCCGGGCAGGGCCTCCTGGCCGTGGCCGACGACCCGCCCCGCCATGTCCTCCTCCATCTCGCGGAGCCGCCGCAGTACACCCGGTGTCGCCTCGATGTCGACGGGTCGCAGGGCCGGGACGTACGCGGGAGCGACGGCACGCAGCCGTCCCTCGCACACCGCGTCGACTTCCTCCAGCCATCGGCGCCCGTCGCCACCGAACAGATGGATACCGCCGCCTCGTTCCGAGGTCGCGAGCCACAGAGTGGTGAGGGTTTCCGTGGAGAGATCGGAGCGGAGCAACCGCAGCACGTCCTCCAGCAGAAGTGCCGCTTCCGTACCGGGAGTTCGCTCGAAGCCGTCCCAGGAGAGATGATCGCTCAAGGTTTCCCGGGCGGTATGAGGGTGCCATGAACCGGCGAACCGCTCGGCGAGTCCGGACAGACCGAAATCCCGTTCCATGCCCCGCCGCCGGGTGTCGACGGGCGGCCAGCACACGTCGAGACCGTCATGGACGACCGCGAGAGGGTAGCCGAGGGGCTCTGCCAGCGCGAGGAGCCGGTCGTAGCGCTCCTTCTCGATCCGCGGCCGGGACACCTTCAGCACTCTCAGGAAGAGCCGGTACCCGAGGTCGACGTCCGCCCGGACGACGATCTGCTCCAGGTCCGCGGCCAGGCCCGGAACTCCTTGCGCACGGTCCAGGGCCGCACCCAGGTCCCGGATCTCCGCTACGACCAGGCGGCCGAGCCCGGCATCCCGCACCGGCCGGACCTCCGGTGGGACGTAGGAGCGCTTGTTCCGCCGTAGCCGGCCCGTCGCCATCTCCGACAGTTTCGTCAGCCAGGCACGGGCATCCATCCCGTGGGAGGCCGGATCGAAGCACGCTCCGACGGAAGCCAGCCACACGGTGCGCAGGATCTCGTCGGAGACCGGCGAGGACAGCAAACGGCGTGCGTCCTCGCCCAGTTCGACCGCCTCTTCTCCGTCTGACTCGTCCGCCGACTCGGCCGCGAGGGCGAGAGCCGACGTCCGGTCGATACGGCGCCCGCAGGAGTGGATCCGCTCCGCCAGCCCGGTCAGCCCGAAGTCATCGCTGTAGCCGAGCGTGACGTACGTGGAGTGCTCGTCCATGATCCGGCCCCTCACCGCGGGTAAGCCGTTTTGACGACGTACCCGCCCCGACCGGCGCCATTGTGGCCCTTGACCTTCATCAGGATCACCACGACGTCGTTGCCCGCGTCCGTTATCGTTCGGCCGTCCGGATGATACGCCTTGCCCAGCGACTGGTAGGCATCCCATTTGCCCGTCATGGGTTGATACTGCTCACCGTCCCGGGCCCGGGCCAGCCATTTCTCGAAGCTCGCCCACTTCCTGGTGTCCAGCACCCTCTGGCCGGCACTGTTGAATGTGGAGAAGTAGTCGCTCACCACGCGGTCCACTGCCTGCTGGGCGATGTCCTGACTGGTCCAGACGGTGTTGGGCATTCCCTTCTTCTCGGCAAGCTTGAATGCCGTTTCCTCGTCGACATTCACATGCTCTTTGAGGGTGTGGATCTCGTCCTTGTACGGCTGGAGAGCAGGCAGCAGTTCGTCGCCGAGGTTGAGGCAGTTGTGCACCAGCACGTCCGCCGTGGACCCAGGGCCCGTGGTGCGCACATAGAACGTGTGCAAGCCGTCGACGGTCAGGTCGTACACCCGCCGAGGGGCGAGCCCCGAGTGGTCACGCACACGGGTCACCGGGCGCAGAGACCCGTCCGAGCCGAGCAGCCGGTCGTCCGCCAGCAGCTGGGATGCGACGATCCAGCCGCGATCCCTGGTACGGATCTTGTGCCCGGCGGTGGTGTCGAGACTGCTGCCGTCGGCCAGATCGATGCTCACCAGTCGGTCGGTGCTGTGCCGGTAAGTGTCGGTGACGGGTTCGGAGCGAGCGGTGCCGGTGTCCGGGTCGGCCGCCAGCACCTGGTCACCCACGTGCAGCGAATCGATCGGCCGGTACGAGCCATCGGCCATGACCACCTGCGTGGTGGCCGGGAAACTGTTCTTGGTGCACGCCGTGAACGCCACTTCGGCCACTTCGGCCCTGCGCTCGATGGCGGCCATCACCTTGGGATCCAGATTGAGTACGCGCAGGGCTTTGGCCGCGTCCTCGATGCCGACTCCGCTGCGCAGCGCGATCTCGAAGAGGCGAATGGCGTTCGCCGCCTCCTCGATCGCCTTGCCGGGGATGAAGTTGGACGCGGCCCAGGCACAGTCGCCGAGGCTGCCGCCGTCGCCCTTCAGCTTGTGATAGCAGCCGGTGAAGTCGCCGGTGATCGCCTCGAACAGCCCCTTCCACAGGTCGACGGTCGCCTGCCAGGAGGAGACCTTCACCTCGTGGGTCTGGTCGGCGAATGTCTGTGTGCCGAGATAGACGGTGTCGGTGTCGGGGCAGCCGGCGTCGGTCGCGGGCACGTCCGGGTTGACACACATGTAGAAGCTGACGACCGCGTCGAAGTGAACCCGGTACACCAAGTCACATGGGAGGCGGTGACAATCGTCCGGCAGGCGCTCCGGGTCGCCCTTCTGCTTGATGTCGTCGATGACGGAGAACACTCCGCCGACACCGGTCGTGGCACCGCTCTGGACTTGTTGGTTGGCCTTTTCGTGTTCGGCTTTGTCGGCCGCGTCCTGGGCGTCTTTGGCGTATTTGTCGGCGTCCTTGGCGGCTTGTTCGGCCTCGGTTGCGGCGGTGTCGGCGCGGTCGGCGGCCGCGCGGGCGTCCTTGGCGTCCTGTTCGGCCTGGTCGGCGGCGGAGCGGGCGGCGGCGGCGTCGAGTTCGGCGGCGTCGGCGGAGGCGCGGGCGTCCTTGGCGTAGCCCTCGGCGTTGCCGGCTGCCTTGTCTGCGGCCGCGGCGTCGTCGGCGGCCTGTTTGTCGTAGTCGATGGTGCGGGTCAGTGACGCGGCGGCGGCCGATGCGGCGGTGGCGGCGTCGGCCGCGTAGCCGAGGGCCTCCTTGGCATAGGTACGGGCGTCGGCCGCGTGTTGGGCGGCGCCCGCCGCGTGCTGGTAGGCCTCCTTGGCGTCGCCCTTGGCCTGGTCGGCGAGGTTCTTGGCGGCGTCCGCCTCGGCGGCGGCGTTCTTGGCGTGGGCGTCGGCGACGGCCCGCTGCTGGTCGGCGATGGACTTGGACGCCTGTCCGGTCAGGACCACCAGGGCGGCCGCCGAGTCGGTGTCGACGTACGGTGAGCCGAGCTGGATCGCGTCGTTGGCCGGGTTCGCGACCTGTTCGGCGGCCTTCCCGGCGTCGACGGCGGCCTGCGCGGTGACATGCGCGAACCCGGCGGCCTTCGCGGCGGCCGCGACGGCCTTGCCCGCCTCCGTGTTCGCCTGGTCGGCCTGGTTCTTGGCGTCCTTGGCGTGCTGTTCGGCCTCGCCGGCGAGCTTGACCGCGGACTTCGCCTCGGCGGCGGCGTCCTGCGAGGCCGCGATGGCGTCGGCCACCGCGCTGGTGGCGGTGCGGACCGCCGCGTCCGCCTTCAGCTTGTCCGCCTGGGCGGCGTCCGCGTCCGCGCGGGCCCGCTCGGCGGCTGCCTCCGCACGGGTCGCCGCGGCGTCGGCGTCGGCCGCCGCCTGGGTGGCCGCGTCCGCGTCCGCGCGGGCCTTCGTCGCCGCTGTCTCGGCTTCGGTGGCGGCCTTGTCCGCGTCGTCGGCGGCGGATCGGGCCGCGTCGGCCGCGTCCCCCGAGTCGAGGGAGTCGGCGTAGGCGTTCTTGGCGTCGGCCTTGGCGCGGGCAGCGTCCGCCTTCTGCTCGGCGTCCCAGGCGTCGTCGCGCATCGCCTTGGCGTGGTCACTGGCCTTGACGGCGTCGTCGCGCTTGCCCTGGGCGGTCTTCTCGGCCGCGGCCGCCTTGTCCTTGGCGGTCCCGGCCCTGGTCGCCTGCGCCTGCGCATCCTGTTTGTACCGGGCGGCGTCGGCCCGCTTGGCGGCGGCCGTCTCCTTCTCCGCCTTGGCCGTCTTCTCCTCCGCCTCCGCGGCCAGCCGCTTGGCGTGGGCGTCCGCGGCGGCCGCCTTCGCGTCCCCCTCGGCCTTCAGTGCGTCACCGAGTCTCGCCTCGGCGGTCTCCTTGTCCGCCTTGGCGTTGTCACGGTGCACCTTGGCCGCGTCCGCGGCCGCCTGGGCCTGCTCCTCGGCCGCCTTCGCGGCCTCCTTGCGGAACTCCGCCTTGACCTGCGCGGCCTGCGCCAGCGCACGCTGCGCGATGGTCGCGCTGTCCCCGGCCGAGGCACGGGTGGCCGCCTCGGCCGTCTCACCGGCCTTCTCCATCGCCTGGAGCGCGGCCACCGCACCCCGGGTCACCTGCGCCTTCTGCTGCCCCACCAGCAGACCCCGGCCGCGCGGCGCGCCCTGGGTATCGGCGATGCCGTAGGCGGTCTGAAGGGCGGCATCCGAGACGACACCGGCACTTCTCGCGGCGACCAACTGAACCTTGAGCAGAGCCAGTTGCTTGCCGGCGCCGTTGCGGGCAGCGGTGACGCCGGCCGTCGCCTTGGTGAACTGCGCCTTGTCCGGGTACGACGGCTTGTCGGTGCCGTCGTGCGACTGCGCCACCACGCGGATCTTCTGCGCGTCCGTGCCGTTGCACGTGTACAGCTGACTGTCGTTGCCGTTGTCGAACGTATGCAGGTCCAGGCACTTGTCGGTGGCGGCATTGCGCAGCTCGCCCGCCGCGCGGATGTCGAACTGCCACTGCTGAGCCGCGGTGCCGTTGCACGTCCACACCTGGATCTTCGTGCCGTTGGCGTCGGCGGCGCCCTTCACATCGAGGCACTTCTGTGCCTTGGCGTTGTACAGGGCGTAGCCGCCGTCGTAGGAGCCCCAGAACTTCCACTGCTGGGCAGCACTGCCGTTGCAGGTGTAGATCTGTACCGGGGTGCCGTCGGCCGTCCCGCCGCCCTGCACGTCCAGGCACTTCCCGTTGGCCGCCTCGACCTGCATGACCAGGGAGCCGTCACCGATCCAGCCGACGCCGCCCGGCGACCAGTAGTCCTGCCAGCGTGTGAGATGGTCCGCGACCCAGGAGTCGCCCAGCATGTCGCTCAGCGCCTTCGCGCCCTTGGACAGAGCGTCCACCGCGGTCTTGTCCGTGTCCAGGATCCGGTTGCGCTGCGCGGCCTGCGCGGAGACCTCCTGCTGCCACTCGTCCGCGGCCGTGGAGGTGACATCGCCCAGCACCCCGTCCGGGTCGAGCGGATCACGCCAACCACACGCCGCGAACCGCGACTTCACGTCCTCCACCGCGATGCGGTATTCCGGTGTCCCCGGCTGCGGAGCCGTACGCGGGAAGCCGCCGGAGGACAGGAAGAGCCGAGCATCGTCGGCACCCGCGTTCGCGCCGGGCACGCCGTGCATCCACTGGAACGCATCGTGCTCGGCCCACGCCCGGTCCCGCTCCTGCGGGGACAGCCCGGACGTGTCCGGGTCCTTGCCGTAGAGGGCGTTGCCGAGATCGTCGACGGCCTTGAGGGTCTTGCCGTCGGCCTCAGGAGTCTCGTCCTGATAGAAGTCGTCGTCCTGCTGCCAGAACCGGTCCGCGACCCACTTGCTCAGACCGGTCTGGTCGTAGAAGCTCTGGTCACCGTCCGGCGGCCAGTGGAAACCCACCTCCGTGAACCCGGCCGGGGTGGCCAGGCCGTCGAGAGGCTTCTTCCAGCCGGCCCGCAGCGCGTCGAGGTCGTCCAGCTGCTTGCCGGCCGCGTCCCGGTCGCTCCGGTACGCGACGGCCAGCGGCGTCTGCTCCCAGTTCTTCCGGTCGGCGAGAACATGCAGCTTGTCCGGGCTCTGGTTGAGGCCGTCCCGCGCGGTCGCGGCCATCGACGGCCCGCCCAGGCGCAACACGTCGGTCATCAGACACTGGTCCTGCCGCAACTGCTCGGCAGCCGAGTCCTGGTACCAGGGATAGGAATCGGCCGCCGGCTCGGCGGTCAACCGGGACAGACCCGGCTGCACCGCGAGACCGGCCACCACAGCCAGCGCGGCCACGGACGACACACCCGCGGTCAGCTTCCCTGATCTTCGTAACCCGGGCAGGCGTAACCAGGATTTGGAGCGCAAAGCAGCGTCCCCCTTCTTCACTGTCGGACGGCCGGACCGGGAGATCCGCCGTACGACGGCAGCAGAAAGCTCCGGTACGAGCAGAGCGCTCCCCGCGCACGCGGGTGTTCCCCCGGTCATCGAGCGATGTGCGCGCAACAACGGATTGGTCAAGATCCGGTAAGGCGCGGCGATACCTTACGCATACACGGAACGTGCAGTACAGAGCGTTATGCTCGGGTCGCGCAGCGTTGGCCTGAACCTTTTGCGGTGTTCCAGCACCTGGATCGACGGGCGATATGTGGCCTCACCATGAGGAACTTGTGCGTCTCCTGTGTGTCTTCCGTGGCGGTGAACGAGAGATCCGTGGTCGGAGACGGCCGGTTTTCGACCCGGCGGGCCGGGTGGGTGGCGGGGCCTGGACGTGAGCCGGGGAGTCGCGCCCGCACACAAGAAATCCCCCGGACAATTGCGTCCGGGGGATTTCTGCGCGTATATTCAATGGTTCGTGACTTCACATGGCTGCGGTCACGGAAAAGCTTTGTGGGCACAGTATATCCGGGCGGGAGCGGAATTGTCAAACACCGAATTTCCAGACGATGAATTGCGTCGCGAGCAGGAATTCATCGACGGACTGTACGCGCGCGTCGACGTGCTGCGCGGTGACGCCGAGGACTCGGTCGGGGACGCGCTCGCGCAGGGTGACAAGCCCATGCAGGCCCGGCTGGAGCGGGACATCCTGGTCGCGGAGCGGTCGGGGCTGCTCGCCGCGCTGAACGCCGTCGACGGCTCGCTCTGCTTCGGCCGGATCGATCTCGCGAGCGGTACGACGCACCACATCGGCCGGATCGGACTGCGCGCGGACGACGCCGAGCGCACACCGGTGCTGATCGACTGGCGCGCCGCGGTCGCCCGGCCCTTCTACCTGGCCACCGGGCACACCCCGATGGGGCTGCGGCGGCGCCGGCACATCGCCACCGAGGGCCGTACCGTCACCCATCTGCACGACGAGATCCTGGACCTCGGCGACGCCACCCGCACCGGGCACGAGGACCACAACGGCGACGCCGTGCTGCTCGCCGCGCTGAACTCGGCCCGTACCGGCCGGATGGGCGACATCGTGCGCACCATCCAGGCCGACCAGGACCGGATCATCCGGGCACCGCACCAGGGCGTGCTGGTCGTGGAGGGCGGCCCCGGTACCGGCAAGACCGCCGTGGCCCTGCACCGGGCGGCGTACCTCCTCTATGAGCACCGGGAGCTGCTGGCCCGCCGCGCCGTGCTGATCGTCGGGCCCAACCCGGCCTTCCTCGGCTACATCGGCGAGGTGCTGCCCTCCCTCGGCGAGACCGGCGTCCTGCTGGCCACGGTCGGCGAGCTGTTCCCCGGGGTGCGGGCCACCGGCACCGACACCCCCGGGGCGGCCGCGGTCAAGGGGCGCGCGGACATGGCGGACGTGCTCGCCGAGGTGGTCCGCGACCGGCAGGCGCTGCCCGACCCGGTCCTCGCGATCGAGCATGACCGCGAGGTGCTGATGCTGGACGACGGCCTGGTGGGCGTCGCCCGTGAACGCACCCGCGCCGCGAAGCTGCCGCACAACGCGGCCCGCGAGTACTTCGAGGGCCACATCCTCAACACGCTCACCGAGCTGTACGCCGAGCGGGTCGGCACCGACCCCTACGACGGGAGCAGCCTGCTCGACGCCTCCGACATCACCCAGATCCGCGACGAACTCGCCGAGAACCCCGAAGTCTGGTCCGCCATCGACCGGTTGTGGCCCCGGATCACCCCGAAGCGCCTGATCGCCGACTTCCTGGCCGAGCCCGAGGGGTATCTGAGCGACGCGGACGCCGCCGCGGTCCGCCGCCCGGTGACCCGCGCCTGGACCGTCGCCGACGTGCCGCTCCTGGACGAGGCCGCCGAACTCCTCGGCGAGGACGACCGGCTCGCCCGCTTCCGCGCCGATCGTGAGCGCGAGACGCAGATCGCGTACGCGCAGGGCGTGCTGGACGTGTCCTACGCGTCACGGACGTACGAGTTCGAGGACAAGGAGGACGGCGACCCGGACGGCTCGGAGGTGCTGTCCGCGCACGACATCATCGACGCCGAGCGGTTCGCCGAGCGGCAGGAGGAGGCGGACCATCGCAGCGCGGCGGAGCGGGCGGCGGCCGACCGGACCTGGGCGTTCGGGCACATCATCGTGGACGAGGCGCAGGAGTTGTCGCCGATGGCCTGGCGGCTGCTGATGCGGCGCTGCCCGACCCGCTCGATGACCCTGGTCGGCGACCCCGCGCAGACCGCCGAGGCGGCCGGGGTCGGCTCCTGGTCGAAGATCCTCGCGCCGTATGTCGAGGACCGGTACGAGCACACCCGCCTCGGCGTCAACTACCGCACCCCGTCCGAGATCATGGACCTCGCCGCGGCCGTGGTCCGCGCCGAGCAGCCGGACTTCCGGCCGCCCAGCTCGGTGCGCTCCACCGGGGTACGGCCCTGGGTGCGGCGGGAGGACGACGATCTGCCCGGCGCGGTGGCCAAGGCGGCCGCCGAACTCGCGCCGGTGGAGGGCAGGTTGGCGGTCATCGCGCCGCGCCGGCTGCACCGCGCGATCGCCGCCCGCCTGGACGGTGTCACCGCCGGTGCCGAACCCGACCTCACCCAGGCGGTCGTCCTCCTCGACCCCCGGCAGTCCAAGGGCCTGGAGTTCGACTCGGTCCTGGTGGTCGAACCGGCCGAGTACGGCACCAGCGACCTCTATGTCGCCCTGACCCGCGCCACCCAGCGCCTGGGCGTCCTGCACACCGGCGATCTGCCGCGGGCGCTGGCCCGGCGGGACGAGTAGAGCGGCCGTCCGACGGGCCCCGGAGGACTTCTTCTCCGGGGCCCGTCCGGCCGGGACCCGCCCAGCCGTCCGGCGCTCCCTAAGCCGGTCGTAGCCACACCGTGGCCAAGGGCGGCAGGGTCAGGCGGACCGCCGTCGGCTGGGCGTGGGCGGGCTGGGGTTCCGGCTTCAGGGGGCCCGGGTTGGTCACGCCGCTGCCGCCGTAGCGTTCCGCGTCCGTGTTCAGGGCCTCGGTCCAGGCCGGGACGGAGTCGGGGACGCCGATGAGGTAGTCGGGGCGGACCACGGGGGAGAAGTGGCAGACGGCGAGCAGGGGCGAGCCGTCGGCGTCGCGGCGCAGGAAGGCGAGCACGTTGTCGGACGCCGAGTCGCCGGTGATCCACTCGAAGCCCGAGGGGTCGGTGTCGCGCTGCCACAGTGCCGGGGTGGCCCGGTAGCAGGCGTTCAGATCGCGGACCAGGTCGCGGACGCCCCTGTGGTCGGGGGCCGCGGGGTACGCCGGGTCGAGCAGCCACCAGTCGGGCCCGACCGCCTCTGACCACTCCGCGCCCTGCGCGAACTCCTGCCCCATGAAGAGGAGTTGCTTGCCCGGGTGGGCCCACATGAAGGCCAGATAGGCGCGCAGGTCGGCACGCCGCCGCCACCAGTCGCCCGGCATCTTGGAGACCAGGGAGCCCTTGCCGTGCACCACCTCGTCATGGGATATCGGCAGGACGTAGTTCTCGCTGTACGCGTACACCATGGAGAAGGTCAGCTCGCCGTGGTGGTAGGCGCGGTGCACGGGGTCGTGGGACATGTACTGGAGCGAGTCGTGCATCCAGCCCATGTTCCACTTCAGGCCGAAGCCGAGGCCGCCGAACCCGCTCGGACCCTGTACATGGGTCGGCCGCGTCACCCCGTCCCAGGCCGTGGACTCCTCGGCGATGGTCACGACGCCGGGGCAGCGCCGATAGACCGTGGCGTTCATCTCCTGGAGGAAGGCCACCGCGTCCAGGTTCTCCCGGCCGCCGCGCTCGTTCGGCCGCCAGCCCCCGAGCTCGCGCGAGTAGTCGAGGTAGAGCATGGAGGCCACGGCGTCCACCCGCAGCCCGTCCACATGGAACTCCTCGCACCAGTACACGGCGTTCGCCACGAGGAAGTTGCGCACCTCGCGCCGGCCGAGGTCGAACTCCAGCGTGCCCCAGTCGGGATGCGCGGCCCGCAGCGGATCGGGGTGCTCGTACAGCGGCCGCCCGTCGAACTCGGCCAACGCCCATTCGTCGCGCGGGAAATGGGCCGGCACCCAGTCCATCAGCACCCCGATCCCGGCCTGGTGCAGCCGGTCCACCAGGTACTTGAAGTCGTCCGGGGTGCCCAGCCGGGCCGTCGGCGCGTAGAACCCGGTGACCTGGTAGCCCCAGGAACCGCCGAAGGGATGCTCCGCGACCGGCATCAGCTCCACATGGGTGAAGCCCATCTCCAGCACGTAGGAGGTGAGTCGGTCGGCCAGTTCGCGGTAGGTCGAGCCGGGGCGCCAGGACGGGAGATGGACCTCGTAGACGGAGAACGGCGCCTCGTGCACCGGGGTGTCCCCGCGGTGCGCCATCCACTCCGCGTCGCCCCACTCATGATGCGAGACATGCACGATCGACGAGGTCGCGGGCGGCACCTCGGTACGGCGGGCCAGCGGGTCGGCGCGCTGGGTGCCCGAGCCGTCCGGGCGGGTGATCTCGAACTTGTACAGCTCGCCCTCGCCGACCCCCGGCAGGAACAGCTCCCAGACCCCCGAGGAACCCAGCGAGCGCATCGGGAACCCGGTGCCGTCCCAGAAGCCGAAGCCGCCCACGACCCGGACGCCCCGGGCGTTGGGCGCCCACACCGCGAACCGGGTTCCGCGCACGCCCTGATGCTCAAGGACGTGCGCGCCGAGCGCCCGCCACAGCTCCTCGTGCCGGCCCTCGCCGATCAGATGCAGATCCAGTTCGCCGAGCGTGGGCAGGAAGCGGTAGGCGTCCGCCGTCTCCTGGACCGTGTCGCCGTACGCCACCCGCAGCCGGCTCGCCTCCGCTGCGGCGTCCGGGGGGAGCAGTCCGGAGAAGAATCCGTCGCCGTCGTCGCGCAGTTCGGTGCGCAGCGGGCCGGAGACGACGGTGACCGAGCGGGCGCCCGGGCGCAGGGCGCGGTAGGCGACCCCACCCGGCACCGGGTGGGCGCCCAGCACGGAGTGCGGGTCGTGGTGGGTGCCGGCCAGCAGCCGGGCGCGGTCCTCGGCTCCCACGGCGGGATCGGTCTGGTGCTTCTTCGACGTCACGAGCGAGTCTCCCGGGGCGAGAGTCGGGTCAGTGAGGGTCGGACACGGCGAGGCGGCGGATCGCCGACAGCGGCACGGGCAGCCAGTCGGGGCGGTGGCGTGCCTCGTACACCACCTCGTAGACGGCCTTGTCGGTCTCGAAGGCGCGCAGCAGCACCGGATCGGTGCGCGGATCGCGGCCGGACACCTCCGCGTAGCCGGAGCAGTAGGCCGCCCGGCAGTCGTGCGCCCACCGCGCCGGGGCCGAACTCGCCGAGCAGGCCGCGTAGTCGAAGGAGCGGAGCATCCCCGCGATGTCCCGCGCCACCGGCTGCGGCAGCCGACGCTCGGCGGGGGGCCTGGCCGGTTCCCCCTCGAAGTCGATCAGCGACCAGTCACCGGACGGCGCGCGCAGGCACTGCCCGAGATGCAGATCGCCGTGGATGCGCTGGGCGGTCCAGGTGCGGCCCCCGGCGGCCAGTTCGGCGAGCGCGGTGTACGCCGACCGCAGCCCCCGCTCGTACGGCCCCAGCGCCGGTACGGCCTGGACCGCCGCCGCCAGCCGCTCGGTCATCCCGTCGACCAGCGGCCCGAGCCGGGCGGGGCCGAGGGTGACGGTCGGCAGGGCGCGGGCCAGCGCGGTGTGCACCTCGGCCGTGGCCCGGCCCAGCGCCCGCGCCTCGGTGGTGAAGTCCTCGCTCTTGGCCAGCTCGCGCAGCGCCAGCTCCCAGCCGTCGGCGGCACCGCTCACGAAGGGCTGCAACACCGCGAGTACGTACGGCTGTTGGTCCAGATCGGCGCGCAGCCACGCGGTCGGCGCGGGCACTCGGGGGCAGCCCTCGCGGGCCAGCGCCCGCGGCAGCTCCAGATCGGGGTTGACGCCGGGGACGACCCGGCGGAACAGCTTGAGAATAAACGTATCTCCATAGACCACCGAGGAGTTGGACTGCTCGGCGGCCAGCATCCGGGCCACCAGATGGGGCCGGATCTCCTGGCGCGGGTCCCGCTCGAAGCGCAGCCCGCCGACGCGGGCCCCGGTGCGCAGGGCCTCCAGCAGCACCTCGGCGGGCCGGCGGTCGTACAGGGCGTCGTACACCGTGCGTCCGGCGAGCGGGCCCCGGGTCACATGGCCGATCAGCGCGGGCGCCAGCCGGGGTGGCAGCGCCTCGCGCGCGCCTATGAGGAGCTGGTAGCAGTCGCCGGGGTGCGCGGACTCCGGTGGCTGATGGACGCGCAGCAGGACGTGGTACAGGTCCAACCTGCCGCCTCGCGGCAGGAGTTGGGTCACGGCCACGGGGGTGAACCCGGTGACCGGGCGGCCCTTGCCCGCGAACCAGCGCTGCCGGGGCAGCCAGGCGCGCAGCAGGGGGGCCAGTGAGTCGAGGGTGGTACTCGCCGAAGGGGTGACCGCTTCCGTCACGGGCGTCACGTCCTTTCCCCGGATCTGGTCGGGGTGTCACTGTCAGGTGCCCGGGGCGGGGCGGCGAAAACGCTCCGCCGCCCCGCGTGGCGGTATTACGCCGGATCGCGGCGCAGCCGGAACCAGTAGAAGCCGTGTCCCGCCAGGGTCAGCAGATACGGCAGATCACCCACCGCGGGGAAGCGCACCCCGCCGAACAGCTCGACCGGGTGCCGGCCGCCGAAGCGGCTCAGGTCCAGCTCGGTGGGCTGGGCGAAGCGGGAGAAGTTGTGCACGCACAGCACCAGGTCGTCCTCGTACTCGCGCAGGAAGGCGAGCACCGCCGGGTTGGAGGAAGGGAGTTCGTTGTACGAGCCGAGTCCGAAGGCGGGATTCTGCTTGCGGATCTCGATCATGCGCCGGGTCCAGTGCAGCAGCGAGGACGGCGAGGACATCGACGCCTCGACATTGGTGACCTGGTAGCCGTAGACCGGGTCCATGATCGTGGGCAGGAAGAGCCGCCCCGGATCGCTGGAGGAGAACCCGGCGTTGCGGTCCGGTGTCCACTGCATGGGGGTGCGGACGGCGTCGCGGTCGCCGAGCCAGATGTTGTCGCCCATGCCGATCTCGTCGCCGTAGTAGAGGATCGGCGAGCCGGGCAGGGACAGCAGCAGGGCGGTGAACAGCTCGATCTGGTTGCGGTCGTTGTCGAGCAGCGGCGCGAGACGGCGGCGGATGCCGATGTTGGCGCGCATCCGCGGGTCCTTGGCGTACTCCGCCCACATGTAGTCGCGTTCCTCGTCGGTGACCATCTCCAGGGTCAGCTCGTCGTGGTTGCGCAGGAAGATCCCCCACTGGCAACGCGAGGGAATCGCGGGCGTCTTGGCGAGGATCTCCGAGACCGGGTGGCGCGATTCCCGCCGCACCGCCATGAAGATCCGCGGCATGACGGGGAAGTGGAACGCCATGTGGCACTCGTCGCCGCCGCTCGGGAAGTCCCCGAAATAGTCGACCACGTCCTCGGGCCACTGGTTGGCCTCGGCCAGCAGCACGGTGTCCGGGTACTGGGTGTCGATCTCCTTGCGGACCCGCTTGAGGAACTGATGGGTCGCGGGCAGGTTCTCGCAGTTGGTGCCCTCGCGCTGGTACAGGTACGGCACCGCGTCCAGCCGGAACCCGTCGATGCCGAGGTCCAGCCAGAACTTCAGCGCAGAGATCATCTCCTCCTGCACCGCCGGGTTCTCGTAGTTGAGGTCCGGCTGGTGCGAGAAGAAGCGGTGCCAGTAGTACTGCTTGCGTACCGGGTCGTAAGTCCAGTTCGACGCCTCGGTATCCACGAAGATGATGCGGGCGCCCTGGTACTGCTTGTCGTCGTCGGCCCAGACGTAGTAGTCCCCGTAGGGGCCGTCGGGGTCCTTGCGCGATTCCTGGAACCACGGGTGCTGGTCGCTGGTGTGGTTCATGACGAAGTCGATGATCACGCGCATGCCGCGCTGGTGGGCGGCGTCCACGAACTCCACGAAGTCGGCGAGGTCACCGAACTCGGGGAGCACCGCGGTGTAGTCCGAGACATCGTAACCGCCATCTCTAAGCGGTGACTTGAAGAAGGGCGGCAGCCACAGGCAGTCCACGCCGAGCCACTGGAGATAGTCGAGCTTGGCGGTCAGGCCCTTGAGGTCGCCGATCCCGTCGCCGTTGCTGTCCTGGAAGGAGCGGACCAGGACCTCGTAGAAGACGGCACGCTTGAACCAGTCCGGGTCCCGGTCCCGGGCGGGAGTGTCCGCGAAGGTGTCCGGGACGGGCTCATTGACGATCATATGGTGGGTGACCCTCCGATCTGCGGGTTGGACGGTCGCAGGACGGTGAGGACGTGCGCGGGGCGTCGGCCCGGTTCGAGGCGCACGTAGTTGGCCCTGCCCCAGTGGTAGGTCTCGCCGGTCAGCTCGTCGCGGACCGGCACCGACTCGTGCCATTCCAGGCCGAGTTGCGGCATGTCCAACGAGACCGTGGCCTCCTGGGTGTGGTGGGGGTCGAGGTTGGCGACGACCAGAACCGTGTTCGATCCCGCACGCTTGGAGTAGGCGATCACCGCGTCCTTGTCGGCGTGGTGGAAGTGCAGGTCACGCAGCTGCCGCAGGGCGGGGCTGCGCCTTCTGACGGCGTTGAGCCGGGTGAGGAGCGGCGCGATCGTACGGCCCTCACGCTCGGCCGACTCCCAGTCCCGGGGCCTCAGTTGGTACTTCTCCGAGTCGCGGTACTCCTCGCCGCCCTCGCGCAGCGGGGTGTTCTCGCACAGTTCATAGCCGCTGTAGACGCCCCAGGAGGGGGAGAGGGTGGCGGCGAGCACGGCACGGACCTCGAAGGCGGGACGGCCGCCGTACTGGAGGTAGGCGTGCAGGATGTCCGGGGTGTTGGGGAAGAAGTTGGGCCGCATATAGGCCGCGGTCTCGCCCGCCAACTCGCCGAGGTAGTCGGTGAGTTCCTGCTTGGTGTTGCGCCAGGTGAAGTAGGTGTACGACTGCTGGAAGCCGATCTGCGCCAGGGCCTGCATCATGGCGGGGCGGGTGAACGCCTCCGCCAGGAAGATCACATCGGGGTCCCGGCGGTTGATCTCGGCGATGACCCGCTCCCAGAACACCACCGGCTTGGTGTGCGGGTTGTCGACGCGGAAGATCCGCACCCCGTGGTCCATCCAGTGCCGCAGCACCCGGACCGTCTCCGCGATCAGCCCGTCCATGTCGGCGTCGAAGGCGATCGGATAGATGTCCTGGTACTTCTTCGGCGGGTTCTCCGCGTAGGCGATCGTCCCGTCCGGGCGGTGATGGAACCACTCCGGATGCTTCTGCACCCAGGGGTGGTCCGGGGAGCACTGGAGGGCGAAGTCCAGGGCGATCTCCAGGCCCAACTTCCGTGCCTCGCCCACGAAGTGGTCGAAGTCCTCGATGGTGCCGAGATCCGGGTGGACGGCGTCGTGGCCGCCCTCGGGGGAGCCGATCGCCCAGGGCACCCCGACGTCGTCGGGACCGGCGGTGAGGGAGTTGTTCGGGCCCTTGCGGAAGGTGGCGCCGATCGGGTGGATCGGCGGCAGATAGACGACGTCGAAGCCCATCTCCGCGATCGGCTTCAGCCGCCGGGCCGCCGTCCGGAACGTGCCGTGCGGCCTCTCGGCCGTCCCCTCGCTGCGCGGGAAGAACTCGTACCAGGAGCCGTACAGGGCGCGCTCCCGCTCCACGAGCAGCGGCAGCGGATCGGAGGCGGTCACCAACTCCCGCAGCGGGTAACGGTCCAGGACCTCCCGCACGGGGGGCCGTAGCGCCTCCGCGAGCCGCCAGGCGGCCGGGCGGTCCTCGTCGCGCAGGGCGGCCGCCGCGTCCAGGATCTTGCGCCGGTGGGTCTTCGGGACCCCGGCGGCGGCGCGTTCGTACAGCCGCGCGCCCTCCTCCAGCACCAGTTCGGTGTCCAGACCGGCCGGGATCTTGATCCCGGCGTGGTGCCGCCAGGTGGTGAGCGGATCGGCCCACGCCTCGACCGTATACGTCCAGCGGCCGGGCGGTCCCGCCGTGACGGTGGCGCCCCAGCGGTCGGTGCCCGGGGCGAGTTCCCGCATCGGCGTCCGGGGGCCCCGGCGGCCCCGGGGATCGCGCAGCACCACATCGGCCGCCACCGCGTCGTGCCCCTCGCGGAACACGGTGGCCGAGATCTCGAACGACTCCCCGGTCACCGCCTTGGCGGGCCGGCGCCCGTGCTGGACCGCGGGGCGTACATCGAGGACCGGGATACGGCCGACGGCGGTGGCCTGCTCCGACGGTGTCCCGGCGGGGGACTTGGCGCGTTTCCTGGCCGCCGGCTTCTGCGCCGCCGCCGCGGGCGCGCCGCCCGGGGGCGGGGCGTCGCCCGGCGGGGACGACGACCCGGCGCGCGCGGCGGCCGACGGGGTGTGCGATACGGCTGACGAGTGGTGCGTGGCGGGCATGACCGCTCCTGTCCGCGTCAACGTGGATGACCAGGGGAGGTGGGTCCTGCGGGCGGTGCCGGGTACTGCCTGTGGGGTGGGTACCGGTGGAGCCTTCCCACCCTTTTCGGGTGGGCAATCCGGAACTTTGTTAACTACTCGCGCGTATGTCCACCCACCAGACCGGCCCACTTGTACGGGTGCCCCGGGCCCGTCTCCCCACGCCCGACACCCCCGCAGGCACGTCCCCACCGACGCTCCGGTAACCACTACCGTCGAAAGGGACGACGAGACGTACGCCGCCGTGCGTCTCACCCCGTAACGCGCCCGCCGAGGTGGCATGTGAAGGCGATCCGTCGGTTCACCGTCCGTCCCGTTCTCCCCGAACCCCTCCGGCCGCTGAGCGAGCTGGCGCACAATCTGCGCTGGTCATGGCATGCGGAGACGCGCGATCTCTTCCAGTCCGTGGACCCGGAGGCATGGGTCGCCGCCGGGTGCGACCCGGTGCGGCTGCTGGGCCGGGTGCGGCCCGCGCGACTCGCCGAACTCTCCGGGGACCGGCGGTTCCGGCGCCGCCTGAACGCGGTCGCGGACGATCTGGACGACTATCTCAGCGGTGACCGCTGGTATCAGGCGCAGCCCGAGGGACTGCCCCGCGCCGTGGCTTATTTCTCCCCCGAGTTCGGCATCACGGCCGCCCTGCCGCAGTACTCCGGGGGTCTCGGCATCCTCGCGGGCGACCATCTGAAGGCGGCCAGCGACCTCGGCGTGCCCCTCGTCGGCGTCGGTCTGCTGTACCGGCACGGGTACTTCCGGCAGACCCTCTCCCGCGACGGCTGGCAGCAGGAGCACTACCCGGTGCTCGACCCCAACGAGCTGCCCCTCACCCAGTTGGCGGAGACCGACGGAACGCCCGCGCGCGTCTCGCTCGCGCTGCCCGGCGGACGCGCCCTGCACGCCCGGATCTGGCTGGCGCAGGTCGGCCGGGTGCCGCTGCTGCTGCTCGACTCGGACGTGGAGGAGAACGACCTCGGCGCCCGCTCCGTCACCGACCGGCTCTACGGCGGCGGCAGCGAGCACCGGCTGCTCCAGGAAATGCTGCTCGGCATGGGAGGCGTCCGGGCGGTGCGCGCCTACGGCCGAATCACCGGGCACCCGGAGCCGGAGGTGTTCCACACCAACGAGGGCCACGCGGGCTTCCTCGGGCTGGAGCGGATCGCCGAACTGTGCGCGCGGGGGCTGGACTTCGACGCCGCGCTCGAATCGGTGCGCGGCGGCACGGTGTTCACCACCCACACCCCGGTACCGGCCGGCATCGACCGCTTCGAACGGGACCTGATCGCCCGGCACTTCGGCCCGGACGCCGAGCTGCCCGGCATCGAGACGCCCCGGATCCTCGCGCTCGGCATGGAGACGTACCCGGGCGGCGAGCCGAACCTGTTCAACATGGCCGTGATGGGACTCAGACTGGCCCAGCGCGCCAACGGGGTCTCGCTGCTGCACGGACAGGTCAGCCGGGAGATGTTCGCCGGACTGTGGCCGGGATTCGACACCGAGGAGGTGCCGATCACCTCCGTGACCAACGGGGTGCACGCCCCCACCTGGGTGGCCCCCGAGGTACTGCGGCTCGGCGCCCGGAAGATCGGCACCCAGCGGGCCGAGGACGCGCTCGCCGTCGGCGGCTCCGAGCGCTGGGACTCGGTCGCGGACATCCCGGACCAGGAGATCTGGGAGCTGCGCCGCACCCTGCGCGAGCAGCTGGTGCTGGAGGTGCGCGAGCGGCTCGGCGCGTCCTGGCGGCAACGCGGGGCGGGCGGCGCCGAGTTGGGCTGGATCGACGGGGTGCTCGACCCGGACGTCCTGACCATCGGGTTCGCCCGGCGGGTGCCGTCGTACAAGCGGCTGACGCTGATGCTCCGCGACCGGGACCGGCTGCGGGAGCTGCTGCTGCATCCCGAGCGGCCGGTGCAGATCGTGGTGGCGGGCAAGGCGCATCCGGCCGACGACAGCGGCAAGCGGCTGGTGCAGGAGCTGGTCAGGTTCGCGGACGACGCCCGGGTGCGGCACCGGATCGTCTTCCTGCCCGACTACGGCATGGCGATGGCGCAGCGGCTCTACCCCGGCTGCGACATCTGGCTGAACAATCCGCTGCGCCCGCTGGAGGCGTGCGGCACCTCCGGGATGAAGGCGGCGCTGAACGGCTGCCTCAACCTCTCGGTGCGGGACGGCTGGTGGGACGAGTGGTTCCGGCCGGACTTCGGCTGGGCCATCCCGACCGCGGACGGCACCGGCCTTGACGTGGAGCGGCGCGACGACATCGAGGCGGCCGCCCTGTACGACCTGCTGGAGCAGCGGATCGCCCCGCGCTTCTACGAGCGCGGCCGGGGCGGGCTGCCCGACCGCTGGATCCAGATGGTCCGCCAGACCCTCACCCTGCTCGGCCCCAAGGTGCTGGCGGGGCGCATGGTCCGCGAGTACGTCGAGCGGCTCTACGCCCCGGCCGCCCGCTCCCACCGCGCGCTGACCCCGGACACCGCGGGGGAGCTGGCCGGGTGGAAGGCGCGGGTGCGGGACGCCTGGCACGCGGTGAGCGTCGACCATGTGGAGACCACCGAGACGACGGCCACGGCGGAGCTGGGGACGACGATCGGGCTTCGGGTGCGGGTCGGGCTCGGCGCGCTGACCCCCGACGACGTCGAGGTCCAGGCGGTCTCCGGGCGGGTGGACGCGCAGGACCGCATCACCGACGCCGTGGTCGTCCCGCTGAAACCGGCCGGCACCCCCGATCTGGAGGGCCACCGCCTCTACGAGGGCCAGCTCTCCCTGGACCGCACCGGTCCCTACGGCTGCACGGTCCGCATCCTGCCCGCCCACCGCCTGCTCGCCTCGGCGGCGGAGGTGGGCGTGGTGGCGCTGCCCGCGGAGGACGCGGGGGAGGGGGCGGGGGTGCTGCTGCGGTAGCCGAGGGGGGATGCGGGGCGGTACCGGAGACCGGCGCCGGGCGGCCCGGTGCCGGTTCAGGCCGTGTCGTACGCGGCGCACATCTTCTTCAGCACGGTCCCGCAGCGCCGTGCGTACGCGTGCTGGAGTCCGCGGGTGGCCGGGCCGCCCGCCCTGGCGTACCACTTGGCCGGTCTGCTGAAGGCGGCGACGGTGAGCCAGACCGTGCCGTCACCGGTGCGGTCTATCAGGAAGGCTTCCTCGCCGCATTCGGGGTGGCTCTCCAGGGTGCCGTAGGCCCAGCCCGCGCGGCGGGGTTCCTCGGCGGTCCATATGATCCGGCAGGGCGCCTTGACCATGCCGGCCAGCGTGACCGTGACGTCCACGCCGGGGGCGGCGCGGTCGGCGGTGGCCTCTATGCCCACGCCGAGCGCGCGGTGCATCTCCCAGGTGAGGACCGCCTCGGCGGCCCGGCTGAAGACCTTGTGGCCCTCGCCGAGACGCGTGCGCACCAGCAGCGGGCGGAACCCGGGCGGGCAGAAGGTCAGGTCGTCGCGGGTCGCTCCGACCGGTTCGTACGTGAAGGGTGCCGAGGACATGGGGCACAAGGGTAGGGCGGCACCCGCAGGAGATCCGCTCCGGGTGCCGCCCTCTTCACAACCCTGCCCTCGTCACCGCCGTGCGGGGGTCAGCTGACGTTGACCGCCGACCAGGCCGCCGCCACCGCCTTGTACTCGGCGCTGGAGGAGCCGTACAGGGCGGACGCCGCGGACAGCGTGCCCGTACGCGCCGACTTGTAGTTGGTGGTCGACGTGAAGTACGTCGTCAGCGCCTTGTACCAGATCTGGAGCGCCTTGTCCCGGCCGATGCCGGTGACCGTGGAGCCGTTGGACGTCGGGGAGTTGTACGACACCCCGTTGATCGTCTTCGCGCCGCTGCCCTCGGACAGCAGGTAGAAGAAGTGGTTGGCGACACCGGACGAGTAGTGCACGTCCAGGTTGCCGACGGAGGAGGACCAGTAGTCCGCCGAGCCGCCGTCCTTGCTGGGCTTGTCCATGTAGCGCAGCGGGGTGCCGTCGCCGTTGATGTCGATCTTCTCGCCGATGAGGTAGTCGCCCTTGTCGGACGCGTTGTTCGCGAAGAACTCCACACCGGTGCCGAAGATGTCCGAGGTGGCCTCGTTCAGACCGCCGGACTCGCCGCTGTAGTTGAGGCCCGCGGTGTTGGAGGTGACACCGTGGCTCATCTCGTGGCCGGCCACGTCCAGCGCGGTCAGCGGGTGGTTGTTGCCCTCGCCGTCGCCGTACGTCATGCAGAAGCAGCTGTCGTCCCAGAACGCGTTCACGTACTGGCTGCCGTAGTGCACGCGGGAGTACGCGCCGACACCGTTGTTCTTGATGCCGCTGCGCCCGAACGTGCTCTTGTAGAAGTCCCAGGTCTCCTGAGCGCCGTAGGCGGCGTCCGCGGCGGCCGTCTGGTCCGTGGTGGAGCTGGAGGCCGCGCCGGTGCCCCAGACGTTGTCCGCGTCGGTGAACAGCGTGCCCTTGCCCGACGTCTTGTGCGCCAGGTTGTAGGTGCTGTGGCCGCCGCGGCCGGCGTCGGTGAGCTGGTACGTCGAACCCGACTGGGTGGTGGTCAGGCTGACCGAGCCCGAGTACAGGGTCTTGCCGGTACCGGTCGCGTTCTCGATGCCCTGGTACTCGAAGAGCTTCTTGCCCGTGGCCGCGTCGGTGATGACGTGCAGCTGGTTCGGGGTGCCGTCGTCCTGGAGGCCGCCGACGACCGTCTCGTAGGCGAGGACGGGGGAGCCGGAGCCGGCCCAGATCACCTTGCGGGCGCCGTCCGCGGTGGACTTGGCGGAGCCGAGGGTCTTGGCGGCGGACACGGCCTGCTTCTCGGCCTTGGCCGGGGTGAGCTTCGGCGTGAGCGAGGCGACCTTGATGGTGGCCTTGTTCGCCTTGGTGACGCCCTCGGTCTTGCCGGACTTCGCGGTGTGCACGACCAGGTCGCCACCGAGGACCGGCAGGCCCGCGTAGGTGCGCTCGTAGCGGGTGTGGACCGTGCCGTCGACGTCCTTGACGACGTCCTTGACGACCAGCTTCTCCTTGGCGCCCAGGCCTATCTGCTGCGCGGTCTCCGGGGCGTCCGCCTGCGCCTGCTTGATCAGCGAGGTGTGGGCGGCGGCGGACAGCGCGGTGGGCGCCGCGGCCAGCGGCTTGGCGGCGGCCGGGGTCTGGGCGGCCGAGGCGCTGGTGGCCAGACCGGCGGAGATGAGCGCTCCGGCGGCGACGGCGGTGGCGATGGCCAGGGTGGTGCGCTGGTGACGCGCGTAGAGGGGGCTCACGCAAGCTCCTTCGTGGGGGAGGCCGGCCAGCGTGGGGTTACTGACCGGGTATTTCGCTGTGAAGCTGCTGTGCTGCTTGCGGCGTGGAGAGAGAGTGACACCCAGGGCGCGTACATGTCAGGACCCTGAAGTGATGTTGGCTGGAAAGCGATGGCCGGGGAAATGTTGCAGTGGTGTGAACAAGTGGCGGCTGAGCGGACTGTGACACTCAACTGCCTTGAGTTTTATGGGGTTTGGGAAGCGATTCACAGGAACGCCATATTCCGTTCGTCCCTGGAGGGTGTGCCGTGCGTGGCTTGATATCGGTCACGGCTGTACGGCGTCCCCGTGCCAGGTCCGCCACAGCGCCGCGTAGGTGCCGCCGGCTGCCACCAGCTCGTCGTGGGTGCCCAGTTCGGTCAGCCGGCCGTGTTCCATCACCGCGACGCGGTCCGCGTCATGGGCGGTGTGCAGCCGGTGCGCCACGGCGATGACGGTGCGGCCGCGCAGCACGGCGGCGAGGGCGCGTTCGGTGTGGCGGGCGGTCGTCGGGTCGAGGAGGGCGGTCGCCTCGTCCAGGATCAGGGTGTGCGGATCGGCCAGTACGACGCGGGCCAGGGCGAGTTGCTGGGCCCGGGAGCCGTCGGTCGGCCGGCCGCCGGTGCCCAGCCGGGTGCCGAGGCCGTCGGGCAGCTCACGCACCCAGGCAGCGGCGCCGACGGCGGTGAGCGCGGCCCACAACTCGGCGTCGGTGGCGGCTGGTTCGGCGATGCGCAGGTTGTCGCGCAGGGTGCCGAGGAAGACGTGGTGCTCCTGGGTGACGAGGACGACCTGGCGGCGCAGCACCTCGGGCGCCAGGTCCGCGACGGGCACCCCGCCGACGGTCACCGAGCCGGTGCCGGGGCGGTCGATGCCCGCGAGGAGCCTGCTCAGGGTGGTCTTGCCGGCGCCGGACGGCCCCACCAGGGCGAGGCGTTCACCGGGCCGGACGGCGAGGTCGACGCCGTGCAGGACCTCGGCGCCGTGGTCGTAGGCGTAGTGCAGAGCGCGGACTTCGATACGGGCGTCGGGAGCGGGGGTGACACCGGTGGTCGTACGGCCGTCCGCCGGGCCGGTGTCCTGCGACCGGGCCAGCCCCTCCACCCGGGCGAACGAGGCGCCGCTGCTCTGGAGTTGCTCCACCCGCATCAGGATCTGGTCCAGCGGATCCACGAACTGCCGCAGATACAGCGCCGCCGCCACCACCGCGCCCACCCCGACCTCGCCGCGCGCGTGCAGCCAGCCGCCGAGCAGCAGCGCGGCGGCCGCCGGGACGGCGTACGTCGTCTCGATGACCGGGAAGAACACCGAGCGCAGGAACAGGGTGTGGAAGCGGGTACGGCGGGAATGCTCCAGGCTGTCCCGGCTCGCGGCGATCCGCCGCTCGGCGAGCCCGAACGCCTCGACGGTGCGGGCGCCCTCGGCCGTCGCCGCGACGATCTCCGCGACGGCGGAGCCCGCCGCGCCCTGGGCGAGATAGGCGTCCCGGGCGCGCCGCAGATACCAGCGCAGCGCCAGCCAGATCGGGGTCAGCGTAAGCAGCGCGATCCCGCCGAGCAGCGGATCGAGCGCGAACACCGCGCCCAGCACGAACAGGGCCTGCACCCCGCTGATGAGCAGTTCCGGACCGGCGTCCCGCAGGGTCGAGCCCACGGTCGCCACGTCCGCGGTGCCGCGCGCGGTCAGATCGCCGGTCCCGGCCCGCTCCACCATCGAGGAGGGCAGCGCGAGCACGCGGTCCACGTACTCCTCGCGCACCCGGGCGAGGGTCCGTTCGCCGAACCGGTTGCCCGCCCGGCGTGCCCAGCGGGCCAGCAGCAGCTGGGCCAGCGAGCACACCAGGATCCACAGGGCCAGCCGGTCCACCGGGCCGGTCCCGTGGCCGGCCCGCACCTCGTCGACGATCCGGCCGACCAGCCAGGGCCCGGTGAGCCCGGCCGCCGCGGCGAGCACGTTCAGCAGCAGGGTGCCGGTGAACCCCCGCCGGTCGGCCCGCACCAGGCGCAGCACGGCCCGGCGTACGCCCGCGCGGTCCGCGACGGGCAGCAGCGTCTCGGCGGCGCTCATGAAGCGGCCCCTTCCGTGTCGATGTCCTCCGCGCCGATGTCCTCGGTGTGGATGTCCTCGGCGTCGGTGTCCTCCGCGTCCCGGGCCACCAGCGCCCGGTAGGCGGGCTGTTCGGCCAGCAGCCGGTGGTGCGGCCCGGTCGCGGCGACCTTTCCCTCGGCCAGGAACACCACGGTGTCCGCGTGGTCCAGGACGAGCGGGGAGGTGCTGGCCACAAGCGTCGTACGGCCGTCCCGGGCCGCCCGCAGCCGCCGGGCCACCGTCGCCTCGGTGTGCGCGTCCAGCGCGGAGGTCGGCTCCACGGCGAGCAGCACCTCGGGGTCGGCCAGCAGGGCGCGCACCAGCCGCAGCCGCTGCCGCTGCCCGCCGGACAGGCTGCGGCCCTGCCCGGAGACCGCCGTGTCCAGGCCGTCCGGCAGCCCGTCGACGACATCCTCGGCGGCGGCCGCGTACACCGCCCGCCGCATGGCGTCCGCACCGGCGGGCCGCCCCGCGGCCACGGCCTCCCGCAGCGGCCCGGCGAACAGATCGGCCTCGTTGTCCGCGACGAGGATCCGTCGCCGTACGTCCGCGAGCGGTACGGCGTCCACGCGAACGTCCCCCCAGGTGGCGTCGGTCGGCCCGTACCGGCCGAGGCGGTCGATCACGGCGGTGGCGTCGGCGGGCCGGGCGGCGGCCAGCGCGGTCAGCAGGCCCGGCGCCACCCGGGTCCCGGAGACGGGGTCGCACAGCTCGGCGGGCCGCTCGGGCGCGGGCAGGGTGCCCTCGTCCGGCTCCGGCTCCAGGCGGAGCAGCCGTACGACCCGACGCGCGGCGACGACGCCCCGGTTGAGGTCGTAGACCATCTCCACGAAGAAGGCGACGGGGCCGACCAGGACCGCGACATACCCGTACACGGCGACCAACTGGCCGATGCTCAGGCTCCCTTGGGCGGCCATGCGGGCCGCGATCCAGGTGACGACGGCGAGGAACAGGGTGGGCAGGCCCACGGCGAGCGCCTGCACCCAGCTGGCCACCGAGGCCACCCGGTACCCCTGTTCGCGCAGCCGCCGCGAGTCCGCGCGGAACGCGTCCGCGATCAGGGACTTCCCGCCGAGGCCGCCCAGCACCCGCAGTCCGCCCGCGAGATCGCCGATGCGCGCGGTGAGCACGCCCTGCCGCTCCCGGTACTCGCTCTCGACGCCCTGGAGCCGTCGGCTGAGGGGACCGGTGACCACGGCGAGGGCGGGCAGGCCGAGCAGCACGACCAGGGCGAGCGGCGCGGAGACGCTGACGAGCAGCCCGGCGACCATCCCGTACAGCACGATCGAGGCGACGCCAGGTCCGACCATGGAGAGCGAGTCCGAGATGGCGTTCACATCGCCGACCCCGACCGTCACCACCTCGCCCGCCCCGGCCCGCCGCGACAGCGCCGCCCCGAGCCGCACCGCGTGCTCCACGACCAGCTTGCTGGTCCGGAAACTCGCGTCCATGCGCAGCCGGGTCATCGTCCGGTGCCGCAGAATGCTCAGCCAGGCGGTCACCGCCCCCACCAGGAACATCGCCGCGGTCCACGCGGCCAGCACCCCGGTACGCCCCGGCAGCAGCCCCTCGTCCACGGCCCGCTGCATCATGTACGGCTGCACCGCCAGCAGCACCATCCACACCGTCCCCAGGCCGCCCGCCGCCCACGGCCGCGCCCCCTGCCGGGCCACCGCCCACCACAGGTACCACCAGCCGCCACGCGTCTGCGGAGTCCCCGGATCCTCGTACGCGTCGACCATCGAGCCCCCACCCACCGTGCCGCCACCGGAAACGTCCGACGCTATCGACACCCCCCGGCACGGATCCATCCATTAACGGCCGGGCGGATGCGGGCGAGGGTGCGGGTGCGGGCGGGGCCGTGGGCGTGGGCTCAGCCCAGGATTCCCCGGTCGTACGCCGCCGCCACCGCGGCCGCGCGGTCCTTGGCGCCCAACTTGGTGTACAGGTGGGTGAGGTGGGTCTTGACCGTGGCCTCGCTGATGAACAGCTCGCGGGCGATCTCCCGGTTGGAGGTGCCCCTGGCGACCAGGGCGAGGACCTCGCGTTCACGGGCGGAGAGCGGCTCGTTGCCGGGAGCGGGGGTGCGCACGGCCTGCACGAGGCGGGAGGCGACGGCGGGGGAGAGGACGGTATGGCCCTCGGCGGCGGCGCGGACGGCGGTGAACAACTCGTCGCGCGGGGCGTCCTTGAGGAGGTAGCCGGTGGCGCCCGCCTCGATCGCGGGCAGGGTGTCGGAGTCGGTGTCGTACGTGGTGAGGACCAGGACCTTGGCGCGGGCGCCGCGGCGGCTCAGCTCGCGGATGGCGGCGACCCCGGAGCCGCCCGGCATGCGCAGGTCCATCAGGATCACATCGGGGTCCAGCTCGGCCGCCCGCGCGACCGCCTCGGGACCGCTCGCGGCCTCGCCGAGCACCCGGAAGCCGGACGCGGAGCCGGGCGCGGAGCCGGACGCGGACTCGAACATGCCGCGCAGACCGTCCCGGACGACCGGGTGATCGTCGACGATCAGCAGCGTGATGAGGGGTTCAGTGGTCATCGCGCACCAACGGTACGCGAGCCGACACCGCGGTGCCGTGCCCCGGTTCCGACTCGACGGCGAAGCTGCCCGCGATCCGTTCGGCGCGCGCCCGCATCCCCGGCAGACCGAAACCTCCGGCGTGGCTGCGGGCGGGGACGGCGGCCGGGTCGAAGCCGGTGCCGTCGTCGCGGATGTCCAGGATCACCTCGTCGCCCAGATAGGTCAGCGTGACGCCGAGGCGGGTCGCGCGGGCGTGCCGGGCCGCGTTGGACAGCGCCTCCTGGGCGGTCCGCAGCAGCGTCGCCGAGACCTCCTCGTGCAGCGACTCGGCGGTGCCGGTGACGGTGAACTCGGCCCGTGCGCCGGTGCGTTCGCCCCAGTCGGCGACCAGCTTCCGCAGCGCCTCCGGCAGCCCGGCGGAGGCCAGTTCGACGGGGGCGAGGTTGTGCACGGAGCGGCGGGCCTCGCCGAGGCTGTGCCGGGCGAGCGCGGAGGCGCGCTCCAGATGGGTGTGCGCGGTGGCCAGGTCCGGCGCGTTGGACACCACCTGGAGCTGGGCGATGATGCCGGTCAGGCCCTGCGCGATCGTGTCGTGGATCTCCGCGGCGAGCCTGCGCCGCTCGTCGGCGACCCCCGCCTCCCGTGCCTGCACCAGCAACTGCGCGTGCAGGGCCGCGTTCTCGTCCAGCGCCTGCTGCAACGCCGCGTTGGTGCGCTCCAGTTCGTCGATGGTGTCCGCCTGGTCCTCGATGCGCCGCTGCTCCTGATCGGCGAACCGGAAGAACAGACCGACCAGACCGACATTGGTGCAGAAGACCGCCGCGAAGATCACCCACATCAGCGGCCCGTGCGGCGGCATCCCGCCGATCTCGCTGCCGGCCATGGTCACCGCGGTCATGAGCAGCCCGAGCGGCATCAGCCGCCGCGCCAGATGCAGGCTGGAGCTGTAGTAGCCGACGGCCGCGTAGATCCCGAAGAACGGGTTCAGCCAGGTCAGCGCGAACGCCAGCGCCCAGCGCACGAAGTAGAGGACCGCGGTGACCCGGGTCGGCCCCGGTGTGTCCGATGTCACCCGCCGCCACGACAGCTGGAGCAGCAGGGCGGCGGCCACCAGCGCCCCGGCCGCCTCTGTCTCGCCCCGCGACATCCCGATCGCATGGGCCGAGGCCCCCGACGTCACCAGGCCCACGGCGAGCAGCGCGTAGGGCCCCCAGCGGTCGAAGGAGGCCCTGCGCTGCGGTCCGGTCGCCTGCGTCATGCACTCAGTGTCCGGCACGGCCGGGCTCACTCCCAGCGGAACCAGCGGGCCGCGCCCGCCGTGAGCAGCACCGCCCACAGCGCCAGCACCCCCAGGTGCTCCCAGCCGGGCCAGTCGCCCGCGGCCGCCTGGTTCAGGGCCTCGGCCGCCGCCCCGAACGGTGTGAAGCCCACCACCCGGGCCAGCGTGTGCGGCATGTTCTGCACCGGCAGCCACACCCCCGCGCAGAACATCATCGGGAAGAACACCGCCGATCCGATCGCCCCCGCGATCTTCGTGGTCCGCGACAGCGCGGACAGGACGGAGCCGAGGGCGAGCGAGGCCGCCGCCGCGAGCAGCAGCGCCAGCAGATAGCCGCCCGGCTGCTTCGGCAGTCGTACGTCGAACACCACCCGGCCGACCAGCAGCGCGAGCAGCGCCGAGGCCAGCGCCACCCCGCCCTGCACCGTCATCTGCGCGCTCAGCAGCGCGACCGGCCGCACCGGGGTCGCCGACATCCGGCGCAGGATGCCCCGCTCCCGGTAACCGGTGAGGACCTGCGGCAGCGACTGGGCCCCGCACATCAGCAGCGCGATCAGCACCGCCACCGGCACATAGGCGTCGATCGGCCGCAGCCCGCCCATCGACGGGTCGGCCTGACGGAACGCGGGGATCGAGCCGAGGATCCCCAGCAGCAGCGTCGGGAACAGGAACATCCAGAACACGGCGGCCGGTTCGCGCCGGAACAGCCGGAACTCGGTACGCAGGACGGCGGTGTTCATGCCGTGGCCTCCTTGGTCAGATCGAGGAACGCGTCGTCCAGGGTGGCGTCCACGACACGGAGCTGATGGGCGGTGACGCGGTGCCGGGCGAGCAGGGTGAGGACCGCGTCGACGGTCTCGTCGGTGCCGGACAGGGTGAGCCGGCCGTTCTGGTGCTCGACCGAGGCGAGCGCGGGGAGCGCGGCCAGCTCACGCTCGTCCAGCGGCGCCGACGGGGTGAAGCTGATGACGGTGGCGCCCGCCGAGCGGTGGATCAGCCCGGCCGGGGTGTCCAGGGCGGCCACCCGCCCCTTGTCGATCACCGCGATCCGGTCGCACAGCCGCTGCGCCTCCTCCATGAAGTGGGTGACGAGCAGCACGGTGACCCCGCTCGCGCGGACGTCCTCGATCAGCTGCCAGGTGTCCCGGCGGGCCCGCGGGTCCAGCCCGGTGGTCAGCTCGTCTAGGACCACGATCCGGGGACCGCCGATCAGCGCCAGCGCGATGAACAGCCGCTGCTGCTGGCCGCCGGACAGCTTCCCGAACCGGGTGCCGAGCTTGTCGGTGAGACCGAGGCGTTCGGCCAGCGGCCGCCAGTCGGCGGGCCGCGGATAGCACGCGGCGTACAGCTCCAGCGCCTCCCGTACGGTCAACTTGGCCTGGATCTCGCTCTGCTGCAGCTGGGCGCCGAGGAGCTGGGCGACCTTCGCGTGGTCGGCGACCGGATCGAGCCCGGCGACCCGGATCCGGCCGCCGTCGGGGACCCGCAGGCCCTCGACGCACTCGACGGTGGTGGTCTTTCCGGCGCCGTTCGGGCCGAGGATCCCGAAGATCTCGCCCTCCTCGACGGCGAAGGAGACGCCGTCCACGACGGGCCGGCCGCCGTACGACTTGCGCAGATCGGTGACTTCGATGACGGATGGCATGCGTCGAGAATCCCGTTCGGGCGGGGTCCGGCACATCGGCCGGCCCGCTCGAAGGCGCATCAGCCGATCGGTTGATGCGGGGGTACGACCCGACGCGTGACCAGGGCCGGTGGCGGGGGCGACCCGGCGCGGGACCGGGAGTCGTAGGACCAGCGGCGGAGCGGGGTCCGGCCAAAACTCGGTGGGCGGCGCCGGTGCCGGTCCGTACGCTCTCCTGTGATGCCCACGACACGTGCAACCACCCAGGACAGCTCCGCCGTCCGCAGCCTGCTGCGGCTGTGGCCCTATGTGCGGCCGGTGCGCGCGCGGCTGCTCACCGCGGCCCTCGTCGCGATCGTCGCCTCCTGCACGGGCCTGGTGATCCCGCTCGTCCTGAAGTGGATGGTGGACGGCCCGGTGTCCGACCGGGACCCGGCGGGCGTGTGGCTCGGCGCGCTGTACCTGCTGCTGCTCGGGATCGCCGAGGCCGTGCTGTTCGGCATCCGGCGGTGGCTGGTGGCCCGGCCGCTGTCACGCGTCGAGGCGGGGATGCGGGCCGATCTGTACCGGCATCTCCAGCGGCTGCCCGTCGCCTTCCACGACCGGTGGGCATCCGGTCAGCTGCTGTCGCGGGGCACCACCGATCTGATGCTGCTGCGCATGTTCCTCGCCTTCCCGCTGACCTTCCTGCTGGTCAACGGCGTCACGATCCTGGTCGGCGTGGCCATCATGCTGGCCCAGGACTGGCTGCTCGGCCTGGTCGTGCTGGTGCCCGCGGTGCCGGTGCTGTGGACGTGCGTGGTCTTCGAGGGGCGGTACGCGCGGGTGGCGCGGCGGGCCCAGGACCAGGTGGGGGACCTGACCACCCTGGTCGAGGAGAGCGTGCTCGGCATCCGCGTCGTCAAGGGCTTCGGCCGCCATCGCAGCCAGGCGCGGGCGTTCGACGCGCTCTGTGCCGACCTGCGCGGGACCGAACTGCACAAGGCGCGGCTGCTGGCGACGATCTGGGGCGTCATCGTCACCCTGCCGGAGGTGGCGATCGGGGCGGCGCTGGTGCTGGGCGCGGTCCAGGTCGCCGACGGGGACCTCTCGGCGGGCACGCTGGTGGCGTTCCTCAGTACGGCGCTGGCGCTGCGCTGGCCCGTGGAGTCGATCGGGTTCCTGCTGGCGATGAGCCAGGAGGCGGCCACGGCCACGGAGCGGTACTTCGAGGCGATGGACGAGGCACCGGAGGGGGAATCGGCGGGCGGCCCACGCGAGTCGGCGCCCGAGCCCGGCGAGGACGCCCCGCACGACCCGGCGTCCGGGCCTGCCGGGAAACGGCCGCTCGAACCCGCGGGGACCCGGCCGTTCGACCCGGTGTCCGAACCCGCGGCGTCCGGGCTTGCGCCGGCTGAGCCGGCCGGGGACGGGCCGCTCGACCCGGTGTCCGGGCCTGCGGCGTCCGGGCCTGCCGGGACCCGGCCGCTCGAACCCGCGGGGACCCGGCCGCTCGACCCGGCGTCCGCTTCCGCTCCGGTGCCCGCTCCGGCTCCGGCGTCCGCTCCGGCTCCGGCGTCCGCTTCCGCTCCGGCGCCCGAGTCGGCCGTGTTCCAGGAAGCCGGGCTCCGCTTCGAGAACGTACGGTTCCGCTACCCCGACGCCGCCCCCGACTCCCCGCCCCTCCTCCAGCACATCGACCTGCACATCCGCCCCGGCGAGTCCATGGCCCTCGTCGGCGCCACCGGCAGCGGCAAGACCACCCTCACCGCCCTCGTCCCCCGCCTCCACGAGGTCACCTCGGGCCGTATCACCCTGAACGGCGTCGACATCACCGCCATGCCCCGCGAGGAACTGCGCGAGAAGGTCGCCGTGGCCTTCGAGGAACCCACCCTCTTCTCCACCACCGTCGGCGAGAACGTCCTCATGGGCGCCCCGGACGGCACCGGCGAGGACGACCTCGACCGCGCCCTCGCCATCGCCCGGGCCGAGTTCGCGCACGCCCTTCCGGAGGGCACCGGCACCCGCGTCGGCGAGCAGGGCCTCAGCCTCTCCGGCGGCCAGCGGCAGCGGCTCGCGCTGGCCCGGGCCGTCGTCGGCCGCCCGGAGTTCCTGGTCCTGGACGATCCGCTGTCCGCACTGGACGTACACACCGAGGCCGCCGTGGAGGCCGCGCTGCGCCGGGTGCTCACGGACACCACCGCGCTGATCGTGGCGCACCGCCCCTCCACCGTGCTGCTCGCCGACCGGGTGGCGCTGCTCTCCGACGGCCGGATCGCGGCCGTGGGCACGCACCAGGGACTGCTCCGCGACAACGCCGAGTACGCACACCTCATGTCCGGCGAGGAGGACCCCCGTTGACCGCCCCGAGCCCCGACAACCCCTTCGACCAGGACCTCCTGCCCTCCCCGCCGGGCGCCACCGCCGCCCTGCTGCGCTCCCTGCTCGCGCCGATGCGGGCCCGGGTCGCCCTGACCACCGCCTTGCTGCTGCTCCAGCAGGCGGCCGTGCAGGTCGGCCCGCTGCTGGTGGCGTACGCCATCGACCGCGCCGTACCCGCCTTCCGCGACCACCGGTACGGACCGCTGATCGCGGTGGGCACCGGCTATCTGCTGTGCGCGCTGCTCTCCGGCGGGCTCCAGGTGGCGTTCGTACGGCAGTCCGCGCGGGTCAGCCAGGACGTGCTGCTCGATCTGCGCGGGCGGATCTTCCGGCACGCGCAGGCGCTGAGCATCGACTTCCATGAGCGGTACACCTCCGGGCGGCTGATCTCCCGCTCCACCACCGATGTGGAGTCGCTGCGGGAGCTGATGGAGGACGGGCTGCAGGAACTGGTCACGGTCGTCCTGTCCTTCGTCTACATCTCGGCCATGCTGCTGTGGCTGGACCTCGGCCTCGGCGCGGTCGCGGTGGGCTCCTTCATTCCGCTGTACTTCCTGATCCGGCTCTACCAGCGGCGCGCGGGACGGGTGTTCCGGGCGCGGTCCACGGCGATCGCGGCGGTGATCGTGAAGTTCGTGGAGACCATGAACGGCATCCGCCCGGTGCGCGCCTTCCGCCGGGAGGCGGCCAACGACGCCGCGTTCGCCGAGCTGAACCGCGCCCATGAGCGCACCAACGGGGACTCGCTGCTTGAGATGGCCCGCTATGTGGTGGGCTCCCGTCTGGTCGCCAACACGGCCGTCGCGGGCATCGTGCTCTGGGGCGCCTACCGGGTGGCGGACGGCTCCCTTGAGCTCGGTGTGCTGGCGGCGGCAGTGCTGTATCTGCGCCGCCTGTACGACCCGATCGACCGGCTCGGGATGTTCCTGAACTCCTACCAGTCGGCCGCCGCCTCCCTGGAGAAGATCGCCGGTCTGCTCGCCCAGACACCGTCCGTGCCCGAGCCGGTCGCACCGGGCGAACTGCCGCCCTCCCGCAGCGAGTTCCCCGGCCGCGAGGTGCGCTTCGAGCAGGTCCGCTTCGCCTACCGCACCGGCGGCGAGGTACTGCCCCGCTTCGAACTGACCCTGCCGGCCGGGCAGACGGTGGCCGTGGTCGGCTCCACCGGCGCGGGCAAGTCCACCCTGGCCAAGCTGCTCGCCCGCTTCTACGACCCCACCGAGGGGCGGGTGCTGCTCGACGGGGTGGACCTGCGCGACCTGCCCACGGCCGAACTGCGGCGCGGGGTGGTGATGGTGACCCAGGAGGCGTTCCTGTTCTCCGGCACCGTCGCCGACAACATCGCGATCGGCCGCCCGGACGCCTCCAGGGCGGAGATCGAGCGGGCCGCGAAGGTGATCGGCGCGCACGAGTTCATCAGCGCGCTGCCCGACGGCTACGACACCGACGTACGCAAGCGCGGCGGCCGCATCTCCGCGGGCCAGCGCCAACTGGTCGCCTTCGCACGGGCGTTGCTCGCCGACCCGGCCGTCCTCATCCTGGACGAGGCCACCAGCTCCCTGGACATCCCCGGCGAACGGGCCGTCCAGCGCGCCATGTCCACCGTTCTGCGCGGCCGCACCGCCGTGGTCATCGCGCACCGCCTGTCCACGGTCGAGATCGCCGACCGCGTCCTGGTGATGTCCGAAGGACGCGTCATCGAGGACGGCCGCCCCGCCGAACTCATCGCGGGCACCGGCAGGTTCGCCGACCTCCACCAGGCGTGGCAGGACAGCCTGGCCTGAGAGGGAGACTCGTGACCTGGCCGAGCGCCACCCCCGTCGACACGCCCCGGCTGCGCCTCGAACCGCTGCGGGCCGGGCACGCGGCGGAGGCCTTCGCGGTCCTCGACGACGTACGACTGCACACCTGGACCGGCGGCGCGCCCGCGCCCCTGGAGGAGTTGGCGGCCCGATACCGGCGCCAGTGCGCCGGGCAGTCCCCGGACGGCCGGCACGGCTGGCTGAACTGGATGCTGCGCCGCCGCGCGGACGGCCGGCTCGTCGGCACCGTGCAGGCCACCCTCTCCCGCCCGGACGAGGGCGGTACCGAGGCCGAACTCGCCTGGGTGATCGGCGTCGACCACCAGGGCGAGGGCTATGGGCAGGAGGGCGCGCGGACCATGGCCGACTGGCTGGGCGCCCACGGGGTGGACCGGCTCGTCGCGCACATCCACCCCGGGCACGAGGCGTCCATGGGCGTCGCGCGGGCCCTCGGACTGCGCCCGACGGACCGGATCACCGACGGCGAGGTCCGCTGGAGCGACCGGCCCGCCTGACCGTGCCGGGTCGTCAGTGATGCCCGGACAGGGAACCCACCGAGTAGGTCTCGTAGATCTCCAGGAGATCCTCGTCCTCCGGCACATCCGTCCGGTCGTACGTCTCCCGGCACACCAGGGCGGTCAGCCGGACCAGTTCACGCAGCCCCGGGTAGGACGAGTCCGTCACGAAGCGGGGCCGGTGGCCTTCCGCCCGGCCGGGCAGCCGGGACAGGAACTGCTCCGCCGTGTCGTCGGCCGCCGCCTGCCGGACGTCGCCCCGCACGCAGTGCATGCCCAGCGTCGGCACCGACCGGCACGCCCCCACCAGCCGTCGCCGGGCATCCGCCGGCAGCTCCAGCCAGGAGGTGAGCTCGGCCGTTTCGCCCAGCGCGGCGGCCGCCACCCGCTCCGCCGCCTCGGCCCGCTCCCCGCTCACGGCCAGAGTCGTCAACTGACCCGGTGCGGAAGGGGTCCAATCGGTGACGCAGATGATCTCGTCGGTTGCTGCCTGACGCACGCCTCGTCCTTGCCTCGTTGAGTTCGAGGCATAGTTGTACACCGTCGGAGTGATCCCGGCGGACCGCCGGGGTGCGCGACGGCCCCGGCTACGGCACCCCCAGCTCGAACAGCGCGTATCCCGCGTACGAGCCGGAGGCCAGCGCGGCGACGCCGAGCACCGTGCACAGCATCGGCGGCGACAGCCGGCGCAGGGCCGCGGCCAGCGGCAGGAACAGCGGGAAGCAGGGGAGCAGATAGCGCGAGACATTGGCGAAGATCTGCTGGCTGCCGAGGACCAGGGCCAGGGTGAGGACCGTGTACACCACCAGCACCGCGGGTGGCCGCAGCCGGATCAGCAGCGGCAGCAGTGCGAAGGCGAGCAGGACGACGCCGACGCCGATCATGTCCGCGTAGGGGTAGGCGAAGAGATAGTCCCCGAACCGTCCCACCGGCACCGAGCGCAGCACGTCCAGGGTCTGGCTGCCGTAGTCGAAGCGGTGCGCCCACGCGCCCGACTGGAGCTTGAAGTAGCCGCCGAGGTCGCCCATCCGGTCGCCGACCCACAGCAGATAGCCGAGCAGTCCGAGCGGGGCCAGCGCCAGCGCGAACAGCGGCCGTCCCACCCCGTCCTCGCCCCGGCGCACCGCCAGCAGCGCCGCCACCGCGAGCGCGGCGATCAGCGCGGCGGCCGTGGGCCGGTTGAGCCCCGCCGCGAAGGTGAGCACCCCCGCGGCCAGCCAGCGCCGGGTCAGCACCGCGTAGCAGGCCCAGACGGCCAGGGCCACGTAGAGGGAGTCGGAGTAGACCGCCCACTCCACGCCCGAGCCCGGCCACACCGCCCACAGCCCGGCCGCGGCGAACCCCGCGCGACGGCCGCCGAAGCGTTCCGCCACCGCGTAGACGCCGAGCGCGGCCGCGAAGGAGGCGAGGATCGACACCAGCAGCCCGGCGCCGTACGAGCCGAGGCCGGTCACCGCGGAGGTCATCCGGATCAGCGCGGGGTACAGCGGGAAGAACGCCGCCGAGTTGCCCTCCAGCGTGATCATCCCGGTGGCGCCCGGGACCGGGACGAGCTTCGGGTCGTAGCCGTGCAGCGCGATCTGCTGGTACCACCAGCCGTCCCAGGTCGCCAGCACGTCCCAGGCGTGCGCCCCGCCGCCGAAGCGGGGGTCCTTGCCCCGGTAGTCACCGGCGGCGGACAGCAGATACATGAAGGAGCAGAAGCCGACCAGCTTCAGCGCGCCGAACACGGCGAGCACCGGGCCGTGCCGGCGGGCGGCCGCGCGCAGGCGGGAGCCGGGCGCGAGGGCCGGGGCGAGGGGCCGCGGCAGGGTCGCGGTCACGCGGTCGTACGGGGACGGCGGGCACGCGGGCCGGCGGCGGCCAGGGTGCGCCGCATCCGGGCGATCCCGCGCAGGTCGGCCAGCGCGGTGGCGAGGATGTCGACGCTGCTGTCGGGGTCGTCCACCCAGTCCACCGGCACCTCGTGGATCCTGAGCCCGGCCCGCTCGGCGAGCACCAGCAGCTCGGTGTCGAAGAACCACTCCTCGTCCCGCACCAGCGGCAGCAGCCGCTCGGCGGCCTCGCGGCGCACCGCCTTGAACCCGCACTGCGCGTCCGAGAAGCCGACGGCCAGCGCCCAGTGCAGCAGCGTGTTGTAGCAGCGCGAGATCACCTCGCGCTTGGGCCCGCGCACCACCCGCGAGCCGGTCGCCAGCCGGGTGCCGATGGCCAGGTCGGAGTGGCCGGATATCAGCGGCGCCACGAGTGGCAGCAGCGCCGCGAGCCCGGTGGACAGATCGACGTCCAGATACGCGAGCACCGGCGCCCGGGACCCCGACCAGGCCGCCCGCAGCGCCCGGCCGCGGCCCTTCACCGGCAGCCGCAGCGAGGTCACCTCGGCTATCTCCAGGGCGAGTTGTGCCGCGATGCGCGCGGTGCCGTCGGTGCTCGCGTTGTCGGCGATCGTGATCCGGAAGGGGTAGGGGAACGTGTCCCGCAGATGCGCGTACAGCCGCCGGACGTTCGGCTGCAGGTCCTTCTCCTCGTTGAACACCGGTACGACCAGGTCCAGTACGGGCTCGTCGTGATGGGTGGGCAGCGGGGCGCGCCGGGGCGCGGGGGCCTGGGCGGGCGCGGACGCCCGGCCCGGTCGGATGCTGATCACGTGGTTCCCCGTTCGCTGTTCTCGGTGGCGGTCGTGGTGGGCGGCGGGTACGACGTGGTCGGCGTCGTACTGGGCGCGCCGGGCGGTGCCGAACTCGACGAGCTCGGCGAGGAGTCCGGAGTCGACGAGGGCGGAAGGGTCGCCGACGTGCTCGGCGGAACGGTCACCGATGTGCTCGGCGGTACGGCCGGCGACGTACTCGGCGACGTACTGGGCGGAGCGCTCGGTGTCGTGCTCGGCGGGACCGACGGCGAGGGCGCCGGACTCGTGGCGGGCCGGGGCCCCGGCGCGCCGGGCAGCACCTGGGTGTTCTGGTGCGGCCACAGGAACAGCCCGAGGCCGAGCCCCGCGACCACCGCCGCGGAACCGGCCGCCCGGTACGCCGTGCGCACCCTGCGCCGGGTGCGCACCCCCGCCCGCAGCCGCTCCCGGTGCCGCGGCTCGAACGGCGCGGGCTCCAGCGTCCCGTGCATCAGCCGCGCGAGCCGCTGTTCGAAAGCGTCGGCCCCCTCGGCCCCCTCGGTCTCGTCGGCCCTGCCGAGGCCGGTCTCATCCACGTGATTCCCGAGCTTCATCACTCACCCCACCGGCTCGACGACGTCCGACAGCAGCTGCCGCAGCCGGGCCACCCCGCGCGCGGCATGGGACCGTGCGGTGCCGACCGGGCAGCCGAGGGTCTCGGCGACCTGCCGGTCGGGCAGGTCCTGGTAGTAGCGCAGGACCACGGCGGCCCGCTGGCGCGGCGACAGCTGCGCGAGCGCGGCCTCCAGACGGGAGCGTTCGGCCACGGTCGCCGACAGATCGCCGCCGGCCGCCACCTCGGGCAGCTCCTCCACGGGCCGCTCGCCCCACCAGCGCCGCCGCGCCGACCGGGCCGCCGCCCGCGCCAGCACCGTGCGCACATACGCCTCCGGCGCCTCGTCGGCCACCTTCGGCCAGGCGAACCACAGCTTGACCAAGGACTCCTGCAACAGGTCCTCGGCCCGATGCCGATCGCCCCCGGTGAGCAGACGGGCCAGGTGGACGAGGACCGACCAGCGGGCCGCCACGAACGCGTCGTACTCACCGGCCCGAGCCTGCTCCATTCCCACGGTCCCCGTTCTCGCCGGCGCTCTTCACAAGGGGAAAGGCCCTGGACCCCCTCGGACGCTGCACCCGCGGCACGTGATCCACGTCACGCACAGCCGCCGCACAGGCGCGGCCGGCGCCCGGACCCGGACGGGAAGCCGGGCTCGGCGGAACCCCGCACTCGGCGGAACCCCGGACTCGGCGGAACCCCGGGCTCAGCCGGTCCCCGGCCCGCCGAGGACCCGCAGCAGCAGCACCGACCGCCCCGGCACGGTGAGTTCCGCGCCCGCCGGGTGCGCGGTGCCGGGCGGCGCCGACTGGTCCTCGCGTGAGGTGTCCACCACCATCTCGTACCCCTCGGCCCACGGCGGCCCCGGCAGCACGAAGCCGGTCGGCTCCGCGCCCGCGTGCAGCACCGCGAGGAAGCTGTCGTCCACCACCTGCGCGCCCCGCTCGTCGCGGCCCGGGATGTCCCGCCCGGACAGATACATGCCGAGCGTGGCCGCGGGCGCGTACCAGTCGCCCTCGGTCATCTCCGCGCCCCGCGCCGTGAACCAGGCCAGGTCCCGCAGCCCGTCCGCGGCCTGCGCCCGCCCGGCGAAGAAGGCCCGCCGGCGCAGCACCGGATGCCGGTGGCGCAGCGCGATCAGCCGCGAGGTGAGGGCGAACAGCGCCCGCCAGCCCGGCTCCTCAAGGAGCGACCAGTCCAGCCAGCCGGTCGCGTTGTCCTGGCAGTACGCGTTGTTGTTGCCGCCCTGGGTGCGCCCGAACTCGTCACCGGCCACCAGCATGGGCACCCCGGTGGACAGCAGCAGCGTGGTGAGCAGATTGCGCAGCTGGCGGCGGCGCAGGGCCCGCACGTCCGGGTCCGCCGTCTCGCCCTCCGCGCCGCAGTTCCAGGACCGGTTGTCGTCGGTGCCGTCCCGGTTGTCCTCGCCGTTGGCCTCGTTGTGCTTGCGCTCGTACGACACCAGGTCGCGCAGCGTGAAACCGTCGTGCGCGGTGACGAAGTTGACCGAGGCGTACGGGCGGCGCCCGCCCCAGGCGTACAGGTCGCTGGAGCCGGACAGCCGGTAGCCCATCTCGCGCACATCGGGCAGCGCGTGCCGCCAGAAGTCGCGCACAGCGTCCCGGTAGCGGTCGTTCCACTCGGTCCACAGCGGCGGGAAGGCGCCCACCTGGTAGCCGCCGGAGCCGATGTCCCAGGGCTCGGCGATGAGCTTGACCCGGCGCAGCACCGGGTCCTGGGCGATCACCGCGAGAAAGGGCGAGAGCATGTCCACGTCGTGCATGGAGCGGGCGAGCGCCGCCGCGAGGTCGAAGCGGAAGCCGTCCACGCCCATCTCGGTCACCCAGTAGCGCAGCGAGTCGGTGATCAGCCGCAGCACCTGGGGCCGCACCACGTGCAGGGTGTTGCCGCAGCCGGTGTAGTCGGCGTAGCGGCGGGCGTCGTCCTGGAGCCGGTAGTAGGCGCGGTTGTCGATGCCCTTCAGGGACAGCGTCGGGCCCAGCTCCCCGGCCTCCGCGGTGTGGTTGTAGACCACGTCGAGGATGACCTCGATGCCGGCCGCGTGCAGCGCGCGCACCATCCGCTTGAACTCGCCGACCTGCGCTCCCGCCGTACCGGAGGCGGCGTAGGCGGCGTGCGGGGCGAAGTAGCCGACGGAGTTGTAGCCCCAGTAGTCGGACAGGCCCCGGCGCAGCAGATGGTCCTCGTGCGCGAACTGGTGCACGGGCAGCAGCTCCACGGCCGTCACGCCCAGCTCCACCAGGTGCTCGACGGCGGCCGGGTGGGCGAGCCCGGCGTAGGTGCCGCGCAGCTCCTCGGGGACGCCGGGGTGCAGCTTGGTGAAGCCGCGCACATGCAGCTCGTAGATGACCGAGTCCGCCCAGGGCGTCTTGGGGCGGCGGTCGTCGGACCAGTCGTCGTCATCGTGGACGACGACGCCCTTCGGGACGTACGGCGCCGAGTCCCGCTCGTCGCGCACCGTGTCGGCGACCCGCTGCTCCGGCCAGTCCCGCACATGGCCGTACACCTCGGCCGGCAGGGTGAACTCGCCGTCCACCGCGCGCGCGTACGGATCGAGGAGCAGCTTCGCGGGGTTCCAGCGGGCGCCGGTCCACGGATCCCAGCGGCCGTCCACCCGGTAGCCGTAGCGCTGTCCGGGCAGCACGCCCGGCACGAAGCCGTGCCAGATCTCGTGCGTCAGCTCGGTCAGCGGGACCCGGGTCTCCCGGCCGTCCGCGTCGAACAGGCACAGCAGGACCGACCGCGCCCCGGCCGCCCACAGCGCGAAGTTGGTGCCCGCCACCCCGTCCGGGCCGACCCGGAACCGGGCCCCCAGCGGCGTCGGCGCGCCCGGCCACACCGGCGGCCCGGGCACCGGGGCGCGCCGGGCGCCGTTCGTCGAGGGCACCGCGGCCCGCCCTGTGGCCGGTGCCCGCTGCTCGGCTGCGCTCGTCACCTGTCGGCCCCTCTTCCAGTGGCTCGGCCGGAGCGGCGCAGCCCGCCGCGGCGGGTCGCCGGGCAGGCCCGAAGGCACCCGGACGGACCCGCCTCGGCACGGCGCCCCGGGCCGCCGGCGGACCCGGCCACCCGGTGCGGCCGCGCCCCTCGGCTCCGGTACGGGCGCGGCGATCGGCTCCCCGACGTGTCGTCCTTCCCACAGTTCTGCCCACCGCATGGCTCGCACTCACGTTTCCCCGGAGCGTGCCCGGTCGTTGAGCAGCGCGTGAGGCACGTACATGGGCGCGCACGGCGCGCGGGGGCCGCACTGGCGGCCGTACTGACATGGGCCGGACTGCTGGCCGGATGCTCCGCGGGCGGCTCGGGCCCGCTGGGCCTGGGCGGCAGACCCGGCGGAACTTCGGCACCCCGGGACGCCATCCGGGTGGCCCCGAACGACGGCAGCACCGCCGTCCCGCAGAACCAGCGGCTGCGGGTGCGGGTGCCCGACGGCCGACTGGAGAAGGTGAAGGTCGTCAAGGAACAGGACGCACAGGCCACCCCGGTGGCCGGGCATCTCAGCGCCGACGGGCTGACCTGGGCGCCGGACGACGACCGGCTGGCGCTCGCCGCCAGGTACACCGTGGACGCGGTGGCGCTGGACTCGGGCGGGCGCCGCTCGGCCCGGCACGCGTCCTTCACCACCTACGTCCCCGGCAAACGGTTCATCGCCTACGCCACCCCGGAGAACCGCTCCCTGGTCGGCACCGGGGAGATCGTCTCCCTGGCCTTCAGCACGGACATCGTGAACAAGGCCGCCGTCGAACGCGCGGTGCGGGTCACGGCGCGGCCCGCGGTGGAGATCCGCCCGCACTGGTTCGGCAAGAACCGGCTCGACTTCCGCCCGGAGAAGTACTGGAAGCCCGGCACCAAGGTCACCGTCGACCTCGGGCTGCGGGACGTCGAGGCCGCCAAGGGTGTCTACGGGCTCCAGTCCAAGTCGTTCTCCTTCACCATCGGGCGCAGCCAGACCTCCCTGGTCGACGCGGCGGCGCACACCATGCAGGTGCGGCGCGACGGCCGGCTGCTGGCCACCGTCCCGATCACCGCGGGCGCCCCGGCGAACCCCACCTACAACGGCAAGATGGTGGTGATGGAGATGCTGGAGGAGACCCGGATGAACAGTCAGACGGTCGGCTTCGGCGGTGAGTACGACATCCCCGACGTCCCGCACGCCATGCGGCTCACCGACTCCGGCACCTTCCTGCACGGCAACTACTGGGACCCGACCGCCCCCGGTGTGGCCAACGTCAGCCATGGCTGTGTGGGCCTCAGGGACGTCCAGGGCGGCAGTTCGGACACCCCCGCCGGGTGGTTCTTCGACCGCAGCCTCGTCGGTGACGTGGTGGAGATCGTCAACAGCCAGGACAAGACCGTCGACCCCGGCAACGGGTTCGGTGGGTGGAACCTGACGTGGGCGGCATGGAAGGCGGGCTCCGCGGTGAAATAACCACGTGGGACGGCCACAGGGCGGCGCGCGGGGGGCCGGTGCGGGTGCCGGGCGGAAGTTGCGACGGAACAGTGACATTCGCCTGACACCCCGCTCAAAACCGGGCAGTTAATATTCGCGCACCAAATGTGGTGGGGAGCGGGCCGAGCAGGCCCTGCGAGGGGAGAACGACGTGAACGTGCGGCCGATATCGGGGGCGTCGGTGGCGAGGCGGCGGCGCGCGGCAGGGGGGCTCATAGCCGGCTCCCTGGTGCTGTCGCTCGCGGCCTGCGGCGGGGGCGGCGGCGGGGGTGGCAAGGACGACGGCAAGGGCGCCGCGACCCAGCAGGGCCGGCCCTCCACGGCCGCCGTCAGCATCGCGCCGGAGCAGGGGGCCACGGGCGTCGCCACCGACGGCGCCCTCAAAGTCAGCGCGGCCCGGGGGAAGTTGACCGAAGTCACCGTCAAGGACGCCAAGGGCGCGAAGGTCGACGGCGCCATCACCGGCGACGGCGGCTCCTGGTCGCCGTCCGCCCATCTGGCCGCGGACACCAGGTACACGGTGCACGCCGTCGCCCAGGACACCGACGGCAAGAGCACCACCAAGGACTCCAGCTTCACCACCGTCACCCCGAAGGCCACCTTCACCGGCTACTTCACGCCCGAGGACGGCTCCACCGTCGGCGTCGGCATGCCGTTCTCCGTGAACTTCTCCCGGGGCATCACCCACCCCGACGCCGTCGAGAAGTCCATCAAGGTCAAGACGGAGCCGCCGGTCGACGTCGAGGGCCACTGGTTCGGCAACGACCGCCTCGACTTCCGCCCCGAGAACTACTGGAAGGCCGGCACCAAGGTCACCGTCGACCTCGACCTCGACGGTGTGGAGGGCCGCGACGGCGTCTACGGCAAGCAGCACAAGACGGTGTCCTTCACCATCGGCCGCAGCCAGGTCTCCGTCGTGGACGCGAGCAAGCACACGATGAAGGTCACCCGCGACGGCAAGGTGATCAAGACCCTCCCGGTGACCACCGGCAAGCCCGGCTACGACACCTGGAACGGCCAGATGGTCATCAGCGAGAAGCTGTCCGTGACCCGGATGAACGGCGAGACGGTCGGCTACGGCGGCGAGTACGACATCAAGGACGTCCCGCACGCCATGCGCCTGACCACCTCCGGCACCTTCGCGCACGGCAACTACTGGGGCGGCGGCGCCTTCGGCAACTTCAACGCCAGCCACGGCTGCATCGGCCTGCGCGATGTGAAGGGCGGCTACGACTCCTCGACACCGGCCGCGTGGTTCTTCAACAACTCGATCCTGGGCGACGTGGTGGTCGTCAAGCACTCCCACGAGAAGACCGTGGACCCGGGCAACGGGCTCAACGGCTGGAACATGTCCTGGGCGGACTGGAAGAAGTAAGCCCTCGCGGTGTGCGGGCCCGGTGCTGTGACCTACGGCACCGGGCCCGCCGCCGTTAGTCGCCGTTAACCTGAGCCGTATGACCGTCATTCTTGATGTCGCCGAAGGCGTCGGCACGCTGCGTCTCGACCGCCCTCCGATGAACGCGCTGGACGTCGCCACCCAGGACCGGCTGAGGGAACTCGCCGAGGAGGCCACGCGCCGCGACGACGTGCGTGCCGTGGTGATCTACGGCGGGGAGCGGGTGTTCGCGGCGGGCGCGGACATCAAGGAGATGCAGAACATGGACCACACCGCGATGGTCCTGCGCTCCCGCGGCCTCCAGGACGCCTTCACCGCGGTGGCCCGCATCCCCAAGCCCGTCGTGGCCGCCATCACCGGCTATGCCCTCGGCGGCGGCTGCGAACTCGCCCTGTGTGCCGACTACCGCATCGCCGCCGACAACGCCAAGCTCGGCCAGCCCGAGATCCTGCTCGGCCTGATCCCGGGCGCCGGCGGCACCCAGCGTCTGCCCCGCCTGGTCGGCCCCTCCAAGGCCAAGGACCTCATCTTCACCGGCCGTATGGTCAAGGCCGACGAGGCCCTCGCGATCGGCCTGGTGGACCGGGTCGTCCCGGCCGCCGAGGTCTACGAGCAGGCGCACACCTGGGCCGCGAGACTCGCCCAGGGCCCGGCCGTCGCGCTGCGCGCCGCCAAGGAGGCCGTCGACGTGGGCCTGGAGACCGATATCGACACCGGGCTCGCCGTCGAGCGCAACTGGTTCGCGGGCCTGTTCGCCACCGAGGACCGCGAGCGCGGGATGCGCAGCTTCGTGGAGGAGGGCCCCGGAAAGGCCAAGTTCCTTTAGACGGCCCGGGGTTGGTGGAAGGCGACCCGGAGTTCCTTTAAAACGCAACTGAACTCCCTTGAGTCCACCAGCAGTTGACGTGTCGTCTCATACGGGTCCCTCGATGGGGCGGATTATGGGAGCCTTAAAGCACCCTTAAGTCTGTCTGGTCGAGGGAGCCCCGCGATTGCCCGGAACCGAGTCGTCCTCGCAGCTCAGCCGGGGTGTACCGGCCAGTGACATGCCATCGGCATATGCCAATCGTGGGGTGCACAGCGGGGGCGTACGGGGGGCGTATTCCTCCGGAACGGCCCCCGAGGCGCCTTGCGACGGCCATCATGGGGGCATGGCGGGGCTGGAGGGCATCGAACAGCCGCGGGGACACAGCCGCGCTTCCGCGGGGCGCTGGTCGCCCACGGTCGAGGACGAACAGGCGCTCAAGGCGCTCGAACTGTTCGGCAATCCGACGGAGCGCGAGGTGCAGCTGCCCTCCCGCCCGGAATCCGCCGCCACCGCCCGCCGCCTCGCCCAGGTCGTGGTCCTGCGCACCTGGCGGCTCACCCCCAAGCTGGCCGAGGATACGGTCCTGCTGGTGTCCGAACTGGTCGGCAACGCGGTACGGCACACCGGCGCCCGCGTCTTCGGACTGCGCATGCGCTGCCGCCCCGGCTGGATGCGCGTCGAGGTGCGCGACCCCTCCCGGGGGCTGCCCTGTCTGATGCCGGTCCAGGAGCTGGACATCAGCGGCCGGGGCCTGTTCCTGGTCGACAAGCTGTCCGACCGCTGGGGCGTCGATCTGCTGCCGCGCGGCAAGACGACCTGGTTCGAGATGCGGGTGAACGAGCGGTAGCGGCGGGGCGCGGCACGCCTCCTGACGGCAAGTCGGACAAAACTCGCTTTTCTTACCTTTCATCCCTTAAATGGCGCGAGTGACCACCACCAACCGCCGTGACGCGCTGCGTGCGGGCGCCGGACTCGTCGCGGGCGGCGCGCTCGCCGCCGGCTGCGGCACGGGCCCGAAGACCACCGCCGCCGCGCAGTCCACCACCGCACGGACCACCCCCGAGTCCGCCATGAACTCTCCGAAGACCCCGAAGTCCCCGTCCCCCACCCGTCCGGCCCCCGCCCCCCGCGCCTACCCCGGACAGCCGGCCCAGATCACCCACGGCCCGCGCACCCGCCCCCGGGTCGCGCTCACCTTCCACGGCCAGGGCGACCCCGCCATCGCCCACACCCTGCTCGACACCGCCGAACGGCACGGCGCCCGCCTCACCGTGCTCGCCGTCGGCACCTGGCTGGACGAACACCCCGACATCGCCCGCCGCATCCTCGACGGCGGCCACGACCTCGGCAATCACACCCAGCGGCACATCTCCGTCAACGACCTCGCCGAGGCCGACGCCCGCAAGGAGATCACCGACTGCGCCGACCGGCTCAGACGGCTCACCGGCTCCATCGGCACCTGGTTCCGCCCGTCCCGCGCGCCCACCGCCTCCGCGCTCGTCGCCGCACTGGCCCGCCGAGCGGGCTACCCGCACGTGCTGTCGTACGACGTCGACTCGCTCGACTACACCCGCCCCGGCGCCGCCGCCGTCACCCGCAAGGTCCTCTCGGAGGTGCGCGAGGGCTCGGTGGTGAGTTTGCATTTCGGTTATGAGGACACGGTCGCCGCCCTCCCCGACGTCCTCACGGAACTCGACCGCCGCAAACTGCGCGCCGTCACCACCACGGAGCTGCTGAGCTGATGCGAACCACGAAAGCCGCCCGCCGGCTGGCCACCGGTGCCGCCCTCGCCGCCCTGGCCCTGGTGTCCGCGTGCAGCGGCCAGGGCGCGCACCGCGCGAACGAGGCCATCGGCAGCAAACCGCCGGCCCAGCCGCAGGTGGACCAGGCGCGGGTGAACGTGCTGCCCGGCATGCCCCCGGTCCAGGACCCGGCGGACATCTACGCGGCGGACCGGCCGGGGCTGCTCTCCCCGGTGGTCAAGGACTTCCCCTCCCGGGTGTACGTCCCCAACACCAACTCCGACACGGTCACCGTCATCGACCCCGCCACCTACAAGGTCATCGACACCATCCCGGTCGGCCGCCAGCCCCAGCACGTGGTGCCCTCCTGGGACCTGAAGACCCTGTGGGTCAACAACGACCTCGGCAACAGCCTCACCCCCCTCGACCCGCGCACCGGCAAGGCGGGCAAGGCGGTCGCCGTGCACGACCCGTACAACCTGTACTTCACGCCCGACGGCAAGTACGCGATCGTGATGGCCTCCATGGACCGCCAACTGGTCTTCCGCGACGCCCACACCATGAAGACCGTCAAGGCGGTGCCGGTCAGCTGCTACGGCGTCAATCACGCGGACTTCTCCCGCGACGGCCGCTACTTCATCGTCTCCTGCGAGTTCAGTGGCGAGATCCTCAAGGTCGACACCGCGCGGATGGCGGTGGTCGGCCAGGAGAAGCTGCCCGTGCACGGCTCCATGCCGCAGGACGTCAAGGTCTCCCCGGACGGCAATCGGTTCTACATCGCCGACATGATGGCCAACGGGGTGTGGGTCCTGGACGGCGACCGGTTCACCAAGCCGACCCTGCTCTCCACCGGCAAGGGCGCGCACGGCCTCTACATCAGCCGCGACTCCCGCGAGATGTACGTCTCCAACCGGGGCGAGGGCACCATCTCGATCTTCGACTTCGCCCGGAACAAGCTCACCAAGAAGTGGGTACTGCCCGGCGGCGGCAGCCCCGACATGGGCGGCGTCTCCGCCGACGGCAAGGTCCTGTGGCTGTCCGGCCGCTACGACGCCGAGGTGTACGCCATCGACACCCGCACCGGCAAGGAACTGGCCCGCATCCCGGTCGGCAGCGGCCCGCACGGCCTCGCGGTCTATCCCCAGCCGGGCCGCTACTCACTGGGGCACACGGGCGTCTTCCGCTGAGCCGGGGAGCCGAAGCAGCAGCTCCGCGCCGACCACGTCGTAGCCGGCCGCCCGGAACGCCCGCATGCTCCGGGCGTTCCCCGGCGCCACCTGCGCCCACAGCGGCTCCCCGGCGAGCCGCCGGGCCGCACCCGCCAGCCGCCGCCCCAGGCCCCGCTCCCGGGCCGCCTCGGCCACCTCCACCGAGACCTCAAGGCGTCCGGCCGTCCCGCGCCCCGTCACCAGCACCCCGCCGTCCGCCTGCCAGGCCCGCACCTCGTCGCGGTGCTCGCGCGCGTACCGGATCCGGGGATGACCGGCGTCCCGGATCTCCGTCAGCGCGAGCGCGGGGGCGCCGGGGAGCGGTCCGGCCACCAGCACCGCGTCCACCGTCTCCGCCCGCCGCCCGGTGCGCTCCAGCAGCGCGGCCAGGAAACGCGGGTGCAGAGCGGCCGCCAGCGGATCGCAGCCCAGGCCGCGCAGCGCCTCGTACACCCAGGCGGGGTCCTCGTCCGTGACGACGACGGAGTGCGCCGTGAACGCCAGCACGCCCGCGTGCCGGGGACCGGGCTGCGGCAGGACCGTCGTACGGCCGTCCGCCGGCGGGAACACACCCCGCGCCACATCGTCGAGAATCTCCCGCACGGACTGCACGACGCCACCCCTTGAGTCTCCACCCGCTGGAAGGCCCAGACTCCCAGACATGAACGACGACGGCAGCGGACTTCTCACCATCGGCGAGCTGGCACGGGCCACCGGACTGACCGTGCGCACCATCCGCTTCTGGTCGGACGAGGGCGTGCTCACCCCGGTGACCCGCTCACCGGGCGGCTACCGGCTGTACGACGCCCGGGGCGTCGCCCGCCTGGAACTGATCCGGACCCTGCGCGAACTGGGGCTCGGCCTGGACGACGTGCGACGAGTGCTGGCGGGAGAGCGGACCGTGGCACAGGTCGCGGCGACGCATGTGGCCGCGCTGGACGCGCAGATCAGCTCGCTGAAGGTGACCCGTGCGGTGCTGTCGTCGGTCGCACGACGTGACTCGACCGCGAGGGAGACGACCCTGATGAACAGACTGGCCCGGCTGTCGGCGGCCGAACGGCAGCGGATCATGGCGGAGTTCGTGGCGGAGTCCCTCCAGGGGCTCGACGCCGTGGACCCCGAGGTGCGGGAGCGGCTGCGCGCCACCACGGTGGACCTGGCGGCGGACCCGACGCCGGAAGAGGTGGACGCGTGGGTGGAGCTGGCGGAGATGCTCCAGGACCCGGAGTTCCGCGCGCAGATGCGCCGGGCGATGGAGCTCAACTCGGCGGACGGGGCGCCGGGGGAGGCCCGCGGCCGTTCGCTCTGGTTCGCCGAGCGGCTGGTGGAGCTGGTGGCCCCGGCCCGCGGGCGCGGCATCACCCCGGAGTCACCGGAGGCGGAGCCCGTCCTGCGCGAACTCTTCGGTGACGCCCCGCGCGCGGACGTCCTGGAGCGCATGACGGCCGGCTTCGACGAGCGGGTCGCCCGGTACCGCGAACTCATCGCCCTGGTCAATCGTGCCCCCGCCCCTCCGCACGCCGAGGACTTCGCCTGGGTGGTCGCGGCACTGCGCGCCCGCACGGACAGCTAATCTGACCAGCGTCAGTACGCCTGCATGGGCACAAGAAACACGAGCAAAAGGGGCGGATCGGTGGCGGACATCGAGGAAGCACGCAAGGAATTCCAGCGGATCGACGCGGACGGCGACGGTTTCATCACCGCCGCCGAATTCAAGTCCGCCCTGGCCCAGGGAGGCGACTGGAACGCCACCGACACGGTCGCCGAAGCCATCATCAAATCCCGTGACCTCAACGGCGACCAGGTCCTGTCCTTCGACGAGTTCTGGACCTACCTGAACAAGTGACGCGGGTCGGCAGGGGTGCCCCGTCCTCCGGAAGCGGGCACCCCTGTGCGCCTCAGCCGCCCGCCCACTCCTTGAGCGCCGCCGTGGAGGCGAAGTCGGCCAGGTCCTTGTCCAGGGGCTGGCTCGCGTATTGGTGGATGCGCCACTTGGCCTTGATGCGGGGTTTTCCGGCCGTGACGTAATCGGCGATCCACAGGCCGTCGCCCGCGTACGACGTCCGGTCGATGTTCAGCCAGAACTCGCGGTTGCAATAGAGCATCACCCGGTTGTGGGGCCGCAGTTGTTTCAGTTTGCGGATGAAGGCGTCCTTGTCCGCGTTGCTGGCGTGCGTGCCGTCACTCGTGGTTTCCCAGTCGACGGCCAGGATGTCGCCGGCGCGTTCCGGGGCGTGCTGGAGGAAGTAGTCGGCCTGTGCGGTGAGGTTGCCCGGCCACAGGAAGTGATAGAAACCCACGACCAGTCCGGCATCGCGGCCGGTCTTGGTCTGCGCGGTGAGGCGGGGGTTCACATACGAACGGCCCTCGGTCGCCTTCATGAAGACGAAGGAGAGCCCGTCCGTGTCATATGACGTGGACTGGAAGGAACTTACGTCGATGCCGTGGAGCATGCAGGGTTTGTGCCCCCCGCACGGCCCCCCGGAAACGTGCGCTGGTACTTGTGCGTTCTGGGCGGTTCCCAGGTGCTGGAAGTGGCAGATGCGTTTCTCTTTTTGTCATTTGAAGAGCACCTTGTCGCCGTTGAGATCACGGGATTGATGACGGCTTCGGCGACCGCTCGCTTTGCGGGTCGCTCATGCCCGCCCGGCGGCAGCTTCTCGTATGCTCATTCGCAGCCGCCCGTTCTGGGCCGTGTCCGTCAGCTTGGGGATCGGCAGGTCGTCTCGTGAGCATCGTCCGATGGGACGCCGGGGGAGCGATCTGTGCGGGCGAGGCGGAAGACCCGAACGCGCCGGCAGCGAGCCCAGATGCGCGGGCGCGGGGGATTTCCTTAGGTTGGTGCCGGACGGTTCTGCGAAGCTGGAAACACGAAGGGGGTTGCGTGGAAACCGAGTTGGCGGCTCTTGCCGCGTCCGGTGCCCAAGCGTTCGTCGGATTGCTCGTGACGGAAGCCTTCGGGCAGGTCAAGGGACGACTGGCCCGGTTCTTGGGCCGACGGTCGGGAGACGGGACGGCCGAGAGCGAACTGCAGGCGGCACATGACGAACTGGGCAGCGCGCGGTCCGCGGGCGACGAGCGTGCCCAGGCCGCCGTCCAGGCTCGTTGGGCTCAGCGGCTGGAGGGGATTTTCCGGGAGGACCCCGACGCGGCGGCCGAGTTGGCGCGGCTGCTGACCGAGCTGGCGCCGGACGCCTCGCGTACCTTCGTCAGCCTGGTCAGCGGAGGGGTGAACTACGGCCCTGCATTCCAGGGCTCGCACATCCACGGGGGCATCGTCTTCAACGTGCAGTCCGCGCAGCCGCCCGCGCCGGACGGCGCGGACAGACCGGACCAGGTTCCGGTCGTGACCACTCGGTTCAGCAATCGCAGGGCCGAGCTCGGCGCGCTCGACGCCACACTTGGAGTGGCGCGGAGCGGGCGCGGCTCTGTCGACATCGGGGTTCTCGAAGGGCTGCCGGGAGTCGGTAAGACAGCCACCGCCTGGCGGTGGGCGGAACAGGCCCGGGATCGCTTCCCCGACGGACAGCTCTACGTGGATTTCGCCGCCCTGCGCGATCCGTCCGCGCCGGCGGGCACCGTCGGCGCGGATGTCTCCGAGGCCCTCGCCATGTGCCTGAGGTCATTGCCGGGAGGCGCGGACAGCAACATTCCCAACTCGCTGGCGGCGCGCACCAATCTCTTCCGGTCGCGCTCGGCCGACCTGCGCATCCTGCTCGTCCTGGACGACGTGAACCAGCCCTCCCAGGTGCGTGCGCTGATTCCCAAGGGGCCGGGCAGCGCGGTTCTGGTCACGAGTCAGGGCCGGCTCGGGGAGCTGGCCGTGAGCGACGGTGCCCGGTTGATCTCCGTCAGACCGCTGGACGCGCACGGTGGGCTGGCGCTGCTCGCGGACCGGTTGGGCGAGTCCGCGGTCGAAGCCGAACGAGAGGCCGCTTCGCGGCTCGTGGAGCTGTGCGGTGGTCTGCCGGTGGCCCTTCAGGTCGTGGCGGCACGGCTGGTCATCGGCGACGGCCTCACCATGGAGGAACTGTCCGCGGAACTGGAGGACGAGGCGGGGCGGTTGGCCGGCCTGTCCCTGTTCGGAGAGGAGTCGCCGGTGTCTGCCGTTCTGGGGCCCTCGTACCGGCTGCTGCCGCAGGATGCCGCCCGCGTCTACCGGCTGCTGGGCTGGTTGCCGACCGGCGTCTTCGACGCGGGGGTCGCAGCGGTCGCCGCGGACATGGACACGGGGAGAGCCAAGCGGTTGCTGGGCGTCCTGGTGAGGGCGAGCCTGGTCGAGACCATGCGCGACGGCCGTTACCGCATGCATGATCTGGTCCGTCTGCATGCACGGGAGCGGGCGGTGGAGGAGGAGCCGGAGACCGAGTACGCGGCGCTCATGAAGCGGGTGGGCACGCACTATCTCGTCCTGACGGCGCTCGCGGATCGTGCGCTGCGGGAAGACCGCCTGCGGGTGGCCGATCTGTCCGCACTGCTGCGGGACGCGGACAATCCGTTCACCACCGCGGGCGGGCCCGCCCCGCTGGACTGGATGGACGCCGAGCGCCCCGCCGTCCTGGCCGTACTGCGCGCGGCCGGCAGGCTCGGGCTGCACACGGTGGTCTGGCAACTGGCCGAGGCGTTCACGTCGTTGTTCCTGCACCGCCGCTACCTCGGAGCCTGGAGGGAATCGCTGGAGCTGGGTGTGGCGGCAGCCGCGGCGGCGGCGGCGTCGGCGAGCACCGCGGAGGAGGTCGCGCGGGCCACGGCGGCCGAGGCGCGGTTGCGCAGCCTGCTGTCGCGCCCGTTGCTCGACCTCGGCGAGAACGAGCGCGCGGGCGAGGAACTGGAACGGGCCGCCGCTCTGGCCGAGGTGGCCGGATACCTCGTCGTCCACGCCTCCGCGCTGGAGTTCCTCGGACGGTACCGCGAGCGCTTCGAGCCTTCCCGCGCCGTCGAGACGTTCCGGCTCTCGCTCGAACTCAACGAACGCGCCGGGGAAGCCCGAGGCGCGGCGATCGCCGCCTTCTTCCTCGGGTGCGCTCAGGACGCCCAGGGCGAGCACACGGAGGCCATGGTCACGCTGCGCCGGGCCGTCCGGGACTTTACGGAGATGGCGGAGCCCGACCGTCGTATGGCGGCCCGGGTGAGCGCTGCCATCGGAGTCGTACACGCTCACCTCGGTGAGACCGAGGAAGCGGTGCGTGAGCTGCGCGGAGCGATCCGGGCGCTGAAGGACGAGGGGGCACGGCACTACGAGGCGGGGGCCCTGGAACAACTCGCCGATGTCGTGGAACAGGCGGGCGGCCAGGAGGACTTGGTGCGCGAGTACCTCGATCGCGCCCAGGCGATCTACGCTTCGGTCGACAGTCCTCGGGCGGAGATCGTGCGTCAGCGGTTGGCGGATCTCGACGGCTGATGCCGGCTCGGCTGAGCGGGGCGAAGACGCAGGGTCACGTCCTCGTCCCGCAGGTCGCCGATCCACAGCGTCACCGGGGTGTCGTCCAGCGGGATTCCGGCGCGCAGGCAGGCGTAGACGACCGCGGCGGGCAAACCCGGGTCCAGCGCCGGGCCGGTGGTGGTCACCTCCACGGTCCGCCCGTCCCGGAGCCCCACCAGACAGTGAGCCCCGAGTACGCCTGCTGCCGCGAGAAGGCTTCCCGGCAGCTCGTCGAGCATGCCCTCGATCCACCTCAGCGCCGCGACCGCGGTGGTCGCCGGATGGCGCCGGACGATCACGGAGGCGCTTTCCGCCACTCGACGGTCACGCTCATCGTCCACGCACGCCAGATGGGTGAAGGAGGTGGCGGAGTCCGGGCGGTCGGCCTCGTGTCCGGCGACAGCCGCCGGGAAGCGGCGCACGGTGACGGTCGGCTCCGCGCCCTCCTCGGCGACGCTGGTGTCCACCTGCCAGGAGGTGACGGGCGAGGCGGCCGGCTCCGGAACCGGCAACACGGGGGAGGAGGGCGGCGGGGAGAACGGCTCGGGAAGTTTCAGGAGGCGGTAGAGCGCGGTGCGCAGCCGGGCGAGAGCGTGTCCGGGCTCGGCGAAAGCCCGTGCGGCCACTGCGGCGTGACGGTGCGGCGCGGGCTCGGCCGAGGCATCCCTCACCTGCTGGAGCAGATCCCCTTGAGGATCGAGCCGGGGCACCGCGGCGGCCAGGTCGTGGGCGGCCGTCCCGGGTACCGCGTCGTCGCCGAAGGCGGCCAGCCGTACGGCCGTACCGGCCGACGCACCGTACAGCGTCACCGAACCGTGGTCGCCCACCAGGACGTCCGCCGCCACGAGCGCGGGCCGCCAGGCATGGACGGGAGGCATGAGCAGCAGGCCCGCGTCCAGGGCGGAGGTCAGCAGACCGCGGATGTGCCACGCTCCATGCGCCGACCACACGTTGGGATGAACGATCGCCCCCACCCGGTACTCGTCACAGGGCAGTTGCGCGAGCAGCCGTGGGAGCAGGCTCGGGTGACGGCCCAGGAGCGAGGTGCTTCCCCAGGTGGAACTGACCACGACCAGGCGCTGGTGGTCCTGGATGCCCAGGGCTTCTCGGTACGCCGCTCTGTGCGGCCGGCTGGCGACCAGTTCGTCGAAGCAGGGGTCACCGGTCAGCAGTGTGCGCCCGGCGGTCTTCGGGTGCGCGGCGAGCAACTGCTTCTCCTGCGCCGGGTGCGAGACGGCCAGCCAGGCCCGTCCGCTCTCCAGCAGGGAATCCGGTACGACGCCGGACAGCCTCTCGTGCGAACTCCGGGAGTCCGGAACGAACTTCTGGAATCCGATGCCGTGCGGCAGCACCAGCACAGGGCAGTCGCCCTCGGGCACGTCGATGTTCTCGCTGGCGGAGAGGATGAGGTCGGGGGCGATCTGTCCCAGCTGTTCCCAGGGCATCACGCGGCATCCGGCGGTGTGGAGGAGGGGGAGCACACCCGAGTTGAAGGCGGAGGTGTCGTCGTAGGCGAAGACGACGGTCACCCGTGGGTCGTCGCGCAGGAGTGACGGCAGCGTTTCGAGGACGCGTACGGTGGAGGTGACCGTGCGCGCGGCGACAATGAGAGTGCGTTCGCCCTGAAAGGTGCTCCAGCGGTGGGCGTCATGACCCACGGGCACACGGAGCCGCCCACTACCGAACAAGGCGTCCGCCTCTAACAAACCGAGTCCTCCAGCCGATCAGCGGCTCGCGGCGGCCATCATCGCATTTCACGCCGAATAGCAATCTGTTGAGCGGTTCCGTGGTGGGCGGACGGATGTGTGGGCTCGTACACGTTAACTCGTGGCCAACCGGGCGTGAGTACACCGGCCGGTTGTACGCGTGAAGTGGCCACGGGTACGAGTCGTGCGGCGTGACGGCGCGCCGGTGGGGGCCGTTGGATCGGAGGGACGGGGTGGTGCACCTTGCCGCCTGCCGCTGGCCCCGGAGGTCATTGAACATCGACCGGCATCCGGCACCGCTGCTGAGGGTTCTCGTAGCCGCCCGCTATGGGATCACCCGGTCACAGGCTCCCGCGAGCCCGCCCCGCGCCGTCTCCTCGCGGCTTGCACACCCTGCGACTTGAACCGCCATACCGCGTGCTCCAGTCCCCCTGGTTCATGCCCGAGAGCGGCTGCTGCTTCCTCGTACGCCGCTCGGAGTTCGGTGTACCGAAGTTCCGTGACACCGGCGTCCGCAGCGAAAGCCCGAAGGTGCACGTCCACGGCGACCTGCGATCGGCCGACAAGGTTGCCGATGTAGTCGACGCTCTTCGGCCCGACTCCCTTCACCTCGCGCAGAGCAGCTCGATTGTCCTGGTGGCCGAGCCAGGCATGCAGGTCGGCCCGGGTATCGACCTCGCTGGAAGCCAGCAGCTCTGTAAGCGCGTGGGCTGTCGCGACCTTCCTGGGACTCTTGAAGTTCATCGCGACGGCAAGATCTTCCGTCGCGAGCCGTTCTCGGAAGCCACGCACAGTGGCAGCGTCAGGCCATGCCGATTGGAGACGGACAAGCCTCGGCAGCAGGGTCAGCTCATACTTGCAGCGCGCGTGGAAGCTGGCGTCGCAAATGACGGCTCCCATATGCGTCCACCCACCTGGCGAGTGGAACGGGCCGTCGCCGAGGGCAGACCGAACATGGGCAGTGAGACGCTGAGCGGGGCTGAGCTGGGCGGCGAGATTCCCTTCCGGGCACTTGCCTGGGGCCGCCAGACGCCAGATCACATCGATTCCGCAGCCGGACGGAGCCGCCGGCGGTGGCGCCTGCTCACGCCGGAGCTCGGTGAAGCCGAGCCGGCGCGGAACGGCGCGACTGGGGGCGTTCGCCACGTCGTGCGCGATCTCCAGATACCCCACGTCCGCCAGCGCGAACATCTCCCGGCCCAGCGCCGCCGTCGCCCTCGTCGCGATGCCCCGCCCCACGGCCGAGGGATGCAGCCAGTACCCCAGCCGGCACCCTTCGGGCTCGGCCCGATAGGCCTGGCACATGCCGATGAGCTTGCCGTTCTCCGCGACGACGTAGTTGTAGAGCTCACCGCTCTCCCATTTGGACGCGGAACTCGCCAGCAGTTCCCGGGTGCTCTGCTCGTCGTGGCCGTCGACCCATGGCATCCACGGCCGCAGATGATCCCGGGATTCCTCTATCAGCGCGAACAGTTGAACGAAATCACACTGCCCCCGTAAACGCCGAAGGACGAATTCCCCGCACTCGATGAGCTGACTCGGTCGGTCCATGCAGCCATGATCGTTCCGCGGACCGATCAAGTAAATGTGCGATCACGTAAAGCTCAGCACTCGATGATGTTCACCGCGAGCCCGCCCCGCGCCGTCTCCTTGTACTTCACGGACATGTCCGCGCCGGTCTCCTTCATGGTCTTGATGACCTTGTCGAGGGAGACCATGTGCGAACCGTCGCCGCGCATCGCCATCTTGGCCGCCGTGACCGCCTTCACCGCGGCCATGCCGTTGCGCTCGATGCACGGGATCTGGACGAGACCGCCGACCGGGTCGCAGGTCAGGCCCAGGTTGTGCTCCATGCCGATCTCGGCCGCGTTCTCCACCTGTTCGGGGGTGCCGCCCAGTACCTCGGCGAGCGCGCCCGCCGCCATGGAGCAGGCGGAGCCGACCTCGCCCTGGCAGCCGACCTCGGCGCCGGAGATGGAGGCGTTCTCCTTGAAGAGCATGCCGATCGCGCCCGCGGACAGCAGGAAGCGGACCACGCCGTCCTCGTCCGCGCCCGGCACGAAGTTGATGTAGTAGTGCAGCACCGCGGGGATGATGCCGGCCGCGCCGTTCGTCGGGGCGGTCACCACCCGGCCGCCGGCCGCGTTCTCCTCGTTCACCGCCATCGCGTAGAGCGTGATCCACTCCATGGCACGCGCCAGCGGCTCGCCCTCGGCGCGCAGCTGGCGGGCCGAGACGGCGGCGCGGCGGCGGACCTTGAGGCCGCCCGGCAGGATGCCCTCACGGGTGAGGCCGCGCTGCACGCACGCCCGCATCACCCGCCAGATCTCCAGCAGGCCCTCGCGGATCTCGTCCTCGGTGCGCCAGGCCCGCTCGTTCTCCAGCATCAGGGAGGAGATCGACAGGCCGGTCTCCTTGGTCAGGCGCAGCAGTTCGTCGCCCGTGCGGAAGGGGTACTTCAGGACCGTGTCGTCCAGCACGATCCGGTCCGCGCCGACCGCGTCCTCGTCCACGACGAAGCCGCCGCCGACCGAGTAGTACGTCTTGCTGAGCAGCTCCGCGCCCGAGGCGTCGTACGCCCATATCGTCATGCCGTTGGCGTGGTAGGGCAGGGCCTTGCGGCGGTGCAGCACCAGGTCGTCGTCGAAGGAGAAGGCGATCTCGTGCTCGCCGAGGAGCGACAGACGGCCCGAGTTCTTGATCGACTCCACCCGCTCGTCGGCGGATTCCACGTCGACCGTGCGCGGGGAGGCGCCCTCCAGGCCGAGCAGCACCGCCTTGGGGGTGCCGTGGCCGTGTCCGGTCGCGCCCAGCGAGCCGTACAGCTCGCAGCGCAGGGAGGCGACCGAGGCCAGCAGTTCCTCGTTGCGCAGCCGGTGCGCGAACATGCGCGCCGCGCGCATCGGGCCGACCGTGTGGGAGCTGGACGGGCCGATGCCGATCGAGAACAGGTCGAAGACCGAGATGGCCACGGTCACTCCTTGGGGCAGTGGTGGGGCACTCGTCGGTGAGTGCCCCACCGGGGAATTACTTGGACAGACCCGGGTACAGCGGGTGCTTGTCGGCCAGGGCCTTGACCCGTGCCTTCAGCGACTCGGCGTCGTAGGACGGCTTCAGCGCCTCGGCGATCACGTCCGCGACCTCGGCGAAGTCCTCGGCCGTGAAGCCGCGGGTCGCGAGCGCGGGCGTGCCGATCCGCAGGCCCGAGGTGACCATCGGGGGACGCGGGTCGTTCGGGACCGCGTTGCGGTTGACCGTGATGCCGACCTCGTGCAGCCGGTCCTCGGCCTGCTGGCCGTCCAGCTCGGAGGCGCGCAGGTCGACCAGGATCAGATGCACGTCCGTACCGCCGGAGAGCACATTGACCCCGGCGGCGCGGGCGTCCTCGGCCGTCAGACGCTCGGCGAGGATGCGGGCACCCTCCACCGTACGGCGCTGGCGCTCCTTGAAGCCCTCGGAGGCCGCGACCTTGAAGGACACCGCCTTCGCCGCGATCACATGCTCCAGGGGACCGCCCTGGAAGCCCGGGAAGACGGACGAGTTCAGCTTCCTCGCGAACTCCTTCTTCGCGAGGATGATGCCGCCGCGCGGGCCGCCCAGGGTCTTGTGCGTCGTGGAGGTGACCACGTCCGCGTGCTCGACCGGGTTCGGGTGCAGTCCGGCGGCGACCAGGCCGGCGAAGTGCGCCATGTCGACCCACAGGTACGCCTCGACCGCGTCGGCGATCCGGCGGAACGCGGCGAAGTCCAGCTCGCGGGGGTACGCCGACCAGCCCGCGATGATGACCTTGGGGCGGTGCTCCTTGGCGAGCCGCTCGACCTCGGCCATGTCGACCAGGCCGGTCTCCTCGTCCACGTGGTAGGCGACCACGTTGAACTGCTTCCCGGAGAAGTTCAGCCGCATGCCGTGGGTCAGGTGGCCGCCATGCGCCAGGTCCAGGCCGAGGATGGTGTCCCCGGGCTGGGCCAGCGCGAACAGGGCCGCCTGGTTGGCGGAGGCGCCGGAGTGGGGCTGGACGTTGGCGTACTCGGCGCCGAACAGCTCCTTGATCCGGTCGATGGCGATCTGCTCGGCCACGTCGACGTGCTCGCAGCCGCCGTAGTAGCGGCGGCCCGGGTAGCCCTCGGCGTACTTGTTGGTGAGGACCGAGCCCTGGGCCTCCATCACCGCGAGCGGCGCGAAGTTCTCGGACGCGATCATCTCCAGCGTGGACTGCTGGCGGAGCAGCTCGGCGTCGACCGCGGCGGCGATCTCCGGGTCCAGCTCGTGCAGGGGCGTGTTCAGGACAGTCATGCGGTTACGACCTCCTCAGCCGGCGATGTGGGCGTCGTACTCGGCGGCGGAGAGCAGGTCGGCCGGCTCGCCCGCGACGCGCACCTTGAACAGCCAGCCGCCCTCGAAGGGCTCGGAGTTCACCAGCGACGGGTCGTCGACGACGTTCTCGTTGATCGCGGTGACCTCGCCGGTGACCGGGGAGTACAGGTCGGAGACCGACTTGGTGGACTCCAGCTCACCACAGGTCTCGCCCGCCTCGACGGTGGAGCCGACCTCGGGGAGCTGGGCGTAGACCACATCGCCGAGCGCGTTGGCCGCGAACTCGGTGATGCCGACCGTCGAGACGCCGTTGTCGGCGGCCGACAGCCACTCGTGCTCCTTGCTGTAGCGCAGCTGCTGGGGGTTGCTCATGGCCTGAATTCTCCTGTACGCGCGGGAGTGCTGATGACGGTAGGACGCTGGTGACCGCCGGTGGGCGGGCGAATGTGCGCAGGGTCACGTGCCCGCCCGTCAGGGGCGGGGGCGCGACCGGGCTCGCTGTCTACTTCTGGCGCTTGTAGAACGGCAGCGCGACGACCTCGTAGGGCTCGTGCGTGCCGCGGATGTCCACGCCGACGCCCTCGGTGCCGGGCGCGGCGTGCGCCGCGTCGACGTAGGCCATGGCGATCGGCTTGCCCAGGGTGGGGGAGGGGGCGCCGGAGGTGACCTCGCCGATCACCTTGCCGCCGGCGACGACCGGGTACCCGGCGCGCGGGACCCTACGACCCTCGGCGATCAGGCCGACCAGGACCCGCGGGGGGTTCTGCGCGGCGCGCTCGGCGGCCTCGACGAGCGCGCCGCGCCCCACGAAGTCGCCCTCCTTCTCGAACTTGACCACGCGGCCGAGCCCGGCGTCGAAGGGGGTCAGCGAGGTGTTCAGCTCGTGCCCGTACAGCGGCATGCCCGCCTCCAGGCGCAGCGTGTCGCGGCAGGACAGGCCGCAGGGGACCAGGCCTGCGCCCTCGCCGGCCTCGGTCAGCGCCTGCCACAGCTCGACGGCGTGCTCGGGCTTCACGAACAGCTCGAAGCCGTCCTCGCCGGTGTAGCCGGTGCGGGCGATCAGCGCGGGGACGCCGGCGACGGTGCCGGGCAGGCCCGCGTAGTACTTCAGACCGTCCAGGTCGGCGTCGGTGAGGGACTTCAGGATGCCGGAGGAGGCCGGGCCCTGGATCGCGAGCAGGGCGTAGGCGTCCCGGTCGTCGCGCACCTCGACGTCGAGGCCGCCGGAGCGCTCCGCCAGCGCGTCCAGGACCACCTGGGCGTTGGAGGCGTTGGCGACGACCATGTACTCGGTCTCGGCGAGCCGGTAGACGATCAGGTCGTCCAGGATGCCGCCGTCGGCCCGCACGATCATCGTGTAGCGGGCGCGCCCGACGCCGACGGAGGCGATGTTGCCGACCAGGGCCATGTTCAGGAAGTCGGCGGCCTCGGGGCCGGTGACGGTGATCTCGCCCATGTGGGAGAGGTCGAACAGGCCCGCCTTGGTCCGCACGGCCACGTGCTCGTCGCGCTCGGAGCCGTAACGCAGGGGCATGTCCCAGCCCGCGAAGTCGGTCATCGTGGCACCGAGCGAGCGGTGCACGGCGTCCAGCGCGGTGTGTCGGAGTTCGGTACTGCTCATCGGTCGGTCGTCTCCCAGGGCAACAGGGATGGGGCGAGGAACGTTCCTCCCCATCTGTCATCGGAACCTGAGAGGTTCGCCGGGACCGCCACGGAGGCGACCACGGTTTGCACCTTGGGTGGGGCAGCCGTCATGGCGGCCCGCTTTTCAGATGTGCCTCGCCCGCGCGGTAACGGGGCCTGAGAGATTCAAGGGAGGGACTTGCTCCTTCGGCGCCCCAGCGAAGCCTGCTGGGGACTCTCCCGCGCGGATTCAAACGGCCGGTATGCAGTTGGCGGCCACATCATTGCACGTCGGGCCCCCGCCCGTCAGGGGCCGCATCCGTAACCGGGCTGTGGCGGTACGCGCACCTGCCCGTGGCACACCGGGCATTACCTTCTCTTTACTTCCACTGGGCATGGAGATTGCGAACCACAAGGGGAGGACGATCACGGTGAACAGGACCATGGCGCAGGCGGCCCGCATCCCGGGGCCGAGAAGCCCCGCGGCCCGCGAGCGGGTGGCCGCCCGCCCCACGCCTCCCACACCCCCCGCGCCTCCCGTGCTCGACCTGCGCGACCGGGCCGCCCCGGGTCCGGACACCCTCCGCTTCGGCCCCCGCGACATCGTGGTGCTCACCGGCCTGCCCGGCAGCGGCAAGTCCACACTGATGCGCCGCGCGGTCACCGCCCACCGCATCGACTCCCAGGACACCCGGGCCCGCTTCGCCGCCCGCCTGCCCCGCCTCCTGCCGTACGCCCTCTACCGCCCCCTGGTGCGCGCCGCGCACTACCGGTCGCTGCGCCGCGCCCTGCGCACGGGAGCGGCGCTGGTGGTGCACGACTGCGGCACCCAGCCCTGGGTGCGCGCCTGGCTGGCCCGCGCGGCCCGCCGCTCCGGCGCCACCCTGCATCTGCTCCTGCTGGACGTGCCCGAGGACACGGCCCGCGCGGGCCAGCACGAGCGGGGCCGCACCGTCTCCCGCCGCGCCTTCGGCCGCCACCGGCGTACGACGGCCCGGCTGCTGCGGGCGGTGGGGCGGGGCGAGGTGCCCGCGGGCTGCGGTTCCGCGGTGCTCCTCGACCGGGCCGCGGCGGACGCCGTACAGCGGATCGTGTTCACGGAGTACGGCTCTGTCACCGGTACCCGTTAGCCTTCATGGTCACAGCAGCGGTCACCAGCAGGCGGTAGGCAGATGGACTTCCCGGCGGACGTTCCCGCGGACTTCCCGGCACAGGCGCACCCCCACCCGCACGGCGGGTGGCCCGGCAATGAGCTGGAGGAGGTGCTCTCGGCCTCCCTCGGCATACCCGCGGCGGGCGGCCGGATCATCGAGGTCCTCGGCCGCAGCTTCGTCCTTGTGCCGCTGCCGTCCGGCGGCGGCCCCGGCAGCGGCCCGCTGGACCTGCCCACCCTGGACATCGAGGGCCAGGCGTACGTCCCGGTGTTCAGCTCCGAGGAGCAGTTCCGCCAGGCCGTCGGCTCCCCCATGGCGTACACCGTCGCCCCGGCCGTGGAGTTCGCCCGCGGCCTGCCCCCGCAGGCGGGCATCGCGGTGAACCCCGGTGGCACCGTCGGCATCCCGCTCCCGCCGGAGGCCGTCGCCGAGCTGTGCCGCGCCGGACACACCCCGCTGGACGGCCCCGCCACCGGCGGCCGGGTCCGGCTGTTCGAGCCCGACTGGCAGGACGACCCGGTCGACTTCCTCTCCGCCGCGTCCGCCGAGTTCGCCGCGACCGGCGTGGTCGTCACCGCCCGCCGCTGCCTGGCCGCGATCGAGAACGCCGACCCGGTCATGTTCGTCGGCGTGGAACTCTCCCAGTGGGAGGGCGACTTCCGGGCCCTGCCCCTGGAGGCCCTGGGCCGCGCCCTCGGCCGGATCCCGACCGCCTGGCCGGTCAACCTGATCCTGCTGGACGTGACGGACGACCCGGTGGCCGAATGGCTGAAGTCAAGCGTCCGACCCTTCTACATCCGCTAGGGGCCTGGGCGAACGGACAACGGGCCCCGTGCCCATCGGCGCATAAGCTGTCTTCATACGCGGGGCACGAGGGAGAAGAAGGGCATGACAAGGTGAGCGCCACCCACAGCGGAAGCGTCGAACACACGCTCCGCCACGTCACGCCCGGACGCTACGACGCCTACGAGGCCCTGCTCCGCGCCCTCGCCACCCCCTCCGCCGGCCAGATCTGGATGCTGCTGTGGCACGGCCAGGCCGGCTCCCCGGACGCCCAGTACGGGGACATGGAGGTCGACGGCTGCCACTACGCGCCGTGCGTCACCTCCGCCCAGGAGCTGTCCGCCAGCGGCTGGAACCGCTCGTACGAAGTGGTCGACGGCCTGGACGTGGCCCGCACCCTCTACCCCGACCACTACGGTCTCTGGCTCAACCCGCACGCCCCCGGCGGCGGCGTCGGCATCCCCTGGCTGGACCTGCGCCGCATCGCCACCGGCCTGGACCGGCAGCCCGCGGGCCCCCTGCGGCTGACCGAACCCGGCATCGAGATCCCGCAGTTCTACGCCCTGCTCGCCCAGCACGCCCACCGCACCCCCGCCCTGCGCTCGCTGCGCCGCGCCTGGGTGCAGCCCGCGCTCGGGGCGCCGTACCTCGCCATCGGCCTGGACCTGTACGAGACCTCGCCCGCCGCGGTCGACTCGGTGCGCGCGATGATGCAGCGCTCCGTCGGCGCCGTCCCCGAAGGCCTGCCCGTCTCCACGGTCGCGCTGACCGACGACCACGACCCGGTCGTGATGTGGATGCGCGCCCAGGCCCGGCCGTTCTACGACCGCGAGGCCCACGCCGCCGCCCCCGCCGGCCGCCCGGCACCCCAACTCCAGGGCCCCGCGCCGGGTTACGGCTATCCGCCGGTGCACGGCGGTTACTGAGGTTCCGCCGGATCGGACGCCGTTCCCGCCCTACCTCCCGAACCGCGGCATTACGGCGTTGTGTCCCAACTGCCCCGCGTCCGGGAGCCGTTACCCACTGTCCGGATAACGGAATCCTCCGCGGTGCATCACGGTTGCGCATACTTTCACCGTCAGCTCTGGCGAGTGATCGCAAGGACGCTGAAGACTCCCCACTCAGACCACGAGGCGTAAGAACTCGTGTTCGCTTGCAAGTCGACAAAGCCGCAAACCGCGGCAGCGCAGGCCGGTCACCACCGGCGAGAGGGGTCGCACATCGTGACCGCACCGATCGAGACCACCGGGGCGGCAGCCGAGGCGCAGCCTGAGGCTGTGCTCGCGGGAGCCGACAAGGGGCAGATCGAGGGTCGTTCCCTGGGCCAGATCGCCTGGACCCGCTTCAAGCGGGACAGAGTCGCCGTGGCCGGCGGCGTCATCGTGATCCTGCTGATCCTGCTGGCCATCCTCTCGCGCCCCATCCAGGCCGTGTTCGGCCTCGACCCCAACGCCTTCCATCAGGGCCTGATCGACCCCGACACCTCACTGCCCAAGGGCGGCTGGGGCGGCATGAGCCTTGACCACCCGCTCGGTGTGGACCCGAAGTTCGGCCGGGACATCGCCACCCGTGTCCTGGAGGGCTCCTGGGTCTCGCTGGTCGTCGCCTTCGGTGCCACGGTCCTGTCCAATGTGATCGGCGCGATCATGGGTGTGATCGCGGGCTACTACGGCGGCCGGGTCGACTCGATCATCAGCCGCCTGATGGACATCTTCCTCGCCTTCCCGTTGCTGCTGTTCGCCATCGCGATCTCCGCAACCCTCCAGGGCGGCGCCTTCGGTCTGAACGGACTTCCGCTCCACCTCGGCGTGCTCATCTTCGTGATCGGCTTCTTCAACTGGCCCTATCTGGGCCGGATCGTGCGCGGTCAGACGCTGGCCCTGCGTGAGCGCGAGTTCGTCGACGCGGCCCGCGGCATGGGCGCCAAGGGCCCGTACATCCTCTTCCGTGAGCTGATGCCGAACCTGGTCGGCCCGATCATCGTCTACTCGACGCTGCTCATCCCGACCAACATCCTCTTCGAGGCCTCGCTGAGCTTCCTCGGCGTCGGCATCCAGCCCCCGCAGGCATCGTGGGGCGGCATGATCCGCGACGCGGTCACCTATTACCAGGTCGATCCCCAGTACATGATCGTGCCCGGCCTCGCCATCTTCGTCACCGTCCTCGCGTTCAACCTGCTCGGCGACGGTCTCCGCGACGCTCTCGACCCGCGCAGCCGCTAGGCAGCCAGAGAGCTCACCCAAGTTTTCCGATCAATGGAGGGGAAGCAGACCATCATGCGAAGGTCAGCGCTGGCCGCGGTCGCGGCCATCGGCTCAGCAAGCCTGTTGCTCGCAGGCTGCAGCAAGGCCGATGACAACAAGGACACACCGAAGGCGGCCGGCGCCAACGCGGCGACCACGAAGGTGGTCAACGCGTCCGACAAGAAGGGTGGCACGGTCACCTACGAACTGTCGGACGTGCCGGACTCGTTCGACCCCGGCAACCAGTACTACGCGTACATGTGGAACTTCAGCCGCCTCTACGCGCGTCCGCTGATGACGTTCGCCCCGGGCCCCGGCGGCAAGGGCAACACCCTCGTCCCGGACCTCGCCGCGGGCAAGGGCGTCTCCAGCGACGGCGGCAAGACCTGGACGTACAAGCTCCGCACGGGCGTGAAGTACCAGGACGGCACCCCGATCACCTCGAAGGACGTCAAGTACGCCGTCGAGCGGTCGAACTTCGCGCGTGACGTGCTCTCGCTCGGCCCGAACTACTTCCAGCAGTTCCTCAAGGACGGCGACAAGTACAAGGGTCCGTACAAGGACAAGAGCGCCAAGGGCCTGTCCTCGATCGAGACCCCGGACGACAGCACGATCGTCTTCCACCTGAGCAAGCCGTTCCAGGAGTTCGACTACCTGGCCGCCGAGCCGGAGACGGCCCCGGTGCCCCAGTCCAAGGACAAGGGCGTCGACTACGTCAAGAACATCGTGTCCTCGGGCTCGTACGAGATCCAGAGCTACCAGGAGGGCAAGCAGGTCGTCCTGGTCCCGAACAAGAACTGGGACGCGAAGACCGACCCGCTGCGCAAGCAGCTGGCCAGCAAGATCATCGTCAACCTGAAGGTCAACCCGGAGACGATCGACAAGGACCTCCAGTCCGGCGACGCCACCGTCGACCTCGGGGGCACCGGCGTCCAGGACTCCACCCAGGCGTCCCTGCTCAACTCCGCGGACGCCAAGGCCAACACGGACAACGCCTACGGCGGCCGTCTGGTCTACGCGGCGATCAACACCAAGCTGAAGCCGTTCGACAACGTGGCCTGCCGCAAGGCCGTCGAGTACGCCATCGACAAGGTCTCCGTGCAGACCGCCATGGGCGGCCCGATCCGCGGTGACGTGGCCACCACCGTCCTGCCGCCGGACATCACCGGCTACCAGAAGGCGGACGTCTACGCCTCCGCGGGCAGCAAGGGCGACGTCGCCAAGGCCAAGGACCAGCTCAAGTCCTGCGGCCAGAAGACGATCAACACCAACATCACGGCCCGCTCCGACCGTCCGGGCGAGGTGGACGCGGCCACCGCGATCATCAACTCGCTGAAGAAGGTCGGCATCAACGCCACCCTCAAGCAGTACCCGTCGGGCAAGTACTTCACCGACTACGCGGGTGTGCCGAGCTTCGACAAGAAGCAGAACGTCGGCCTGATGATGATGCAGTGGGGTGCCGACTGGCCCTCCGGTTACGGCTTCCTCCAGCAGATCCTGAACGGCGCGGCGATCAGCCAGTCCGGCAACACCAACCTGTCGCAGTACGACAGCAAGCAGGTCAACGACCTGCTCGCCAAGGCGATCGCCGAGCCCGACCCGGCCAAGCGCAACGCCCTGTACGCGCAGATCGACAAGCAGGCCATGGACGACGCCGTGCTGGTCCCGCTGACCTACTTCAAGGTTCTGCTGTACCGCTCGCCGTACGCCACCAACGTGGTCTCCACGTCCGCGTTCAGCGGTCAGTACGACTACCTCAACCTCGGCACCACGAAGAAGTAGCAGCCCCGGAAGGCAGGTGAAGGCATTGGTGCCCGCGGGCCGCGAGGCCCGCGGGCACCAGCGCCGGTCCCCGTGATCTCGTACATCCTCCGCCGGACGGTCGCGGCAGTGATCCTGTTGCTGGTCGTCTCCGCGGTCACCTTCGCCATCTTCTTCCTGCTGCCGCGCATCGCCGGCCAGACAGCGGATCAGCTCGCGCAGCAGTACATCGGAAAGAGCCCGTCGAAGGCGGACATCGCCGCGGTCAAGCACAACCTCGGTCTGGACCAGCCCGTCTACGTCCAGTACTGGCACTTCATCAAGGGGATCGTGGCCGGCGCCGACTACAGCGTCGGTCCCAGCACGGTGCACTGTGGCGCGCCCTGCTTCGGCTACTCCTTCAAGACGCACGAAGCGGTCTGGCCGCAGCTCACCAGCCGCCTTCCCGTCACCCTCTCGCTGGCCGCCGGCGCGGCCGTGCTCTGGCTGGTCTCCGGCATCGTGGTCGGCGTCATCTCGGCGCTCAAGCCGCGCTCGCTGTTCGACCGCTCCTTCATGGGCGTCGCCCTGGCGGGTGTCTCGCTGCCCATGTTCTTCACGGGCAACCTGGCGCTGCTGCTCTTCACCTACACCTGGCCGATCTTCGGCCGCACCTACGTCCCGTTCACCGAGAACCCGGCGCAATGGGCCAACACCCTGTTCCCCGCGTGGTGTTCGCTGGCGCTGCTGTACTCCGCGATCTACGCCCGGCTCACCCGCTCGGGCATGCTGGAGACGATGAACGAGGACTTCATCCGCACGGCCCGCGCCAAGGGCCTCAGGGAACGCGTCGTCGTCCGCAGACATGGTCTGCGCGCCGCCCTCACCCCGATCATCACCGTCTTCGGCATGGACCTCGGTCTGCTGCTCGGCGGCGCGGTGATCACCGAGACCGTGTTCTCGCTGCACGGGGTCGGCGAGTACGCGGTGAAGGCCATCGGCGACAACGACCTGCCCCCCATCCTCGGCGTGACCCTGCTCGCCGCCATCTTCGTCGTCATCGCAAATCTCCTGGTGGACGTGCTCTACGCCGCCGCCGACCCGCGGGTGAGGCTCTCGTGACCGAACTCTCCAAGACCGAAACGGGCGAGGGAACCCCCGCCAAGGCACCCTCGGCCTTCCTGGAGGTCCGCGACCTCAAGGTGCACTTCCCGACCGACGACGGCATCGTCAAGTCCGTCGACGGGCTCTCCTTCTCGGTGGACAAGGGCAAGACCCTCGCCATCGTCGGCGAGTCCGGCTCGGGCAAGTCCGTCACCTCGCTCGCCGTCATGGGCCTGCACCGGCTCGGCGCGCGCGGCAAGAACGTGCGGATGTCCGGCGAGATCTGGCTGAACGGCAAGGAGCTGGTCGGCGCCTCCCCGGACGAGGTGCGCAGGCTCCGCGGCCGCGACATGGCGATGATCTTCCAGGACCCGCTGTCCGCGATGCACCCCTACTACAAGGTCGGCGACCAGATCGTCGAGGCGTACCGGGTGCACCACAAGGTCAGCAAGAAGGAAGCGCGCACCCGCGCCATCGAGATGCTCGACCGCGTCGGCATCCCCGAGCCGGCCAAGCGCGTCGACGGCTACCCGCACGAGTTCTCCGGCGGTATGCGCCAGCGCGCCATGATCGCCATGGCGCTGGTGAACAACCCCGAACTGCTCATCGCGGACGAGCCGACCACCGCCCTCGACGTGACCGTCCAGGCGCAGATCCTCGACCTGATCCGCGACCTCCAGAAGGAGTTCGGCTCCGCGGTCATCATGATCACGCACGACCTCGGCGTGGTCGCCGAGATAGCCGACGACGTCCTCGTGATGTACGGCGGCCGGTGCGTGGAGCGCGGCGCCGCCGCCGAGGTCTTCGAGAAGCCGCAACACCCCTACACCTGGGGCCTGCTCGGCTCGATGCCCCGCATCGACCGTGAGACCTCCGAACGGCTCATCCCGGTCAAGGGCCAGCCGCCGAGCCTCATCAACGTCCCCTCGGGCTGTGCCTTCCACCCGCGCTGCCCGTACGCGGACGTCCCCGCGGAGAACGTCAGCCGCACGGTGCGCCCCGAGCTGCAGCTGGTCGGCGCCGGACACTGGTCCGCCTGCCACCTGCCGGCCGAGGACCGCGAGCGGATCTGGACCGAAGAGATTGCGCCGAAGCTGTGAGTGAGACGAAGAAGACGGACACCGCCGCGAAGGCCGCGGTACCCGAGCAGGCGTCGGCTCCGGACGAGCGCGAGGTGCTGCTCAAGGTCGAGAACCTGACCAAGCACTTCCCGATCAAGAAGGGCCTCCTGCGCCGCCAGGTCGGCGCGGTGAAGGCCGTCGACGGCATCGACTTCGAGGTGCGCAAGGGCGAGACCCTGGGCGTCGTCGGCGAGTCGGGCTGCGGCAAGTCGACCATGGGCCGGGTCATCACCCGCCTCCAGGACCCGACCGGCGGCTCGATCTCCTTCGAGGGCCAGGACATCACCCGGCTGTCCACCGGCGAGATGCGTCCGCTGCGCCGCGACATCCAGATGATCTTCCAGGACCCGTACGGCTCCCTGAACCCCCGGCACACCATCGGCTCGATCGTCTCGGCGCCGTTCCGGCTGCAGGGCGTCGAGCCGGAGGGCGGGGTGAAGAAGGAGGTCCAGCGGCTGCTCGAACTGGTCGGCCTGAGCCCCGAGCACTACAACCGCTACCCGCACGAGTTCTCCGGCGGCCAGCGCCAGCGCATCGGCATCGCCCGCGCGCTCGCCCTGAAGCCGAAGCTGGTCGTGGCCGACGAGCCGGTGTCCGCGCTGGACGTGTCGATCCAGGCCCAGGTCGTCAACCTCATGGACGACCTCCAGCAGGAGCTGGGCCTGACCTACGTCATCATCGCGCACGACCTCTCCGTCGTCCGGCATGTCTCGGACCGGATCGCGGTGATGTACCTCGGCAAGATCGTCGAACTGGCCGACCGCAACGCCCTGTACGAGGCGCCGATGCACCCGTACACCAAGGCGCTGATGTCGGCGGTGCCGGTGCCGGACACCAAGCGCCGGGGCCAGAAGAGCGAGCGCATCCTGCTGCGCGGCGACGTACCCTCGCCGATCGCCCCGCCGTCGGGCTGCCGCTTCCACACCCGGTGCTGGAAGGCGACGGAGATCTGCCGGACCACCGAACCCCAGCTGGTCGAGCTGAAGTTGGGCCAGCGGGTCGCCTGCCACCACCCGGAGAACTTCGCCGACCAGGCCCCGCAGGACACGGTCCTGCTGTCGGCGGCGAAGGCGGCGTCGGAGCTGGTGCCGGACGCGGTGCTGGCCGGGGAGCCGGAGGCCGAGGCCAAGCCCGAGGCCAAGTCTGAAGCCAAGCCCGAGGTCAAGTCCGAGACTGCGAAGGAGACTTCGCCGGAGTCGGCTGCGGAGCCGGAGCCGGAGCCGAAGTCGGACTCGAAGCCGGAGGCCGCCGCGAAGTCCGAGGACGCGCCCGAGGCTGAGGCAGAGGCCGCGGCCGCCGCGGACCCGGAGCCCGCCGCCGAGGAGTCGGCGTCCGAGCCGGAGGCGGAAGCCGCTGCCGAGCCCGAGCCCGAGCCCGAGTCCGGCGCCGAGCCCGAAGCCGCTCCCAAGTCCCCGAAGCCGAAGGGCAAGTAGCCGAAGGGCAAGTAGCCGAAAAGGGCCCGCCGCCCGAGGCCGGTTCACGCAAGGGCATGTACATGCCTGAACGGGAGAGTGCAGAGTCGCCCGTGTCCGACACCTGATCGGTACACGCTCGAAAGGGACGACTCATGGCACTCTCCCGTTCGGCACGTGCGGGGGTCCTGGCCACCGCCGCGGCCTCCTTCCTGCTCATCGCCGCCGCCCCGGCCCCCACCCCCGGCGCCCCCGGCATCGGCGACCCCTACTTCCCCGAGCTGGGCAACGGCGGCTTCGACGCGCTGCACTACGACCTCGACCTGGCGTACGCCCCCGGCACCGGCCGCCTGGACGGCCGTACGACCCTCACCGCCCGCGCCACCCAGAACCTCTCCTCCTTCGATCTGGACCTCCAGCAGCTGGAGATCACCCGGATCGAGGTGAACGGACGGACCGCCCGGTTCAGCCGGGACGGCGCCGAGGTCACCGTCACCCCGCGCGGCTCGCTCGCCAGGAACCGGCGCTTCACCGTGCGCGTCACCTACGGCGGCGTGCCCCAGCCCCTGAGCGGGCCCATCGTCTTCGGTTCCGAGTACGGCTGGATGAAGACCTCCGACGGCGTCTTCGTCGCCTGCGAGCCCAACGCCGCCTCCACCTGGTTCCCGTCCAGCGACCACCCCTCCGACAAGGCCACCTACGACATCCGGATCAAGGCGCCGAAGGGCCTGACCGCCGTCTCCAACGGGCGGCTGGTGTCGACGCGCGACCGAGGCGGCTCGACGTACACCCACTGGCGGGAGTCCGAGCCGATGGCGACCTATCTCGCCACCGCCACCATCGGGAAGTTCGACGTCCGCACCGGCCGCACCCCCGGCGGCATCCCGATCTACGTCGCCGTCGACCCGGTGCTGAAGAACTCGAACAAGGTCGATGTGTACGCGGTCACCGCGGAGGCCACCGACTACTGGTCGAAGATCTTCGGGCCCTACCCGTTCGAGGAGACCGGCGCGATCGTGGACGACATGCCCGAGGCCGGGTTCTCGCTGGAGGTGCAGTCCAAGCCCGCGTACTCCGCCGTGCGCAACGAGACGACCATCGTGCACGAGCTGGCCCACCAGTGGTTCGGTGACTCGGTGAGCGTGGCCCAGTGGAAGGACATCTGGCTCAACGAGGGCTTCGCCACCTACGCCCAGTGGCTGTGGGCCGAGCACCGGGGGACCCGCACCGCCCATGACGCGTTCCTGGCCGACTACGACTCGTACCCGGCCGACTCGCACTTCTGGCAGACGAAGGTCGCCGACCCGCAGCGGGACACGATGTTCGCCGACGCCGTCTACGACCGCGGCGCCATGACCCTCCAGGTGCTGCGCGAGCGGATCGGCGACAAGGCGTTCTTCAGGCTGCTCCCCGCCTGGACCCGGCTGCACCGGCACGGCAACGCCGACACCGCGGACTTCATCCGCCTCGCCGAGCGGATCAGCGGACAGCAGCTCGGCGATCTGTTCGACACCTGGCTGTTCACCACAGGTAAACCCGCCCTGTAAACCTGGCTTTGTAAGGTTCAGCCCGCTCGACAGGTGAGAATGTCAGGGTGCAGCTCCAACAGTTCTTCAGCCCCTCCGTCCAGCACACGCTCGACGTGATCGGCATCTTCGTCTTCGCGATCTCCGGCGCGCTGCTGGCCGTCCGGAAGAACTTCGACGTGTTCGGCATCGCCGTGCTCGCCGAGGTCACCGCGCTGGGCGGGGGACTCTTCCGCGATGTGGTGATCGGGGCCCTGCCGCCGGCCGCGTTCACGGACCTCGGGTACTTCGTCACCCCGCTGCTCGCCACCCTCGTCGTCTTCTTCCTGCACCCGCACGTGGAGCGGATCCAGACGGCGGTGCTGGTCTTCGACGCGGCCGGCCTCGGGCTGTTCTGTGTCAGCGGTACGACGAAGGCGTACGGCTACGGCCTCGGCCTGACCGCGTCGGCGACGCTCGGCCTGGCCACCGCGGTCGGCGGCGGTGTGCTGCGCGACCTGGTGGCCAACGAGGTGCCCTCGCTGCTGCGCTGGGACCGCGATCTCTACGCGGTCCCGGCGATGGTCGGCGCGGGCATGGTGGTGCTGTGCATCCGCTACGACGCGCTGACCCCCCTCACCAGTGGGATCGCGGCCGTCACCGCTTTTGTGCTGCGTCTGCTCGCGATGCGGTACCACTGGCGAGCTCCGCGTGCGTGGAACCGCCGTTCGACGGTGACCGAGGAGTAGTACCGGTGCTCCCGGCCGCGGCCGTTCCGGCGGGGGCGCCGACGCCGGTACCGGGGGCGGGGGTGCCGGGCACGGAGTGGTCCCGGCCCTTGGCGTGGCTCTGGCCCATCTGGAGGGTGAGCCAGCGGAACACATCGGGCACCTGCGGCCGCCACAGCGCCATCGTGTGCCCGCCCGCGCTCTTCGGCAGGAAGACCACGTGCACGGTGGTCGGCGCCTTGGCGACGGACTCCAGTGCCATGCCCGCCTCGTAGCCGTCACCGGACTCGCCGGAGAGGTAGAGCGCGATGGGCGGCGGCACGGTGGCCTTCTTCAGCAGCAGATACGGGTTGTTCTCGGCGCGCAGGGTGGGGTTCTGCGCGGCCAGCGAGTTGCGCTCGCCGATCGGGTCGTTGTAGCCCGACATGCTCACCGCGGCCTTGTACCGGTCCGGGTGCGCCACGGCCAGCTTGACCGCGCACTGGGCGCCCGCCGAGTACCCGGCGATGGCCCAGCCCTGCGGGGCCGGCTGGGCACGGAAGTTGTCCATGACCATCTTGGGCACGTCGATGCTCAGCCAGGTGTCGGCGTTGACCTGCCCCGGGATGTTGGCGCAGCCGGTGTCCACACCGGCCAGCAGGTTGGTGCGCGGGGCGACCATGATGAAGGGGGCGACCTGGCCGCTCTTCATCAGCGGCAGCAGCTGCTCATGGGCCTTCATCGAGCCGAACCAGGCGCGCGCCGAGCCGGGGTAGCCGGGCAGCACCTCGACCACCGGGAACTTCTTGTGCCGGTACGCCGGGTCGTTGTACTGCGGCGGCAGCCAGACGTAGACCTCGGCGTCGACGCCGGAGACCCGGCCCTTGAGCTGGGTGACGCGGACGCCGCCGGCGGAGTGCATGCCGGGCCCCGTGGCCTGCGTGAAGGTCTGCTTGACCTTGGGCAGGTGCTTGACCGCTATGCCGCCGGTGCCGTCGCGGCCGAGGTCGGCGGCCTGCTCGACATGGCTGCCGGTGCCGAAGAGGTCGGCCCAGTTGTCGTACAGGTTGTTCTGGTTGTTCACCAGCACGAAGACCAGGGTGACGGCCGTGCCCTGGGCGAACAGCAGCATCAGTACGCGGGCGACGGTGCGCAGGTGCTTGGGGCCGCGCATCTTCGACCACAGCAGAAGCGGCAGTATGAGGGCGATCACGGCCAGCACGACGGTCGTGTAGAGGAACGGAGTCCCGGTGAGGCTCATGTCCCGATAGAGGGAAAACAAGGCCCCGGGGTTACGGACGTGTCCTGACACTTACCGAGAAATTGCCGAAACCTCACCTCCTGTGATCCTACCGTGACGGCGAGGGGTGGTGAAGCAGGAAAGCTACCGCTTAGTAATTGCCTGTTGTACCGTTCAGTCATGGCAGAAGCAGCTTCCGCGCCCTCCCCGTCGCGGGCCGTGACCGGCGACAGCGAGTTCGACCGCGACACCGCCGTCGTCCGCCGCGAGCCCGGGGTCTACGACATCGATCTCTCGGCCGGCTGGACCATCCTCGGCGCCGTCAACGGCGGCTATCTGCTGGCCGTGCTCGGCCGGGCCCTCGGGGACGCCCTGCCGCACCCGGACCCCTTCACCATCTCCGCGCACTATCTGACCGCGTCCCGGCCGGGCCGGGCCGTGATCCGCACCGAGACCGTCCGCACCGGCCGCACCCTCTCCACCGGCCAGGCCTCGCTCTTCCAGTACGACGACGAGGGCAACGAGGTCGAGCGGATCCGCGTCCTCGCCTCCTACGGCGACCTCGCCGGCCTCCCCGACGACGTCCGTACGACCGCGAAGCCGCCCGCGATCCCGCCCTACGAGCGGTGCTTCGGCCCGGCCGACGGCCCCGACCCGCTCAAGGGCGTCTCGGAAATCACCGACCGGCTGCTGCTCAAGCTGGACCCGGCCACCGTCGGCTGGGCGATCGGACAGCCCTCGGGCAAGGGCGAGATGCGCGCCTGGTTCGGCCTCGCGGACGGCCGTGACGCCGACCCGCTCTCGCTGCTGCTCGCCGTGGACGCGCTGCCGCCGACCGCCTTCGAGATGGGCCTCAAGGGCTGGGTCCCCACCGTCGAACTGACGGCCCACATCCGGCACCGCCCCGCCCCGGGCCCGCTGCGCGTCGCCATCACGACCCGCAACCTCGCCGGCGGCTTCCTGGAGGAGGACGCGGAGGTCTGGGACAGCGAGGACCGGCTGGTGGCCCAGTCCCGCCAGCTGGCGCGGGTCAGGCTGGCCTGACCCGGGCGCGCCCGGGGGCCGGGGTCAACGGGCGGGCGCCACGAACTCCGGCTGGTCCAGCAGCCGCAGCCAGCTGCCGTCGGGCTGGCGCCTGGCGACCTGGGCGCGGGCGCCGGTCCCGTCCTTCGGCGGGGTCGCGGTGAGCGCGATGTCGCCGCTGACCAGCGTGGGCAGCGGCGGCTCCGGCGCGAACCGGGGCCGGTTCGCCAGCACCTTCGCCCACAGCTCCCGGATCGCCTCCCGGCCCACGGTCCGCTCGCCCGGCGGGTACGCCAGCACCGCGTCCTCCTCGTAGAGCGCGGCGACCCCGGCCGCGTCCCCCGCGTTGGACCGCTCGACGAACAAGCGGGTGATGTCCTCCGGGCGCATGGCCTTCTCGTACTCGGGCACGGCTTCCTCCTCGGTCCGTGATGTCTGCCGACACCGTCTCTCGACGCCTCCCAGCCTGGTCGCGGGCCGATCAGAAGTCCAACAGATGGAACTTCTGGAAACTAGAATCCACAGTCATGGAACTGAGGCAGCTGGAGTACTTCGTCGCGGTCGCCGAGGAGCGGAACTTCACCCGGGCCGCCGAGCGGGTGCGCATCAGCCAGTCCGGCGTCAGCGCCCAGATCCGCCGGCTGGAGCGGGAGCTGGGGGCCGAGTTGTTCGACCGCTCGGCGCGCACGGTCACGCTCACGGTCGCGGGCAAGGCCGCGCTCGCCCATGCCCGCACCGCGCTCGCCGCGGCCGGGGCGGTCGGGCAGGCGGTGGGCGAGGTGAGCGATCTGATCCGGGGCCGGCTCACCGTCGGGATGGTCGTCGGCTGCACCGTGACCCCGCTGTTCGACGCCCTCGCCGCGTTCCACCGGGACCACCCCGGGGTGGAACTCTCGCTCCTGGAGGACAACTCCGACCGGCTCGTCGAGGGGGTGCGCGCGGGCACCGTCGACCTGGCGCTGGTCGGCGCCGCGGCCGCCGCCCCGGAGGGCCTGGAGACGCTGACCCTGATCAGCGAACGGCTCGTCGCCGCCGTACCGCCCGGTCATCCCCTGGCCGCGCGGCCCCGGGTCGCCCTGGCCGAGCTGGTCGCCCACCCGATCGTGTGCATGCCGCCCGGCACCGGACTGCGTACGGTGTTCGACCGGGCGTGCGCCGCGCGGGACCTCCACCCCGTGATCGCCCTCCAGGCCACCGCCGCCGATGCCATCGCCGACCTCGCCGCCCGCGATCTCGCGGTCGCCGTCCTCAGCGAGTCCATGGCCGCGCGCTACGGCGACCGGCTCACCGCCCGCCTGATCGAGGACGTCGAGACGCCCGCGCTGCTCGCGCTGATCTGGAAGGGCGGACAGGGCCCGGCGGTGCGCGAACTGCTCGCGTACGGCCGCCGGGCGTTCACCGGTCCGGCGCACGCTTAGCGTCATGTGGCGCCACATGGCATCAAGTGGCGCCACATGGCACCGCCCGGCGCCACTTTGGTGCACGAAGTTTGTGAAGCATGTTTCCGCAGGTCAGGGCTTTGGCGTCGATGATTCCCGCAGGCTTCTGTGTGTGTGACGCCATCCCCCCTTGCGTGTGGCGCCACTGTGGTGCCATGATGGCGTCATGGACCTGACCCCCTATGTCGACAACCTCCGTCGCGAACTCTCCGTCGCCGCCGAAGCGGGCGGGGAGGACGCCCGGGAGTTGGCCGAGCGGCTGACCGCTCCCTTGGAGTCGGCGGCCCGGTTGACGATGCTCAATGTGCTGTCCGCGGCGATGGACGAGATCACCCGGGACCTGGCGCCCGGCTCGGTCGATGTGCGGCTGCGGGGGCTGGATCCCGACTTCGTGGTGACGCTGCCGGAGACCGGCGGGCCCGTCGAGGCCGCCGCCGAGCCGGTCGCGCCGCCGCAGGCGCCCCTCGACACCGAAGAGGGCGGCACCGCCCGGGTCAATCTGCGGCTGCCGGCCCAGCTGAAGGCGCGGGCCGAGGAGGCCGCGAGCCGGGAGGGGCTGTCCGTCAACGCGTGGCTCGTGCGGGCCGTGTCGGCCGCGGTCGACGGCGGGGCCCGGCCGCGCCCGGCGGAGCAGACCCAGACGTTCGGACAGAGCTTCACGGGCTGGGTGCGCTAGCCGCCCCGCCCGACCGCTTCACTCAGACCACGTCCCACCAGCGGGGGCGCACCCAGGACTCATGAGGACGGCACAGCCATGCCTGCTTTCGACACCCCCGAACCCATTTCGGTCACCGCCCATGTGGGCGCCGGTTCCGTCCGGTTCATCGCGAGCGACCGCCCCGACACCGTCGTGGCGGTGCTGCCCGGCGGCAAGCGGGGCAGGGACGTACGGGCCGCCGAGCAGACCGAGGTCACGTACGCGAACGGCGAGCTGAGCGTCCGGACCAAGGAACGTGCCTTCATCGGACCCACCGGCACCGTCGAGGTGACGGTCGAACTGCCCACGGGCTCACGCGTCGACGTCAGCGGCTCCTGGGTCCAGGTGTTCGGCGAGGGCGGGCTCGGCGAGGCCCGGGTGAAGACCTCGGTCGGCGATGTCCGCCTCGATACGGCCGGACCGCTCAGGCTGACCGTCTCCCACGGCTCGATCAGCGTCGACCGGGTCGCGGGCGGTGCCGAGATCACCACCAGCTCCGGCAGTCTGCGCGTCGGCACCGTCCACGGCCCGGCCGTCCTGAAGAACTCGCACGGCAGCACGGTCGTCGGCGTGGTGACCGGCGAGCTGCGGGTGAACGGTGCCAACGGCGACATCGACATCGAGTGCGCCGAGGGCGATGTCGTCGCCACCACCGCCCACGGCACCCTGCGCGCCGCCGAAGTCGTGCGCGGCAGCGTGCAGTTGGAGACTTCTTACGGCGCCATCGAGATCGGGGTCCGCGAGGGCACCGCCGCCTGGCTCGACGTCAGCTCCGAGCGCGGGCATGTGCGCAACACGCTCACCGCCTCCGGCGCCCCCGAGCGGTCCGAGGAGACCGTCAAGGTCCGCGCCCGTACCCGCTACGGCAACATCGACGTGCGCCGCGCCCGGCGCTGAGCCGCCGCACCCGGCCCCGCGCACCGCACCTTCTTCCTTCTTCCTTCGTCCTTCGCACGCTCTTCTTCACTCCACCTCAGCCTTCGAACGGGGGGCGTCATGCCTTCTTCTGTCATGCCCACGCCAAGTAGGAGCGGCGGCGCGCGGCCACCCGCCGCCGTCTCCGCCTTCGATCTGCGCAAGTCGTACGGCGACAAGACCGTCCTCGACGGCATCGATCTGCGCATCCCGGCCGGGACCGTGTTCGCGCTGCTCGGGCCCAACGGGGCCGGCAAGACCACCACCGTGCAGATCCTGTCCACGCTCGTCGCCGCCGACGGCGGGCAGGCCCAGGTCGCCGGCCACGACATCGCCACCGCCCCGGACGGGGTGCGCGGCGCGATCGGGGTCACCGGGCAGTTCGCCGCGCTCGACGACCTGCTCACCGCCGAGGAGAATCTGCTTCTCATGGCCGACCTGCTCCGCCTCGGCAAGCGCGAAGGGCGCGCCCGTACAGGTGAGTTGCTCGAACGGTTCGGCATCGCGGACGTCGCCCGCAAGCGGGCCGCGACCTTCTCCGGCGGGATGCGGCGCCGGCTCGACCTCGCCATGACGCTGGTCGGCGAGCCCCAGGTGATCTTCCTGGACGAGCCGACGACCGGCCTCGACCCGCGCAGCCGCCGCACCATGTGGGACATGGTCCGCGAGCTGGTCGCGGGCGGTACGACGGTCTTCCTCACCACCCAGTACCTGGAGGAGGCCGACCAGTTGGCCGACCGGATCGCCGTGCTCGACGGCGGCCGGATCGTGGCCGAGGGCACCGCCGACGAGCTGAAGGCGCGCATCCCCGGCAGTCATGTACGGCTGCGGTTCACCGACCCGGCCGAGTACGAGCGCGCCGTCACGGCCTTCCCCGGTGCCGTCCGGGACGACGGCGAACTCGCCCTGCGGGTCGCGGGCGACGGCGGACTCGACGCGCTGCGGGCCCTGCTCGACCGGCTCGACGCCGCCGGCATCCGGGCCGCCGACTTCTCCGTGCACACCCCCGACCTCGACGACGTCTTCCTCGCCCTGACCGGCCAGGGCACCGCAGGCCCCGGCTCCCCGCTGCACCTCAAGGAGAACCGATGAGCACGTTCGCCCACGCCGTGCACGACTCGCGGACGATGCTGCGCCGCAATCTCAAGCACGCGATCCGCTATCCCTCCGTGGGGCTCGGCGCCGCCATGATGCCGATCCTGATGCTGCTGCTGTTCGTGTACGCCTTCGGGGGCTCGATCGGCGCGGGCATGGGCGGCCGGGACGCGTACATCGGCTATCTCACCCCCGGGATCATCGTCATGGGCGTGGCCGCCGGTTCGATGTCGACCTCGATCGCGGTCTGCAACGACATGACCGAGGGCATCATCAACCGCTTCCGCACCATGAACATCACGCGCTCGTCGTTCCTGACGGGTCATGTCATCGGCAGCGTCATCCAGACGATGCTCTGCTGCGTCCCGGTCGTGGGCGTCGCCCTCGCGGTCGGCTTCCGCTCCGGGGCGAGCCCGCTGCGGTGGCTCGCCGCGGCAGGTCTGCTCACGGCCGTCGCGTTCGCGGTGACCTGGCTGTCGGTGGCGCTCGGCCTGATCTCCAAGACGGTCGAGTCCGCGAGCAACAAGCCGCTGCTGATCCAGTTCCTGCCGTTCCTCGGCTCGGCGTTCGTGCCGGCCGGATCGATGTCGCCGGGGCTGCGCTGGTTCGCGGAGAACCAGCCGTTCACGCCGATGATCGAGACGCTGCGCGGACTGCTCTGCGGCACCGCGATCGGCGACAACGGATGGATCTCGCTGGCCTGGTGCGCCGGGATCGCGCTGACCGGCTACCTCTGGTCGCGCTCGCTGTTCAACAGCGACACCAAGCACTGACGGCTCGCACGAGCCGACCGGACGAAACCATACGGGGGTTCAGTCCAGCCAGTGGTCGCGGCCGATGGTGATGAGCCGCAGCTGCCGGGTGGCCAGCCGGGCCACCCGGTCCCGCTCGTCCGCGGGACCCTCCAGCGCCTCCAGGAACAGGGAGGCGCTGATCAGCATCTGGTCGACGTACAGCCGCGCGAGCATCAGCACGTCGTCGTCGCTCCAGCCCGCCGCCTCGGGGTCCTGGGCGAGGGCGGCCTTCACCTCCTCGGCGAACCGGGCCAGTTGACCGCCGATGGCCTCGCGCACCGGCTGCACCCCGCCGTGCCGCTCGCGGGCGATGAAGCGGACGTGCGAGGGGTGGGCGGCGACATAGTGGGCGATCAACTCCACGGCGCGGGTGATGCGTTCCTCGCTGTCGCCGGTCGTGGTCACCGTCTCGCGCACCATCGGGTGCAGGCTGCCGAGCGCCTCGTCGACCAGGGCGACGCCGAGGTCGGGGATCGAGCGGAAGTGCCGGTAGAAGGCGGTGGGCGCGACACCGACGGCCCGGGTGACCTCGCGCAGACCCAGGCTGCTCAGGCTCTGCTCCTCCAGCAGCGCGAGCGCCGCGTCGAGGAACGCCTGCCGGGTCTTCTGCTTCTGGGCCTGCCGGGTGCCGAGGGTGTGACTCATGTCATCCAGTTAACAACTGTTCTCTGGAATTGAAAAGCCGTCGGACGCGCTAGACTCAAAGTCAGTGAACAAGTGTTACTACAACTGTTCACTGAAACTTTACAGAGCTGGAACGCGAGGCATCTCGGAGGGGGATCTGATCCCATGCTGTTCCTCGTCGCCGCACTCATGCTGCTCGGTGTGGTGCTGGGCACCGTCGCCCACGCACCGCTGACCGTCACCGGCGCACTGGCCGCCGTCATCGCCGTCTGGCTCGGCGTCTTCGCCGTCCGCGAGCGGATCGGCCGCCGCCGGCGCACCTCGGCCAACTGACCGCCACCGACCACCGGGAGTCGAGCACCATGCAACTCACCGCACCGGCCGCGGGCCGCACCCAGGCCCCCGCCCGCACCCGCGACGCCGACGGCATGGCCGTCGCGTCCTTCATCCTCGGCCTTCTCGGCCTCCTCGTCCTGAACCTCTTCCTCGGCCCGATCGCCATCGCCCTGGCCGCGGTCTCCCTGTGGCGCGGCACCGCCCGCCGCGGCCGCGCCTACCTGGGCCTGGCCCTGGGCGTCGCCGACCTCGCCGTCCTGCTGATCGCCATCCAGGTCTCCAACACGGTGTCCTGGAGCCTGTGACCGGCCGGCGGCCCGTACGGCGACGGGGAAGGCGGGCGCGGCCGACGGAGGGCGCGCCGCCGGAGAGAAGGCGGCGCCGTAGAATCTCCCCACCATGGCTTACCTCGACCACGCCGCGACCACCCCGATGCTCCCGGAGGCGGCAGAGGCTCTGACCGCGCAGCTGAGCATCACGGGCAACGCCTCCTCCCTGCACGCCTCCGGCCGCCGGGCCCGCCGTACGGTCGAGGAATCCCGCGAGGCGCTCGCGGACGCGCTCGGCGCACGACCCAGCGAGGTCGTGTTCACCTCCGGCGGCACCGAGGCCGACAACCTCGCCGTGAAGGGCCTGTACTGGTCCCGCCGTGCCGCCGATCCCGCCCGTACCCGGGTGCTGTGCAGCCCCGTCGAGCACCACGCCGTCCTGGACGCCGTGCACTGGCTCGGCGAGCACGAGGGCGCAACCGTCGAGTACCTCCCCGTCGACGCCCACGGCCGCGTCCACCCGGACGCCCTGCGCGAGGCCATCGCCCGCGCTCCCGAGGACGTCGCGCTGGCCACCGTGATGTGGGCCAACAACGAGATCGGCACGATCATGCCGATCCGCGAACTCGCCGACGTGGCAGCCGAGTTCGGCGTACCGCTGCACGCGGACGCCGTCCAGGCCTTCGGCCAGGTCCCCGTCGGCTTCGGCGCCAGTGGTCTCGCCGCGATGACCGTCTCGGGGCACAAGATCGGCGGCCCGTACGGCATCGGCGCCCTGCTGCTGGGCCGCGAGTACACCCCCGTGCCCGTCCTGCACGGCGGCGGCCAGGAACGCCATGTGCGCTCCGGCACCCTCGATGTCCCCGCCATCGCCTCGTTCGCCGTCGCCGGGCGCCTCGCGACGGAGCGGCGCGAGGCGTTCGAGCGTGAAGTGGGCGCCCTGCGCGACCGGTTGGCCGACGCCGTGCTGGCCGCCGTACCGGACGCGATCCTCGGCGGCGACCCCGCCCCCGGCGGCCGGCTGCCCGCCAACGCGCACTTCACCTTCCCCGGCTGCGAGGGCGACTCCCTGCTGCTCCTGCTGGACGCCCAGGGCATCGAGTGCTCCACCGGCTCCGCCTGCACCGCGGGCGTCGCCCAGCCCAGCCATGTGCTGCTCGCCGCCGGTGTGGATCCCGACCTGGCCCGCGGCACCCTGCGCTTCTCCCTCGGCCACACCTCCACCCAGGCGGACGTGGACGAGGTCGCGGGGGCCATCGGACCCGCGGTGAAACGCGCCCGCGCGGCCGGCCTCACCTGAACCCGCGACCGGAAAAGGGCACATAAGCCGGAAAAGGGCACAGAAAACGACCTACGAGGCGGGTTCCCTTCGCCGGTATGGTCCGGATCAGGTGTCTGGAGGTCGCCTTCCGGTCCGTCCTGCGACCTTCCGGCCTCTCAGCCCGAGCGTCGACGTCGGCACCAGCGGATCCCTCGCGGTCTCACGCTGACGTCGGCTACTCCGCTTGGACTCCCTCACTCGTCTCGTAGGCCTGTAATCAGAGTAATCCCGCCCATACCAGACATAAAGAGCCCGGCCCATGATTTTTCCGCGGCCCGTACCCTGGAAGCGTTATGACTGAGACCCCGCAGCGCCCCCTCCGCGTCCTCGCCGCCATGTCCGGCGGGGTCGACTCCGCCGTCGCCGCCGCGCGCGCCGCGGAAGCCGGCCATGACGTCACCGGCGTCCATCTCGCGCTCTCCGCCAACCCCCAGTCCTTCCGCACCGGCGCGCGGGGCTGTTGCACCATCGAGGACTCGCGCGACGCCCGCCGCGCCGCCGACGTCATCGGTATCCCCTTCTACGTGTGGGACCTCGCCGACCGCTTCCGCGAGGACGTCGTCGAGGACTTCATCGCCGAGTACGAGGCCGGCCGCACCCCCAACCCGTGCCTGCGCTGCAACGAGAAGATCAAGTTCGCCGCGCTCCTCGACAAGGCGCTCGCCCTCGGCTTCGACGCCGTCTGCACCGGCCACTACGCCCAGGTGATCGTCCGCGCGGACGGCTCCCGCGAGCTGCACCGCGCCTCCGACATGGCCAAGGACCAGTCGTACGTGCTCGGCGTCCTGGACGAGAAGCAGCTCGCGCACGCGATGTTCCCGCTCGGGGACACGGTCACCACCAAGGAGGAGATCCGCGCCGAGGCCGAGCGCCGGGGCCTCGCGGTGGCCAAGAAGCCCGACTCGCACGACATCTGCTTCATCGCCGACGGCGACACCCAGGGCTTCCTCGCCCGGCGGCTCGGCAAGGCCGAGGGCGCCATCGTGGACGAGTCCGGCGCCCGTCTGGGCAGCCACGAGGGGGCGTACGGCTTCACGATCGGCCAGCGCAAGGGGCTGCGCATCGGCACCCCGGCCCCCGACGGCAAGCCGCGCTACGTCCTCGACATCTCCCCGGTGGACAACACCGTCACCGTCGGCCCGGCCGCCGCCCTGGACGTCACCGCCCTCACCGCGATCAAGCCCCGCTGGTGCGGCACCGCCCCCACCGACCCGGGCACCTACACCGCCCAGCTGCGCGCCCACGGCGGCGAGACCGAGGTACGGGCCGAGCCGGTAGACGGCGAACTGCACGTCACCTTCACCGAACCGGTCCGCGGCGTCGCCCCCGGCCAGGCGATCGTGCTGTACGACGGCACCCGTGTCGTCGGCTCGGCCACCATCGCCTCCACCACCCGGGCGACGACGGCGGCGTGACCGCCGTTTCACGGCGCCCTTCTGCCTAAGCGGCGAAGAACTCCGCCAGCACCGGCCCCAGCACCTCCGGCTCCACCATGTGGGTCTGCCCCTCCAGGACCCGGTACGCGCCGCCGGGCACCGCGTCCGCGATGTCCCGGCCCGCCCGCCGCATCCACTCGGGGCTCGCGCCGCCCACGACCGCCAGCAGCGGCACGGCGACGGCCGCGAGGCGGGCCCGGGGGAGCAGTCCGTCGCCCAGCACGGCGTCGTCGTGCGCGAGGCTCGGCGCGGCGGCCTCCAGGCCCGGCCACATGGGGGACTGGCGGGCCCGCTGGATCATCTCCTCGCCGAGCCCGGTGAGCCGCAGGAACAGCTCGACCGCGTCCCCGCGCCGGCCCTCCGCGAGCGCCTGTCCCAGGTCCCGCTTGTACGCGGCCTCCCGCTCGGCGCCGCCCGCCAGATGGTCCGCGTACGGCACCTCGTACACCGCCGTACGGGTGACCGGCAGCCCGCTCGCCGCCGCCTCCAGCGCCAGCGCGCCGCCGGAGGAGACGCCGAACAGCGCGGCGTCCCCGCCGACCGCCTCCAGCAGCGCGGCCAGGTCCTCGACCTCGCGGTCCACCGCGTACGGCGCCGTGTCGCCGCTTTTACCGCGGCCCCGGCGGTCGTAGACGACGGCCGTCACCCGGTCCGCGAGCCGCTCGGCCAGGGGGGCCAGGGTGCCGCCGGTGGACATCGCGCCGCTCACCAGGATCACCACGGGCCCCCGGCCGCTCACCGAGTAGGCGAGGGAGGTTCCGTCGCGTGAAGTCGTCTTCTTGTCCATGTCGGTGCAGACTGCCGCACGACGCCGGACTCGTCGCTCACGACACGTCGACGTCGTAGAAGCAGAGGTGGTCCTTGATCGGCGCGACGTCCGGCTTCGGCTCCGGGTACGCCCAGACCAGGTCCGGGGCGTCCGGCAGCGACCAGTAGGACGCCGTGCCCTTGAACGGGCAGACGGTGTGGGTCCCGGACGGGGTCAGCAGGTCGAGGCGTATGTCCTCGGCCGGGATGTAGTAGCGATCCGGGCAGCCCGTCTCGCGCAGTACGAGGGGGCGGTCGGTCTCCGCGAGCACCTGGTCGCCGTGCACCACGCGCACGTGCCGCTCGCCGGCTTCGATGGTGATGGTGTGTCCTTCGGCCATACCTGGACAGCGCCGACGGGCGCCCGGTTCTTCCCGCGTACGGTGGGGACCATGAACATCTGTGTCTTCCTCTCCGCCGCCGACCTCGACGAGCGGTACACCCGCCCCGCCCGTGAGTTCGCGAAGCTGATCGGCAAGGGCGGCCACACCCTGGTCTGGGGCGGCTCCAACGTCGGTCTGATGAAGGTCGTCGCCGACGGGGTGGAGGAGACGGGCGGCCGGCTGGTCGGCGTGTCCGTGGAGTTCCTGGCCAACAAGACGCGGCCCGCCGCCGACGAGATGGTGATCGCCCCCGACCTCGCCGAGCGCAAGAAGCTGCTCCTGGAGAAGGCCGACGCCGTGGTCGTCATGGTGGGCGGCACCGGCACGCTGGACGAGGCCACCGAGATCCTGGAGCTGAAGAAGCACGGCCGCACCCAGAAGCCGGTGGTGCTGCTGAACACGGCCGGGTTCTACGACGGGCTGCGCGAGCAGTTCCGCCGCATGGAGGAGGAGGGCTTCCTGCCCCGCCCCCTGGCCGACCTGGTCTTCTTCGCCGAGGAGCCGGTCGGCGCCCTCGCCTACCTGGAGGAGCAGCTGGGCACCCGCTGATGCGAGCATGGCGGGTATGGCTACACATGTGATCACCGGGGCCGGTTCCGGCATCGGCGCGGCCCTCGCCCGCCGGCTGCACGCGCGCGGGGACGAACTCGTACTGCACGCGCGCGACGCGGGCCGCGCGAAGGAACTGGCCGCACAGTTCCCCGGGGGGCGCACCCTGGTCGGCGACCTCGCCGAACCGGACCGGCTCTCCTGGGCGTTCTCCCACCAGACCCTGCCCGACCGGGTGGACTCCCTGCTGCACATCGCCGGGGTGGTGGACCTCGGCGAGGTCGGCGAGCTGACCCCCAGGTCCTGGCGCCACCAGCTCGACGTCAACCTCCTCGCCCCCGCCGAGCTGACCCGCCTCCTGCTGCCCCAGCTGCGCGCGTCCCGCGGCCACGTCCTCTTCGTCAACTCCGGGGCGGGCCTCGCCGCCCACGCCGGCTGGGCCGCCTACGCCGCCTCCAAGCACGGCCTCAAGGCCCTCGCCGACGCCCTGCGCCAGGAGGAGCACGCCTCCGGAGTCCGCGTCACCTCCGTCTACCCGGGCCGCACCGCGAGCCCGATGCAGGCCAAGGTGCACCAGCAGGAGGGCAAGGAGTACGACGCCGACCAGTGGATCGACCCCGAGTCGGTGGCCACGACGATCGTGATGGCCCTCGACCTGCCCCGGGACGCCGAGGTCAATGATCTGACGGTACGACCGGGCCGCTGAGCTGACGGGATGACCGGGCCGCTGACCCGACGGTCGGCCGGGCCGTCGGCCTGACCGCCCGACCGGGGCGCCGAGCGGTGCCCGCGGGTTCCGTAGGCTTCTCCGGTGAGCGAAAACAGCGTGTTCAGGTTCGCCGGAGCCACCGGAGTCGGGTCCATGCCGGGCGGCGACGCCCGGGAGGCCGTCAAGACCGTCACCGGGTCCTTCGAGGACTTCCCGTACCTGCCCGAACTGCCCGCCCGCGGCCCCGGTGCCGACATGATCGGCCGGACCGCCGGGATGCTGGTCGAGCTGTACGCGCGCGTGGAGCCCAGTGGCTGGCGGATCGGCGACCGGCCGGGGCGGGACACCCGGCGGGCGCGGGCCTGGCTGGGGGAGGACCTGGACGCGCTGGAGGAGTTCACCCAGGGGTACGAGGGCGACCTGAAGGTGCAGGCGGTCGGGCCCTGGACGCTCGCCGCCGCCCTGGAGCTGCGCGGCGGCGAGGCCGCCCTCTCCGACCCCGGCGCCTGCCGCGACCTCGCCGCCTCCCTCGCTGAGGGACTGCGGCTGCATCTCGCCGAGGTCCGGCGCCGGGTGCCCGGCGCCCGCGTCCTGCTCCAGCTCGACGAGCCCTCGCTCAGCGCCGTACTGCGCGGCCAGGTCCGCACCGCCAGCGGCTACCGCACCCACCGCGCCGTGGACCGCCAACTCGTCGAGCACACCCTGCGCGACGTCATCGGCGCCCACCCGGACGGACCCGTCGCCGTCCACTCCTGCGCTCCCGACGTCCCGTTCGCGCTGCTGCGCCGGGCCGGCGTCGACGCCGTCTCCTTCGACTTCGCGCTTCTCACCGAGCGTGACGACGATGTGATCGGTGAGGCCGTCGAGGCGGGTACCCGGCTGTTCGCCGGTGTCGTGCCGGGCACGGACGGTCCATTGTCAGACCCTGCCGGTAGCGTCATGGGTGTCAGGACGTTGTGGCGCAGGCTGGGCTTGCACCCGGGCCTGCTCGCCGAGGCGGTCACCCTCACCCCGGCGTGCGGTCTCGCGGGCGCTTCCCCCGCCTACGCGCGCCAGGCGCTCGCCCAGTGCGTCCGGGCGGCGAGATCCCTCGCGGACAACCCAGAGTAACGGGAGGACAACACGGTGGCCGGCGACAAGCAGGCGGAGACCACGGCGGTGCCCGCCGAGGCCCGCGACAGGCACGCGCAGCTGGCGGAGCAGATCGAGGAGCACCGCTTCCGGTACTACGTGAAGGACGCTCCCGTTGTCAGTGACGCGGAGTTCGACCAGCTCCTGAAGTCCCTGGAGGCGCTGGAGGAGCAGTACCCCGAACTGCGCACCCCCGACTCGCCCACCCAGAAGGTGGCGGGGTCGTACGCGACGGAGTTCACCGCGGTCGAGCACCGCCAGCGCATGCTCTCCCTCGACAACACCTTCAACGACGAGGAGCTGGCCGCCTGGGCCGACCGCATCGCCCGCGAACTCGGCGACCAGACCTACCACTTCCTGTGCGAGCTGAAGGTCGACGGCCTCGCCGTCAACCTCACGTACGAACACGGCCGCCTCACCCGCGCCGCGACCCGCGGCGACGGCCGCACCGGCGAGGACATCACGCCCAACGTCCGTACGATCGCGGACATCCCCGACCGGCTGCACGGAGACGTGGTCCCCGACCTGGTCGAGATCCGCGGCGAGGTCTACTTCCCGATGGAGAAGTTCCTCGAACTGAACGAGCGGCTGGTCGCGGCCGGCGACAAGCCTTTCGCCAACCCCCGCAACGCGGCGGCCGGTTCGCTGCGCCAGAAGGACCCCCGCGTCACCGCCACCCGCCCGCTGCACATGGTGGTGCACGGCATCGGCGCGCTGGAGGGCTTCAGCGGCATGACCCGGCTGTCCCAGGCGTACGACCTCCTCAAGACCTGGGGCCTGCCCACCTCCTCGCACAACCGGGTGGTCGACGACCTCGACGGCGTCCGCGGGTTCATCGCGCACTACGACGGCGAGAACCGCCACTCCGTGGAACACGAGATCGACGGCGCCGTCATCAAGCTGGACGAGATCCGCCTCCAGGGCCGCCTCGGCTCCACCGCGCGCGCCCCTCGCTGGGCCATCGCGTACAAGTACGCGCCGGAGGAGGTCAACACCAAGCTCATCGACATCAAGGTGGGCGTCGGGCGCACCGGCCGGGTCACGCCGTACGCCCAGGTCGAGCCGGTCACCGTCGCGGGCAGCGAGGTCGAGTTCGCCACCCTGCACAACCAGGAGGTGGTCAAGGCCAAGGGCGTGCTGATCGGCGACACCGTCGTGATCCGCAAGGCCGGCGATGTCATCCCGGAGATCCTCGGCCCGGTGGTCGACCTGCGCGACGGCGGCGAGCGGGAGTTCGTGATGCCCGGCGAGTGCCCCGAGTGCGGCACCCCGCTGCGGCCCATGAAGGAGGGCGACATCGACCTCCGCTGCCCCAACGGGCGTACGTGCCCGGCCCAGTTGCGCGAGCGCGTCTCCTATCTCGCGGGCCGTGAGTGCCTGGACATCGAGCACTTCGGCGGGGTGGCCGCGGCAGCCCTGACCCGCCCGCTGGAGCCGGCCGAACCCCCGCTGGTGGACGAGGGCGACCTGTTCGACCTGACGGTGGAGAAGCTGCTGCCCATCAAGGCGTACGTCCTCGACCCGGACAGCGGGCTGCCCAAGCGGGATCCAAAGACCGGTGAGGAGAAGGTCGTCACGGTCTTCGCCAACCAGAAGGGCGAGCCGAAGAAGAACACCCTCGCGCTGCTGGAGAACATCGAGGCGGCCAAGTCCCGTCCGCTGGCCCGTTTTCTGAACGGACTGTCCATCCGGCATGTCGGCCCGGTCGCCGCCCAGGCCCTCGCCCGCGAGTTCCGCTCGGTCGACCGCATCGAACAGGCCACGGAGGAGGAGCTGGCGGCCACCGACGGCGTCGGCCCCATCATCGCGGCCGCGGTCAAGGAGTGGTTCACCGAGGAGTGGCACCGCGAGATCGTCCGCAAGTGGAAGGCCGCGGGCGTCCCGTTGGAGGACCAGGTCAGCGGGGAGGCGGAGGGTCCGCGTCCGCTGGAGGGCCTCACCGTGGTGGTCACCGGCACGCTGGAGAACTTCACCCGGGACGGCGCCAAGGAGGCACTCCAGAGCCGGGGCGCCAAAGTGACCGGCTCGGTTTCGAAGAAGACCTCTTTCGTAGTCGTTGGTGACAATCCGGGATCGAAATACGACAAGGCCATGCAATTGAAGGTTCCGGTGCTCGATGAGGACGGATTCGGCGTCCTGTTGGAACAGGGCCCGGACGCCGCGACGGAGGCCGCGCTTCCGACCGAGGAGTAGCGGTTGAAGGCCACCCGTTCGGCGCATACCAGTTGCATACGGGTGGCCCCGGGCGCATTCGGGCAACCGCCGACGACCGGTGCCCGTGGAAGCCCCGCGCGGCCTAGTGTTGAGTTGTGCACCTGCCGATCCCGGCGACGGACGGGGGCATTTCCCTGCCCGCCGCGGGCGCGGCAAGGGTTTCTTCAGCGCGAAGCCGTCGATGGTGTCGGACATCGGACCGCGTGGCGTGGGCACCGCCGGCTGTGAGAGGGACGGGAATGGAACCGACCGAGAGCGTCGCCCCGGACTCACGGCTGCGCCTGCGCCGCCGCGCGCTCGCCTGGCGGGAGATCCTGCGGCCCGGCCGCGCCGAGGGCCGTACCCGCCCGCGCGTCCGTCCGGCCCAGGCCGGCCCCCTCACCCCGCCGGGCACCCGGGTGCCGCTCGCCATCGAGCCCTCGCCCGGCCTCGCGGGTGCGGGTGCCGGCCTCGGCGGCGAGCCGGAGGCGGGCCGGCCGAGCCCCTGGCCCGCGCTGCCCGCGGCCGTCACGGCGGCCGCCGCCCTCGTCCTGGCCGCCGGTTTCCTGCGCGCCTTCGGCGGACGGCACGCGCTCTTCCCGTGCGGCACCACCGGCTGGTCGCTGGCCCTGCTCACCGGGATCATCGTCGGCCACCTCGTGATGCTGGGCCGCGCCCGCTGGTGGGGCGGCACCGGCTCGGGCGCCGCCCTCACCCTCGCCGTGCTGCTGCTCTACGGCTGGGTGCCCGCCGGCCTGGTCAGCCTGACCGTCGTCGTCCTGGTCGGCATCGCCCGCCGGCACCGCTGGCGCCAGGGCGTGCTGCACGGCGCCACGGACATCCTCGGCATCGGCGTGGCCGCCCTGCTGCTCGGCGCGCTCGGCCGGGTGCCCAGCGTGGAGCAGCCCTGGCGGGCGCACAGTTGGAGCCTCGCCACCGCCCCCGAGATTGCGCTCGCGGCCGTCGCCTATCTCGCCGTCAGCCGCGGCCTGCTCTGGTACCTGACCGCGCCGCGCGAGCACGGACTGCCGAGCATCCCGCGGCCCGCGCTGGTCCGACAGGGCCTGGTGGCCGTGGCGCTGCTCGGCATCGCACCGCTGGTGTGCGTGGTCGCCGACGCCCAGCCGGTACTGCTGCCGCTGTTCGCCATCCCCCTCATCGCCCTCGACTCCGCCCTGTGGATGGCCCGCGCCCGTGCCGAGGAGCAGCTGCGCGACCCGCTGACCGGACTGCCCAACCGGCAGTGGCTGCAGGAGCGGATCTGGACCGCGCTGGACGACGCCGACCGCATCGGCGCCCGTTCCGCACTGATGCTGATCGACCTGGACCGCTTCCGTTCGGTCAATGACACCCTTGGTCATCTCGCCGGTGACCGGCTGCTGTTGCAGATCGCCGAGCGGCTGCGGCTCGCCCTGCCGCGCGGCGCGGAGGCGGCCCGGCTCGGCGGCGACGAGTTCGCGGTCTTACTGCCCGTCGCCGACTCCATCACGTCGGCGATGCGGGTCGCCCGCGGTCTGGTGACCGCCCTCAGCTCCCCGCTCGACCTCGACGGCCTCACCCTCGTGCTGGAGGCCAGCGCCGGGGTCGCCGTCTTCCCGGACCACGCGAGGGACGCGGAGGGGTTGCTGCGGCGGGCCGACGTGGCCATGTACCAGGCGAAGCGGGACCGTACGGGCGTCGAGGTCTACGAGTCCAAGCGGGACTCCAACACCCCGGACCGGCTCGGCCTCCTCGGCGATCTGCGCCGGGCGCTGGACGCGCACGAGGTGCAGCTGCACTACCAGCCCAAGGTGCGCTTCGACGGGCAGGTCGCCGGTCTCGAAGCGCTGGTGCGCTGGGTGCACCCGGAGCGCGGGAAGGTGCCGCCGGACGAGTTCATCGCGATCGCCGAGTCCTCCGGGCTGATGCCCCATCTCACCGAGTACGTCCTGGAGACCGCCCTCGAACAGGTCGCCCGCTGGCGGTCGGGGGGCATCCGGGTGCCGGTCGCGGTCAATGTCTCCCCGCGCGATGTGCACACGCCCGGCTTCGCGGGCTCGGTGGCCGCGCGGCTGGCCCGGCACGGGGTACCGGCGGGCGCGCTGCAGCTGGAGATCACCGAGCACGTCCTGCTGGAGGACCCGCAGCGGGCCGCCGACACCCTCGCGGCGCTGACCGGGCACGGCGTGAAGATGTCCCTGGACGACTTCGGCACCGGGTACTCCTCCCTGGTGCATCTACGGCGGCTGCCGGTCAGCGAGCTGAAGATCGACCGCTCCTTCGTGGCCCGGCTCGCGGTGGACACCGAGGACGCCGAGATCGTGCGCTGCACCGTCGACCTCGCGCACTCCCTGGGGCTGCTGGTCGTCGCGGAGGGCGTGGAGGACGACGAGACCTGGGAGCGGCTGCGGGACCTGGGCTGCGACGCGGTGCAGGGATGGCTGGTGGCCGCGGCGATGCCGCCGGAGGAGGCGACGGCCTGGCTGCGCTTCCGGCAGACCAGCGTCGGCTCGCCCACGCGCCGCCCCCTGCCGGCGGGCGAGGTGCCCGTCCCCGACGGCAGCGGCCCGCCTCCGGCGACGGCGGGCGGCCGTAAACCGTCCCTCGGCCCCTCCTAGCCCCTCCTAATCCCTCTTAGTTCCTCTTAGTTGCTGGTCGGCCCCGCGAACCGGTCCACCAGCAGCTCCAGGCGCCGTTCGTGCGCCCACTCCGGCAGGCGGCCGCTGCGCATCAGGGTCGCCAGTCCGTGCAGGGCCGCCCAGAACGTCTCGGTCAGCAGGCCGGCGTCCTCCTCGGTGGTGACCGGCGCCACCGCGGCCAGCAGTTCGCCGAAGGCGTCCCGGAGCGGGGCAGGGGCCTCCGCCGTGGCGAACGGCAGGTCCACCAGGTGGGTGAACATCGCGTCGTACAGGGCGGGCCGGCGCCGGGCGAAGGCGGTGTAGGTCCGGGCGATCGCCGCGAGCGGGGCCCGGACGCCGTCGGCGCCCGCGCGCGCCCGCCGTAGCTCCGTCGCCAGATCGGCGCAGCCGTCGACCGCGACCGCCGCCATGATCGCGTCCTTGCCCTTGAAGTGGCTGTAGAGCACCGGCTGGCTGTACTCGATCTCGGCGGCCAGCCGACGCGTGGTCACCGCGTCCCAGCCCTCCGCCTCGGCGAGCTCCCGGGCCGCCGTCACGATCAGCTGCCTGCGCTCGGCTCGTTCGCGCTCCCTGCGCGTCTGGATCGTCATACCCGGAATTCTAGCAACGCTAGGCAATCTGTCGACGCTCTGCTAGCGTCACTCGTGTTCCTAGCGTTGCTAGAAAGCGCGCTGCTAGAAAACACGCTGCGGGAAAACATCAACGGGAGACGTCATGACCATCGCCGCGTACACGCTGGCCGTCCTGCTCGACCTGTTCTGTCTCTTCCTCGGCTACCGCTTCTGGTTCCAGCCCGCCCCGGCCGCCGCCGGCTACGGCGTCCCCGCCGACCCCGCGGGCGACGCCGGCGCCTATCTGTCGGTCAAGGGCGGCAGGGACGCCGCCTTCGGTCTCGTCGGGCTGGTCCTGCTGGCGCTCGTCGGAGCGCGCGCCGAGGCCTGGTTCATGGTCTGTGTGGCCCTCGTCCCGCTCCTCGACACCGTGACCGTCCTGCGGCACGGCGGTACGCGGGCCGTCGCGTTCGGGATCCATTTCGCCACCGCCGTGGTGGTCCTCGGCTGCGCCGCGCTGCTGTTCGCGGCCTGACCGGTCCGCCGGCCGGGGTGCCCCGGAGCCGCCGCGAGCCCGTCCCGGGCAAACCGTTTAACGGCCGGGCCGCCCCGCCCCATAGGATTGGCTCCAAACAACACGCACTCACCCCAGAGGATCGCTGCATGCCTGGCATCACGCGCGAGGAGGTCGCCCACCTCGCCCGGCTGGCGCGTCTGGAGCTGAAGCCCGAAGAACTCGACCACTTCGCCGGCCAGCTCGACGACATCATCGGCGCGGTCGCCCGCGTCAGTGAGGTCGCCGACCAAGACGTACCGCCGACCTCGCACCCGCTCCCGCTGACGAACGTCATGCGGGCGGACGAGGTCCGTCCCTCGCTCACCCCCGAGCAGGCGCTCTCCGGCGCCCCCGCCCAGGAACAGCAGCGTTTCAAGGTGCCGCAGATCCTGGGGGAGGAGTGACCATGACGGACAACATCATCAAGCTCACGGCCGCGCAGATCGCCGAGAAGATCGCCTCCGGCGAGCTGACGGCGGTCGCGGTCACCGAGGCCCACCTCGCCCGCATCGAGGCCGTCGACGAGAAGGTGCACGCCTTCCTGCACGTCGACCGCGAGGGCGCCCTCGCCCAGGCCCGCGCCGTGGACGAGAAGCGGGCCCGCGGCGAGCAGCTCGGCCCGCTGGCCGGCGTCCCGCTCGCGCTCAAGGACATCTTCACCACCGAGGGCGTGCCCACGACCGTCGGCTCGAAGATCCTGGAGGGCTGGATCCCGCCGTACGACGCGACGCTCACCAAGCGCCTCAAGGCCGCCGACGTCGTCATCCTCGGCAAGACCAACATGGACGAGTTCGCCATGGGGTCCTCCACCGAGAACAGCGCCTACGGCCCGACCGGCAACCCCTGGGACCTCACCAAGATCCCCGGCGGCTCCGGCGGCGGCTCCTCCGCCGCGCTCGCCTCCTACGAGGCCCCGCTCGCCATCGGCACCGACACCGGCGGCTCCATCCGCCAGCCGGCCGCCGTCACCGGCACCGTCGGCGTGAAGCCGACGTACGGCGCGGTCTCCCGCTTCGGCATGGTCGCCTTCTCCTCCTCCCTCGACCAGGGCGGCCCCTGCGCCCGTACGGTCCTGGACGCGGCACTGCTGCACGAGGTCATCGCGGGCCACGACCCGATGGACTCCACGTCCATCGACGCCCCGGTCCCGCCGGTGGTCGAGGCGGCCCGCAACGGCAGCGTGGCGGGCATGCGCGTCGGCGTCGTCAAGCAGTTCCGCGGCGAGGGCTACCAGGCCGGCGTCATCCAGCGCTTCGACGAGTCCGTCGAACTGCTGAAGGAGCTGGGCGCCGAGATCGTCGAGCTGGACTGTCCGTCCTTCGACCTCGCGCTGTCGGCGTACTACCTGATCGCGCCCTCCGAGTGCTCCTCCAACCTCGCCCGCTTCGACGGCCTGCGCTACGGCCTGCGGACCGGCGACGACGGCTCGCACTCGGCCGAGGAGGTCACCTCCCTGACCCGCGAGGCCGGCTTCGGCCCCGAGGTCAAGCGCCGCATCATGCTCGGCACGTACGCCCTGTCGAGCGGCTACTACGACGCCTACTACGGCTCCGCGCAGAAGGTCCGCACCCTCATCACGCGGGACTTCGAGAAGGCGTTCGAGCAGGTCGACGTGATCGTCTCCCCGACGACCCCGACCACCGCCTTCGCGATCGGCGAGCGCGCCGACGACCCGATGGCGATGTATCTCGCGGACCTGTGCACCATCCCGACCAACCTGGCGGGCAACGCGGCCATGTCGCTGCCCTGCGGTCTCGCCCCGGAGGACAACCTCCCGGTGGGCCTGCAGATCATCGCCCCTGCGATGCAGGACGACCGCCTGTACAAGGTGGGCGCCGCCGTCGAGGCCGCCTTCGTGGAAAAGTGGGGACACCCGCTGCTTGAGGAGGCACCGTCGCTGTGAGCAAGCTGTCCAAGGCCAAGGACTTCAAGAAGTCCAAGTCCGGTACGTACCTGTCCATGGCCACCACCGCGTTCGGCGCGATCGGTGTCACCAAGCAGATCAAGAAGGCCCGCGCCGAGCACGACACGCTGCGGCTGCTCGACGCCACGGTCTCCGCCGTCGCGATCGTGACCGGCCTCGCGATCCTCTACCGCGAGCTGAAGCGGCTGGGCGACGACGACGTCCTGCTGGGCTGAGAGGGAAGTTTTCACCGTGACCACCACGACCGACCTGGTGTCGTACGAGGACGCGCTGGCGTCGTACGACCCCGTCATGGGCCTTGAGGTCCATGTCGAACTCGGCACCAAGACCAAGATGTTCTGCGGGTGCTCCACGGAGCTGGGCGCCGAGCCCAACTCGCAGACCTGCCCCGTCTGCCTCGGCATGCCCGGCGCGCTCCCGGTCGTCAACGCGACCGGCGTCGAGTCGGCCGTCCGGATCGGCCTCGCGCTGAACTGCTCGATCGCCGAATGGTGCCGCTTCGCCCGGAAGAACTACTTCTATCCGGACATGCCGAAGAACTTCCAGACCTCCCAGTACGACGAGCCGATCGCCTTCGACGGCTACCTCGACGTGCAGCTGGAGGACGGGGAGACCTTCCGCGTGGAGATCGAGCGCGCCCACATGGAGGAGGACACCGGCAAGTCGACGCACGTCGGCGGCGCCACCGGCCGTATCCACGGCGCGTCCCACTCCCTGCTGGACTACAACCGCGCCGGCATCCCGCTCATCGAGATCGTCACCAAGCCGATCGTGGGCGCCGGCGAGCGCGCCCCCGAGGTGGCCAAGGCGTACGTGCGTGAGCTGCGCGAGGTCATCCGTGCCCTCGGCGTGTCCGAGGCCCGCATGGAGATGGGCCAGATGCGCTGTGACGTGAACCTGTCGCTGATGCCCAAGGGTGCCGAGAAGTTCGGCACGCGCTCGGAGACGAAGAACGTCAACTCGCTGCGCTCGGTGGAGCGCGCGGCCCGCTTCGAGATCATGCGGCACGCGGCCGTGCTCAACTCCGGTGGCACCATCATCCAGGAGACCCGCCACTTCCACGAGGACACCGGGTCCACGACCTCGGGCCGCGTGAAGGAGGAGGCCGAGGACTACCGGTACTTCCCGGAGCCCGACCTGGTCCCCGTCGCGCCCGCGCGCGAGTGGGTCGAGGAGATCCGCGCGGCGCTGCCCGAGCTGCCGCTGGTGCGCCGTACCCGGCTGCTCGCCGACTGGGGCATCTCCGCCACGGAGATGCAGGCGATCCTGAACGCCGGCGCGCTGGACCCGATCGTCGCCACCATCGAGGCCGGGGCCGACGCGGCTTCCGCCCGCAAGTGGTGGATGGGCGAACTGGCGCGCAGCGCCAACGAGTCCGGCACGTCCCTGGACGAGCTGGCGATCACCCCGCAGCAGGTGGCCCGGGTCACCGAGCTGGTCACGAAGGGTGATCTGAACGACAAGCTGGCCCGTCAGGTCATCGAGGGTGTGCTCGCGGGCGAGGGCACCCCGGACGAGGTCGTCGACAAGCGCGGCCTGAAGGTCGTCTCGGACGACTCGGCGCTCGGCACCGCCGTGGACGAGGCCATCGCCGGCAACCCCGGCATCGCGGACAAGATCCGCGGTGGCAAGGTGGCCGCGGCCGGCGCCCTGGTCGGCGCGGTCATGAAGGCCACCCGCGGCCAGGCCGACGCGGCCCGCGTCAAGGAGCTGATCCTGGAGCGGCTCGGCGTCAGCGAGGGCTGACCGGCGAGAGCTGAGTCACCGTCAACCCGTGGGGGGACGCGCCGCACCGGCGCGTCCCCCCACGGCGTTTTTCTCCCGCTGTGAATAAGCCCACGAACACGGCAAAGGATCACTTTTGCCTGCAAGAGTGTCCAGCGATTGCTCATGCGTTCTTTGCGGGCTGTTCAGTCTATGGACGATCGTTCCCGGCCAAAGATCCACAAATCTTCCTTGGGAGCACGTCCGTGGCAGCCCTCGCGCGCTGGTGCGTCCGGCACCGACTGATCGCCGTCCTGCTGTGGCTGTGCGCCTTCGGCGGGGCCACCGCGGCCGCCTCCTTCGCCGGCACGTCGTACTCGAACGACTACTCGGTCCCCAGCACCGAGTCCGGCCGCGCCGCGCAGCTCCTCCAGGCGGGCTTCCCGGGCCTCGGCGGCGACAGCGACACCGTCGTCTGGCACACCACGAAGGGCACCGTCCGCGCCGCCGACGTCGAACAGAGCATGACCACCGCCCTCGACCGGATCGCCGGGCTGCCGGGCGTCGCCTCCGTGGACGGGCCGTACGAGGGCCAGGGCGGCGGGCAGATCAGCGCCGACGGGCGCACCGCCTACGCCACCGTCACCTTCGCGCGGCAGGCCGAGGACATCGGCGAGAACGAGGCGCAGGCCGTCGTGGGCGCCGCGAAGGCGGCCCAGGGCGACGGGCTCCAGGTGGAGCTGGGCGGCAGCGCCATCGGGCTCACCGAGACCCCGAACGACCGCACCGCCGAGGTGGTCGGCGTCCTCGTCGCCGCCGTCGTCCTCTTCCTCGCCTTCGGTTCCCTCGCCGCCTCCCTGCTGCCGATCGCCACCGCCCTGATCGGCGTCGGCACCGCCCACGCCGGCATCGGACTGCTCGGCCACGCCATGACGGTCGCCGACTTCGCGCCCATGCTCGGCATGCTCGTCGGCCTGGGCGTCGGCATCGACTACGCGCTGTTCATCGTCACCAGGCACCGGCGCGGACTCAGACGCGGCCTGGACGTCACCGAGGCCGCCGTGAGCGCCGTCGCGACCACCGGACGCGCCGTCGTCTTCGCCGGGGCGACCGTGTGCATCGCCCTGCTCGGCATGCTGATCCTGCGCCTGAGCTTCCTCAACGGCGTCGCCGTGGCCGCCAGCCTCACCGTGATCCTCACCGTCGCCGCCTCGGTCACCCTGCTGCCCGCCCTGCTGTCGTACATCGGCCCGCGCGCCCTCGGCCGCCGCGAACGCCGCCGGCTCGCCGAACACGGGCCGCGCCCCGAGGTGCCCACCGGCCTCGCCGCCCGCTGGTCCGCGCTGGTGGAGCGGCGCCCCAAACTGCTCGGCTCGCTCGCCGTCGCGGTGATCGCGCTGCTCGCCCTGCCCACCCTCTCGCTCCACCTCGGCACCTCCGACCAGGGCAACGACCCCCGCACCTCCACCACCCGCAAGGCGTACGACCTGCTCGCCGACGGCTTTGGACACGGCGTCAACGGGCCGCTGACCCTCGTCACCCGGGTGGACGGCGCCGCCGACCGGCTCGCCCTGGACAACCTCGACACCACCCTGCGCGCCACCCCCGGCGTCGCCTCCGCCACTCCGGCCGCCTACGCCACCGGCGGCGAGACCGCCTACCTCACCGTGGTCCCCGACTCCGCGCCCCAGTCCCAGGCCACCAGCGCCCTGGTGGACCGGCTGCGCGAGACGGTGCTGCCCCGCGCGGAACAGGGCACCTCCCTGGACATCCAGGTCGGCGGGGTGACCGCCAGCTACGACGACTTCGCCGATGTGATCGTCGGCAAACTTCCCCTGTTCGTCGGCACCGTCATCGGGCTCGGCTGCCTGCTGCTGCTCCTCGCCTTCCGCTCGCTCGGCATCCCGCTCAAGGCCGCCGTGATGAACATCGCCGCCGTGGCCGCCGCGTTCGGCGTGGTCGTCGCCGTCTTCCAGTGGGGCTGGGGCAGCGAACTGCTCGGCCTCGGCCGCGCGGGCCCCATCGAGCCCTTCCTGCCCGTGATCATGGTCTCGGTGCTCTTCGGGCTCTCCATGGACTACCAGGTCTTCCTGGTCAGCCGGATGTACGAGGAATGGCTGGCGACCGGCGACAACCGGCGCGCCGTCCGGGTGGGCCTCGCCGAGACCAGCCGGGTGATCAACTCCGCGGCCGTGATCATGATCTCGGTCTTCCTGGCCTTCGTGCTCAGCGGCGACCGCGTGATCGCCATGTTCGGCATCGCGCTCGCCGCCGCCGTCGCCCTCGACGCCTTCGTCCTGCGCACCCTCCTGGTGCCCGCCCTGATGCATCTGCTCGGCGCCGCCAACTGGTGGCTGCCCGGCTGGCTGGAGCGCCGGCTGCCGCACATCAGCATCGAGCCGCCGGAGTGCCGCGCCGCGCATGAGAGGCTCGGACGCGTCCCGGCCGACCGGATCGGCCCGGACCGGATCCACGAACAGCAGAAGGAAGCACAGCGCGATGTACGCGATATCCCTGGGTGACGGCGCCGAACTGCGCCCGTTGGAGGTCTGGCACGCCGCGGAGATGCTGGCCAACATCGACCGGGGACGCGCCTTCATCGGGCAGCACATCGGGCTGCCCCAGGTGGTGGCCGACCTGGACGGCGCCCGCGCCTACCTGCGGTCCTACGGCGAGAAGCGCGCCACCGACACCGGCGCGCTGCACGGCATCTGGCAGGACGGGACGCTCGTCGGCGGACTGCTCTTCCGCACCTGGGACACGCCGAGCGGGGTGTGCGAGGCCGGCTGCTGGCTGGAGCCCGCGGCGGCCGGGCGCGGGCTCGTCACCCGCGGCATGCGGCTCCTGATCGACTGGGCGTTCCGGACGCGCGGCATGCACCGCGTGGAGTGGCGGGTGGCCACCGCCAACCAGCCCAGCATCAATGTGGCCCGGCGGCTCGGCATGACCCGTGAGGGTGTACTGCGCGAGAACTATCCGCACGACGGGGAGCGCACCAGCACCGAGATCTGGTCGGTGCTGGCCCCCGAATGGCCTACGGCAGGCGAGGGCGCGGCGCAACACGCCCATTGACGATCATTAAGCGACCTCTCATACGGCGTCCGTACGGTTGTTGCCATGGCAACGAAGACATCGGAAGACGCCGCGGCCGGTACGACGGCGGCGCAGCACGACGACGAGACGGCACAGGGGGTCGAGACCGCGGCGCAGGACACCGCGGGGAAGGCGGAGACCGAGGGCGCGAGCGCCGAGGGCGCGGCGGTCGCCGGGGGCACCGAGCAGCCGGCCGACGGCCCGCTCGCCGAGGAGCCGGTGGACGGGCCGGCGGACGGGCCGGTGGACGGGCCGGTGGACGGGTTCGAGGACGACGCGGCGGACGCCAAGGCGCCCTCCGGGGTCGGCCAGGGCGCCGGTGCCGTGGTCTCCGCCGCGCTGGGCCTGGTCTCGCTCAGCGGCGGCTGGATCGGCACCGTCGCGGGCGCCCGCCAGCAGCTCGTCGGCCAGCTGCGGACGTCCTCCACCGCGAGCGTCGCCACGCAGATCAAGGCGGTCTACGGCGACTCCTGGCACACCACCGCGCTGTGGGCCGGCTTCTTCGCCCTGCTCGCGCTGATCACCGGCGTGGTCGTCCTCGCCCGCCCCGCCTTCGGCACCCCCGGCCGCCCGCAGGCCCCCTGGATCAAGTCGGTGGCCTGGGCCGGCGTCTCGCTCGGCGTCATCGGGCTGCTGCTGGCGGTCCTGAAGTACTCGGACGCGCTGCTGGCACTGCCGTCGGCGAGCTGAGCGGGCGACAACCCCCGGCGCCCAGGGACCTCAGCGGCGTCAGCGACCTCAGGGGCCTTAGGGAATCCGTGCACATGTCACGGGCTCCCCGAGGCCCCTTACGCGTGCCCGGCGCGAATTCTGAGGACCCCTCAGACGTCGGCCCGTGCCGGACGGCCGCCCGAAGATGCGGAACTTTCCCGATGCGGCGCGCCCGGCCGGGAGCGGAAGGTGGAGGCATCCCGCGGAGGCATCGCAGCGAGCGAAGCCCCGCACCGCCTCTCTCCCCGCGAAGGGTCCCGCCATGATCGAGATCGAGAACCACGCCCGGATGCGCACCGAGCGACTCCTCCTGGAGGCCGAGCGGCAGCGCCTGGCCCGCGAACTGACCCGGACCCGCCGCCGCGCCCGCCGCATCGCACGAGCCTGGGCCGGCGGCAAGGGCCGGGTCGGCGACCCGCACGGGTCCCCGTCCCTATGGCAGCGGCCCCTGCGCACCGGGTGACCGCGCCATGGGCACGACGCATCCCGCCGTGGGCACGACGTCCCTCGCCATCCGTACGCCGGCTCGCCCGACCGGCACGCCCCGCCCGGTGACCGGCACGCCCCGCCCTGCGGTCGGTACGACAATCGCACCGGGCCTGTGGAAAACCGGCGACCCGGTCCCCGCGCCCCGTGCGATGCTCGGCCGCGTGGAGACCAGATCCCCCAGTCCCGAGTTCGTCGGCCGCGCCGCTGAGCTGGCCGTCCTGCACGACGCGCTCACCCGCGCCGCCGCGGGGCAGCCACAGACGCTGCTGCTCGGCGGTGAGGCGGGCGTGGGCAAGACCCGCCTGGTCGAGGAGTTCACCACGGCCGCCGCGAGGCGCGAGGCCCTCGTCGCCGTCGGCGGCTGTGTGGAGATCGGCGCCGAGGGGCTCCCGTTCGCCCCGTTCTCCGCCGCCCTGCGTGCCCTGCGCGCCGCCCGGCCCGAGGAGTTCGCCATCGCCACGGCCGGTCGGGAGGAGGAACTGGCGCGGCTGCTGCCCGAGTTGGGCGAACACCCAGCGGGCCGCCATGACGAACACGGCATGGCCCGCCTGTTCGAACTCACCGCCCGGCTGCTGGCCCGGCTCGCCACCGACCACACCATCGCCCTCGTCCTGGAGGACCTGCACTGGGCCGACGCCGCCACCCGCCATCTCCTCGCCTACCTCCTGCGCACCCCGCGCACCGGCAGACTCCTCGTCCTCGCCACCTACCGCTCCGACGACATCCACCGCCGCCACCCCCTGCGCCCTCTGCTCGCCGAACTGGACCGGCTGCGCACCGTCCACCGGATCAGCCTCCCCCGCCTCACCCGCGAGGAGGCCGCCCGGCTGATCGCCGGCATCCTGGCCCGCGAACCCGACCCCGCCGAGGCCGACGCCGTCTTCGCACGCTCCGACGGCAACGCCTTCTTCGTCGAGGAACTCGCCGTGGCCGCCCGCGAGGGCCGCCGCACCGGCCTCACCGACTCCCTGCGCGATCTGCTCCTGGTCCGGGTCGAGACCCTGCCCGAACCCGCCCAGCGGATCGCCCGGATCATCGCCGAGGGCGGCTCCACCGTGGAGTACCCACTGCTCGCGGCCGTCGCCGGGCTCCCGGAGGACGACCTCATCGAGGCACTGCGGGCCGCCGTCGGCGCCAACATCCTCACCACCGACCCGGGCGGCACCGGCTACCGCTTCCGGCACTCCCTGAGCCGCGAGGCCGTCGCCGACGACCTGCTGCCCGGCGAACGCTCACGCCTCAACCGCCGCTACGCCGAGGCACTGGAAGCCGACCCCACCCTCGTCCCGGCCGAGACCCGCCCCTCCCGCCTGGCCGGGTACTGGTACCACGCCCACGAACCCGCCAAGGCCCTGCCCGCCGTCCTCGCCGCCTCCGCCGCGGCCCGCCGCCGACATGCCTACACCGAGCAACTCGGCCTGCTGGAGCGGGCGATGGAGCTGTGGGACAGCGCCCCCGAAGCCGTGCGCTCCGCCCTGCGCCCCGTCGACCGCACCCCATGCGGCGGCGACCCCACCACCCCCCTGAGCTATCTCGACCTGCTGGCCGAGGCCGTCGTCGCGGGCCGCTTCGGCGGCGAACGCGAACGTGCCCTCACGATCACCAAGCGCGCCCTGCGCCTGCTGGAGGACGCACCGGACCCGCTGCGCGCCGCCTGGTTCTGGCTGCAGCGCTCCCAGCTCGTCCAGGCCCAGGCCCACGGCGACGGCCGACGCGAACTGGCCACCGCCGAGGAACTGGTCCGCGGCCTGCCCCCGTCCGAGGTGCACGCCGAGGTGCTGACCCTCGCCGCCAACTGGTCCATGCGGCACCGGCCGGGCCCCGAGGCCTTCGCCGCCGCCGAACAGGCCGTGCAGTACGCGCGGATGGTCGGCGCCCGCGCCATAGAGCTGCACGCCCGCCTCACCCTGGGCGGCCTCCAGGTCGACGCCGGCGCCCATGAGCCGGGACTCGCCCAGATGCGGCAGGTCCTCGGGGCCGCCCTCGCCGAGGGCATGCACCAGGTCGCGGGCCGCGCCTATGTGAACCTCCCGTCCGCACTGACGGGCCTCGGCCGGAACCGAGAGGCCCTGCCCCTGCTGCACGAAGGCCTCGCCTTCGCCCGCGGACACGGACTGCCGGACTCCGAGGCCTGGATGTGGGCCGGGCTGGCCGAGGCCCGGTACGCACTCGGGCAGTGGCCGGAAGCCGCCCAGGCCGCCGCCCACGCCACCCGGATCGGCCACGGCACCGAGCCCCGTGCCGCGGGCGCCCTGAAACTGGCCCACCTCGCCCTGGCCCACGGCGACCTCCCCGAGGCCGCCCGCCGACTCGCCACCGCCCGCGACCACTTCGGGGACCACGCCCCCATGCCCCACCAGTCCCTCCCACCGGCCCGCGTCGCCCTGGGCATCGCCGCCGGACAGGGCCGCCTCGCCGACGCCCGTGCCGAACTGCTCCGGGCACTGGACGCCGGCCTCCCGACCGGCGCGCACCGCCACGGCTGGCCGCTGCTGCGCGCCGCCGCCTCCGCCGAGGCCGACACCCGCGCCCGGCCCAGCACCCGGACGGGCCGGGCCGAGATCCTCGACCGGCTCACCGAGACCGCGCGCACCCTCACCACCGGGGCACCGCTGTGGGACGCCTACGACCAATGGACCCGCGCGGAACTGCGCAGGGCGGACGGCCGGGACACCGTGGACGCCTGGACCCCGGTGGTCACCGCCTTCGAGCACCTGGACCGCCCCTACGACCTCGCCCGGGTCCGCCTCCGCCTGGCCGGGGCGCTGCTGAGAGCGGGCGGCACGGGCGAGCGCGACCGCGCGCTGGAACTCCTCCGGCTGGCCGCGGCCGTCGCCACCCACATGGACGCCCGCCCCCTCATGGACACCGTCACCCGCTCCGCCCGCCGTGCCCGACTGGCCCTGACCCCCGGCCGCGGACGGTCCGGCGCCACCCCGGCCGACCGGGCCGCGGGCCTCGGCCTCACCGCCAGGGAACAGGAGGTTCTGCGACGGCTCGCGGCCGGCCGCACCAACCGGCAGACAGCCGAGGAACTGTTCATCTCGCCGAAGACGGTGAGCGTTCACGTCTCCAACATCCTGGCCAAGCTCGGTGTCTCCAGCCGCGGCGAGGCGGCCGCCCTGGCCCACCGGCTCGGTCTCTTCCCGGCCCAGGACCGGCTGGCGGCGGGATAATGGCCCCGGGACAACCGGCAAGGGGGAGAAGCCGTGTTCGACGCCTTCAGTGAACTGTTCGCACCAGGCCGCAAACACACCCGCGACGAACAGAACCGCCTCGAACTGACCCGGGAGGAGGTCGGCGACAGCGACCCGGGCCGCGGCCCCATAGACCTGACCTCCGGCAAGGCGGTCATACGCCTGTCCGCCCCGAACCCGGCGACCACGGAGCCAGAGGAGGAGCGGACAGAGCCGGAGCCGGAGGGCGAAGGGCGGGATTGGAGAGGGGGTGCCCCTGTCTGTTCGGCCGAGGTCGAAGGCCGTGATGATCAAGCTCACGAGTGACGAGGCACTGGTGCTGTCGCACTGGCTGGAGAAGCTCCAGATGACGGACCTCAGCCGGGCTGTTCGCATCCGACTATGACCAGCAGCTTGAGGCCGCTCGTCAGAGGCTGCGGCCGGAGACTCCCATTGCGGAGCCATGAAAACGGTAACGGGGGGAGGCCCCCAGAAGTCGTCGGCGCTGCTAGCTCACCTGAAGCTCCAGAACCCTGTCGTCCCCCTTCTTCGGATGCCCCCGTCCGTCCGTGTTGTTCGTGATCAGCCACAGCTTGCCGTCGCCCGCCGGGGCGACCGTGCGCAGGCGGCCGTAGGCGCCGGTGAGGAAGGACTGGGGGGCGGCCGCGGCGCGGGTGCCGTGGAGGGGGATGCGCCACAGGCGTTCGCCCTTGAGGGCGGCCATCCAGATGACGCCGTGGACGTAGGCGATGCCGCTGGGGGAGGCGTCGTCGGTGTGCCACTCGGCGATGGGGTTCTGGAAGCGGGGGTCGGTGGACTTGCCCTCGGCGTCGGGCCAGCCGTAGTTGCCGCCGGGCTTGATGGCGTTCAGTTCGTCCCAGGTGTCCTGGCCGAACTCGGAGGCGAACAGCCGCTGGCGGTCGTCCCAGGCGAGGCCCTGGACGTTGCGGTGGCCAAGGGAGTAGACGGGGGAGCCAGGGAAGGGGCCGCCGGGGGCCGGTTCGCCGTCGGGGGTCAGCCGGAGGATCTTGCCGCCCAGGGAGTCGCGGTCCTGGGCGAGGCCGCGCCGGCCGCTCTCGCCGGTGCCGGCGTACAGCATGCCGTCGGGGCCGAAGGCGATCCGGCCGCCGTTGTGGACGGGGCCCTTGGGGATGCCCTTGAACAGGGTGTCGGGAGCGCCCAGTTGCTCACCGGCCGGTTTCTTGTCGTCGTAGAGCATGCGGACGATGCGGTTGTCCGAGGCGGAGGTGAAGTAGGCGTAGATCATGTGGTCCGAGGCGTAGTGCGGGGACAGCGCGATGCCCAGCAGGCCGCCCTCGCCCGCCGGGGAGACCCCGGAGACCGTGCCCAGTTCCGTCTTGCGGCCGGTGTCCGGGTCGATACGGGTGATCGTCCCGTCGTCGCGGGAGGACACCAGCAGATCGCCGCCCGGCAGCACGGCAAGGCCCCAGGGCGACTTCAGACCCTCGGCCACCGTGCGCAGCACCCGTACCGAGCCCTTGGCCGGCGCCGCCGACTCCGTGGCCGGGGCGGCCGGCGCGGTGCTCGCGGGCGCCGTACGGGGGAGCCGGCCGGGAAAGCCCACCCCCGAGGAGCCGGAGGAGCAGCCCGCCGTCAGCAGGAGGGCGGTCGCGGCCAGCACGGTCGGCACAGCTCGACGTCGCACGATCATGATCCCTTCGGGGCGGCGTTCCAGCGGCAGATCTTCCCCTGCCAAGGGTCCCTCAGTCCCACGACCCCTGCGCCCTCGGCAGCCGTGCGATCTCCGCCAGATCCGCGGGGGACAGCCGCAGTCCGGCCGCCGCCGCGTTCTCCGCGGCCCAGCGCTCCCGCTTCGTGCCCGGCAGCGCGATCACATGGCGGCCCCGGGACAGCACCCAGGCCAGCGCGACCTGCGCCGGGGTGACCTCCGGACCGTGCCGCCGGGCGACGCGGCGCAGACCGGCCACGATCGGCTGGTTCGCCGCCATCATCTCGGCGGTGAACCGGGGGTGCCGGGCGCGCACATCGTCCGGTTCGAAGCCCTCGCCCGGGGTGAGCGTGCCGGTCAGGAAGCCGTTGCCCAGCGGCATCGCTGCCAGGAAGCCCACGCCCCGCGCCTCGCACCACGGCAGCAGCGTCCGCAGCGCCTCCGGGGACCACACCGACAGTTCCGCCTCGACCGCGGCCACCGGGAACACCTGCTGCACCCGCTGCAACTGGCGCAGCACGCCGTCGTAGCGCCCGGCGCCCGAGCGGCGCCCGCCGCGCGCGCCCAGCGCGCACAGGCCGAGCGATCGCACCTTCCCGGCCCGCACCAGCTCGGCCATCGCGCCCCAGGTCTCCTCGATCGGCACCTCGGGGTCGGGGCGGTGCAGCTGGTAGAGGTCGATCACCTCCGTCTGGAGCCGGCGCAGCGAGGCGTCGCAGGCCCGTTTCACATAGCCGGGGCGGCCGTTGGCCACGATGTGCTGCTCGCCCACCAGCAGCCCCGCCTTCGTGGAGACGAACGCGTCCGCCCGCCGCTCCCTCAGCACCCGCCCGAGCAGCAGCTCGTTGGTGAACGGGCCGTACATGTCCGCGGTGTCCAGCAGGCTCGACCCCAGGTCCAGGGCCCGGTGCACGCATCTCACCGACTCCTCGCCCCGTTGCCGCGAGGTGCTGTACGCCCAGCTCATCGGCATGCACCCGAGTCCGACGGCCCCCACCGCGAGCGCCCCCGCGCCGATCGTCCTGCGCTCCACCTGCTCCGGAACCTCCCCTAGCCTGACCCCCAACCTAACCTCTGCACCGCGCGTACCTGACATAGCCTCCTGACCATGAGCGCAGACGTATGGCTTCCGCTTCCGCCCGAGGAGATCGAGGGGCTGCCCGAGGGCCTCCGGTACCTGTTCTGGGACGGCGGCGAGGACGGCGACCAGGAGTTTCCGGGCGACCCGGCGCGCTGCGTGATGTACGTGGTGCCGTACATGAAGCGGTGGCCGGTCAAGGTGCGCCCGCTGGAGCAGTTGAGCAATGTCCGGGTCATCCAGACGCTCACGGCGGGCGTCGACGACATCACGGCGCGGCTTTCGGCCATCGTGCCGGGCGTACGGCTGTGCAACGCGCGAGGGGTGCACGAGGCGAGCACCGCCGAGCTGGCGCTCACCCTGACCCTGGCCGCGCTGCGCGGCATCCCGGACTTCGTGCGGGCCCAGCAACAGGAGCGCTGGCAGGGCGCGTTCCGGCCCGCGCTCGCCGACAAGAACGTGCTCATCGTCGGCTACGGCTCGATCGGCGCCGCCATCGAGGACCGGCTCACGCCCTTCGAGCTTGCGCGGGTGGCGCGCGTCGCGCGCTCCCGGCGCACCACGGCGCGCGGTCTCGTACATCCGATCGCCGATGTGCTCTCTCTGCTTCCGGACGCCGATGTCGTGATTCTGTCCACCCCCCTCACGGACGCCACCCATGGTCTGGTGGACGCCGAGTTCCTGTCCCGGATGAAGGACGGGGCCCTCCTGGTGAACGTCGCCCGGGGGCCGGTCGTGGACACGAACGCGCTGCTCGCGGAGCTGGAGCGGGGCCGGATCCTGGCCGCCCTCGACGTCACCGACCCCGAGCCGCTGCCGCCCGGCCACCCCCTCTGGAAGGCCCCCGGCGCACTGATCACCCCGCATGTCGGCGGACCCACGTCGGCCTTCCTGCCGCGCGCCCGGCGGCTGCTGGTCGATCAGTTGACCCGGTTCGTGAACCACGAGCCGCTGCGGAACGTGATCCTGACGACGGGACAGGACCCGAAGGAGCCGGTGGGAACGGCCCCCGAAGATCCGGCCGGAACAGATCCGGAGGGCCCGGACACCCCGGGAACGAACGGGCGTTAGGGCCTTTCCGGCACCCTCCGCGACCTCTCGGACGCGGCCCGTGCCCGCATCGCCGCTGGTCGTCACGGAGCGTAGAGAAGCTATGTCCCTGAGTGACGAACCTGGTGTATCGTCCCGACAGGGGCAGCGCCGCCTACATCGGCGCCGGGGATGACATTTCAGATCTTGTGAGGGGGGCGACGGGCGATGCACGGCCTATGGACGAACGATCCGACGCGTTGGAGCCGCCGACGGCGGCCCTGGCGCACGGCCGCGGGCGGACGCGGCCACCACACCGCTCACCACAGCCACCACCCGCGCCGGCCGGCCGGCCCCCGCAGGCACACACGCCCGGTCCGCCGGGTGCGGCGGGACACGGGCGCGTCACCCACCGGGAGGCCCCGGTGAGCGCGCCCACGCCGACCACCACCGTCCACGCAGAGGTGCGCGCGCCGCACCCGCACCAGGATCCGCCGGCGCGCGGACGGGTCCGCGTCGGGCGCACCCGCGCCTCCGAACAGCTCGTCCTCGCCCTCGTCTGCGCGGCATACGCCGTCGGCGCCGCGTTCGACTGGGGCACGGACGAGATCGCGCTGGTCATGGGCGACTTCGGGCTCAGCGCCGCGGCCGGCGTCGCCGCCGTCTCCTGCTTCCTCTACGCCCGCGGCCCCCGGGTCCGCTACCGCCCCGCCTGGCTGCTGTTCGGACTCTCCTCGGCCATGGCGGCCCTGGGCAACGCCGTCTGGGGCTGGTACGAGGTCGTGCTCGGCAGGCCCGTGCCCAGCCCGTCGTACGCCGATCTGTTCTTCCTGTGCTTCGCGCCGCCCGCGATCGTGGGCCTGCTGGTGCTCGCCAGCCGTCCGGTGACTCGGGCCGGCTGGATCTGTCTGGGCCTGGACGCCTGGCTGATCGGCGGTTCGCTGCTCACCCTGTCGTGGAGCCTCGCGCTCGCCCAGGCGGCCCGGTTCGACGGGCCGAGCGTGGCGCACACCGCGCTCTCGCTGGCCTATCCGCTGCTGGACATCGTGCTGGTCAGCATGGTGCTCGCGCTGCACTTCCGGCGCGCGCCCGGCAACCGCACCGCCGTGAACACCGCGATCGGCGCGCTCGCCCTGACCGTGATGTGCGACGCGCTGTTCACCTCGCCGCTGCTGCACACCAGCTACCGCTCCGGGCAGCTGCTGGACGCGGGCTGGTTCGCCGGTTCGCTGCTGCTCGCCTACGCCCCCTGGGCCACACCCCGGCCCGGGACCGCGCCGACGCCGGACGGGCCCACCCGCGCGGCCTCCGGGCACCTGCCCGCGCCGCGCGCCGCTGGCCTTCGGCCACCGTCCGCGCCCGACCCGTCCGCGCCCGCCCCGACCGCCGAGCACAGCCGGGACCCGGGCTCCGGGCAGGACGCAGGCGCCGGGCACGACGGGTACGCGGGGGCCGAGCGCGACGTGTACGAGGGCGCCGAACACGGCTCGTACCCGGACCCGAGTCATTTCCAGGACGCCGGGGACAGCACGTTCCCGGGCGCCGGGCACGGACCGCTCCCGGCACCCGACCGCACCGACCCGGCTCTGCACGCCGGTGCCGACTCCGCCCGCTACCCGGCAGGCCGTCCGATCACCGGCTCGCTCGCCGCGCTCACCCCGTATCTCGCCGCCGCGGTGTGCACCCTGGGCATCCTGTACAACGTCCTGAACGGCCGCAGGCCCGACCACGTCGTGCTGATCACCGCGGGCTGCGTCGTGCTGGCGCTCGTGATCCGCCAGGGCATCATGCTGCTGGACAACATCGCCCTCACCCAGGAACTGGCGCAGAAGGAGAACCACTTCCGCTCCCTGGTGCAGGGCTCCAGCGACGTCATCATGATCGCCGCGCCCAACGGCATCCTGCGCTACGTCTCCCCGGCCGCCGCCGGGGTCTACGGCCGTCCCGCCGAGGACCTGGTGGGCACCGAGCTGGCCGCCCTGATCCACCCCGAGGACCTGGGCTGCGTGGTGCACGAGGTGCGCCGCTTCCTCGCGGCCAGCCCGCTGACCGAGCCCACCACCCGCATCGAGTGCCGCTTCCGCTCCGGCGGCGGGGGCACCTCCCGGCCGGGCGCCGGGGGAGGAGCAGGAAGCGGGGGAGGCTGGCTGAACGTCGAGTCCACCGTCAACCGCCACCACGGCGGCCTGATCTTCAACAGCCGGGACGTCACCGAACGCGTGCGCCTCCAGGCGCAGTTGCAGCACAACGCGGAGCACGACCCGCTGACCGACCTGCCCAACCGCGCGCTGTTCACCCGGCGCGTCCAGCAGGCCCTGTCCGGCCGCCGGGCCACCGACCGGGGCGCCGCCCTGCGCGGCACCGCGGTGCTCTTCATCGACCTCGACGGCTTCAAGGCCGTCAACGACACCATCGGGCACCAGGCCGGCGACGAACTCCTCGTCCAGGCCGCCCGAAGACTCCAGGACGCGGTCCGCCAGGGCGACACCGCCTCCCGGCTCGGCGGCGACGAGTTCGCGGCCCTGATCGTCGGGGACGGCACCCATGACCGTGCCGCCCGTGAGCGCAACATCCTGGAGCTCGCCGACCGCCTCAGGATGACCCTCTCCCAGCCCTACGCGATCGACGGCAACGATGTCCGGGTCAACGCCTCCATCGGCGTCGCCTTCGCCGAACCCGGCCTCGGCGCGGGCGAGCTGCTGCGCAACGCCGACCTCGCGATGTACCGCGCGAAATCGGCCGGAAAGGGCCGGGTCGAGCTGTACAAGCCGCAGATGCAGCAGGACGTCGTACGCAAGGCGGAGCTGGCCACCCGGCTGCGCGCCGCGCTGCACGACGGGGAGTTCGCGCTGCTGCACCAGCCCGTGGTGTGCCTGGAGGACGGCCGGATCACGGCGGTCTCGGCGCAGGCCCGCTGGCGCTCCTCGCAGGGGGTGCTGTTCACCCCGGCCGAGTTCCTGCGGGTGGCCGAGGACGGCGACAAGACGGCCGAGCTGGACCGCTGGATCCTCCAGGAGTCCGTGGCGGGGGCCGCCGAGCGGGCCGCGAGCGGGCTCGTCGTACCGGTGGCGGTGCGGATGAGCGCCCGGCGGCTGCTGGACCGCTCGCTGCCGCCCGGCTCCGTGGAGGCGCTGCTGACCAGATACGGGCTGCCGCCCGGGGCGCTGGTCATCGAGCTGTCCGACACCGATCCGGGACTCGGTCTCGACGAGCTGGAGCGGCGGCTGACCGCGCTGAGCCGGCTCGGGGTGCGGATCGCGCTGGACGGCTTCGGCAGCGGCCAGGCGGCGATCGCCGCGCTGCGGCGGCTGCCCGTGGACATCCTCAAGCTCGACCGCGGCCTGGTCGAGGGCGTGGTGGACTCCGCGCGGCTGCACAAGATCACCAGCGGGCTGCTGCGGATCGCGGGCGATCTCGGGCTCCAGTCCGTCGCCGAGGGCGTGGACCTGCCCGAGCAGGCGGTGGCGCTGCGCGCGATGGGCTGCACCCATGGCAGCGGCGCGGCGTTCTCCGGTCCGCTGGACGAGTACCGGCTGCGCCGGGCCCTCGGCGCCGGGTCCTGCCCGGTGCCGCACGGCGGAGCGGGAGCACACGCGGCGGCCGGAGCGCACGCACCGGCCGGGGCGCACGCCCCGGGCGGAGCCCACGCCGGGACCGGTCCGCGCACATCGAGCGGGCCCCATGTGCCGGTGGAACCGGCGTTCGCGGGCAGAGTGCGGGAAACACAGGGGCGGCTGGGTGCCGCGGGGGTGTACACCGGAGGAGTACCCGCTGTTTTCGGAGGCAGCAGTGCCCTTCGCTCACATTCTGAGACGCCCGTCCCACCCACTTGACACGTGGTGCGCCCCGGGGGGAGGGTCAGTGCCATGCGCACCCGAATTCTCGTACTTGGACAGCGCGTCGGCTGAGCTGGGACCCACCGGAATGCGATCCGGAATCCCCAGCGACCCTCACCGGCGCGCTCCCCTCGCTTGCCTCACGGCACGAGGGGTTTTTTGTTGCACGAGTGACCCTCGTACGACCGACGAACTCCGCCCGAACCTCGCAAAAACCCTCAGCATCGAGAAGAGAAGCCGATGACCGAGCAGGCCACCGGGGCCCATCATCCGCAGCCCCGGCCCCGATCCGGCGGGCACTCCGCCCCCGTCGAGCACGTCACGGGCGCGCAGTCCCTCATTCGCTCCCTTGAGGAGGTCGGGGCGGACACGGTATTCGGAATTCCCGGCGGCGCGATCCTGCCGGCGTACGACCCGCTGATGGACTCCACCCGGGTGCGCCACGTCCTGGTCCGTCACGAGCAGGGCGCGGGCCATGCGGCCGAGGGATACGCGCAGGCCACCGGCAAGGTCGGCGTCTGCATGGCGACGAGCGGACCGGGCGCGACCAACCTGGTCACCCCGATCGCCGACGCCCATATGGACTCGGTGCCGATGGTCGCGATCACCGGCCAGGTGTCCTCGAAGTCGATCGGCACGGACGCCTTCCAGGAAGCGGACATCGTCGGCATCACCATGCCGATCACCAAGCACAACTTCCTGGTGACCAAGGCCGAGGACATCCCGCGGATCATCGCGCAGGCCTTCCACATCGCCTCCACCGGACGCCCCGGGCCGGTGCTGGTCGACATCGCCAAGGACGCCCTCCAGGCGAAGACCACCTTCTCCTGGCCGCCGGTCATGGACCTGCCCGGCTACCGCCCGGTCACCAAGCCGCACGCCAAGCAGATCCGCGAGGCCGCCAAGCTGATCACCGCCGCCAAGCGGCCGGTCCTCTACGTCGGCGGCGGCGTCCTGAAGGCCAAGGCCACCGCCGAGCTGAAGGTCCTCGCCGAACTCACCCGAGCGCCCGTCACCACCACCCTGATGGCGCTCGGCGCATTCCCCGACAGCCACCCGCTGCACGTGGGAATGCCGGGCATGCACGGTGCGGTCACCGCCGTCACCGCGCTGCAGAAGGCCGACCTGATCGTCGCCCTCGGAGCCCGCTTCGACGACCGCGTCACCGGCAAGCTGGACAGCTTCGCGCCGTACGCCAAGATCGTGCACGCCGACATCGACCCGGCCGAGATCGGCAAGAACCGCGAGGCCGACGTGCCGATCGTGGGCGACGCCCGCGAGGTCATCGCCGATCTGGTCCAGGCCGTGCAGAAAGAGCACAGCGAGGGCCACCAGGGCGAGGCCGCCCGAACGGGATATGCGGCCTGGTGGCACGACCTCAACCGCTGGCGCGAGACCTACCCGCTCGGCTACGACCGGCCCGAGGACGGCTCGCTGTCCCCGCAGGCCGTCATCGAGCGCGTCGGACAGCTCGCCCCCGAGGGCACCATCTTCGCGGCGGGCGTCGGCCAGCACCAGATGTGGTCCGCGCACTTCATCCAGTACGAGCAGCCCGCCACCTGGCTGAACTCCGGCGGCGCCGGGACGATGGGCTACTCGGTCCCGGCCGCCATGGGCGCCAAGGCCGGCCGGCCCGAGCGGACGGTCTGGGCGATCGACGGCGACGGCTGCTTCCAGATGACCAACCAGGAACTGACCACCTGCGCCCTGAACAACATCCCCATCAAGGTCGCCGTCATCAACAACGGCGCGCTCGGGATGGTCCGCCAGTGGCAGACTCTGTTCTACAACCAGCGCTACTCCAACACCGTCCTGCACAGCGGTCCCGACGACGTCAACCCCGAGGCCCGGGGCACGCGGGTGCCGGACTTCGTGAAGCTGGCCGAGGCGATGGGCTGCGTGGGGCTGCGCTGCGAGCGCCCCGAGGACCTGGACAAGGTCATCGAGGAGGCCAATTCCATCAACGACCGTCCGGTGGTCGTGGACTTCATCGTCCACCAGGACGCCATGGTGTGGCCGATGGTCGCCGCCGGCACCTCGAACGACGAGATCATGGCCGCCCGGGACGTCCGCCCCGACTTCGGCGACAGCGAAGACGACTGAGCGAGAGAGACGTAAAAAGACCATGTCCAAGCACACGCTCTCCGTCCTGGTGGAGAACAAGCCGGGCATCCTCGCCCGGATCGCCGCCCTGTTCTCCCGCCGCGGCTTCAACATCGACTCGCTCGCGGTGGGCGTCACCGAACACCCCGACATCTCCCGGATCACCATCGTGGTCGGTGTCGAGGAACTGCCGCTGGAGCAGGTGACCAAGCAGCTCAACAAGCTGGTCGAGGTCCTGAAGATCGTCGAGCTGGAGCCCCATCAGGCCGTTCAGCGCGAACTCGTTCTGGTGAAGGTCCGCGCGGACAACGAGACCCGCTCCCAGATCGTGGAGATCGTCCAGCTGTTCCGCGCCAAGACCGTGGACGTCTCCCCGGAGGCCGTGACCATCGAGGCCACCGGGTCAGGCGAGAAGCTGTCCGCCATGCTCAAGATGCTGGAGCCGTTCGGCATCAAGGAGCTGGTCCAGTCCGGCACCATCGCCATCGGCCGCGGCGCCCGTTCGATCACGGACCGCTCGCTGCGCGCCCTGGACCGATCCGCGTAACACCCGGTACGGCCGCGTACGGGCGGCCGGTCGCACCGCTCGCCCGTATGCCGAGACCCCGAAACCACCTCACCGCCCACCGTCATACGGTGGGACGCACCACCTGCACACATAGGGAGAGAACCCAAAGTGGCCGAGCTGTTCTACGACGCTGACGCCGACCTGTCCATCATCCAGAACCGCAAGGTCGCGGTCATCGGTTACGGCAGCCAGGGTCACGCGCACGCCCTGTCGCTGCGCGACTCCGGTGTGGACGTCCGGGTCGGTCTGCACGAGGGCTCCAAGTCCAAGATCAAGGCCGAGGAGCAGGGCCTGCGCGTGGTCACCCCGGCCGAGGCCGCGGCCGAGGCCGACGTCATCATGATCCTGGTCCCGGACCCGATCCAGGCCCAGGTCTACGAGGAGTCCATCGCCGCCAACCTGAAGGACGGCGACGCGCTGTTCTTCGGCCATGGCTTCAACATCCGCTTCGGCTTCATCAAGCCCCCGGCCGGCGTGGACGTCTGCATGGTGGCCCCCAAGGGCCCGGGTCACCTGGTCCGCCGCCAGTACGAGGAAGGCCGCGGCGTGCCCTGCATCGCCGCCGTCGAGCAGGACGCCTCCGGCAACGCCTTCGCGCTGGCCCTGTCGTACGCCAAGGGCATCGGCGGCACCCGCGCCGGCGTCATCAAGACGACCTTCACCGAGGAGACCGAGACCGACCTCTTCGGCGAGCAGGCCGTGCTGTGCGGTGGCACCGCCGCGCTGGTCAAGGCGGGCTTCGAGACCCTGACCGAGGCCGGCTACCAGCCGGAGATCGCCTACTTCGAGTGCCTGCACGAGCTGAAGCTGATCGTGGACCTCATGTACGAGGGCGGCCTGGAGAAGATGCGCTGGTCCATCTCCGAGACCGCCGAGTGGGGTGACTACGTCACCGGCCCGCGGATCATCACCGACGCCACCAAGGCGGAGATGAAGAAGGTCCTCGCCGAGATCCAGGACGGCACCTTCGCCAAGAACTGGATGGACGAGTACCACGGCGGTCTGAAGAAGTACAACGAGTACAAGAAGCAGGACTCCGAGCACCTGCTGGAGACCACCGGCAAGCAGCTGCGCCGGCTGATGAGCTGGGTGAACGAGGAGGCGTAAGCCTCGCGTCAGGGGGCCGGGGCATGCTGCTCCGGCCCCCATTCGCCACGATCTCCGACAGCACTCCACATTGGAGTTCCCCGTCCGGGTGATCCTTCCGCAGCGGCGCAAAACGAAGAGCGCGGCGCCACTAGACTGCTGCACAACATACGCGTCAGGCCCACAGCGTCGTGCGTCTTCCACGCGGCTAGCACCCCTCCGCCAGCGGCCGTCGGGACGGCCGTCCGCATTGGACTTGTGAGGACCCACGTGAGCTCGAAACCCGTCGTACTCATCGCCGAAGAGCTTTCGCCCGCGACCGTCGACGCCCTTGGCCCGGACTTCGAGATCCGGCACTGCAACGGAGCCGACCGGGCGGAGCTGCTGCCCGCCATCGCCGACGTCGACGCGATCCTGATCCGTTCCGCCACCAAGGTCGACGCCGAGGCCGTCGCCGCGGCCAAGAAGCTCAAGGTCGTCGCCCGCGCGGGCGTCGGCCTGGACAACGTGGACGTGTCCGCCGCCACCAAGGCCGGTGTGATGGTCGTCAACGCCCCGACCTCCAACATCGTGACCGCGGCCGAGCTGGCCTGCGGTCTACTGCTGTCCACCGCCCGCAACATCCCGCAGGCGAACGCCGCGCTGAAGAACGGCGAGTGGAAGCGCAGCAAGTACACGGGCGTCGAGCTGGCCGAGAAGACCCTCGGTGTCGTCGGCCTCGGCCGCATCGGCGCCCTGGTCGCGCAGCGCATGTCCGCCTTCGGCATGAAGGTCGTCGCCTACGACCCGTATGTACAGCCGGCGCGCGCCGCCCAGATGGGCGTCAAGGTGCTGTCCCTGGACGAGCTCCTCGAAGTCTCCGACTTCATCACCGTCCACCTGCCGAAGACCCCCGAGACCCTCGGCCTCATCGGTGACGAGGCGCTGCGCAAGGTCAAGCCGAGCGTGCGCATCGTCAACGCCGCGCGCGGCGGCATCGTGGACGAGGCGGCGCTGTACGCGGCGCTGAAGGAGGGCCGGGTCGCCGGCGCCGGCCTCGATGTGTACACCAAGGAGCCCTGCACCGACTCCCCGCTGTTCGAGCTGGACCAGGTCGTGTGCACCCCTCACCTGGGCGCCTCCACGGACGAGGCCCAGGAGAAGGCGGGCATCGCGGTCGCCCGGTCGGTGCGCCTCGCCCTCGCCGGTGAACTGGTCCCGGACGCGGTCAATGTCCAGGGCGGTGTCATCGCCGAGGACGTCAAGCCGGGCCTGCCGCTGGCCGAGCGCCTGGGCCGTATCTTCACCGCGCTCGCCGGTGAGGTGGCCGTCCGCCTGGACGTCGAGGTCTACGGCGAGATCACCCAGCACGACGTGAAGGTGCTCGAACTCTCCGCGCTCAAGGGCGTGTTCGAGGACGTCGTCGACGAGACGGTGTCGTATGTGAACGCCCCGCTGTTCGCCCAGGAGCGCGGCGTCGAGGTCCGCCTCACCACCAGCTCCGAGGCCACCGAACATCGCAATGTGGTGACGGTGCGCGGCACGCTCGGCACCGGCGAGGAGGTGTCGGTCTCCGGCACCCTGGCCGGACCCAAGCACGTCCAGAAGATCGTCGCGGTCGGGGAGTACGACGTCGACCTCGCCCTCGCCGACCACATGCTGGTCCTGCGCTACGAGGACCGTCCCGGTGTCGTCGGCACCGTCGGCCGCATCCTCGGCGAGGCCGGTCTGAACATCGCCGGTATGCAGGTCGCCCGTGCCACGGTCGGCGGCGAGGCGCTGGCCGTCCTCACGGTGGACGACACCGTGACGGCGAATGTGCTGGCCGAGGTCTCCGCCGAGATCGGCGCCGCCTCGGCCCGCTCGGTCAACCTGGTCTGACCCGGTTCACGGAAGGCCGGACGCACCGAGGAACTCCTCGGCGCGTCCGGCCTTCCGCCGTCTCCCGGACCGGCCCGGAGGATCACGTCCGGCCCATCCGGAAGGCCCATCGCTGATCCGCCGGGCGCTGGGCGAACGCGGCCGTGTAGCGGGCGCTGCTCCGCTGCCAGGGGTCGTAGCCGCCGATCCAGCACTCAAGGCCGTGTCCGTAACCGAGCACGGCCTCGGTCTCCGCCCCGGACAGCCCCAGGTCCGCGCACATCTCCGGGAGCCGGCCGTGGAGTTCGGAGAACCGGCGCACCTGCTCGCGGACCGAGGCGCACACCCGTGAGATCGCCTCGTCCAGCGAGCAGTCGTACGCGCCCCGGAGGGTGAGCACGATGTTGTCGTTGTCCCCGCGGGCCATCTCCTTGTGCAGCGAGAGGACGTCGTTCATGTAGTTGACGACGTCCATCGTGATGCAGCGCATGATCTGGAGGGGCGGCGCGTGGAAGGCGATGCGCGGGCACTCCCGGCCGCCGGCCAGCTCGATCAGGTCGAGGAACAGCGGCATGTACGAGGTGCCCCTGCGCAGCCACAGGTACTGGTCCAGGAGCAGTGGCCGTCCGGTGCGCAGCGCGACGCGTTCATGGGCCATCGAGGTCAGGCAGTAGACCCAGTCGGTGCGGACCCGGGCGTGCCACTCGGCGGACAGCCCGGCGCGCAGCCACTCGTGCCAGATCTCGGTGAAGATGCCGGTCAGGGGCGAGGTGGCGGGGACGTCGGTCCGTTCGTCGATGACGCCGAGACAGGTGCGCACCTCGGCCGCCGCCTCGGCCGACGCGGTCGCCGAGGTGCCCTCGAACTGGTCGTCGTACACGGTCATGAAGGTGGTGGCGTAGTTGCACAGGTCCAGGCCCACATCGTCGACGTAGGGATAGACCGCGCCCACCAGACCCTCCAGGTCCCAGGAGCGGTACCACTCGAAGGCCCGTTCGTCCGCGAACAGCCGGCGGCCCCGGAGCCGCCGAAGGTTGCGTTCGCGGCCGGCCTCGGTCCCGGGGTGGAGCGCCGAGCGGACCTCCAGGTCTCCCCAGAGGGGTGCGGTGAACAACGCGGATCCTGGTGCGGGAGTGTCGGGACGGGGCATGTGCTCACCTCTGGGGCAGCGGCCGGCACCGGACCGGTGCCGGGCACGATGTGATCCGCCCAGTCAAGTCGGTGGGCGCCCGGGAGTCAGCCGTCGGAGGGCGGCGATGCGTTGAACGCGCCGACCGGGTTGAACGCCTGCGGACACACCGAGACCACGAAGCGGTCGGGGTCGTCCAGCCACGGGAAGTGGCCCGCGCCGGGCTGGATGACCAGTTCGGCGTCGGGGAAGAGGGCCGCGTACGCGGCGACCGTGGCGGGCGGGGCGCCCGGGTCGACCTCGCCCGCGAGGAGCCGTACCGGCGCGGTGAGACGGGCCAGCGCGGCGCGGGTGGCCGGCGGGTCGTACGCGCCCTCCGCGCCGTACGCGGCCATGATCTCGGGGTTCGACCGCTCGTCCGCCGCGGCCTGATGGGCGCGCGCCGTCTCGTCCCAACGGCCGTACGAGAACGGGGTGATGGCCGCCCACGAGGCCGCCGTCGCACGGCCCTGCGTGATCGCCTCCAGTGCCGCGTACGCCTGCGGGAACCAGGGCTCCGCGGCGCGGGCCCGGACGGTCTCCCGGCGCAGCTCACCGCTGATCGTGAGGCCGACGGCGGCGACGCTCGGGGTGACCAGGGTCAGCCGCTCGACCCGCTCGGGGTGGCAACTCGCGTACAGAACGGCCAGGTTCGCCCCGGCGCAGTGCGCGAGCAGATCCATCCGGTCCAGGCCCAGACGCATGCGCAGGGCCTCCACGTCGGCCACCATCCGGTCGCAGCGGTACGACGCCGGGTCCCGGGGGGTCGCCGAGCGGCCCGTGCCCCGGGGGTCCGGCATGACCAGCCGCCGGTAGCGGGACAGGCCGCCCAGATCGCCGAGGTACGCGGAGTCCGTCGGGCCGCCGGGCAGAACGACCAGCGGGCTGCCCTCGCCGCGGACGTGGTGGGCGAGTTCGGTGCCGTCGGGCGCGCGGAAGGAGCAGGAAGAAGGGGAAGCCATGGCGAAGAGGCTTGTCCCGACGGGCAGTTGGGGGCAACCGGAATTCCCGCGCCGCGCCCCTACAGCCGGGCCCTCTTCAACGCCATGTGCAGCAGCAGCCTGTCCTCGCCGTCGTCCAGGTCGAGGCCCGTCAGCTGTTCCACGCGGTTGAGGCGGTAGTAGAGGGTCTGGCGGTGGATGCCCAGCTCGGACGCCGTACGGCCCGCCTGCCCGGCGCAGTCGAGATAGACCTCGGCGGTGCGGGCCAGCTCGCGGTGGGCGGGGGAGAGGAGGGGGCCTGCGGCCGGGTCCTGCGCGGACTCCGGGGGGAGCGCGGTCAGCAGGCGGTACGGCCCGATGCCCCGCCACTGCGCGACCGGCCCGAGGCGCCGTTCGGCCAGCGCCGCCTGTGCCGCGGCGCGCGCCTCCTGCCAGACCGCGCCCAGCTCGGCCAGTCCGACCCGGGGGTCCCCGATCCCGGCGGCGGGTCCGCCGAACCCGGACGTCCCGGGGCCGCCGGTGTACCGGCCCGCCCCGGCGACCCCCGCGGCGACCGCCGCCGCCACCGCGGCCCCGGCCCCCCTCGGCACCGCCCCGCGCACCCCCTTGCCCGAAGTCCCTCCGGTCCCCTTGCCCGAAGCTCCTCCGGCTTCCGTGCCCGAAGTTCTCCCGGCCCCTTTGCCCGAGGCTCCCCGCGCCCCGGCGCCGGAACCGCTCGGTCCCGGGCCGCCCCCCGCCGTCGTCGTAGCCGTCTCCGTACCGCCCCGCACCCCGAGGGCCCCCCAGGCTCCCTCCGCCTCCTCCAGCACCCGGCCCGCCGCCGCCAGCGCCGGTGCGCCCACCGCCGTGGAGCGGAGCCGGACCAGGACCGCGAGGCTCTGGGCCGCCGTTCCCCAGGGGATCGTGCACAGGGCCGCCGCGTGCGGCACGGAACGGGCGGAAGGTGCGTCGTCCGGGTCGGGGGAGGGCCAGGGGGCCACACAGATCAGGGTGTGCGGGCCGTCCGCGCGGGGACCGAGCGCGGTGCGCAGCTCGGCCACCGCCATGTCCCGCTGCCAGCCGCCCTCGGCGGTGAGCACCGCCCGCAGCTCCCGGCTCAGCCCGGCCCCCGCCTCCGCCTCGTCCGCCAGCAGCGCGCCGATCCGGCCGGCCACCCGCATCGCGGCGTCGAGCTGGGCGTCCGTCGGGCCGGGCTCGCCCTCCAGGAGCCAGACGTAGCCGACCACGACGCCCCGGTGCCGCACCGGCAGGCAGATCCGGCCGCGGTAGACACCGGCCTCGGGGCTCGGCGGGATACGGACCGGGCCGGTGGCGCGGGTGATGCCGAAGCCCTCGAACCAGGTGCGCACGCCCGCCGTGGAGCGCCGGGTCAGGATCGAGCGGGTGCGCACCGGGTCCAGCGCCGCGGCGTCCAGCTCGTCGTCGCTGTCGTACGCCCCGAAGGCGAGCAGCTCGAAGTCGCGGTTCTCCAGGGTCGCGGGCGCGCCCAGCAGCTCCGAGATCTCGTCCACCAGTTCCTGGTAATCACCCTTGTAATCCGCCGCCACCCGGGCATTCTCCCCCATTTTCCGGCCATCTTCATACAGATGTCTGAGATCCCGGGCACGGATGCGTGACAGCTGTCGATGGCCGACGATCAAAGGGATCCGTAGGTTTCACGGTGGTTCTCCGTGCCGTACCCGAATCGTCGGGTGATGGCCTCTTTTGGTGCTTGTCTGTGGAGGTGCCCCGTGCTGGGTCCCGTGATTCTCGCCGCGTCGCGCAGCGACCGGATGCGTCGCCTGATCTCGGCGGCCCCCGTGACCAAGCAGGTCGTCGACCGCTTCATCCCGGGTGAGACGGTGTCCGACATCGTCCCGATCATCAAGGACCTGACGGGCAAGGGCCTGCAGCTGACGATGGACGTCGTCGGCGAGGACATCACCACCCCCGCGCAGGCCGAGGGCGCCCGCGACGCCTACCTCGCGCTGATCGACCACCTCAAGGAGCTGGAGCTCGGCGAGAAGGTCGAGATGTCGGTCAAGCTGTCGATGTTCGGCCAGGCGCTGGAGGGCGGCCACGAACTGGCGCTCGCCAATGTCCGTCCCGTCGTCGAGGCCGCCGCCGCCATCGGTACGACCGTGACGCTGGACGCCGAGGACCACACCACCCTCGACTCGATGTTCGCCATCCACGAGGAGCTGCGGAAGGACTTCCCGCAGACGGGCTGTGTCATCCAGGCGTACCTGTTCCGCACCGAGGCAGACGCCAAGCGGCTCGCCGAGGCCGGCAGCCGGGTCCGCCTGGTCAAGGGCGCCTACAAGGAGCCCGCCGAGGTCGCCTACCAGCAGAAGCACGAGATCGACAAGGCCTACGTGCGCATCCTGAAGACGCTGATGGACGGCGAGGGCTACCCGATGATCGGGTCCCACGACCCGCGCCTGATCTCCATCGCGCAGGAGCTCGCCCACAAGGCCGGTCGTAAGCTCGACGAGTACGAGTTCCAGATGCTGTACGGCATCCGCGGCGACGAGCATCTGCGGCTGGCCGCAGAGGGTCACCGCATGCGCGTCTACACGGCGTACGGCACCGACTGGTACGGCTATTTCATGCGCCGTCTGGCGGAGAAGCCGGCGAACCTGCGCTTCTTCCTGCGCAGCATGGTCAGCAAGGGCTGAGCCCACCACCCGCTCACGTACAAGGAGTTCGGATCTCATGGACGCTGTGACCCAGGTCCCCACCCCCGTCAACGAGCCGGTGCACGGCTATGCTCCCGGCTCGCCCGAGCGCGCCCGCCTGGAGGCCAAGCTCAAGGAGCTGGCCGAGAACCCGGTCGAGCTGCCGATGACCATCGGTGGCGAGAAGCGCCTCGGCGGCGGCGAGCCGTTCGAGGTCGTGCAGCCGCACAACCACAAGGCCGTGCTCGGCACCGGCCGCCACGCCACCCAGCAGGACGCCCAGGACGCCATCGACGCGGCCCTGGCCGCCGCCCCGGCCTGGCGTGCGATGGCCTTCGACGACCGCGCCGCGATCATCCTGCGCGCCGCCGAGCTGCTGTCCGGCCCGTGGCGCGAGACGATCGCCGCCTCCACCATGCTCGGCCAGTCCAAGACGGCCCAGCAGGCGGAGATCGACAGCCCCTGTGAGCTGGTCGACTTCTGGCGCTTCAATGTGCACTACGCCCGCCAGATCCTCGCCGAGCAGCCCCCGGCGAACTCCCCGGGCGTGTGGAACCGCATGGACCACCGCCCGCTGGAGGGCTTCGTCTACGCGATCACGCCGTTCAACTTCTCGGCGATCGCGGCGAACCTGCCCACCGCCCCGGCCCTGATGGGCAACGTGGTGGTCTGGAAGCCGTCCCCGACGCAGACGCACGCCGCCGTGCTGCTCATGCAGCTGCTGGAGGAGGCCGGTCTGCCCAAGGGCGTCATCAACCTCGTCACCGGCGACGGCATCGAGGTCTCCAAGGTCGCCCTGGAGCACCGCGACCTCGCGGGCATCCACTTCACCGGTTCGACCAAGACCTTCCAGTACCTGTGGAAGACGGTCGGCAACAACATCGAGAAGTACCGCGCGTACCCCCGTCTGGTCGGCGAGACCGGCGGCAAGGACTTCGTGGTCGCCCACCCGAGCGCCGACCGCGCGATCCTCAAGACCGCCCTGACCCGTGGTGCCTTCGAGTACCAGGGCCAGAAGTGCAGCGCCACCTCCCGCGCGTACATCCCGGCCTCCATCTGGAACGCCGGCTTCAAGGAGGAGTTCGCGGCCGAGGTCGACTACCTCACCATGGGTGATGTGACGGACCTGTCCAACTTCATGGGCGCCGTCATCGACGACCGCTCCTTCGCCAAGAACAAGGCCGCGATCGACCGCGCCAAGGCGGACCCGACCTGCACGATCGTCGCGGGCGGCACGTACGACGACTCGGTCGGCTACTTCGTGCGCCCGACCGTCATCGAGTGCTCCGACCCGGAGAACGAGGTCTTCACGACCGAGTACTTCGGCCCGGTGCTCGCGGTGCACGTCTACGAGGACGACAGTTACGACGAGATGCTGACCCAGATGGAGTCGGTCTCGGACTACGCCCTCACCGGCTCGGTCATCGCGGGCGACCGTGCGGCGGCCGCGTACACGATGGAGAAGCTCCGCTACGCGGCGGGCAACTTCTACATCAACGACAAGTCGACCGGCGCCGTGGTCGGCCAGCAGCCCTTCGGCGGCGGCCGCGCCTCCGGCACCAACGACAAGGCCGGTGCCCCCCAGAACCTGATGCGCTGGACCCTGACCCGCGCCATCAAGGAGACCCTGGTCCCGCCGACCGACTACGCGTACCCGCACATGGGCTGACCCTCAGCCCGCCCGAACGACGGGCCGGGAAGCCTGACCCCCCGAGCAGGCTTCCCGGCCCGTTTCCAATTCCCGGCGCGCGTCGGCGGCCGGGTGCCACACTGGTGGTCATGACCGTCCGGCTCCGCCTCGCCCACACCGCCGATCTCGACCCCGCCGAACTCGCCGAGATCCGCGCCCTGTTGGACGCCGCCTTCGGTGGAGACTTCTCCGACGAGGACTGGGACCACGGTCTCGGCGGTCTGCATGTGCTGATCCGGGACGGCTCCGGTCTCGCCGCGCACGGAGCGGTCGTCATGCGGCGGCTGCGGCACGCCGGGCGCTGGCTGCGCACCGGGTACGTCGAGGCCGTGGCCGTGCGCGCGGACGCGCGGCGGACCGGGCTCGGCGGCCGGGTGATGGCGGAGCTCGAACGGGTGATCGAGCGGGCCTACGATCTCGGCGCGCTGTCCGCCAGCGCGAAGGGGGCCCCGCTGTACATCGCGCGCGGCTGGCGGCGCTGGGAGGGGCACGTGTGCGCCCTGTCGCCGAAGGACGGGATCGTGCGGCTGCCCGCGGAAGAAGGCAGCTTCTATGTACGACCCTGCCCCGACCCCGCCCCCGATGCCCGGCCCGGCGCCGACCCCGCCGTCGATGCCCGGCCCGGCCTCGACCCCGCCGACGCGCTGGTGCTCGACTGGCGCGACGGCGATGTGACGTAGCGGCACGGCGCGGCGAGGGCACGCGGGCCCCCGTCAATCCGCCTTCCGCACCAGGATCTTGCCCGTGTTCCCGCCCCGCAGCATCAGCAGGAACGCGTCCACGATCCGGTCGAAGCCGTCGATCACCGTCTCGTCCGCCGTCAGCGCGCCGCTGCGCAGATGCGGTACGGCGAAGTCGTACAACTCGTCCTGCGCGTCCCGGTGGTCGGAGACCAAAAAGCCCTCGATGCGCAGCCTGCGTTCCACCACGGCGGTGTGGTCGAGGACGACGGGCGGGGCGTCGGGGGTGTTGTACTGGCTGATCGTGCCGACCCGCGCCACCCGGCCCCGAAGACGCAACGCGCCGATCGCCGCGCCGAGTTGCTCGCCGCCCACGTTGTCCACGAAGACGTCCACGCCGGTGGGCGCCGCCGCGGTCAGCAGGTCGGCGGCGGGGCCTTCGTGGTAGTCGAAGGCGGCGTCGTAACCCACCTGCTCCGTCAGATACTCGACCTTCTCGGGCGTGCCCGCGCTGCCGATCAGCCGGCCCGCGCCGAGGAGCCGGGCGAAGCGGCCCGCCGCGGTGCCGACACCGCCCGCCGCGCCGGAGACGAACACGTCCTCGCCCGCGCGCAGCCGCGCCACCCGGGTCAGGGCGACGTACGCCGTCAGGCCCGTGCCGCCCAGCACGCTGAGGTACGCGGTCAGCGGGACGCCGGGGTGGTGGGGGAGCCGCCGTACCTCCTCGGGGGTGACCACGGAGTGGGTGCGCCAGCCCTGGCGGTGGAAGACGATCTCGCCCTCGGGCAGGTCCGGGGTGCGCGAGGCGGTGATCCGGCCCAGGGCGCGGCCCTCCAGTGGGGCGTTCAGCGCGAAGTCGCCGTCCATCATCTCCCGGTGGTAGGGGTCCACCGACCACAGCAGGTTCTCCACCAGGGCGGTGCCCGGCGCCGGTTCGGGCACCGGGGACTCGGCGAAGCGGAAGTGGGCGGCGGTGGGGAAGCCGGTGGGGCGGGCGGTCTGCTGCACGGTGAGCGCGGTCTCGGTCATGAGAGAGACGGTAGGGAGGAATGCCGCGCGGCAGCAGAGGGTTGGGCTCATGGAACCCGCTGATCCATGAAGCGGTCTCATAGCCGCAGGTGGGAGCCCCCGAGTGACAGACCTTGCCCCGCAGGAGCTGAGGATCCTGGTCGCCGTGGCCGACGAGGGCGGCTTCTCCGCCGCGGGCACCCGGCTCGGCACCACCCAGTCCGCCGTGTCCCATGCCGTACGCGGCATCGAACGGAAGTTGGGCGCCGTGCTGTTCGAGCGCGGCCGGTTCGGCGCCCGCCCCACCCCGGCCGGTGAGCGGGCCGCCGCCCATGCCCGGCGCGTGCTGCGGATGCTGGCGGTGCTGGCCGCCGAGGTGCGCGCGAGCGAGAGCGGGCACCTCACCGGACCGCTGCGCGTCGCCGCGTTCCGCAGCGCGGCCCTGCATCTGCTGCCGCCCGCCCTGGAGCGGCTCGCCGCCCTGCACCCCGGCATCGAGGTGGAGGTCACCGTCGTACGGGAGTTGGGGGCGGGCACCGCTGCCGAGGTCGCCGCCGGACGGGCCGACCTCGGGATCGCCACGCTGACCGGGGCACCGCCGAGCGGGCTGGTCGGCGGGCCGCTGCTGGAGGAGCCGTACGCCCTGGTGCATCCGGCAGGCCACCCGGACCCGCGCGGTCTGCCGCTCGTGGACTGGGCCGAGAACTGCGGCTCCCACGCCCGCGATTGGTGGGCCGCCCAGGACTGGCTGCCGCCCGCCACCGTCCGCGCCGAGGACGACGGGGCGGTGCTGTCCATGGTGGGCAGCGGCCTCGGCATGGCCGTCATGCCCGCACTGTCCCTCACCGGGGCACCGCCCTCGGTGGAGATCACCGACCTCGGCCCGGACCGCCCGTACCGCGGCGTCGGCTACGTCACCACCCCGGAACTGGCCACCGCCGACGCCGTACGCGCCCTGATCCGTGTCCTGCGCTCGCTCGGACGCGGTCCCGCACTCACTCGAACGCACGTCGGCGCAGCTCAGAGCCGTTCGCGGGGGTCCGCCGTCTCAGATAGTAGGAAGTCCGAGTAACTATGCAGACAGACGCGGGCCGCTCCCTTAGCTTGGAAGAAGCCGAACGTCTCGCTCGATCCAGCGAATGGCGGTCGTGAGCCGGGCCCTGTACAGGCAACCCCTGTGGCCGGTGCTCCCCGCCCTCCGGCGTCTCGCACACCCCCCTCATGACCGTGCTCCCTTCATGCCGAGGAGTCGATTTCCATGGCCGAGACGACCGTCCGCCGCCGCGTCCGCCACGTGCCCAGCACCGGCGAGTCCGACCGCAAGAACGCCGCCGCCGCCCTCCAGCGCGCCCTCGACCGCCGGGACAACGGCGGCCAGACCGGCCACTGAGCCGATCGCCGAACCTCCTTCCGAGCCGCTCTCCATGACACGGGCCGTCCGGATACTGGACGGCCCGTGTCATCACCTGGGACGAGGAGTAGGGTGCCCGCATGTCTCGCAGCCTCAATCTCGCAGTGATCCCCGGTGACGGCATCGGCCAGGAGGTCGTGGCCGAAGGCCTGAAGGTCCTCTCCGCCGTCCTTCCGCAGGATGTGAAGCTGGAGACCCAGGACTACGACTTCGGCGCCAAGCGCTACCACGCCACCGGTGAGACCCTCACCGACGCGGACCTCGCGCAGCTGAAGCGGCACGACGCCATCCTGCTCGGCGCCATCGGCGACCCCTCGGTGCCCTCCGGCGTCCTGGAGCGCGGCTTCCTGCTCAAGCTCCGCTTCGCCTTCGACCACCACGTCAACCTGCGGCCGAGCAAGCTGCTCCCGGGCGTGGCCACCCCGCTCGCCGGGCAGCCGGAGATCGACTTCGTCGTCGTCCGCGAGGGCACGGAAGGCCCGTACACCGGCAACGGCGGCACCATCCGCAAGGGCACCCCGCACGAGGTCGCCACCGAGGTGTCCGTCAACACGGCCTACGGCGTCGAGCGCGTCGTCCGCGATGCCTTCGCCCGCGCCCAGGCCCGCCCGCGCAAGAAGCTCACGCTGGTCCACAAGAACAACGTGCTGACCTTCGCCGGCCACCTCTGGACCGACATCTTCAACAAGGTCGCCCAGGAGTTCCCCGAGGTCGCCACCGACTATCTGCATGTCGACGCGGCCACCATCTTCCTGGTCACCCAGCCCGAGCGCTTCGATGTGATCGTCACCGACAACCTCTTCGGCGACATCATCACCGACCTCGCCGCGGCCGTCTCCGGCGGCATCGGCGTGGCCGCCTCCGGCAACATCAACCCGGGCCGCGAGTTCCCGTCCATGTTCGAGCCGGTGCACGGCTCGGCCCCGGACATCGCGGGCCAGGGCAAGGCCGACCCCACGGCCACGGTCCTCTCCGTCGCCCTGCTGCTGCGTCACCTCGGGTACGACGCCGAGGCCGACCGCATCGACGCGGCGGTCGCCGCCGACCTCACCGAGCGCGCGGGCAAGCCCGCCCGGAGCACCTCCGAGATCGGCGACGCGCTCGCCTCCCGAGTAGCCGGCTGACCCGGCGCTCGATTCGAAAGAAGCCGCCGGGTCGCACGACCGCCCGGCGGCTTCCGCATGTCTCCGCCGGGTGAAACGATCGCCCCCGGGCCGCCACCACGACCCCTGGGCCACAGCCCACCCGATTCCGTCGGCCGGGGCCCGCGCGCGATAATCGAACGCGGAGCCGCGGTATGAGGGAAAGCTCGGACGTCCGAGCACCGGTCGCCAGCCGGTGTCAGGAGTGAGCGCGGCCCGACACAACAACCGGTGAAGGACAATCACTCATGACGACGCCCACGATCGAGCTCAAGCCCTCCGCCAGTCCCCTCGCCGCCGCCGAGCGCGAGGCGATCCTGGCCAATCCCGGGTTCGGCCGCCACTTCACCGACCACATGGTGACGATCCGGTGGACCGAGGGCCGCGGCTGGCACGACGCCCAGCTCGTGCCGTACGGCCCGATCTCCCTCGATCCCTCCACCCAGGTGCTGCACTACGGCCAGGAGATCTTCGAGGGGCTGAAGGCCTACCGCCAGCCCGACGGCTCGATCGCGCTGTTCCGTCCCGAGGCCAACGCCCGCCGTTTCCGCACCTCGGCCCGCCGTATGGCCATGGCCGAGCTGCCCGAGGACCTGTTCATCGCGGCCCTGGACGCACTGCTCGTCCAGGATGCCGACTGGGTCCCGTCGCACGGCGGCGAGGCGGCCCTCTATCTGCGTCCCTTCATGATCGCCACCGAGGCCGCGCTCGGCGTGCACCCGGCCAACGAATACATGTTCCTGCTCATCGCCTCGCCGTCGGGCGCCTACTTCTCCGGTGGCGTCAAGCCGGTCACCATCTGGGTCGCCGAGGACCATGTCCGCGCCGTCCCCGGCGGCACCGGTGACGCCAAGACCGGCGGCAACTACGCCGCCTCCCTGCTCCCGCAGGCCGAGGCCGCGGCCCACGGCTGCGACCAGGTCGTCTACCTCGACGCGGTCACCCGCACCAAGGTGGAGGAGAGCGGCAGCATGAACGTCGCCTTCGTCTACGGCGACAAGATCGTCACGCCCACCCTGACCGGCTCCATCCTGGAGGGCATCACCCGCGACTCGCTCCTCCAGGTCGCCCGCGACCTCGGCTACCAGGCCGAGGAGGGCGTGATCACCCTGGAGCAGTGGCGCGCGGACGCCGCCTCCGGCGAGCTGACCGAGGTCTTCGCCTGCGGCACCGCGGCCGTGGTCACCCCGATCGGCCATGTGAAGACCAAGTCCGACGAGTGGACCCATGGCGACGGCACCCCCGGCGAGGTCACCATGCGCCTGCGCGAGGCCCTGCTGGGCGTCCAGCGCGGCATGATCGAGGACAAGCACGGCTGGATGCACAAGATCGGCTGACGCCGAGGCGCGCTCTCGCAGGGCCGCCGCGGATTCCCTTCGGGGGATCGCGGCGGCCCTGCGCGTTTTTGGAGCGGTGTTCGATCCCTCACGTGCCCATCCCCGTCGGACCTCTTCTCTTCTCCCGCCCTCTCCGTTTAGAGTGCTGCTCTAAAGGTTTAGAGCGCCGCTCTAAAGATGGGTGAGTGCTCTCAAGGGTTGACGAGAAGGAGGTCCCGCGCCGTGCGACTGACCCCCACGGAACGTGACCGGCTGCTGCTCTTCGGCGCCGCCGAGCTGGCCCGCGCCCGCCGCGCCCGCGGCCTGCGGCTGAACGTGCCGGAGGCGACCGCGCTGATCGCGGACACCGTCTGCGAGGCCGCCCGGGACGGCAGACGGCTCGCCGAGGCCGTCGAGGCGGCGTGCGCGGTGCTCGGGCCCGAGGACGTGCTGCCCGGGGTCGCCGACGTGGTGACCGAGGTGATGGTCGAGGCCGTCTTCGACGACGGCTCCCGGCTCGCGGTGGTCTCCGACCCCATCGGCGGCGGCCTGGGCCCGGACGCCCCCGGCGCGCTGCTGCCCGGCCCCGCGCACACCGACCCCGAACCGGTGCGCCGGCTCACCGTCACCAACACCGCGACCGTGCCGGTCTCCGTCACCTCCCACTTCCACTTCTTCGAGGCCAACCCGCGCCTCGACTTCGACCGCGCCGCCGCCTATGGCATGCGGCTCGCCGTACCCGCCGGATCCTCGGTGCGCTTCGGGCCGGGCGAGAGCGAGGAGGTCGGCCTGGTGCCGATCGGCGGGGAGCGGATCGCCATCGGCTTCGCCGGGCTGGTCGACGGACCGCTGGACGCCCCGGGCGCCCGCGCGGAGGCCCTGCGCAGGGCCGCGGCCTGCGGATATCTGGGGGTCATGGGCGACGGCGACGAGGAAAGCGGATGTCCGGCGGTCAGGAGCGACGAGGCGAAGGGGCAGGAGCGATGAGCCGTTCCAAGGGACGAGAGGTCAGCCGGGCGATCCATGTCGACCCGGGCGCCTACGCCGCGACTCATGGCCCCCGCGCGGGCGACCGGATCCGCCTCGGCGACTCGGGCCTGACCATCCGCGTGGAGTCCGATTCCCAGCGCTACGGCGACGAGTTCCTCGCCGGCTTCGGCAAGACGGCCCGCGACGGACTGCACCTCAAGGCCGCCGCCGTGCGCGAGACCTGTGACGTGGTGATCAGCAACGTCGTGGTGATCGACGCGGTGCAGGGCATCCGCAAGGTGTCCATCGGCATCCGCGAGGGCCGCATCAGCGCGATCGGCCGCGCGGGCAACCCGGACACCCTCGACGGGGTGGACGTCGTGGTCGGCACCGGCACCTCGATCGTCTCCGGCGAGGGCCTGATCGCCACCGCAGGCGCCGTCGACACCCATGTCCATCTGCTGTCGCCGCGCATCATGGAGGCGTCCCTCGCCTCCGGTGTGACCACCATCATCGGGCAGGAGTTCGGCCCGGTGTGGGGCGTCGGCGTCAACTCCCCCTGGGCGCTGCGCCACGCCTTCAACGCCTTCGACGCCTGGCCCGTCAACATCGGCTTCCTGGGCCGGGGTTCGTCCTCGCGTGAGGCCCCGCTGATCGAGGCGCTGGCCGAGGGCGGCGCGAGCGGCTTCAAGGTGCACGAGGACATGGGCGCCCACACCCGCGCCCTGGACACCGCGCTCCGGGTCGCCGAGGAACACGACGTGCAAGTCGCCCTGCACAGCGACGGGTTGAACGAGTGCCTCTCGGTCGAGGACACCCTCAGGGTGCTGGAGGGCCGCACCATCCACGCCTTCCACATCGAGGGCTGCGGCGGCGGACACGTCCCGAACGTGCTGAAGATGGCCGGGGTGCCGAACGTCATCGGCTCCTCCACCAACCCCACCCTGCCCTTCGGCCGGGACGCGGTCGCCGAGCACTACGGCATGATCGTCTCCGTCCACGACCTCAAGCCCGAACTGCCCGGTGACGCGGCCATGGCCCGCGACCGCATCCGGGCCGGCACCATGGGCGCCGAGGACGTGCTGCACGACCTGGGCGCGATCGGCATCACCTCCTCCGACGCCCAGGGCATGGGCCGCGCGGGCGAGACGGTACGGCGTACCTTCGCCATGGCCGGCAAGATGAAGGGCGAACTGGGCCCGCTGGAGGGTGACGGGGAGGGCGACGACAACGCCCGCGTGCTGCGCTACATGGCCAAGCTGACCATCAACCCCGCCATCGCGCACGGTCTTTCGCACGAGGTCGGCTCCATCGAGGTCGGCAAGCTCGCCGACCTGGTGCTCTGGCGCCCCGAGTACTTCGGCGCCAAGCCGCAGCTGGTCCTCAAGTCGGGGTTCCCCGCGTACGGCGTCGTCGGCGACCCCAACGCGGCCACCGACACCTGCGAACCCCTCGTCCTGGGACCGCAGTTCGGGGCGTACGGCGCGACGGCCGCCGACCTCTCCGTCGCGTTCGTCGCACAGGCGGCCGTGGACCAGGGCAACGACACCATGCCGACGCGCCGCCGCCGGGTCGCCGTCCGCGGCACCCGGGGCATCGGCCCGGCCGACCTGCGGCTGAACGCCCGTACCGGAGCGGTCGACGTCGATCAGCGCACCGGTCTGGTCACCCTCGACGGTGACCCGCTGCGCTCGGAGCCGGCCGACTCGGTCTCTCTCAACCGCCTCTACTTCCTGTGACCTTCGAAGACTCCTGTGAACCTGGCGCACCTCCCATGCGCCTGGCACACCTCCTGTGAACCCCGAAACGGACCCCCAGATGAGCACCCCTGCCGCCGACGGCTACCGCATGCCCGCCGAGTGGACCCCGCACGAGCGCACCTGGATGGCGTGGCCGGGCCCCAACCCCACCTTCGACGACGCCGACGACCTCGCCGCCTCCCGCCGCGCCTGGGCCTCGGTCGCCCGCGCCGTGCGCCGCTTCGAACCGGTGACCGTGGTCTGCGGCCCCGGCGCGTCGGCCGGGGCACGGGAACTGCTCGGGCCGGACATCGACCTGGTGGAGCGCGACCTCGACGACGCCTGGATGCGTGACATCGGCCCCACCTTCCTGACCAGCGACGAGGGCGAACTGGCCGCCGTGGACTGGACGTTCAACGGCTGGGGCGCCCAGGACTGGGCCCGCTGGGAGCACGACGCGAAGATCGGCGGACACGTCGCCGACCTCGCGGGCGCGAAGACGTACGCCTCGACGCTGGTCAACGAGGGCGGCGGCATCCATGTCGACGGCGAGGGCACGGTGCTGCTCACCGAGACCGTGCAACTCGGTCCCGAGCGCAACCCGCACTGGACGCGGGAGCAGGTCGAGACGGAGATCCACGCCCACCTCGGCACCAGCAAGGCGATCTGGCTGCCGCGCGGCCTGACCGCCGACTACCCCCCGTACGGCTACGGCACCCTCGGCCATGTCGACATCGTCGCCGCCTTCGCCCGCCCCGGTGTCGTCCTCGCCCACCACCAGCCGGACCCCGCCCACCCCGACCACGAGGTCAGCAAGGAGGTCATCGGCCTCCTCAGGTCCTCGACCGACGCCCAGGGCCGCCCCCTGGAGGTCGTGGAGGTCCCCGCGCCGACCGTCCTGGAGGCCGACGGCCACTGGGCCGACTACTCCTACATCAACCACTACCTCTGCAACGACGGCGTCGTCCTGTGCGCCTTCGACGACCCCCGCGACGAGACGGCCGCCGCCCTCTTCCGCCGCCTCTTCCCCGAGCGCACCGTCACCCTGGTCGACGCCCGCCAGATCTTCGCGGCCGGCGGCGGCATCCACTGCATCACCCAGCAGCAGCCCAGGACCCGCCGCCCTTGACCTCAAGTCCGCTTCAGGTCGGAGGCTGAGGACATGACCACGCAGACGGATCGGACAGAGATCACCGCGCTTGTGGACCGCTTCTTCCGGGCCCTGGACGCACGGGAGTTCACGCCCGGCTGGGCGGACGGCTTCCTCACCCCGGACGCCCGGATGCAGACCCCGCTCGGGACGGCCGAGGGTGCGGCGGCCGTCCGGGCCACCGAGGAGGCGCTCGGACGGTACGACCGTACGCAGCACCTCGCCTCCGGCGTCGTCGCCGACACGGCTGAAGGCACGGCCGTGGGCACGGCGCGGGCCTCCTGGAACGCCCTGATGGTCCATGTCCATCACGACGCCACGCTGTTCCAGGTGGGCGGGGTCTTCGAGGCCACGCTCACCCGGACCGGCGACGGCTGGCGGTTCGCCCGGATGGCCGTCCGGGCGGTCTGGACCCAGGGGCGGCCGCCCGCCGGGGTGGCGCAAACCCCCGCCCGGCAGCCTTCGGCGCCTCGGGTCGGGTAGAACATACGGGTGAACGTCCTGGTCTGTGCGGGCTGCGGCCACCGGCTCTGTGAGCCGGTGCGCCTGCTGGCCGAGTTGCCCGAGCGCCCCCTGAACAGCGGGCGCAAGAACGCCGACGGGTCCCGGCAGGCGCCCTCCACCGTGCCGCGCGGAACCTGCGCGGTGGACCCCGAGCCGTCGGGGGCGCCGTTCGTGCCGCACCCGGACCCCGAGTGGGCCGGGGCCGCGGTGCCCGGCGTGGCCGTCGCCGACCCCGACGGGCCTGGCTTCCTGATGTCCGCAGGGCCCCGGGACACCCTGGTCGTGCACCCCGAGGACACCCACGGCCACCTCCTGGGCGACGACGACTGCCAGGACTCCGGGTGCTGCGGACCCACCGGCCGGCAGGGGCCCAACTTCCTGTGCCCGGGCTGCCGGGCGCCGGTGGCGACGCTGTTCGCCGAGTGCTACGGGCCGTACGAGACCCACTTCCTGCCCGCCGCGGTACGGCTGGTGCCCGCATGAGCGAGGCTCCCGCGCCGCGCCGGCGCACCCCCGCCCCGCCCCGAGAGGACCTGCTCGCCGCGGCCATGGGCATGATCGCCGAGCGCGGTCTGGAGAAGCTCACCATGGCGGCGCTCGGCCGCGAGGTCGGGATGAGCAGCGGACACCTCCTCTACTACTTCCGCTCCAAGGACGAACTGCTGCTCCAGACCCTGGAGTGGAGCGAGGGCCGGCTCGGGGCGGCCCGCGGCCGACTGCTCGCGGGGGCGGGCCCGGCCCGGGAACGGCTGGCGGCCTACGTCGACCTGTACGTCCCCGACGGCCACCGCGATCCGCACTGGACCCTCTGGCTGGAGGTCTGGAACCGCTCCCAGAACGCCGACGACGACGCCCGCGCCCGCCAGTCCGCGATCGAGAGCGCCTGGCACCGTGACCTCACCGCCCTGATCGCGGAGGGCATCTCACGGGGAGAGTTCAGAGCGGTGGACGCCGACCGCTTCGCGACGAGGACGCGTGCGCTGCTCGACGGCTTCTCGATCCATGTCGCCATCGGGCTGCGGGGGGTTTCACGGGAGCAAGTGCTCGCGCATGTGGGGGAGTTCATCGAGGACGGACTGATCGCCCGGTCGCCGTAGGTCCCTGGGTGGTTCGGCGGGTGCGGGTGCGTCGTGGTCGCTCGCGCGGTTCCCCGCGCCCCTTCGGGACGCATCCACTGGTCCGGAGCCGGGCAGGTAACGGGCCATGGGAATCCAGCACTGGAAGAAGATCTGGGTCGGTTCGGCGGGGAACATGGTCGAGTGGTTCGACTGGTTCGTGTACGCCAGCTTCGCCACCTATTTCGCCGGGGCGTTCTTCCCGAGCGGGAACCCCACCGCGCAGCTGATGAACACCGCCGGGATCTTCGCCGTCGGGTTCTTCATGCGACCCGTGGGCGGCTGGCTGCTCGGGCGGGTCGGTGACCGCAGGGGCCGCAAGGCGGCGCTGACGCTCACCGTCACGCTGATGTCGGCCTCCGCGGTGCTGATCGCCGTCGCGCCCACGTACGCGGTCGCCGGGTACGGCGGCGCGCTCGTCCTGCTCGTCGCCCGGCTGCTCCAGGGACTGTCGGTGGGCGGCGAGTACGCGGCCAGCGCCACCTACCTCACCGAGGCCACCGACCCGAAAAGGCGCGGCTTCGCCTCCAGCTTCCAGTACGTGTCCATGACCGTCGGCCAGATCATCGGCCTCGGCCTCCAGATCGTCCTCCAGCGCGCCCTGTCCGACTCCGACCTGCACAGCTACGGCTGGCGCATCCCCTTCGTCGTCGGCGCCCTCGGCGCGGCCGTCGTCTTCTATCTGCGCCGCACCATGCCGGAGAGCGAGGTGTACGACGAGGACGCCTCGGCCGCCGAGGAGCGCGGCACCCTGCGCGCCCTGTGGCGGTACCGGCGCGAGGCGTTCCTCGTCATCGCGCTGACCATGGGCGGCACGGTCGCGTACTACACGTACACCACCTATCTGACCAAGTACCTCTCCAACTCCGCGGGCCTGTCCAAGGACACCGCGACCCTGGTCTCCTTCACCGCGCTGATCGTCTTCGCCGGGCTCCAGCCGCTCGCCGGGGCCCTGTCCGACCGGATCGGGCGCCGGCCGCTGCTGATCACCTTCGCGGTCGGCTCCACCGTCCTGACCGTGCCGATCATGACCCTGCTGAGGCACACCGGCGGCTACTGGCCCGCGCTCGGCCTCTCCCTGCTCGCGCTGGTGATCGTCACCGGCTACACCTCGATCAACGCCTGCGTGAAGGCCGAGCTGTTCCCGACGCGTGTCCGCTCCTTGGGCGTCGCCCTCCCGTACGCCCTCGCCAACGCCCTCTTCGGCGGCACCGCCGAATACATCGCGCTGTGGTTCAAGAAGGCCGGGATCGAGTCCGGATTCTTCTGGTATGTGGCGGGATGCGCGGCCGTATCGCTTGTCGTGTACGTCACCATGCGGGAGACGAAGGACCTGGACCTGGCCGGGACGCGGGGGGCCAGTGGAGTGGGGGAGTCCACTGTGACGACCGCATCCTGAGACGGACGGTGAGCCGGGGGCGGTGCTGTGCCAGACTTCCCCCGTGCTTACGTTCGCCACGATTATTGGCAGCAGGCGCGCCGGTCCGCAGTGACCATCTCGTACGACCAGGTGCGGGTGGCCACCGTTCGTCCTCGACCCGCGCGCAGACCTCTCGCATCCGCGAGGGGTTTTTTCGTTTTACGGCCCACCTTCAGCCGTGAACCGAGCGCGAGGGAGTATTGGGGGGACGGTGGAGCCGGTCATTCCGGTAAGACCGAAGATCCACAACAGGAGCCTTGAGACCATGACCGAGACGGCAACCAGCGAGCTCGACGACTCGTTCCACGTCTTCGACACCACGCTGCGCGACGGCGCGCAGCGCGAGGGCATCAACCTCACCGTCGCGGACAAGCTCGCCATCGCCCGGCACCTGGACGACTTCGGCGTCGGCTTCATCGAGGGCGGCTGGCCCGGCGCCAACCCCCGCGACACCGAGTTCTTCGCCCGCGCCAAGACCGAGATCGAATTCCGCACCGCCCGGCTGGTCGCCTTCGGCGCCACCCGCCGCGCCGGTGCCAAGGCGGCCGACGACCCACAGGTCAGGGCGCTGCTGGAGTCCGGCGCCCCGGTGATCACACTGGTCGCCAAGGCGCACGACCGGCATGTGGAGATGGCGCTGCGCACCACGCTGGACGAGAACCTGGAGATGGTCCGCGACACCGTCTCCTACCTGCGCGAGCAGGGCCGCCGGGTCTTCGTGGACTGCGAGCACTTCTTCGACGGCTACCGCGCGAACCCCGAGTACGCCAAAGCCGTCGTACGCGCCGCCTCGGAGGCCGGCGCCGATGTGGTGGTGCTGTGTGACACGAACGGCGGCATGCTGCCCGCCCAGGTGCACGCCGTCGTCGCCACCGTGCTCGCCGACACCGGCGCCCGGCTCGGCATCCACGCCCAGGACGACACCGGCTGCGCGGTCGCCAACACGCTGGCCGCGGTCGACGGCGGCGCCACGCATGTGCAGTGCACGGCCAACGGCTACGGCGAGCGGGTCGGCAACGCCAACCTGTTCCCGGTGGTCGCCGCCCTGGAGCTGAAGTACGGCAAGCGGGTGCTGCCCGAGGGCCGGCTGCGCGAGATGGCCCGGATCTCGCACGCCATCGCCGAGGTCGTCAACCTCACGCCCTCCACCCATCAGCCGTACGTGGGTGTCTCCGCGTTCGCGCACAAGGCCGGGCTGCACGCCTCCGCGATCAAGGTCGACCCGGACCTGTACCAGCACATCGATCCCGCGCTGGTCGGCAACACCATGCGGATGCTGGTCTCCGACATGGCGGGCCGCGCCTCCGTCGAGCTCAAGGGCAAGGAACTCGGCGTCGACCTCGGCGGCGACCGCGAGCTGATCGGGCGGGTGGTGGCCCGGGTCAAGGAACGCGAGCTCAAGGGCTACACCTACGAGGCCGCCGACGCCTCCTTCGAACTGCTGCTGCGCGGCGAGGTCGAGGGCAGGGCGCTGAAGTACTTCGACGTGGAGTCCTGGCGGGCGATCGCCGAGGACCGCCCCGACGGCAGCCACGCCAACGAGGCCACGGTCAAGCTGTGGGCCAAGAGCGAGCGCATCGTGGCCACCGCGGAGGGCAACGGCCCGGTCAACGCGCTCGACCGCGCCCTGCGGGTCGCCCTGGAGAAGATCTACCCCCAGCTCGCCGCCCTCGAACTGGTCGACTACCGCGTCCGCATCCTGGAAGGCCGCCACGGCACCTCCAGCACCACCCGCGTCCTCATCTCCACCTCCGACACCACCGGCGAGTGGTCCACGGTGGGCGTCGCGGACAACGTCATCGCCGCGTCCTGGCAGGCCCTGGAGGACGCCTACACATACGGCCTGCTGCGCGCGGGCGTGGAACCGGCGTAGCGCTCCGCGGGTACGAGGGCCCCGGGACACCCCACTTCGAGGGGCTCGGGTTTTGGGCGCCCTCCCTGACGGCATCCCGGACCGCGCCTCCCGGCCGGGGTTTCGGGCCGCGCCTCCCGGCCGGGCCGCGTCTCCCTGTGAGGTTCGGACCGCACGTCCCGGGTTGGGTTTCGGGTGCCGCACCGTTGGGGGGATTCGGGGTGAAGCCTGGACGGGTCCCGGGATCGTCCGCCCTGACGGAGGTCGGGTGGCGACCCTGATGGGGTGCGGTCTGTGACCCTGGCGGGGTCTGGGACGTCCGTTCCGGGTTGGGTTTCGGGTGCCGCGCCGTGGAGGGGGATTCGGGGTGAAGCCTGAACGGGTCCCGGGATCGTCCGCTCTGACGGAGGTCGGGTGGCGACCCTGATGGGGTGCGGTCTGTGACCCTGGCGGGGTCTGGGACGTCCGTCCCGGGGTGGCTTCCGGGCGCCGAGCCCTGGGGGATCCGCGGTGCCTGCGGCGACGGGGTCTCGGACCTTGCACCCCGGCGGGTTCCGGGGTGGCCACCTGAACGGGGTCCGGTTGCGCGCCCCGGCGGGGTTCGGGCGCCCGGTCCCGGACCGTCCTCGGCAGCCTCCCCGGACGGGCCCCCGAGCCAGCCTCCCCGGACGGGCCCCCGAGCCAGCCGCCCCGCGGGCCTCGGAGTGACTGCCCTGACGGGCCTGTGAACCTTTTGCCTCGGAGGGATCCGGGGCGGTCGTCAGGACAGGGGCTGGGCGCCTCCCTTGGCGGAGGCCGGGCGCTCAGCCCTGACCGGCCTGCGGGCGCTTGCCCCGATGAGCCCGGGGCGCTTGCCCTGGGGGATCCGGGTGCCTGCCGCGCCGGGCCGGCGTGTGTCCGGCGCTCCGGCGCGGCTCGGGGTGTCTGCCCTCAAGGCTCTCCGGCTCCCCGGCGGCTGTCCGGGCGGCGGCGACTCCCCGTGAGGGGGACACGCTCAGGCGTTTGGGGCGGCCCCCACCCTCAGGGTGCCCGCCAGATGTTGTCGAAAGCGGCGTTCTCGATGCGACGGCGTTCGCGGACCGATGTCAGTTCGGTGATCGCGTCGCCGACGGTGGCCAGGACGGTGAGGACCGCGTCGTCGGCGTTCTCGTTGCCGTCCGTGCGGTCCTCGCCGATGCCCAGGGGGACGGCGAGGGCGGTCAGGACCGGTTCGTTGGACCACCAGCGGTCGGCCGCGGCGCGGCGGGCCGGGGTGTCGGGCTGCGGGGCGTCGCCGAGCCGGGGCAGCCAGCGCCGGGATTCCCCGGTGAGCTGACCGGCGCGGTCCAGGTCGTCCCGGTAGGCGGCGGCGAGCCCGCGGCCCCGGCGCCACAGCCAGTCCTCGACGCTCTCGTACGGCTCCGCGCGCACCAGCGCCGCGGCCGCCTCGTCCAGCATCCGGTCACCCGTGTCCAGCGCCGTCCCCGGCACGATGCGCTCCCCGTCCAGGGTGAGCGCCCGCGTCCCGAGCAGATCGATCAGCTCGGCCCCCGCGAGGGCCAGCGACAGATCGCCCTGCTCGACGGGGCGCGCGCCGGGGACGTCCACGCTGACGAGGAACAGATCCTGCGGTGTGGTCATGAGGGACTCCAGCGGGGTGGCGGTGAGACCCGTCCAGGGCCGCAGCGGCAGCGTACCGAGCACCTTCTCACGCCGCTCGGCCTCGTCGTCGGCACGCCACACACCGATGCGCGAGCGGTGCACCGGCCGGGGGACGACCGGCTCCCTCGTCGTCCCCCGGCCGCCCACGGACCGCTCGTCACCCGAGCTGCCACTTCTGGTTCGCGGCGCCCGTGCAGGACCAGATCTGCGCGCGGGCCCCATCGGCCGAGGAGTTGTCGGTGACGTCCAGGCATTTGTTCGCGGCAAGGTTCACCACGTCATGGGTGCTCGCGTTGTACGACCACTGCTGGGCGCCGGTCCCGTTGCAGTCGTAGAGCTGCACCTTCGCCCCGTCGGCCGTCGAGCCCGAGGTGACGTCCAGGCACTTGCCGAGCGCCCGTACGGAGCCGTCGGGCCCCACGCTCCACTGCTGGGCGGCGCTGCCGTTGCAGCCGTAGAGCTGTACGGCCGTACCGTTCGCGCTCGACGCGCCGGCCACGTCCAGGCACTTGCCGGCCAGACCGACGAAGGCACCGCTCGTGGCGCCGGTGCCGGACTGGGTGCCGGACCAGGTGAAGGTCGCGGAGGTCTTGCCGGGCAGCGAGTAAGTGGCGTGCTGCGCCCCCCAGTCGATGGTGACCGTCTGGGCGGCGGAGGAGCCGTTGTAGGCGATCAGCGCCTTGCTGCCGTCCGGGTTGCGCCAGGCCACGTTGGGCACGGCGGTGGACGCGGTGGAGGCGATCCGCTGGGCGCCTGGCCGTACGAACTTGGTCAGCTGGCCCATGTCGTAGTACTCGACGGTGTAGTCCACGCTCCCGCTCCTGCTGTCCCCGTCGTGCACGGTGACCAGGCCGGTGCAGGTGCCGCAACCCCCGTTGTGCGGGCCCATGTTCTGGTCCACGGCCAGCGACCACTTGGTCACCGACTTCGCCCAGTTGCGGGTGTAGTCGATGATGTTCGACATGTCCTCGTGCTGCTGGTCGGCGATCCAGGTGCCCCCGGAGTGCTCGGTGCCGAAGGCGTCCAGCGAGGGGTACTTGGCGTGGATCGTCGACTGCTCGGAGACATCGCCGCCGTAGCCGTGCCAGGCGATGCCGCCGAAGTTGGGGTGGTCGCGGATCGCCGGATCGTCCACCGACTGCGCGGCGTACGAGTCGTAGCTGTCCCAATTCCAGTCGTGCGCGAGGACCTTGGTGCTCAGGCCCGCCGACTGGAGCTGCGGCAGCAGGTCGTTCTTGAGGAAGTAGGCGAGGCCGCTCGCGTTCCAGCTCATCGACGGGTAGCCGGAGCAGCAGGTCGGCTCGTTCTGCGGGGTCACGTACGAGACGTCGATGCCCTGATCCCGGTACGCCTGGAGGTACTTGACGAAGTACGCGGCGTACGCGCCGTAGTCCTCCGCCTTCAGCCAGCCCCCGTTGAGCGAGCCGCTGTCCTTCATCCAGGCCGGGGCCGTCCATGGCGAGGCCATCACGGTCAGCGCGGGGTTCAGCTGGAGCGCCTGCCTGGTGAGCGGCGCGACGTCCGCCAGGTCGTGCGCGAGGGAGAACTGGTTCAGGTTCGGGTCGCTCTGCCCGGACGGCACGTCGTCGTACGTGTATCCGTAGCGGGCGAGGTCCGAGGCGCCCATCGGGTTGCGAAGGAAGGACAGCCCGATGCCGTCGGTCGGCGAGAACAGCTTGCGCATCGTCGCGTCCCGGGTCGCCTGGGACAGGGCGCCGCTGCTGTTGAGCAGCCAGGCCGCAGTGTCGGTGAACGAGGCACCGGCACCGGTGAAGGTCTGGTACCGGGTGTTCTCGTCCACGGTGATGTCGGTGCCGCCACCGCCCGTCCCGGACTGGAAGGCGAACGGCGCCTGCGCTTCGAGGCCGCGTACGACATGGCGGCCACCGGAGTCGTCGGTGGTGGTGAGCCACGCGGTGACCTGCTCACCGGCGGCATGCGCGGGGGATATGGCCGCGGTGAATCCGGCGGCGGAGAGCAGCCCGGCCAGCAGCAGCCGGAGTGCGCGGGGGGATCTCCTCATGGTGCGGTCGCCCTTCCTCTCGGGTCGACAGAGCGATGACGAGCGGGGCTGAGCGGAGCGGTGCAACTGACGTGTGGTCTTGACGAGTTGGGGAGGCGTCAGTTAACTCACGCCGTGAGCTAAGCCATGAGTGAACCATGAGAGCCGAGGGAAGGTCCATGCCAAGGCCAAGAACCGCCCTGCTCGTCCCCGGGGCCCTGCTCGCCGCCCTGCTGCCCCTGTCCGCCGCGGCGCAGGCCGCCGACGATCCGCCGCCGGTGCCCGTCGACCGCTTCGAGGGCGAGGTGCCCTTCGCGTCCCAGCCCGCCGACGGCATCTTCACCTGGGGCGGCGACACCGACGACCCGCCGACCCTGAGCCTCGCCGACCGCGCCGACGCCCCCGAGGGTGCCAAGGTGCTCACCGGCAGCTACGACATCAGCGGCTACGGCGGCTTCACCCATGACTTCGCCGCGGACCGGCCCGCCCACGACTGGTCCGCCCACCAGGGCATCCGCTTCTGGTGGGAGGGGCACGACAACGGCAAGAAGATCGCCTTCGAGATCAAGGACGGCGGCGCGAACGGCGAGGCGTCCGAGCTGTGGACGACGTCCTTCACCGACGACTTCAGCGGCTGGAAGCAGATCCGGATCCCGTTCGGCGACTTCACCTACCGCACCGACTACCAGCCGGTCGGCGGCATCGACCACGTCCTCGGGCTCACCCGGATGTGGGGCTACGCGGTCACGCTCCCCACCGGCCTCAAGGGCGAATTCGCCATGGACGACGTGGAGTTGTACGGCAAGGCCGACCAGGCGCTGCATGCCTCCGTCGCCACCGACGCCTCCGTCTACCCGGTGACCGAGGGCGGCACCGCCAAGGTGAAGGTCACCCTCGCCACCACCGGCGGCAAGCCCGTGGACGACCCGGTGACCGTCACCTACGCCACCGGCGGCGGCACCGCCACCGCAGGCCAGGACTACACCCCGGTCTCCGGCACCCTCACCTTCCCGGCGGGCACCCCCTCCGGCACCGCGCGCACCATCGAGGTGCCCACCCGCAAGGACAGGGCCGCCGAGTCCGCCGAGACCATCCCCCTCAAACTCACCGTCGACGGCGCCAAGGCCCCCACCGAGACCCCGCAGGTCGTCATCGACGCCCATGGACTGCCGTACCTGAACGCCAAGTTGCCGGTGAAGAAGCGGGTCGCCGATCTGCTGTCCCGGATGTCGCTCGCGGAGAAGGCCGGGCAGATGACCCAGGCCGAACGCGCGGGCCTGACCACGCCGGGCGACATCGCCTCGTACGACCTCGGTTCACTGCTGTCCGGCGGCGGCTCCACGCCCACGCCCAACACCGCCGAGGGCTGGGCGAACATGATCGACGGCTTCCAACTCCAGGCCCAAGCGACGCGGTTCCAGATCCCGCTGATCTACGGCGTGGACGCGGTGCACGGCCACAACAACCTCTACGGCGCCACCGTCATGCCGCACAACATCGGCATCGGCGCCACCAGGGATCCCCAACTGGCCGAGCGTACCGGCGCGGTGACCGCCGCCGAGGTGCGCGCGACCGGCGTCCCCTGGGACTTCGCGCCCTGCCTGTGCGTGAGCCGCGACGAACGCTGGGGCCGCTCCTACGAGTCCTTCGGTGAGGACCCCGCGCTCGTGGAGTCCATGGAGACGATGATCCAGGGCCTCCAGGGCCGGTCGGACGGCAGCGACTTGAGCCGTGCCGACAAGGTCCTCGCCACCGCCAAGCACTTCGTCGGCGACGGCGGCACCGCCTACGGCTCCTCCACCACCGGCACCTACACCATCGACCAGGGCGTCACCACCGTCACCCGGCAGCAGCTGGAGGACATCCACCTCGCCCCCTACCAGAGCGCGGTGCGGCGGGGGATCGGCACCGTGATGCCCTCGTACTCCTCCCTCGACATCACCGGCGACGGCAAGGGCGCGGTCAAGATGCACGCCCGCGGCGACATGATCAACGGCGAGCTGAAGGGCAAGCTGGGCTTCGACGGCTTCGTCATCAGCGACTGGAACGCCATCGACCAGCTCCCCGGCGACTACGCGAACCAGGTCCGCACGGCCGTGAACGCGGGCGTCGACATGATGATGGTGCCGTACACCTACAAGGACTTCAGCTCCACGCTGAGCGACGAGGTGAAGGCCGGCCGGGTCACCGAGGCGCGGATCGACGACGCCGTCTCCCGGATCCTCACCCAGAAGTTCGAACTGGGCCTGTTCGAGCACCCGTACGCCGACACCAGCGGGGCCGCCGCCATCGGCTCCCCGGCCCACCGCGCCGTCGCCCGCCAGGCGGCCGCCGAGTCGCAGGTGCTGCTGAAGAACGACGGCGGGCTGCTGCCGCTGAAGAAGAGCGAGAAGGTGTACGTCGCCGGGTCCGACGCCGACGACATCGGCAACCAGACCGGCGGCTGGACCCTCACCTGGCAGGGCGCCTCCGGCGACACCGTCCCCGGCACCACCATCCTCCAGGGCATGCGGCAGGCGGGCGGCGACGTCACCTACTCCAAGGACGCCTCCGCCCCGACCGCCGGGTACGACGTCGGCGTGGTCGTCGTCGGGGAGACCCCCTACGCGGAGGGCGTCGGCGACGTGGGCAACGGCCATTCGCTGTCCCTGTCGGCGGCCGATCAGGCTGCGGTGGACAAGGTGTGCGGCGCCATGAAGTGCGTGGTGCTGATCGTCTCCGGGCGGCCCCAGCTCATCGGCGACCGGCTCGGCGAGATCGACTCCCTGGTGGCCTCCTGGCTGCCCGGCACCGAGGGCGAGGGCGTCGCCGACGTCCTCTACGGCGCCCGCCCCTTCACCGGACAGCTCCCGGTCACCTGGCCGAAGTCCGAGGCCCAGCTGCCGATCAACGTGGGCGACGCCTCGTACGACCCCCAGTTCCCCTACGGGTGGGGTCTGACCACCCGCACCACCGTCCCGCACGGCGGCGCGGGCACCCTGGCGTCGCTGGCCGCGCGGGCGGCGACGGCGGAGCGGCGCGGGGACCGGACGACCGGCCGGGACCTGGTCGACCAGGCCCGGCTGCTGGTCCAGCAGAAGGTGGGGCAGCGGATGACGGCGGCCGTGGCGAAGCCCTTCGCGGACGCGGACCATCTGCTGCTGACCGGCCACTACGGGCAGGCGCTGGCGAAGCTGGCACAGGCGTACCGGGCGGCCTGACCGGTCCGCCCTGAATGACCCCTTAAGGGAGGCTTCGGGTAGCGTCGAGACATGAAGGCCGTCCCGCGGACCCGAAGCCTCCCCGCCCTGCTGCTCGCCGTGCTCGCCCTGGTCCTGGCGACCGGGCTCGCCCCCGGGGCGAGCGCGGACACCGGCGTCTCCACCATCGCCCGCGCCCTGCGCTCCGGCCCGGTCTACGTCGACCCGGCCGCCTCCGCCCAGCTGTCCCGCGCGGACGCCGACGCGCTGGCGAAACGGATCAAGGACGCGAACAAACCGCTGTTCATCGCCGTCCTCCCGGCCGGCTACCCCACCACGAACCTCTTCCCCGACCTGCGCGCCGCCACCGGCATCACCGGTCTGTACGGCATCCGGCTCGGCGACCGCTTCGACGCCCGCGCGGATGCCTCCGTGATGTCGTCGACCGCCCGGCAGAACCTGGTGACCAGCGTCCACGGCGAGAACACCAAGGCCCAGCTCACCGACTTCACCGACCGCGCGCTGGCCACCATGGGCGGCCGCGCGCCCCGCGGCTGGAACGCCGCAGGCAGCGGCGCAGGCTCCGGCACCGGCCTGATCGTGGTCGCCGCGGTACTGGTGGCGGGCGCCGCGGGCGCGTACACGCTGGTACGGCGGAGCCGGCGACGGCGCGAGCGGGAGCAGCGGGCTGCCCTGGAGCGGCTGCGGGTGGTGGTGGACGAGGACATCACCGCGTTCGGCGAGGAACTCGACCGCCTCGACTTCCATCCGGCCGAACCCGGCGCGGACGACGCGATGCGCGGTGACTACGAGCGTGCCCTGGACGCCTACGAGAGCGCGAAGCAGCGGATGGCCGAGGCGGCCAGGCCGGAGGATGTCCGGCCGGTCACCGAGGCGCTGGAGGACGGCCGCTTCTGCCTCGCCCAGCTGGCCGCGCGCCGCGCGGGCCGCCCGCTGCCCGAGCGCCGCCCGCCCTGCTTCTTCGACCCCCGCCACGGCCCCTCGGTCGCCGACGCCACCTGGAGTCCGCCCAGTGGCGCCCCGCGCGAGGTCCCGGTCTGCGCCGCCGACGCCACCCGCCTCGCCGACGGCCGCGATCCCGTGATCCGCGAGGTCGACACCGAGCACGGCCGCCGCCCTTACTGGGACGCCGGACCCGCCTACGGCCCCTGGGCCGGCGGCTACTTCGGCGGCGGCATCCTCCCCGGCCTGCTCTTCGGCACCCTGCTGGGCTCCATGATGTCCACGCCCTCCTACGCGGCCGACTACGGCGCCGGGTACGGCGACTTCGGCGGCGCCGACTTCCAGGGCGGCGACGTCTCCGGCACCGACTTCGACCCCGGTGACTTCGGCGGCGGATTCGGTGACGGCGGGGGCTTCGGCGGGGGAGACGGGGGCGACTTCGGCGGCGGGTTCGGGGACTGAGCCGTACCCGTAAGGGGAGGACCGAGCCGTACCCGCAAGGGGGGTTCCGTGCGCGAGTGGGCGGTCAGACCTCCGTGCCCGGTATCTCCATCGACCCCACCCGCTCCAGCAGCGCCGCCGCCAGCGTCAGCACCCCGCGTTCCGTCTCGCCGAGCGTGCTCAGGGCCGCGGCGAGCCAGATGTCCCGCTCGGCCATGTCCCGCTCCAGCGCCCGGCGTCCCGGTTCGGTGAGGGTCAGCACGGACTGCCTGCGGTCGTCCGCGTCCGGCTCCCGGGCGATCAGCCCCTCCGCCTCCAGATCCGCGAACACCCGGGTCAGCGACTGCGGTCGCTGCCGCTCGCGCGCCGCGATCCGCCCCGGGGTGGCCGGGCCGTGCGCGTGCAGATGTCCCAGCACCGCGAGCTGGTTGGGGCTCAGGCCGCCCTCCCCGCGCTCCTGCCGCAGCCGCCGGTTGATCCGGACGACGGCACGACGGAGAGCGGCGGCATCGGCGAGATGATCATCCATGCGCGATATCGTACGCAGCCACTTATTAAAGAGCCGACTCGCAGGCTCTATTCTCGGACAGTGCGTCAGAGACTGATACGCAACGCTTATGAAGCCGCCGTGACGATGACGGCCGTACTGCTCTCCTGGGCGGTCGCTCTGTGGCTGGAGGGCGCGGCCTGGCTGCACACGGACTCCGTGGTCCTCGCGGTCGCCCTCACCCTGACCCTCGCACGGGGCCGCTGGTGGGCCGGCCGGCGCGGCCGGCTCACCGCGCTCACCTTGCTGCCCCTGGCGGCCGCCGGGTGCGCGGGCCTGTCCCGGCTGCTCGCCGCCCACTACGGGATCGGCGCGGCCGTCTTCACCGCCGGTCTCGCCCTCGCGATCTGGATCCGCCGCTACGGCCCCGCCGCCACCCGCGCGGGCACCCTGATCACCCTGCCGCTCATCGCCCTGCTGATCGTGCCCGGCCCCACCCTGCCCGCCGGTGGCCGGCCCGAGGCGGTGAACTGGGGCTGGTCCGCGCTGATCGGCCTCCTGGCCTGGGCGAGCGTGCTGCTGGTGCGGACATCCGCCGCCCGACTCACCCCGGGCCCCGAGGAGTCCGGGCATCCCGAGCCCCTGAAGCCCCGTCGCGCGACCACCCCGCGCCCGCGCCCCAGCACGCGGATGGCCGTACAGACCGCGACCGCGACCGCCGCCGCGTTCGTGCTCGGACGGCTCCTGTACGACGACCACTGGCCCTGGATCGTGCTCACCGCGTACGTCACGGCGAGCGGCAACCGGGGGCGAAACGACGTACTGCGCAAGGGGGTTCGCCGGTTCCTCGGTGCCTGCGCGGGCACCCTGCTCGCGACCGGGGTGGCGGTCTGCGGGCTCGCCGGACACGCGGCGGTGGCGGCCCTGTTCGGCGTCCTCGCCATCGCCCTGTGGCTGCGCCCGCTCGACTACGCCTTCTGGGCGGCCGGCATGACCACCGCCCTCTCCCTGCTCCTCGGGTACTTCGGCCAGAACGCCACCGATCAGCTGCCGGCCCGGCTCTTTGCGATCGCGGCGGGGGCGGTGCTGTCGGTGGCGTCGGCGTGGTGGCTGCTGCCGGTAGGGCGCGGCCGGCCGGGGCTCACGCGTTCTTGATCGCGGAGACGTCGAAGTTGAGCTTGATCTTGTCGGAGATCAGCACCCCGCCCGTCTCCAGCGCGGCGTTCCAGGTCAGGCCCCACTCGGAACGCAGCAGTTCTGCCTTGCCCTCGAACCCGGCGCGCTCATTGCCGAACGGGTCCTTGGCGACGCCGTTGAACTCCAGGTCGATGGTGATCGGCCTGGTGACGCCGAGCAGCGAGAGGTCGCCGGTGATGCGGTAGTCCTCGCCGCCCAGGGACTCCGCCCTGGTGGAGCGGAAGGTCATGGTCGGGAACTCGTCGATCTTGAAGAAGTCGGCCGATTTCAGGTGGCCGTCGCGGTCGGCGTTGCCGGTGTCGATGCTCGCCATCCTGACGTCGAGGGTGGCCGTGGACTTGGCCGGATCCTGACCGTCCAGGTGGAGGCTGCCGCTGAAGTCCTGGAAGCTGCCGCGCACATTGGTGACCATCGCGTGGCGGGCCACGAACTCGATCGTGGTGTGCGCGGGGTCGATCGTGTAGTCGCCGGTCAGCGCGGCCAGATCGGGGCCGGGGGCCCCTGCGGTGGCGGCGGTCGTGTTGTCCTTGCGGCCGAAGATGCCCATGACGTCCTCCTGGAGCCATTCTGTTTAACGTTCAACGAACCGAACGGCTCAGACGGTAGACCCATTCCGTTCGGTTTTCAACATCATCCGCAGCGTGGCGTGTCAATGACTCAAAGTCACTATGCGCGCTCGCCGGGAGATGCGCATTACCGTGGGGGCCGGGCCCCGGCTGAGGGCCGTCCGAGGGGTGGTGTCACTCCAGGGATGGCATGCCCGTTCCCACGAATGCGGGATGGTTCCCCGGTGTCGTCCTTGTGGTGTTCCCACAACGCAAGCCGCCTCTGAGCAGTCGGAACGGCTGCACCTCGCCCGGGTTCTGTTCACTCGCACCAGGAAAACGGGCGTGAGACTGTACGGAGTCGACGGCTCGCTTTCCTTGGTGTCCTTCGTAAGGTCGCTACATGACCGTTTTGGAAGAGACGACGGGTGAGCCGACCGGCGAGCCGACGGACGCGCGCGGACGGGTCGCCGAACTGCACGACATCCGTGCGCAGGCCGTGGCCGGCCCCAGCGAGAAGGCGACCAAGGCGCAGCACGCCAAGGGCAAGCTGACGGCGCGGGAGCGGATCGAGCTGCTCCTGGACCCGGGTTCCTTCCAGGAGGTCGAGCAGCTGCGCCGGCACCGCGCGACCGGCTTCGGTCTGGAGGCCAAGAAGCCGTACACCGACGGTGTCATCACCGGCTGGGGCACGGTCGAGGGCCGTACGGTCTTCGTGTACGCCCATGACTTCCGGATCTTCGGCGGCGCGCTGGGCGAGGCCCACGCCACCAAGATCCACAAGATCATGGACATGGCCATCGCGGCCGGCGCGCCCCTGGTCTCCCTGAACGACGGCGCGGGCGCCCGCATCCAGGAGGGCGTCAGCGCGCTCGCCGGATACGGCGGCATCTTCCAGCGCAACACGAAGGCCTCGGGTGTCATCCCGCAGATCTCCGTGATGCTGGGCCCGTGCGCGGGCGGCGCGGCGTACTCGCCGGCCCTCACGGACTTCGTCTTCATGGTCCGTGAGACCTCGCAGATGTTCATCACCGGACCCGACGTGGTCAAGGCGGTGACGGGCGAGGAGATCACCCAGAACGGCCTCGGCGGCGCGGATGTGCACGCCGAGACGAGCGGTGTCTGCCACTTCGCGTACGACGACGAGGAGACGTGCATCGCCGAGGTGCGCTATCTGCTGTCGCTGCTGCCGCAGAACAACCGCGAGAACCCGCCGCGCACCGAGTGCTCCGACCCGGCCGACCGCCGCTCGGACGTCCTGCTCGACCTGGTCCCGGCCGACGGCAACCGGCCGTACGACATGACCAAGGTCATCGAGGAGATCGTCGACGACGGCGAGTACCTGGAGGTCCACGAGCGCTGGGCGCGCAACATCATCTGCGCCCTCGCCCGCATCGACGGCCAGGTGGTCGGCATCGTCGCCAACCAGCCGCAGGTCCTCGCGGGCGTACTGGACATCGAGGCGAGTGAAAAAGCTGCGCGCTTTGTTCAGATGTGTGACGCTTTCAATGTTCCGATCGTGACCTTCCTGGACGTCCCCGGGTTCCTCCCCGGCGTCGACCAGGAGCACGGCGGCATCATCCGGCACGGCGCGAAGCTGCTCTACGCCTACTGCAACGCCACCGTGCCGCGGATCTCGCTGATCCTGCGCAAGGCGTACGGAGGTGCCTACATCGTCATGGACTCCCAGTCGATCGGCGCCGACCTCACCTACGCCTGGCCCACCAACGAGATCGCCGTGATGGGCGCGGAGGGCGCGGCCAACGTCATCTTCCGCCGTCAGATCGCCGAGGCCGAGGACCCCGAGGCCATGCGGGCCCGCATGGTCAAGGAGTACAAGTCCGAGCTGATGCACCCCTATTACGCCGCCGAGCGCGGCCTGGTCGACGACGTCATCGACCCGGCCGAGACCCGCGAGGTGCTGGTGAAGTCGCTGGCGATGCTCCAGACCAAGCACGCCGACCTCCCGTCCCGCAAGCACGGCAACCCCCCGCAGTAACCGAGCGGACATCTCTCTTACGGAGACTGACACCCATGAGCACTGCCGACATCCGCGTCGAGAAGGGCCACGCCGACCCCGAGGAGGTCGCCGCCATCACGGCCGTCCTGCTCGCCCGCGCCGCCGCCCGCCCCGCCGAGCCGACCCACCACCGCCCCCACCCCAAGGCCGGCTGGCGCCGCCTGGACCGCGAGCCCGGCTTCCGCGCCCCGCACAGCTGGCACTGACTCCGTCGGGCCCCTGAACACCGAGAGCCGCCGACCCCGTTGGGGTCGGCGGCTCTCGTCGCGTCTCAGCCCGGCACGGTCCAGTACTCCGAACCGGCGGCCGGCGGCTCCGTGGGAACCCAGCCACTGCGATCCGCCCCCGGACTCCAGTCCGGCACGTTCCTGCCGTAATAGATCACGAACGCCCAGAACCGCTCCTCCTCATGCGGGACGAGACAGTCCTCGTCGGACAGGTCCTGCCCGTGCCAGTGCGCATTGATTCGGGCGACGGCCTCGGCACGCGTGATGCCGAACTCCGAGACCATCTTGTCCGCGATCGAGTCGAGGAGTTCGAGAGTCTCGGGCGAGGTGGGCATGGTGAACGTCGTACTCATACGTCGGCTTTCTCGATCGACTCGATCGACTCGCACAGGCACCCGATGCGTGCGTGAGGGGCGGCAACCGGTCAGGTTGCCGCCCCTCACGACGTACAGATCAGCGGTCGCTATCGCAGGCGCGCCATCAGCGCGTGCTCCACGAGCGTGATGAGCGTCGACTTCGCGTCGGCGCGGTGCCGGGCGTCGGTGGTGATGATCGGGGTGTCGGGCCCGATCTGGAGTGCCTCGCGCACCTCGTCCGGGTTGTACGGCTGGTTGCCGTCGAAGCCGTTGAGGGCGATGACGAAGGGCAGGCCGCTGTTCTCGAAGTAGTCGACGGCCGGGAAGCAGTCGGCGAGCCTCCGGGTGTCGACGAGGACGACGGCGCCGATCGCGCCGCGGACGAGGTCGTCCCACATGAACCAGAAGCGGTCCTGACCGGGCGTACCGAACAGGTACAGGATGAGGTCCTGGTCCAGGGTGATACGGCCGAAGTCCATGGCCACCGTGGTGGTGGTCTTGTCTCCGGTGTGGGTGAGGTCGTCGATGCCGGCCGAAGCGGACGTCATCACGGCCTCTGTGCGCAGCGGGTTGATCTCCGAGACGGCGCCGACGAACGTGGTCTTGCCCACGCCGAAGCCGCCCGCCACCACGATCTTCGCGGAGGTGGTGGAGCGACTCTGAGAAACCGGCCCTCCGCTAGAGCTTGCGAAGTCCACTGAGCACCCTTTCGAGCAGTGTCACGTCTGGCTGGCCACCGGCGTTCTCGTCGCCGCCGGGCTGATGGATGGCGACCAGGCCCGCCTCCGCCAAGTCGGCGACGAGGATCCTGGCCACGCCGAGGGGGATCGTCAGCAGGGCCGAGACCTCGGCCACCGACTTGATCTCCCGGCAGAGATTGCAGATCCGCTGATGCTCGGGCAGTTGGCCCTGCATCTGGTGCGGAGCAGCGGTGGTGTGCACCAGCGCCTCGATGGCGAGCTGGTAGCGCGGGCGGGTCCGGCCACCGGTCATGGCGTACGGACGCACCAAGGGGTTGTTCGCTGCGGGCGCCGGCTCGGGGCGGCGCTGCGGCTGGACCGGCTGGATGCGCGGGGCAGGCGGCTGGTCGTACGGCGAAGGACCGGGGCCCTGGGGCCGGTCGTACGGCGAGGGGCCGGGGCCCTGCGGGGCGTACGGCTGCCGGTGGTGCGGTGCGGAGGGGAAGTTGTACGGGTTCGCCGAGCCGTCGCCGTGGCCCTGGGCAGGGCCGTACGACCAATTGCCCGAGGGCGAACCTCCTGGGGGTGTTGCCACTTTCTCCTCCTCCGACTGCGTCGGGCACCCATCCGTGTGGAGCCGCGTCCCGAAACCTTAAGGCCCCGGGACACGAATACGCACCGTCCGATTACTAGTTGAGAAGGCTTCCCTGGAGCTCCGCGCGGAGATCCGGGGTGAGGACCGTGCCCGCGCGGTCCACCAGCAGGGCCATCTCGTACCCGATGAGGCCGATGTCCGCTTCCGGGTGGGCCAGGACCGCGAGGGACGATCCGTCCGAGATGGACATGAGGAAGAGGAATCCCCGCTCCATCTCCACAACCGTCTGGTTGACGCTGCCGCCCTCGAAGATGCGCGAGGCACCGGCGGTCAGCGAGGTCAGACCGGAGGCGACGGCGGCGAGCTGGTCGGCGCGGTCACGGGGGAAGCCTTCGGACATCGCCAGAAGGAGTCCGTCGGCGGAGACCACCACCGTGTGGGACACCCCCGGGGTGTTGTCCACGAAGTTGGTGATCAACCAGTTCAGGTTCTGTGCCGCCTGGCTCATCGGGCTCACACTAACGCTCCTGGTTGTAGGTGCTGTCAGGACCACTGTGTTCATTCCCAGTGGCCTGGCCGTTCGTTTCACTGCCTGCGCTGCGTCCGCGCTGGACGCCCCGGCGCAGATTGCTCAGCCTGCCCCGGACGTCCTCCGGGGCACGGGAGACCTGGGGGCCTCCCTGGGGGGTGGTTTCGGCGCTGCCCTCGACCAGGTTGGCCTTGGGCACCCGCCGCGGCAGCCCGGAGGCGGTGACCCCGCCTGCCTTGGGCTTGCGCAGCTGGGAAGCCTGCTGCCAGCGCTCGTCGTTCGCCGAACGCCAGTCGTCGTCTCCGTCGCCGTCGTCCGCCGAACGCCATGCGCCGTCACCGGTGTTGCCCGGTGCGGCAGCCGGCGTCTCCTGCTGTGCGGGGGCCGCGCCGTCGAAACCGTTCGGGACGGATCCCCGGCGGGGCAGCCCGGCGTCGGTCAGCTCGTGCGCGGCGGGAGCGACCGCTCCGGGACTGTCGAAGCCTACGCGGTTCTGCTCACTCGCGTCGGCCGGCGCGGATTCCGTTTCCGGAGCGTAATGGGCCGGGTAGCCGTTCTGGTAGGCGCCCTGCTGCTGCCAGTCGCCCTGGTAGGCGGGCTCCGCATAGCCGTTCTGCGGGTAGCCGCCGTTCGCCGAGTAGCCCTCCGCGCCCGCCGGTTCACCGTTCTGGGGGTAGTACTGCCCGTCGTAGGACCGCTCGTAGGACGCGGACGGCGTCTCCGTGTACGGCTCCTGGTACGCCTGCTCCTGGTACCCGGCCTCCTGGTACCCGGCCTCCTGGTACCCGGCCTCCTGGTACCCGGCCTCCTGGTACGGGGTCTCCTGGTACGGAGTCTCCTCGTACGGCTGCTGCGGCTGCTCGGGATAGCCGGTGCTCTGCTGCTCGAACAGCGGCTCGGCGTAGGTCTCGCCGGTGTCCTGGCGCGGCTCGGCCGGCTGCGGCTGGCCGTGGGTCTGCGCCTCCAGGGCGGCGCGGCGCCCCTCGCGGAGCAGCGAGCGGCCGACCGGGTCCAGGTCGCGGATGTCGTCGGGGACCTCGGTGTACTGGCTGTCGTCGAAGCCGAGTTCGGCGGCCGTGCGCAGCGGCGGCGCCACCTCCGGGCGTTCCGCCTGGAACTGCTGCTCCGGGATGATCTGCGAGACCGTGAACTCCTCGCGCTCCAGCGAGGTGTCGCCGCCACCGCCGTGCGTGATCGCGTCCGGCAGCATGACCAGCGAGGTGGTGCCGGCCTGCTCGCCCGAGGGGCGCAGCTGGACCCGGATGCCGTGCCGGTCGGACAGCCGGCCGACCACGAACAGGCCCATGCGCTGGGAGATCGCGGCGTCCACGGTCGGCGGGTTGGCCAGCTTGTGGTTGATGTCCGCGAAGTCCTCGGCGGTCAGGCCGATGCCCTTGTCGTGGATCTCGACCATGACCCGGCCGTCGGGCAGCCGGGTCGCGGTGACCTTGACCTTGGTCTGCGGCGAGGAGAACGTGGTGGCGTTCTCCAGCAGCTCGGCCAGCAGGTGCACGAGGTCGGTGACGGCGCGGCCGTGGATCTCGGCGTCCGGGACACCGGACAGCTCGATGCGCTCGTACTGCTCCACCTCGGAGGAGGCGGCCCGCAGCACATCGACCAGCGGGACCGGCTGGTCCCAGCGGCGGCCGGGCTCCTCGCCCGCGAGGACCAGGAGGTTCTCGCCGTTGCGGCGCATACGGGTGGCCAGGTGGTCCAGCTTGAAGAGGTTCTCCAGCTGGTCCGGGTCGGCCTCGTTGTTCTCCAGGTCGGTGATCAGGGTCAACTGGCCCTCGATCAGCGACTGGTTGCGCTGCGACAGGTTGGTGAAGATCGCGTTGATGTTGCCCCGCAGCAGGGCCTGCTCGGAGGCGAGCCGGATCGCCTCGCGGTGCACCTGGTCGAAGGCGCGGGCGACCTCGCCGATCTCGTCCTTGGTGTGGATCGGGATCGGGGCGACCCGGGTGTCGACCCGGCCGGGGTCGGTGCGCGAGAGCTGGTCGACCAGCATCGGCAGCCGCTGCTCGGCGATACCGAAGGCGGCGTTGCGCAGCTGGCGCATCGAGCGGCTCATCTGCCGGGCGACCGCACCGGCCAGCAGGAAGGCGAGCAGCAGGGCGATGACCACGATGGTGCCGGTGATGATCGCGGAGGTACGGGCGTCGTCGGCGATGCCGGACGCCTCGTTCACGGCCTTGTCGGCCATGTCCGACTCGATCTTGCGGTACGCCTTGTACTTGAGAGTGTTGACCGCGTACCAGTTCTGGGCGCTGACACCGTTCGCGGCGAGCGCGTCACGGGTGGCCGGGCTGGTGTCCTTCATGGTGGCCAGCGCCGAGACCATGCTGTTCGGGTTGCTCGGCGGCGGCACGTAGTTCGGGTCGTCCTGCTCGGCCTGCGCGGCCTCGGCCTTGGCGTCCGCCAGGACCTTCTTCTGCGCGTCGGCCAGCACCTGCGAGTCCTGCGCGGTGCCACCGCCCTGGTACTCCTCGATCGCGATGCGCTCAAGGTAGGCGTACGAGGCCAGGGAGACCCGCTGGGTGGAGAGGTTCGGTGCGTCCGGACCCGGCTTGACCAGCAGATGCGTGCCGATGGACCGCTCCAGCGACAGCGCCGCCTTGGTCAGCGACATGGCGTAGACGGTACGGCCGTAGGAGGTGATGTTGCCGGTGCCCAGACCGAGCTCGTTGGCGAACTCCATCAGGGGGTGGGCGACCTCGACGTACGCCTCTTCGGTCTGTACGCCGGTGAGCTTGGAGGTGTAGGCGGTCTTGCGCAGGACCTGGATCTCGGGCTCGGCCTTGCGGAACAGCTTCAGCCGGCGCTCAAGACCGGGCGTGTGCGGCATGCTCTTGGTCGCCTCGGTGAAACCGGCGGCGGCCTGGTCGGTGGCCTTGCGCGCGTTCTCGATCGTCGCCTTGCTCTTGCTGTCCTTCTTGTTCAGAAGGAGCGGCTCGGCGGTGATGTCGCGCTCGTTCTCCACGGCGTCCGCGTAGACGAGGGCCGCGCGCACCAGCCGGGCGGTGTTCTCGGCGTCCCGGGCCTGCTGCCAGGTGTCGATCGAGCTGTTTACCTGGAAACCGCCCATGACCAGGCCGACGGCCGCGGGTATGAGCAGGATCGCGTTCAGTCTGGTGGGCACCCGCCAGTTGCGCGGGGAGAAGCGGCCGCCGCTCGGCGCGGGAGTGTCCGCCGGCTCCGCACCCGACACCGGGGCGGGTGCCGCGGCGCGCGGCGGCGGGGTGAAGTTGCCCCGCGCCGACGGCTCGGGACCGTTCTTGCTTCGCCTCACTCGACCAACAACCTCTCGGCGGTCGGCACCTACGTCGTGCCGCAGTCTCTCAGAGCCCGCTCGGCCGACGACGACGCAGTACGTCAGGGACCATGGGGCAGTTCAGGCATTCCAGCACGTGGACCAGCGCACTTCCAAACAGTGGAAACCCTGTGCCGGTTCGGCTGTAAACGAGAGATAAAACGGTCATAAAGAGCGAGCCCCGCCAAAAGGCGGGGCAATTGTGCGCGCAGCGACATCGGGTGACCGCGTCGCGTGGTGGACTCGGGCGATTCCTCTGCCGAACTGTTATGAACACCGCGGCCGACCGTGTCAAAGGCCACAGTCGGCCCCGCGCGGCCCCCGTACGGCAACTGCCGTACGGGGTGTCGCACTTGAGCGTTACCGCAGCCGGGCCATCAGCGCGTGCTCGACCAGCGTGATCAGCGCGCTCTTCGCGTCGGCGCGGTGCCGGGCGTCGGTGGTGATGATCGGGGTGTCGGGTCCGATCTGGAGTGCCTCGCGCACCTCGTCCGGCGTGTACGGCTGGTGACCGTCGAAGCCGTTGAGGGCGATGACGAAGGGCAGGCCGCTGTTCTCGAAGTAGTCGACGGCCGGGAAGCAGTCGGCGAGCCTCCGGGTGTCGACGAGAACCACCGCGCCGATCGCGCCGCGCACCAGGTCGTCCCACATGAACCAGAAGCGGTCCTGACCCGGCGTACCGAACAGGTACAGGATGAGGTCCTGGTCCAGGGTGATACGGCCGAAGTCCATGGCCACCGTGGTGGTGGTCTTGTCCCCGGTGTGCGTGAGGTCGTCGATGCCGGCCGAGGCCGAGGTCATCACGGCCTCCGTGCGCAGCGGGTTGATCTCCGAGACGGCGCCGACGAACGTGGTCTTGCCCACGCCGAAGCCGCCCGCCACCACGATCTTCGCCGAGGTGGTGGCCCGTCCCGCGTCAGAGCTTGCGAAGTCCACTGAGCACCCTTTCGAGCAGCGTCACGTCCGGAGCGCCGCCGTTGTTCTCGTCCCCGCCCGGCTGGTGAATGGCGACCAGACCGGCCTCGGCCAGGTCGGCGACCAGGATCCGGGCCACTCCCAGTGGCATGTTCAGCAGCGCGGAGACCTCGGCCACCGACTTGACCTCACGGCACAGGTGGCAGATCCGCTGGTGCTCGGGAAGCAGCCCCATGAGCGCGGCGGGGTCGGCCGTGGTGCTGATCAGCGCCTCGATGGCGAGCTGGTAACGCGGCCGGGTCCGGCCGCCGGTCATGGCGTAAGGCCGCACCAGCGGCTGGTCGCCCTCGTCCCCGTACGGTTCCGCGTACGGATCGTGATGGGCGGTGGGCGGGGTCATGGATCCTCCGGGCGGGACAGCAAGTCGGTCAGTCAAGCCGTCTGACGGGGCCGGTGGGGGGTTTGTGGCGGCCGGACGGTGTTTTGGTGAGGTGTGTGGTGCCGGGGCCGGTCAGTGAAGCAGACTGCCCTGTAGTTCGGCGCGCAGGTCCGGGGTGAGGACCGCCCCCGCGCGGTCGACGAGCAGTGCCATCTCGTAGCCCACCAGGCCGATGTCGCACTCCGGGTGGGCCAGTACCGCGAGGGAAGAACCGTCCGAGATCGACATCAGGAAGAGGAACCCCCGCTCCATCTCCACGACCGTCTGGGCCACGGTGCCGCCCTCGAAGATCCGGGAAGCCCCGGCCGTCAGCGAGGTCAGACCGGAGGCGACGGCCGCCAGCTGGTCGGCGCGGTCCCGCGGGAAGCCCTCGGACATCGCCAGCAGCAGGCCGTCGGCGGAGACCACCACCGTGTGGGACACCCCGGGGGTGTTGTCCACGAAGTTGGTGATCAACCAGTTCAGGTTCTGTGCCGCCTGGCTCATCGGACTCAACTAACGCTCCTGCTGGTGAGTGGGGCTCGGGTAGCTGCCCGTCTGACCGGTACCGGCCTGACGACCCTGGGCGATGCCCCGACGGAGATTGGTCAGCCGGCCGCGTACGTCGTCGGGCGCACGGGAGACCTGCGGACCTGTTTGGTGCTGTTGCTGCTGAGCCGTGCCCGGCACGAGGTTCGCCCTGGGCACCCGGCGCGGCAGCCCGGACGTGGTGATCCCGCCCGCCGCGGGCTGGCGCACCCGCTCCGCCTGCCGCACGAGTTCGTCGTTCGGCGAGGCACGCCACGAGCCGCCGGGGGCGGCCGCGTCACGCTGCTGCGCGGCCCCCGGCTGCTGCTGCTCGGCGGGCGCCCCCTGCTGCTGGCCCTGCTGCTGACCGGCCGTGCCGTGGAACCAGTTGGTCTCCAGCGTGTCGAACAGCGGGGTACGGCCGTCACCGGGGCCGCTGGCCGGCGGCAGCGCCTCCGGCTCGCGCACCGGGCGCTCCTGGTGGACCGGCACCTGCTGCGGGGCCGGCGGGCGCGGGGCGCCGAAGTCGTCACGGACCGGCGGCTGCGGGCGCTCGAACTGCCCGGTGTGCGCCGGGTCGGCACGGCCGGGCAGCGCGTGCTGTCCGGTGCCGCTGTTGTCATAGGCACCCGGGGCCGCGTACCGGCCGGCGTCCTGGGCGGGCTCCTCCGGCCGGGCCGGGGTCCCGAAGACGTCCGAGCGCACGTACGAGCCGTTGTCCTGCTGCCCGCCCTGAGCGTCGTACCGCCCCTGCTGCTGCGCCGCGTCCGGCCGCTGGTCGGCGTCGGGCCGCGGGAACCGGCCGGTCTGCTGGGCGGCGTCGGGACGCTGGAACTGCCCGGTCTGCTGCGGGAGTTCGGCCTGCGGGAACTGGCCCGTGTGCTGACCGGTGGGCCGGCCCGGGTCGACCTGCGGGAACTGACCGGTGTGCTGGGGGGCGTCCATCTGCGGGAACTGCCCGGTGTGCTGCGGCGCGTCCGGCCGCTGGAACTCTCCGGTGTGCTGGCCGGCGTCCGGGCGCTGGTACTGGCCCGTGCTGTCGGGCCGCGCGAACTGGCCGGTGTCCTGCGGGGATTCGGGCCGCTGGAACTGCCCGGTGTGCTGACCGGCGTCCGGCCGCTGGTACTGACCCGTGGTGTCCGGCCGGGCGAACTGGCCGGTCTGCTGCGGGAGTTCCGGACGGCCGTACTGGTCCGCGCCCTGGGAGCCGGGCAGTTCGGGGCGGCCGAAGTCGCCGGTGGGCACGGGTCCGTGCGGATCGATCCGCGGCATCTGCGCGGTCGAGCCCGGACCCTGCCGGTCGTCGATCACCGGCATCTGCGCGGTCCCCGACGGGTCCTGCTCGTCATGCCCGCGCGGGGTGTCGAGGGCGGCCCGGCCGTCGTTCCAGTCCTGGCCGCGCCGGGAGTCGCCGCCGGGCAGCTCGGCCCGCGGGCCACCGCGCGGCGGCAGCTGGGGCTGGCGGCCCTGGTCGCCGCCACCGGCGCCGCGCTGCGAGCCGCGGCCACCGAACAGATCCTGCTGGGGACCGGCCGGGTTGGCGGCCTGGAGTCCCCCCGGCGCGGCCGGGTTCGCGGCCTGGAGGTTCTGCGGGGCGTTCGGCGCCTGGGCACCGAAGCCGGGGGCACCGCCGCGCTGCGGACCACGCGCGCCGCCCGGAGTGCCGGGCGCACCGCCGGGTGCGCCGGGACGCCCGCCCTGGCCCGCGCCGGGCAGCGCGGCCCGGGGACCCTGACCGGCGCCGACCTGCCCGCGCGCACCGCTGCCGCCGGAGCCGAGCAGACCACCGCCGCCCTGGCCGCCCGCGCCACCGCGGCGGGCCGCGGCCGCACCGGCGGCGGCCTGCGCGGCGGCCGGACCGCCGACCGCGCCGGGACCGCCGGGCTTGCCGGGAGCCTTCTTGCCGCCCTGGGCGACGTCCACGGGCAGCATGACCAGCGCGGTCGTGCCACCGGAGTCGGACGGGCGCAGCTGGATGCGGATGCCGTGCCGCTGCGAGAGCCGGCCGACCACGAACAGACCCATGCGGCGGGAGACGGAGACGTCCACGGTGGGCGGCGAGGCCAGCCGCTCGTTGATCGCCGCGAGGTCCTCGGGGGAGAGGCCGATGCCGGTGTCGTGGATCTCGATCAGCACCCGCCCGTCGGGCAGCGCGTGACCGGTGACCTTGACCTTGGTCTGCGGGGAGGAGAACGAGGTGGCGTTCTCCAGCAGCTCGGCGAGCAGGTGCACGAGGTCGTTGACGACCCGTCCCGCGACCTCGGTCGTCGGCACGGACGCCAGCTCGATGCGCTCGTACTGCTCCACCTCGGAGGCGGCGGCGCGGAGCACGTCGACCAGCGGCACCGGACGGGTCCAGCGGCGGCCCGGCTCCTCACCGGCGAGGACGAGGAGGTTCTCGCCGTTACGGCGCATACGGGTGGCGAGGTGGTCCAGCTTGAACAGCGAGGACAGCTGGTCCGGGTCGGCCTCGCGGGACTCCAGTTCGGAGATGAGCGACAGCTGGCGCTGGATCAGACCCTGGGAGCGGCGCGAGAGGTTGGTGAACATCGCGTTGACGTTGCCCCGCAGCAGGGCCTGCTCGGCGGCGAGGCGGACCGCCTCGCGGTGCACGTCGTCGAAGGCCGCGGCCACCTGGCCGATCTCGTCCCGGGAGTGCACACCGACCGACTCGACGGAGGTGTCCACGTCCTGCGGGTCGGACTCGGAGAGCTGCTTGACCAGCTCGGGCAGGCGTTCCTGGGCGACCGTGGTGGCGGTCTCCTGGAGCCGGCGCAGCGAGCGGATCATGGAGCGGGCCACGACGAACGCGCCGACCAGCGAGACACCGAGCACCAGCAGGATCAGCACACCGGAGATGATGGCGTCGCGCTGGGTGGCGCTCTTGAGCTCGCGCGCCTTCTGCTCCATGTCCTCAAGGAGCGTGTGCTCGATCTTCTTCATCTGCTCGATCTTGGTCGAGCTGTCGTCCACCCAGTCGCGGTAGGAGCGCGGGGGCAGGTCGGACAGGCCGCCGCGCTGCGCGAAGGCGCGCTTGGCGTAGGTGTCCGCGGACTCGATCGTCGGGTTGTTGCCGCCGTCGATCGGCTTGAGCAGCTCCTCCGCGTTCTGGCTCGCGTAGATCTTGCGGAAGATCGCCAGCTCGGAGTTCTCGCTCTCGTACGCCGACTCGCCGTACAGGCGGTCGTTCTCGGAGAGGTCGGCCTTGCTGGTGGTGGTCGAGGGCAGCGCCGCGGCGATGGTCGCGCGCTGCACGGACGCGTACTCCTTGGCGGTGGAGAACGCCGCCAGGGCGCGGGTGCGCGAGATCATCTCGGGGTTGCTGGACGCCTCGGCCATGTCCTGGGACAGGTCGATCAGCTGGGTGATCAGCCGGTGGTACGACTCGATGGTCTGGGTCGAGTTGCCCTTGGACTCATAGGCGGACCGGCGGATCTTCGCCAGGTCGTCCAGCTGGTTGGCGAGGCCGACGAGCGCGTCGCGCACGCCCTGGAGCTGGCCGTCCTTGCTGGCCTCGTCGATCTGCTCGGAGGCGTCGAGGAAGTTGGCGCGGGCCCGGTCGGTCTTCTGCTGGTAGCCCTTGACCGTGTAGTCGCTCGCGCTGAGCCCGTGCGACATGGGACCGGCGGACTGGTCGCGCTCCTCCTGGAGCGCGGCGGCCAGCTCGGTGGCCTGCTTGGTCATGTCCGTCAGCAGCTTCATGTTGTCGAGCTGCTGGATGTCGTTCAGGTTCTCGTTGATGCGCAGGCCGCCCAGCGTGGTCGCCGCGACCACGGGGAGCGCGAGCAGCGAGACCAGACGGGTCGAGATGCGCCAGTTGCGCAGTGCCATGCGCGAGCCGGAACTGGCCGGCGCCGACGCGGGCTTCGGGGCCGGGGCGGGCTTGGCGGACGACGTGCCGCCCGCGGGCTTCGCGGAGCCCTTGCCGGAGGCGGGACCGCCCTTGCCGGAAGCGGTGCCCTTGGCGGAGGAGGCGGCCGCACCGGGGCGTGCGCGGTCGGAGCCCTCACCGGGCGGGGTCGGGCCCGGGTTCTGGGCGTGCTGGGGAGAGGCGCTGCCCTTCATGGGGCCAGTCCCGTCGTGCGGCTCCGGCTCCGCCGAAGCGCTGCCATCCCTCTTGAAACGTCCCTGCACTAGCGTCGCAACCTCTGGACCAGGCGTCCCTCCGCGCAAGCGGACGAACACGGTGTCGGCGTCGTGGAAGGCGCCCTGAAAACGCCCCCCGGTGGTCTTGAGTGACCGGCGCTGGTTCCCCCTTGTCTCGCCGCCACTCGGCGCTGCGTTGCGCCCCTGCGCGCCGGGTCGATCCTGCGGCGGTCCGTGGAATTCCAGCACAGTGGCGGATCTCCAACAAGGGCCGCGTGCCGAGCTGTGACAACCGTGACAGGGTGTGCATGTCGGGTCACCAGTCGTGGAAGTCGATCTCATCCATAACGGACGTATCCCTGCGAGTTGCCGCTCGGTGGCACGTGTCCCGGTCGCCATGATCGGCAGCGGAATGAGCGCTTCCAGCCCTCAATGTCCGTTTCGTTAGGGCGGGTTGTAGGCCGGAATTGACCTGTTTGTCCCTGGGTTGGTGAGCAAAATCACATAACCATCAGGGCTGGTTGGCGAGTTGGTCAGGGAATCGGATGTTTAGCCTGACGCTTTACATGAGGGACGTATCTGTCACCCCGCACTGTCACCCGCCGACACAGGACTAGGACGCGTACAACCGTGAAGACGACGATGATGTTCCGCAAGATAGCCAACCCGCGACGCACGACCCTGGCGCACCTCGACGACGCCGGCGAGCTGCAGACGCCCGCGCTGCCGGAGCAGTCCGTCGAACTCCCCGCCCAGACGGCCAACCCCCGGCGCACCATCCTGATGGACCTCCCCGAGGCCGCGGCGGCCGTCGCCGGCGAGTGATCGCCCGAGCGACCGAGGCACCCCGGGGCGCGGCCCGGAAGATCACCCGACGGCGATGATCTTCCGGGCCGCGCTCGTCTTTTCGACGGCCCCCGCGGCGGGCCGCACATGTTTTCCCCGGCATTCGTGCCGCCGCCTTTATCGGCTACGGCGGCGGTGGGCGCCGTAGCCATCCCGGTCCCCGGCGTCCGACCGAAGCGGACGACATCGCCGCAGGTCAGAGGCGCGAGAGGCGTCCGATGTCCCTCCGGCGGCGCCCCCGAAATCACCGGAAACGGGAATTCCCCTTAAGCGCATTACGGCCCCGGAAAATCCCCTCGCCATGCCCTCCCGGCCGAACATCGCGCCGCCCGACCGGTTAACCTTGGGCGTCAGTACGCCGGTTCTCAGTGAGGGGCGCAAGCACCCGTGCGCATCGCCAGGTTCTCCATCGACGGGAACGTAGCCTTCGGCGCGGTCGAGGGCGACAAGCAGGACGAACTCGTCCTCGACATCATCAAGGGCATCCCCTTCGCCGACCATGAGCTGTCCGGCACGAAGGTGCCGGTGAGCAAGGTCAGGCTGCTCCCGCCGGTCCTCCCCAACAAGGTCGTGGCCTTCGGCCGCAACTACGCGGAGCACGCGCGGGAGCTGGGCAACGAGGTGCCCGAGGCACCGTTCGCCTTCTTCAAGCCGTCCACCTCGGTGATCGGTCCCGGGGACGAGATCCGCTACCCCTCGTTCACCGAGGAGCTGCACCACGAGGCCGAGCTGGCCGTCGTCATCGGCCGCATGTGCCGCGAGGTGCCCCGGGAGCGCGTCAAGGACGTGATCCTCGGCTACACCTGCGCCAACGACATCACCGCCCGCGACGTCCAGCGCCGCGAGAAGCAGTGGGCCCGGGCCAAGGGCTTCGACAGCTCCTGCCCGCTCGGTCCCTGGGTGGAGACGGACATCGACCTCGCCCGGGCCAATGACCTCACCGTGCAGCTCACCGTCAACGGCGAGCAGCGCCAGCTGGGCCGCACCAGCGAGATGATCCACCCCATCGAGGACCTGATCGTCAACATCACCGAGGCCATGACGCTGCTGCCCGGCGACGTCATCCTCACCGGCACCCCGGCAGGGGTCGGCCCCCTGAACGTCGGCGACGACGTCGCCGTCACCATCGAAGGCATCGGCACTCTCACCAACAAGGTTGTCAAGCGTGGCTAGCGCACCCGCCTCCCCCGTCTCTCCCGTCCGCGTCCGTTTCTGCCCCTCGCCCACCGGTAACCCCCATGTGGGCCTGGTCCGCACCGCCCTGTTCAACTGGGCGTTCGCCCGGCACCACCAGGGCACCCTGGTCTTCCGCATCGAGGACACCGACGCGGCCCGCGACTCCGAGGAGTCCTACAACCAGCTGCTCGACGCGATGCGCTGGCTCGGCTTCGACTGGGACGAGGGCCCCGAGGTCGGCGGCCCGCACGCGCCGTACCGGCAGTCGCAGCGCATGGACATCTACGCCGACGTGGCGCGCAAGCTCCTGGACGGCGGGTACGCCTACCACTGCTACTGCTCCCAGGAGGAGCTGGACTCCCGCCGCGAGGCCGCCCGCGCCGCCGGCAAGCCCTCCGGCTACGACGGCCACTGCCGCGATCTGTCCGCCGAGCAGGTCGAGCAGTACCAGGCCGAGGGCCGGGAGCCGATCGTCCGGTTCCGGATGCCCGACGAGACGATCACCTTCGACGACCTGGTGCGCGGCGAGCTGACCTTCACCCCGGAGAACGTGCCGGACTACGGCATCGTCCGCGCCAACGGCGCCCCGCTGTACACGCTGGTCAACCCCGTCGACGACGCGCTGATGGACATCACGCACGTGCTGCGCGGCGAGGACCTGCTCTCCTCCACCCCGCGCCAGATCGCGCTGTACAAGGCGCTGACGGAGCTGGGCATCGCCAAGCAGACCCCGGCCTTCGGCCACCTGCCGTACGTGATGGGCGAGGGCAACAAGAAGCTCTCCAAGCGCGACCCGCAGTCCTCGCTGAACCTCTACCGCGAGCGCGGCTTCCTGCCCGAGGGCCTGCTCAACTACCTGTCCCTGCTGGGCTGGTCGCTCTCCGCGGACCAGGACATCTTCACGATCGAGGAGATGGTCGCGGCCTTCGAGATCTCCGACGTGAACCCCAACCCGGCGCGCTTCGACCTGAAGAAGTGCGAGGCGATCAACGCCGACCACATCCGCCTGCTGGATGTGAAGGAGTTCACCGAGCGCTGCCGCACCTGGCTGAAGGCCCCGTTCGCGCCCTGGGCGCCGGAGGCGTTCGACGAGGCCAAGTGGGAGGCCATCGCCCCGCACGCCCAGACCCGCCTGAAGGTGCTCTCCGAGATCACCGAGAACGTCGACTTCCTGTTCCTGCCGGAGCCGGTCCTCGACGAGGCGTCCTGGACCAAGGCGATGAAGGAGGGCAGCGACGCCCTGCTGCGCACGGCCCGCGAGAAGCTTGAGGCCGCGGACTGGACGTCGCCCGAGTCCCTCAAGGAGGCCGTCCTGGCCGCCGGTGAGGCCCATGGCCTCAAGCTCGGCAAGGCGCAGGCCCCGGTCCGCGTCGCCGTCACCGGCCGCACCGTCGGCCTCCCGCTCTTCGAGTCCCTTGAGGTCCTGGGCAAGGAGACGACCCTGGCCCGCATCGACGCGGCCCTGACGAGGCTCACCGCGTAAGGCCCACCGCACGCGACAGGGGCGGCACCCGGAACTCCGGGTGCCGCCCCTGCCACATGGTCACTGCGCGTCGGCCTCGTCGACCAGGTAGGCGCTCTCGTCGAAGATCTCCAGCACGACGATGACCATGATCGTGCCGGCCACCATGTATTCCAGCACCACGCCCGGGGCCACGTACGCCTTGCGCAGATGCTCGTCCGGGCCGAGCTGAGCGGTCGAGGTCTTGCGGAACGGATCGCGGGCCAGTATCCGCAGGGCCTTGTCCAGCTGCGCCTGGCGCGAGCCGGGCAGGGAGTCGTAGGCCGAGCGGGCCTCGACGGTGAACTGGATTCGGTACTCGCTCATGGCCCCACGCTACGGCATCCGTATGGCACGGAACGGGGAACGGTTCATGCCGAGGGCAGCGCTGCACGCGGTCCTGTCGAACTCCAGCATCACCGTCCCGTCCAGGAGCACAAGCTGCGCGCCCTCGGTCTGCTGGACCGCTTCGAGGCCGTGCTGTGCGCCGCCGAACTGGGCGTCTCCAAGCCGCGGCCCGGCGCCTTCCTGGCCGCCTGCGAGGCACTGGGCCTCGCCCCGCACGAGGTGGCGTACGTCGGTGACCATCCGGAGATCGACGGGCGGGGCGCCGCCGAGGCCGGGCTGCTGTCCGTGTGGATCGATCGCGGTACGTCGCCCGCGCGGGAGGCCGGTGACGTCGTGGTGCACCGCATCGCCGGCCTGTCCGAACTCCCCGCGCTGCTCCGCTCGGATACTCGTTTTGGAGCCCCGTCCACCTTCGGGTAATGTTCTTCCTGCGCCGAGGGGAACGGGCCGAAAGGCCGGAACCCCGAGGAGCAAACTAGAACAAGAACCCTTCAGGGGGTTGAGTTCCAGTGGCCTATGGTGTAATTGGCAGCACGACTGATTCTGGTTCAGTTAGTCTTGGTTCGAGTCCAGGTAGGCCAGCTCGCAGAGCTTATCTGCAAAGCCCCCGTTGTGTAGCGGCCTAGCACGCTGCCCTCTCAAGGCAGTAGCGCCGGTTCGAATCCGGTCGGGGGTACTGATCCTGATCTTGTCGGGATCGCTAGGGCCCCCGTTGTGTAGCGGCCTAGCACGCCGCCCTCTCAAGGCGGTAGCGCCGGTTCGAATCCGGTCGGGGGTACGACTGGTCTAAACCATCATTGGTCTATGGTGTAATTGGCAGCACGACTGATTCTGGTTCAGTTAGTCTTGGTTCGAGTCCAGGTAGACCAGCTCGGACCTGCGGAAACGCAGCGTCCAAGGCCCCCGTTGTGTAGCGGCCTAGCACGCCGCCCTCTCAAGGCGGTAGCGCCGGTTCGAATCCGGTCGGGGGTACAGAATGAAGGCCCTTCGCTTCGGCGGAGGGCCTTCGCCGTTCTCCGGCCCCGCTCACTCGAAGCCGTACCGCCGCGTCGTCTCCTCCTCCTGTGCCAGCCGGTGCAGCGCCCGCAGCACCGGCTCGTTGAGGATCGCCCCGAGGATCGCGAACTCGATCCGCTCCGCCCCCGGCGGCAGCGTCTCCATGTTGTCCAGGTCGAGTACGGCCGTGCGGTGCATCAACTCCGCGTACGGCGCGAGCTGTTCGGCCCCCCAGTCGTATCCGAGCCGGCGGAACGCGGCCACCGTCACCACCAGCGAGCGATACGCGGGGGAGAGGGTCGCGAGGCACTTGGCGTTCTCCCAGCCGAGCCGGTCCACGAGCGCCGCGACCTCCTCGTGCGCGGCCCGTACGTACGCGTCGTCCTCGTCCGGCTCCGGCACCTGCGGCAGCGCCCACAGCGCGGCGCCCAGCCGGATCGAGCTGCCCAGGGACTCGTCGTCCACATGCCCGAGCACCTCGCGCACCTTCGCCACCGGCAGCCGCCCGACCTGGATCATCGCCCGCACCAGCCGCAGCCGCCGCAGATGCCCCTCGTCGTACTCCGCCGTGGTCGCGTTCAGCTGCCGGCCCGGCGGCAACAGGCCCTCGCGCAGGTAGTACTTGATCGTCGCGGTGGAGACCCCGCTGCGTCTGCTCAGTTCGGCCAGCCGCATCTCTTGCGCCCCTTCTTGGATAAGAGCACTATCCAAGCACGCGATGAAGGGGGAAGCCATGGTGTCCCGTACGACCGCCGACGCGAAGGGCGATGTCGTCGTCCTGCTGATCGGCATGCGCATCAACCGCTTCTGGGCGGTGCATCTGTGGGTGCCGGTGATGCTCGCGATGCTCCGCATGCTGCGGGAGCTGGCGAAGGACCCGGAGCGCGGGCTGCGGGAGAAGGTGCTGCTCACGGCGTCCCCGCGGACGTACTACGTCGTGCAGTACTGGGAGTCCAAGGAGAAGCTGTACGCCTACGCCACGGCGCCCGACGCCTTCCACCACGAGGTGTGGGCGAAGCTGAACCGCAAGGAGCGGGCGGGCAAGCTGCGGGGCGAGGTCGGGATCTGGCACGAGGCGTACGTGGTGCCGGAGGGGTCGTACGAGGCGATCTACGCGGACATGCCGGCGTTCGGGCTGGCGGGGGCGCACGGTCAGGTGCCGCTCGCCGCGCGCGGGCGCTACGCGAAGGACCGGTTCGCCTATCGGTCGGCGCGGCCCGCGGAGTCTGTGGAGTCCGTGGAGTCCGTGGAGAAGAGCGCCTGAGGACGGCTGCCGGGTCGCTCGTGGGTCCGCCGCGGCGTTGAGGCGGACCCACGAGACCCATGAGGAGAAGGCTCAGCCCGTGCGGCGCAGGGCCTCCGAGAGGCGGGTCGCGGCGTCGATGACGGCCTGGGCGTGCATCCGGCCCGGGTGGCGGGTCAACCGCTCGATCGGGCCCGAGACGGAGACGGCGGCCACCACGCGGTTGGAGGGCCCGCGCACCGGGGCCGAGACGGACGCGACGCCCGGCTCGCGCTCGCCGATGGACTGGGCCCAGCCGCGGCGCCGCACGCCGGACAGGGCCGTCGCCGTGAAGCGGGCGCCCTGAAGGCCGCGGTGCAGCCGCTCGGGCTCCTCCCAGGCCATCAGGATCTGTGCCGAGGAGCCGGCCTTCATCGTGAGCGTGGAGCCGACCGGGACGGTGTCCCGCAGACCGGACAGCCGTTCCGCCGCGGCCACGCAGATCCGCATGTCACCCTGGCGGCGATAGAGCTGCGCGCTCTCGCCGGTGACATCGCGGAGGTGGGTGAGCACGGGGCCCGCCGTCGCCAGCAGGCGGTCCTCGCCCGCCGCCGCCGCGAGCTCCGCGAGGCGCGGTCCGAGGATGAACCGGCCCTGCATGTCGCGTGCCACCATGCGGTGGTGTTCCAGGGCCACGGCCAGGCGGTGGGCCGTGGGTCGTGCCAGTCCGGTGGCTCCGACCAGACCCGCGAGGGTGGCCGGACCGGACTCCAGAGCGCTCAGGACGAGGGCCGCCTTGTCCAGAACGCCGACGCCGCTACTGTTGTCCATGCAACGATACTCGCGTCTCACTCTGTGAAACGCAAGTTCAATTTTCCGCGGAACGCGCCACTCTGGATGAACACGGCGGCCCGTCCATCGACGGGTCCGGCGGCGGACGCCCGGAAACAGGGGTGCGGGCGCCGCCCTCAAGATCTCTAGTTGGGTCGGCGCCAGCGTGCCGGCCGGAGGGAAAGCGATGGGTAGGACACTCGCGGAAAAGGTCTGGGACGACCACGTCGTCCGGCGCGCCCAGGGCGAGCCCGACCTCCTCTACATCGATCTGCACCTGCTGCACGAGGTGACCAGCCCGCAGGCCTTCGACGGGCTGCGCCAGAACGGCCGCCAGGTCCGCCGCCTCGACCTCACCATCGCGACCGAGGACCACAACACCCCCACCCTCGACATCGACAAGCCGATCGCCGACCCGGTCTCGCGCGCCCAGCTGGAGACCCTGCGCAAGAACTGCGCCGAGTTCGGGGTGCGGCTGCACCCGCTGGGCGACGTCGAGCAGGGCGTCGTGCATGTGGTCGGCCCCCAGCTGGGCCTGACCCAGCCCGGCACGACCGTGGTGTGCGGCGACTCCCACACCTCCACGCACGGCGCGTTCGGCGCGCTGGCGTTCGGCATCGGCACCTCCCAGGTCGAGCATGTGCTGGCCACCCAGACGCTGCCGATGGCCCGCCCGAAGACCATGGCGATCACCGTCGACGGCGAACTGCCCGAGGGCGTCAGCGCCAAGGACCTGATCCTGGCGATCATCGCGCGGATCGGCACCGGCGGCGGCCAGGGCTACATCCTGGAGTACCGCGGCTCCGCCATCGAGAAGCTCTCGATGGAGGCCCGGATGACCATCTGCAACATGTCGATCGAGGCCGGCGCCCGCGCGGGCATGATCGCCCCCGACGAGACCACCTTCGCGTACCTCAAGGGCCGCCCGCACGCCCCCGAGGGCGCCGACTGGGACGCGGCCGTCGCGTACTGGAAGACGCTGCGCACGGACGACGACGCGGAATTCGACGCCGAGGTCGTCATCGACGCCGCCGCGCTGTCCCCGTTCGTCACCTGGGGCACCAACCCCGGCCAGGGCGCGCCGCTTTCGGCGGACGTCCCCGATCCGGCTTCGTACGAAGACGCATCGGAGCGCCTGGCCGCCGAAAAGGCCCTGGAATACATGGGGTTGGAGGCCGGGGCGCCGCTGCGCTCCATCAAGGTGGACACCGTCTTCGTAGGCTCCTGCACCAACGGCCGGATCGAGGACCTGCGCAATGTCGCCGAGATCCTGAAGGACCGCAAAGTCGCCGACGGCGTACGGATGCTGGTCGTGCCGGGCTCCGCGCGGGTCGGCCTCCAGGCGGCCGCCGAGGGTCTGGACGTGGTCTTCAAGGAGGCCGGCGCCGAATGGCGGTACGCGGGCTGCTCGATGTGCCTGGGCATGAACCCGGACCAGCTGGCCCCGGGGGAGCGCTCCGCGTCCACCTCCAACCGCAACTTCGAGGGCCGACAGGGCAAGGGCGGTCGTACCCACCTGGTGTCGCCGCAGGTCGCGGCGGCCACCGCCGTCCTGGGCCACCTGGCCTCCCCGGCCGATCTGACCGACGACCGTACGCCCGCTGGAGTCTGAGAACGATGGAAGCCTTCACCACCCACACCGGCCGGGCCGTCCCGCTGCGCCGCGGCAATGTCGACACCGACCAGATCATCCCCGCCCACTGGCTCAAGAAGGTGACCCGGGACGGGTTCGAGGACGGGCTCTTCGAGGCCTGGCGCAAGGACCCCGGGTTCATCCTCAACCGCCCGGAGCGGCAGGGCGCCACCGTGCTGGTCGCCGGCCCCGACTTCGGCACCGGCTCCTCCCGTGAGCACGCCGTCTGGGCGCTGCAGAACTACGGCTTCAAGACCGTGATCTCCTCCCGCTTCGCGGACATCTTCCGTGGTAACTCGCTGAAGAACGGCCTGCTCACCGTGGTGCTGGAGCAGAAGATCGTGGACACGCTGTGGGAGCTGACCGAGGCCGACCCGAGCGCCGAGATCACGGTGGACCTCGAAGCGCGCGAGGTGCGCGCCGAGGGTGTCACCGCCTCCTTCGAGCTGGACGAGAACTCCCGCTGGCGGCTGCTGAACGGCCTGGACGACATCTCCATCACCCTCCGGAACGAGGCCGACGTCGCCGCGTACGAGCAGCGGCGGCCCGCCCACAAGCCGCAGACCCTCCAGGGCTGACCCAGGTAGCCTGTCCCCGATCCCGTGAGGGTCGGGTTTCGGCCACCCAACGAACCCGTCCGTACCCCCGATCGCCCCGATCGGGGGTACACGCATGTCGGGGCCCCTACGGACCCTCCTGGCTCCGGGGATTCTCTCAACTTCCCGTGTTATGAAGGGCGTTGGAAGGGTAGATGAGGCAGAGGATCGCGCCGTCCGCAAGGGCCTGGAAGGCCATTTGTGGCGGGAGTTGCCCCCTGGGCAGGCGACAACTCGCCCCAGATGGCACAATCTGTGCATGGGACACGACGGCCAACTCCAGCTCTATGCGGCGGTCGCGAACCAACTCAAGGAAGCGCACGCAAGAGTGCGCGCACTGCAAGTCCCGGAGGGCGTACGGATGGCGCTGACCCGGAAGCTGCTGGTCATTACGGCCGCGGCCAAGCACGATCTCGCCGGTGCGGCAAGGCGGCTTGAGCGGTTCACCGCGGACCTCGACGAGGGTCGGATCCCCGACGAGGACCGCTGAACAGCCCGAGAACGCCGAGTCCGTTGCGGCACAAGGGTGATAAGCCCGTTTCGTGTTTGATTTGCGGTATATATCTGCCTAACGTGCGAAAAAGCTTGAACACATTCGTTCTGGCGATGTCTCCGAAGGGGAAGACGTGAACAAGGCGCAGCTCGTAGAAACGATTGCCGAGAAGGTTGGCGGCCGCCAGCAGGCGGCGGAAGCCGTCGATCATGTTCTGGACGCCATCGTCCGCGCGGTCGTCGCGGGCGAGCGGGTCTCGGTCACCGGTTTCGGGTCCTTCGAGAAGGTGGACCGCCCCGCCCGGTACGCCCGTAACCCCCAGACGGGCGAGCGGGTTCGGGTCAAGAAGACCTCCGTGCCGCGCTTCCGCGCCGGTCAGGGCTTCAAGGACCTGGTGAGCGGCTCGAAGAAGCTCCCGCGCGGTGGCGAGGTCTCGGTGAAGAAGGCGCCCAAGGGCAGCCTGACCGGGGGCGCCGCGGCGACGGTCAAGAAGGCCGCCGCGAAGAAGACCGCCAAGGCGGCCGCGAAGAAGACCACCGCCAAGAAGACGACGGCGAAGAAGACCACGGCGGCCGCGGCGAAGAAGGCCACCACGAAGAAGGCGACCGCCAAGAAGACCACGGCGACGGCGAAGACCGCGGCGGCGAAGAAGGCCACGGCCAAGAAGGCCACCGCGAAGAAGGCCCCGGCGAAGAAGGTCACCGCGAAGAAGGCGCCGGCCAAGAAGTCGACGGCCCGCAAGACCACCGCGAAGAAGGCCACCGCGCGCAAGGCGTAGGGCATCGATCAGGGCACTCACGCGCCGGGCCGGACTCCCACCGGAGTCCGGCCCGCGGCGTGTGCAAGGGGAGTTACAGGGTCTGGAGCGTGACGAGGGTGATCCGCAGGGAGCCCTCGGCCCCCTCGGTCTCGATCCGCACGCGCTGCCCGGGCCGCAGCAGCCGCAGGCCGCCCCGGTCGAACGCGGCGGCGTCGAAGGGCACGGGGGTGCCGTCGTCGAGCAGCACCTGCCCGCTCCGGGTCTCGCTGTCGTACGTGTACGCGGTGGCCTGCATGGGGTTCAGGGTAGTGCCCGTGGCCCTCCGGCCGCCCGGTCAGGCGCCGGGTACCGGCACATCCGCGCACGCCGCGCTCGTATACGGTCCGACCCCCAGCGCCAGCGCCGCCCGCAGGTCGTCCCCCGTGTCGACGTCCTGCCGTACCGAATCCACGCCCCCCAGCAGAAGTTCCTCGGCGCCGGACGCCCGGTGCCGCGCCCGTGACCCGGCCCCGAAGCCCGGCCGCAATTCACGGTCCGTACCGGCCGCCAGCAATGTCGTGCCGATCCCCGCCGCGTCCGCGAGAAAAGCCCTGGGGAATTCCGCGGCGGCGCACAGCACCTGTTCCAGCTCGGCCGCCCGCAGCGCCGGCAGATCGGCGTTCAGCGCGGCCACGGCGGCCCCCGGGCGCATCAGCCGTATCGCCTCCGCCCCGTGCGCCAGCGCCGCGTTCAGGCCCCGCGCCGGGGTGTCCGGGACGATCCGCGCGCCCAGCGCGGACAGCGCGCGCCCGGCGCGTGGATCGTCCGTGACGACCACCACATCCATGACCCCGGGGCAGGCGAGGCCCGCGGCCACCGTGTCCTGGGCGAACGCGAGGACCAGCCCCGGGCGCACCCCGTCCGCCACGGTGTCCGCGAGCCTGCTCTTGGCCCGGGACAGGGGCTTCAGGGGGATGACCAACGTCCACTGCACCGGCGTACCGCCCCTCTCTCGTCGCGATCATTGTCACCGCAGCCGCTGGGCTGAGGTGTGTCGGGCGTACGGTGTTCTCGACAGACCGGCGCTCCGGGGCGACACTTGTGCGGCCCCCGCCGGGGTCAGTCCCCCGTGGATCCCCCTAGAGGAAGGTGTCCTTGTGCCCCGCCGCAGAATCGGCTTCTGGTACCGCTTCGCCGCGGTGATCTGCAAACCGCCGCTGGTGGTTCTGATCAAGCGGGACTGGCGTGGAATGGAGCACATTCCGGCCGAGGGCGGATTTATCACCGTGGTGAACCACAATTCCCACGTGGACCCCTTCGCATACGCGCACTATCAGTACAACACCGGGCGGGTTCCGCGATTCCTCGCGAAGAGCGGCCTTTTCAAGAAGGGAATCGTGGGCGCCGCGATGCGCGGCACCGGACAGATTCCCGTCTACCGCGAGTCCACGGACGCGCTGAGCGCCTTCCGCGCCGCGATCGACGCCGTGGAGCGCGGTGAGTGCGTCGCCTTCTACCCCGAGGGCACCCTGACCCGCGACCCCGACGGCTGGCCGATGACCGGCAAGACCGGCGCCGCCCGGGTGGCCCTGCAGACCAAGTGCCCGGTGATCCCGGTCGCCCAGTGGGGCGCCAATGAACTGCTCCCGGCATATGCGAAGAAGCCGAACCTCTTCCCGCGCAAGACCCACCATGTGCTGGCGGGCCCGCCCGTGGACCTGTCGCGCTTCTACGACAGGGAGCTGACCCCGGACGTCCAGAAGGAGGCCACCGAGGTCATCATGGCGGCGATCACCCGCCTCCTGGAGGAGATCCGCGGCGAGAAGGCGCCCGAGACGCCGTACGACCCGCGCCGGGAGCGGATCGAGCAGCGGCGCCGCACGCGGGCGCAGGACAAGGCCAGGCAGGAAGAGGAGCAGAGCAAGTGAGCACGCCTGTGCGGGTGGCCGTCATGGGCACCGGTTCCTGGGGCACCGCCTTCGGCATGGTGCTCGCCGACGCCGGCTGTGACGTGACCCTGTGGGCCCGCAGGCCCGAGCTGGCCGAGACGGTCAACTCCACCCGGATCAACCCCGACTACCTGGCCGGTGTGGAGCTCCCGGAGAACCTGCGCGCCACCGCGGACGCCGCCGAGGCGCTGCGCGACGCGGAGTTCACCGTCCTCGCCATCCCCTCCCAGACCCTCCGCCAGAACCTCGCCGAGTGGCTTCCGCTGCTCGCCCCGGACACCGTGCTCGTCTCCCTGATGAAGGGCGTCGAACTGGGCTCCGCGATGCGGATGAGCGAGGTCATCGAGGACGTCGCCAAGGTCGGCCCGGAGCGTGTCGCCGTCGTCACCGGGCCCAACCTGGCCCGCGAGGTCGCCGCCCGGATGCCCGCCGCGGCCGTGGTGGCCTGCGCCGACGAGGCCGTGGCCCGGCGGCTCCAGGCGGCCTGCCACACGCCGTACTTCCGGCCGTACACCGAGACCGACGTGGTCGGCTGCGAGCTGGGCGGCGCGGTGAAGAACGTCATCGGGCTCGCCGTCGGCATCGCGGACGGCATGGGGCTCGGCGACAACGCCAAGGGTTCGCTGATCACCCGGGGGCTCGCGGAGACCGCGCGGCTCGGTGTCGTGCTCGGCGCCGACCCGCTGACCTTCTCCGGACTCGCCGGTCTCGGCGACCTGGTGGCCACCTGCTCCTCGCCGCTGTCACGCAACCACACCTTCGGCACCAACCTCGGCAAGGGCATGACCCTGGAGGAGACCATCGCGGTCACCAGGCAGACCGCGGAGGGCGTCAAGTCCTGTGAGTCCGTGCTGGATCTGGCCCGCAGGCACGGCGTCGACATGCCGATCGCGGAGACGGTCGTCGGCATCGTGCACGAGGGCAAGCCGCCGGTCGTCGCGCTCAAGGAGCTGATGTCGCGCAGCGCGAAGCCCGAGCGACGCTGAGCGAGACCGCGAGAACGCTGAGCGAGACCACGGGGACGCTGCGCGAAAACGCATGGACACTGTGCGAAATCCGCCCGTTTTTGTGCGTTCCGGGGCGGAGCCGACGCTGTATCCGGGCTCTACCAACGGGTACTCTCAACGCGATATGAGCACCGAGAACCTTCCCCAGAGCCCTGAGCAGCCGTCGCGCAAGCCCCGCGTGGCCGTCGTGTTCGGTGGCCGCAGCTCCGAACACGGGATCTCCGTGGTCACCGCGGGCGCCGTCCTCAAGGCCATCGACCGGACGAAGTACGACGTCCTGCCGATCGGCATCACCCGGGACGGCCGTTGGGCGCTGACGGCCGACGAGCCGGAGCGGATGGCCATCACCGACCGCGCCCTGCCCGCCGTCGAGGACCTGGCGGAGTCGCACGAGGGCGATGTGGTGCTCCCCGTCGCCCCCGCCAACCGCGAGGTCGTCTACAGCGAGCCCGGCTCCGTGCCCAAGGCGCTCGGCGAGGTCGACGTCGTCTTCCCGGTGCTGCACGGCCCCTACGGTGAGGACGGCACCCTCCAGGGCCTGCTGGAGCTGTCCGGAGTGCCGTACGTGGGCGCGGGTGTGCTCGCCTCGGCCGTCGGCCAGGACAAGGAGTACATGAAGCGGGTCTTCACCTCCTTCGGGCTCAAGGTCGGCCCCTACGTGGTGATCCGGCCCCGCGAGTGGCAGCAGGACGAGGCCGCCGCGCGCAAGAAGATCGTGGACTTCGCCGGTGAGCACGGCTGGCCGCTGTTCGTGAAGCCCGCGCGGGCCGGCTCCTCCATCGGCATCACCAAGGTCGACGACCTGTCCGGCCTGGACGAGGCGATCGCCGAGGCGCAGTCGCACGACCCGAAGATCCTGATCGAGGCGGCGATCACCGGCCGCGAGATCGAGTGCGGTGTCCTGGAGTTCGAGGACGGCCCGAGGGCCTCGCTCCCGGCCGAGATCCCGCCGCCGGACGCGCACGCGTACTACGACTTCGAGGCCAAGTACATCGACTCCACGCCCGGCATCGTGCCGGCGCCGCTCACCGAGGAGGAGACCGCCGAGATCCGGCGGCTCGCGGTGGACGCGTTCGAGGCGGCGTCCTGCGAGGGGCTGGTGCGCGCGGACTTCTTCCTCACCGCGGACGGGGAGTTCGTGATCAACGAGATCAACACGCTGCCCGGGTTCACGCCGATCTCGATGTACCCGCAGATGTGGCAGGCGACCGGGGTCGGCTACCCCGAGCTGATCGACCTGCTGGTGCAGGCCGCGCTGCGCAGGTCCACCGGACTGCGCTGAGCGATCCGCGAGCGGTCAGCCGCGCATGGAGGCCATCCCCTCGGGGATGGCCTTCTTCACGGCCGCGGCCAGGTCCTCCAGCACCTGGGTGCTGTCGTCCGGGCCCGACAGCTTCTTCGGCAGGGTCACCTGGACATACGCCTTGCGGTTCGCCGTCGTGAAGCGCCAGGTGCCGTCGCCCTGCTTCTCCATCAGCCAGTCCACGCCGTTGACCCCGCCCGCGATCGCGTCGGGGTCCTGGCCCTGGGCCACCTTGGGGTCGATCATCTTCGGCGGCCGGACGATCCCGCAGCGCAGTATGATCGCCGGGTTTCCCCAGCCCGCCGTGTAGACGGACCGGGGCTCGGGGTCGGCGCGCCGCTGCCCGTCCACCTTGGCGGGCAGCGCCGAGTGCAGACTCCGGCACAGCGGGGCGGTCTTCGCGTCGGGACGGGGAACCGCGACCGTGGCGCTGTCGTCCGCGGCGCAGCCCGCGACCGCGAGCAGCACGACCGGCGCGGACAGGGCGGCGAGCAGGGCGGGGGGCCGGTGACCGAAGAAGTTCACCGGCCAAGCGTAGACGGGGGCTACAGATGCACGACCGGGCAGGTCAGGGTGCGGGTGATGCCGTCCACTTGCTGGACCTTGGCGACCACCATGCGACCGAGTTCGTCGACGGTTTCGGACTGGGCGCGCACGATGACGTCGTACGGACCTGTGACGTCCTCGGCCTGGATCACTCCAGGGATCTTGCTGATGGTCTCGGCGACGGTCGACGCTTTGCCGACCTCCGTCTGGATCAGGATGTACGCCTGTACCACGGAACCTCCAGGGCGGCCACGAGGATCATGTGGGGAAAAGGAACGCCACGGTATCGCGTCGCCGCTCCTCGCGGGGAGACCTGCGGGAACCGGGCTTGCGCGCCAGGGTGCAGGCACGACGGAAGTTGACGGTCGTCCGGGACCGTATCGGCGGTCGTTCCCGACCGCGTCGGGGTCATCTCGACGGTATCGGGGACACTGATGAGGCGCGAGTCAGCACGGTCAGGCAGAGGCAGAGAAGGGGAGTCAGGGACATGAAGGGCACGGTTGGTGAGCTCGGGGAATTCGGGCTCATCAGGGAGCTCACCTCCCGTCTCACCACCACTCCGGCGGTCCGTATCGGCCCCGGGGACGACGCCGCAGTGGTGGCCGCGCCCGACCGGCGGGTGGTGGCGAGCACCGACGTCCTGCTGGAGGGGCGGCACTTCCGCCGCGACTGGTCCACGGCCTACGACGTGGGGCGCAAGGCGGCCGCGCAGAACCTCGCGGACATCGCCGCGATGGGCGCCGTACCGACCGCCCTGCTGCTGGGCCTCGTGGTGCCGGCCGAACTCCCGGTCAGCTGGCCGACCGAGATGATGGACGGGCTGCGCGACGAGTGCCAGGTCGCGGGCGCCGCCGTGGTCGGCGGGGATGTCGTACGGGGCGACACCATCATGGTGTCGATCACCGCGCTCGGCGATCTGCGCAACCAGGAGCCGGTGACCCGGGCCGGTGCCCAGCCCGGCGACCTGGTGGCCGTCACGGGCTGGCTGGGCTGGTCCGCGGCCGGTTACGCGGTGCTCTCCCGCGGCTTTCGCTCGCCGCGCGCCTTCGTGGAGGCCCACCGGCGCCCCGAGCCGCCGTACCACGCGGGTCCGGCCGCCGCCGCGCTCGGCGCGACCGCGATGTGCGATGTGAGCGACGGGCTGATCGCCGACCTCGGTCATATCGCCGAGGCCAGCAAGGTCCGTATCGACATCCGCTCCGGCGCGGTCGACGTGCCCACGCAGATGAACGACATCGGGCAGGCCGTCGGCGTGGATCCGCTCCAGTGGGTGCTGTCCGGGGGAGAGGACCACGCGATCGTGGCGACCTTCCCGCCGGACACCAAGCTCCCGGCCCGCTGGAAGGTCATCGGGGAGGTCCTCAACCCCTCCGCGCTGCCGCAGGTGACGGTGGACGGGGCGCCCTGGACCAGCAGAGGCGGCTGGGACCACTTCGGGGACATAGAACCGTGACCCCGCCCCGGGTGCTCACGGTGGCCGGCTCCGACTCCGGCGGCGGCGCCGGGATCCAGGCCGACCTCAAGACGATGCTCGCGCTCGGCGTCCACGGGATGAGCGTGCTCACCGCCGTGACCGCGCAGAACTCCCTTGGTGTGCAAGGTGTTTGGGAACTCCCGGCCGAGGCGGTACGGGCCCAGTACCGCAGCGTCGTGGACGACATCGGCGTCCAGGCCGTGAAGACCGGCATGCTGGGCTCGGCCCAACTGGTCGAGACGGTCGCCGAGTTGATCGCCGGCACGGACGCGCCCGCCGTGGTCGACCCGGTCGGCGTCTCCAAGCACGGCGACGCGCTGCTCGCCGACTCCGCCCTGGACGCCGTGCGCACCAGGCTGCTCCCGGCGGCCTCCGTGGCGACCCCCAACCTGGACGAGGTGCGCCAACTCACCGGCGTCCAGGTCGAGTCCGAGGACGATCTACGACGCGCCGCGGACGCCGTGCTGGCCTACGGACCGCGCTGGGTGCTGATCAAGGGCGGGCATCTGGCCGGTGACGCGGTGGACCTCCTGACGGACGGCACCGCGGCGGGCGAGCACCGGCTGCGCGCGCCCCGCCACGACAACCGGCACACCCACGGCACCGGCTGCACACTCGCCTCCGCCATCGCCTCCGGCCTGGCCCGGGGCCTCCCCGTCCCGGCGGCGGTCACGGCGGCCAAGGAGTACGTCACCGGTGCGATCGCATCGGGCTTCGCCCTGGGCACGGGGATCGGGCCGGTGGATCACGGGTGGCGGTTCAGGACGTGAGGAAGCCTTGGCGGCGGGTGCCGCGGGGGCGTGAGCGGGGGTCTTCCCGACCGGCGTCGCGTGGTGGATGCGCATATGTGAGTTCGGTGTTTTGCACCCCGGGGGGTTTGCCTGTGTGGGCCGGGCCGGGCAGGGCCGGGCCGGTGTCTCGGGGGTCGGCCCGCATGAGCCCGGCGCTGTGCACACCGGCCGCTTGCCCGCATGAGCCCGGCGCTGTCACACCGGCCGCTTGCCCGTGTGAGTCCGGGCCTGTGCCACGGACGCTCGCCGTGTGAGCCGGTCCCGCGTCCCGGGGGTTCACCCCGCGTGAGCCGGGCCTGTGCTCCGCCGGGCTCGTTCGCGCGAGGTCCGGGCCTGCGCTCAGGTACGGGCGTGGTGCGCGCCGAACCCGCCTCCTGGACCCAGCTTCCGGACCCGCCACCGGAACCGGCCTTCCGGGCCGCCTTCCGGATCTGCCGCCGGGAGCGGCCCTCTGGAGGCGCTATCGGGGCCGGCCTTCCTGCTCCGCCTCCTGGACCTGCTACCGGGGCTGGCTTCCCGGGCCGCCTCGCGGTCCGCCACCGGGATCCGCCTCCCTGCTCCGCCTCCTGGATCCGCTACCGGGGCTGGCTTCCCGGGCCGCCTTCGCGGATCCGCCGTCGGGATCCGCCTTCCGGATCTGCCGCCGGGAGCGGCCCTCTGGAGGCGCTATCGGGGCCGGCCTTCCTGCTCTGCCTCCTGGACCCGCTACCGGGGCTGGCTTCCCGGGCCGCCTCCTGGACCCGCCGCCGGGGCTGGCTTCCCGGGCCGCTTTGCGGATCCGCCGCCGGGATCCGCCTTCCGGATCTGCCGCCGGGACCGGCCCTCTGGAGGCGCTATCGGGGCCGGCCTTCCTGCTCCGCCTCCTGGACCCGCTACCGGGACCGGCTTCCCGGGCCGCCTCCCGGACCCGCCACCGGGACTGGCTTCCCGGGCCGCCTCGCGGACCCACCTCCTGGACCCGCCTCGCGGATTCGCCGCCGGGACCGGCCTTCCGGGCCGCCTCGCGGATCCGCCACCGGGCCCGCCCCCGGTCCGGCCTCCCGGGCCCGTTTCCGGACCCGCCACCCGGAGGCGTGCCCGTCCGGGTCCGGATGAGTCCGTCCGAGAGGGACCCGTGCGGTGGGTCCGTCCGCGTGGGGCGCGGGCCTACGCCCTGGTCGCGCGCAGGCGCTGGTCGAGGAAGAGGGCCGCGCGGTCCAGTGCGTCGTCCGCCTCGTCCAGTTCGCCGGCGAACGCCTGGAACACATGCGGTACGTCGGCCGTGACGTCCAGGATCACATCCACCCCGGCGGCCCTGGCGCGCGCGGCGAGGCGGGTGGAGTCGTCCAGCAGGATCTCGTTGGTGCCCACCTGGAGCAGCAGCGGCGGCAGCCCGCTCAGGTCCGCGCACACGGCCGGGCTGAGCAGCGGCTGGCGTGGATCGGCGCCCGCGAGGTACAGCATCCCGGTGCGCTCGACGGACGCGCGGGTGAAGAACGGGTCGACGCCCTCCTTCGTGTCGATGCTCTCACCGGTGCGGGTCGCGTCCAGGCCCGGCGAGAACGCCAGGACCGCGGCGGGCACCGGCAGGCCCGCGTCCCGGGCGGCCAGGCAGGTGGTGACGGCGAGGCCGCCGCCCGCCGAGTCCCCGGCGAACACGACCGCCGAGGGGTCGGCGCCGCCGTCGAGGAGCGCGCGGTAGGCGCCGAGCGTGTCCTCGATCGCGGCCGGGAACGGATGCTCGGGGGCCAGCCGGTAGTCCAGCGAGTACGCCGTGCGGCCGGTCCTGGTCACCAGGTGCCCGGTCACCGCGAGCGAGGCCTCGGGGGAGCCGCTCACCCAGCCGCCGCCGTGGAAGTACAGGATCGTCCCGGCGCGCGGACGGTCCTCGGGTGCCACGCGCAGCGCGGGCCGGTCGCCGAGCGCGGTCCGGGTCGTACGGATGCCGTCGGGCACGGTCATCCCGCTCATCAGCGCCTCGAACCCGGCCCGGATCTCCTCGATCGTCCGGGGCCCCTCGGGGCGCGGCTGCCGCAGCCTGGCGTCGATCCGGGCGCGCTGTTCCTTGCTCATGGGTGCTCCCCCTCGTCATTAGCTTCCTCTACACTATATGCCGTGGCATATAAAACGACCGGAGACACCGCCGGGCTCCTGGATTTCTTCTCCGACCTGGTGCGCTGCGAGACGCGGCTGTACAACGCCCTCAACGATCGGCTCCGCGAGCGGCACGGGATCGTGACCTCGCAGTTCGAGGCCCTGCGCTATCTGCGCGACCACGAAGGGGCGCGGGTGGCGGACCTCGCGGCGGAGTTCGCGATCGGCATCGGGGCGACGAGCAAGGGCGTCGACCGCCTGGAGAAACAGGGCTGGGCGGTCCGGACGCCGAATCCGGCCGACCGCCGCTCGTCCCTGCTGGCCCTGACCGAGGAGGGCGCGGAACTCGTCGGCGCGGCGGAGGAGACGTTCGGCGCGACGCTGGCCGAACTGATCGGAGGAGCGCTCGACGACGCTTCGACGGCGGCGGCCGCGCAAGCCTTCTCAAGGCTGCGTTCCGCCCTCGAACAGCGTCAGGTCGGCATGCCGACGGGCTGATGCGGGGGGACTACGGCAGCGGGTACGGCAAAAAGCCGGTCCATCCTGAGATGGACCGGCTCAGTGCAGCGAACCAGCAAGTGGCCGCGCGCTCAGCTGTAGCGTCAGCGCGAGACCTTGCCGGCCTTGATGCACGAGGTGCAAGCGTTCACGCGCTTCGGCGTCCCGCCCACCACGGTACGCACACGCTGGATGTTCGGGTTCCAGCGGCGGGACGTACGGCGGTGCGAGTGCGAGATGTTGTTGCCGAAGCCCGGCCCCTTGCCGCAGACGTCGCAGTTGGCAGCCACGGGTCACTCCAAAGACTTCAGATGCACTTACGGTTGATCCCGGCATGCCGGGATCGAGATCGTACGACCTGAGATCTGGAAGGCGTTGCCAGGGGGAGAGCCCGATCGGATCGGGCAACCGGAGCAGCATAGCAAGCCTGCGTCGGTAGAGCGAAACTACCATGGTCGCGAGGGGTCCGGGCCCCGGCCCACCCCTGGCCCACCTCCGGCGGGCACCGTCCCGGGGTCTACGCTGCGACCACGTCAAGCCGGCTCAGGGAGGCGCAGGTGGCGCAGGTGCCGCAGACATTCCTCGATGGTCTCGCGGTGCGCACCTGGTGCGGTCTGGCCCTGCGCGCGCTGGGGCGGGCGCGGGCGGAGATCGACGCGATCAACGTCTATCCGGTGGCCGACGGCGACACCGGGACCAACCTCTATCTGACCGTGGAGTCCGCGGCGACGGCCGTGGAGGCCGTGTTCGCCGGGTACGAGACACAGCCCGGGTACGCGACGCGGCCCACCGGTCCCACCCTCGCGGACGCGGTGCGCGCGATGGCCCATGGAGCGCTGATCGGCGCCCGGGGCAACTCCGGCACGATCCTCGCGCAGCTGCTGCGCGGCATGGCCCAGGTGCTCGCGGCGGACGGCGCGGAGCCGCGCTGCGACGGGCCCGCGCTGCGACTGGCCCTGCGCCGGGCCGCCGATTCCGCGCGGCAGGCGGTGGCGCATCCCGTCGAGGGCACGGTGCTGACGGTCGCCTCGGCCGCCGCCGACGCGGCCGAGCGGACGGCCGGTGACTGCGGGACGGTCGCCCGGGCCGCCCACCAGGGCGCCCGCGCGGCCCTGGCGGCGACCCCGTCCCAGCTGGGCGTCCTGGCGCGGGCCGGGGTGGTCGACGCGGGGGGCAGCGGTCTGGTGGCGGTGCTCGGCGCGCTGGTGGAGGCGTGCACGGGGGAGACGGTGGACACCGAACCGGACCGAGCGGCCGCGACACCGAACGCCTTGCCCGACCCCGACCTCGACCCCGAACCCGAGACCGAGGCCGGACCCGCCCCCGATGCCGGGGCTTGCGCCGCCGAGGACGGTGGCCCCGCCTTCGAGGTGATCTACCTCCTGGAGGCCGACGACACCGCCGTGGCCCGGCTGCGCACCCGGCTCGACGCCCTCGGCGACTCCCTGGTCGTCGTCGGTGGTGACGGGCTGTGGAACGTCCATGTGCACGTGGACGACGCCGGTGCCGCCGTGGAGGCGGGCGTGGAGGCCGGGCGCCCGTACCGGATCAGGATCACGCACTTCGGGCTCGGCGATGTGCACACCGGCGGGCCGCGTCCCCCGCGCGAGCGGGCCCAGCGGGCCGTGGTGGCCGTCGTACCGGGTCAGGGTCTTGCCGAGCTGTACACCGAGGCCGGCGCGACCACCGTGCTCGCGCGGCCCGGGGAGCCGCCCGCCAGCGGGGAGTTGCTGGCGGCGGTACGACGGGCCCACGCGCGCGAGGTCGTGCTGCTGCCCAACGACGCCGAGCTGCGCGACACCGCGGCCGCGGCGGCCGAGCAGGCCCGCACCGAGGGGGTCCGGGTGGCGCTGATCCCGACCCGCTCGGCGGTGCAGGGCATCGCGGCGCTCGCGGTGTCCGAGCCGGGGCGCCGGTTCGACGAGGACGTCGTCCAGATGACCTCGGCCGCGGGCGCCACCCGCTACGGGGAGGTCGTCGTCGCCGAGCACCGCTCCTGGACGACGGCCGGGATCTGCCAGGCCGGGGACGTGCTCGGGCTGATCGACGGCGATGTGGCGGTGATCGGCGCGGACGTCACCGCCACCGCCGAGACCGTCCTGGACCGCATGCTCCAGGCCGGCGGCGAACTGGTCACCCTCGTCATCGGTGACGAAGCCCCCGAGACCGTCGCCGCCCATCTGGAGACCCGGGTACGGGAGTCCTACCTGGCCGTCGACACGGCGGTCTACCGAGGCGGCCACCAGGGAGCACTGCTGCTCATCGGCGTGGAGTGAGCACACCGTCCCCGACCCGCCCCCGAACAGACCGAGTCCCCGTTCACCCGGGCGTTCCGAGCAGCCGGGCGGCTGCCGCGCGGCGGGTCCGGACGGTCTCGTCCGTCTCGTCCGCGTTCTCGTAGGCGGCCAGTACGGCATGGGCGCGGGCCGCGGCTTCCTCGGGGTGGCCCAGCTCCGTCGCCAGTTCGGCCGCGGCCAGTTCGGCGGCGGTGCGGTCGTGCAGTCCGGCGGGGCCGAGGGAGCCGAACAGGGTGATCGCCCGCTCGAAATGGGCCCCGCCCGGGCCCCCGGCCTGGGCGAGGAGGTCGCCGAACTGGCGGTGGGTCTGGGCCAGTTCATGGGTCAGGCTGCTCCGGGCGCGGGAGTCGGCCGCGTTCTCCCGTGCCTCCTCGCACACCGCCACGGCCCCGGCCATCAGCGCCTCCGCCTCCGCTGTCCCGGAGTCCTCGCGCAGCGCCAGCCACGCGCGGGCCCGCAGGGAGCGGACGAGGAGCCGGGTGTCGCCGAGGGCGCGCCACAGCTCGCCCGCGCGGGCGTAGGCCCGGTCGGCCTCCGCCACCAGACCCGCGCTGCCCAGGGAGTCCGCGGCGAGGTGCGCGAGCGTGGCGTGGTCGCGCTGCTCGGGCCAGTGCCGGGCGATGTCGGCGGCCAGCAGCCGCTGCTCGGCCGCCGCCCGGTGCTCGCCCAGCTCCTCCAGACAGTCCCCGAGCCACCAGCGCGCCTGTACGACGGCCCCGTCACCGTGGGTCCCGGCGCTCAGGTCGGCCAGCGCCGACTCCAGCACCTCGGCCGCCTCCGCGCACCGCCCCTGCCGCAGCAGATATCCGCCCAGCTGCTGCCGCGCCCAGGCTCCCGACGTGCCGGACTCCCCGGCCTCGTCCGCCCAGTGCGTGGCCTGGAGCGCGTGCTCCGCGGCGGCGCCGACCTCATCGCGCCCGGCCGCCAACTCGGCTATTCGCAAGTGTAGTTGGACCTGCCCGGCCGGTTCCACGTACGGGCCGCCGTGCTCCAGCGCCGCCCGCAGCGCCCGCTCGGCCTCCGCCCGGTCACCGGCCTCCTCGGCGAGCGCGGCGACCTGGACCTCGTACTCCACCGCACACCACGGCACCCCGGCGCGCACGTACTCCGCGGCGGCCCGCCGGAGCAGTTCCGCCGCGCCCGCGCCGTCCCCGGCGGCCCCGGTCAGCTCGGCGAGCATCCCCCAGGACTCGGCGACCCGCGCCGCCAGCCGGGCGTCCCCCTCGTCCGGCGTGCCGTCGTGCCCCTCGATCAGGGCCGGTACCTCGCGCACCGCGGCCTCCGCGTCCCGGGCGGGACCCGCGCCGGTGCGCGCCCGGTGCATCAGGATCCGCGCCCTGCTCATCAGGACCGACGCGGTCTGCCGTACCCCGGTGGCCTCGGCGACGTACAGCGCGCGGACCTCCTCGGACAGACCGGTCACCCGGGCCAGGGCCGTATCCGGCTCGCCCCGCAGCGCGCGGAAGTAGGCGCCCCGGGCCCGTGCCGCCAGCGCCTCGCCGGGGTCGCCCGCCGCCGCGTACAGCCCGGCCGCCCGCTCGAACAGCTCGGCACCCTCGGGACCCCGGGACATCGCCTCGTGGTCAGCTATCAACGCACGGTCCGCCGGGGCGAGTTCACCGTCACCGGCGGCCCGCGCCACCGCGGCCCAGGCATCCACCGCCTCCGGACGCAGGGTGTCCGCCAGCCGGTGCGCCTCGGCGAGCAGGGCGGGGAGTGACGTTTCGGCGGCCGGGGCCGGCGGGGGAGCGGCCGGCGGGGCGGCGGGCGCCGCGCGCACAGTACGGACACCCAGCGGAAGCCGGTCCACCAGCGGCCGCCGGGCCATCCGCGCCCGCGTCCGCTCGCCGACGTACGACGTGCCGTTGCGCGCGTCGAACCGCTCGGCCAGCGCCAGCGCCTCCGTGCGGGCGTGGGCCGCGAGGTCCCGTGCCGTCCAGGCGCGCCCGGCGGGGCCCGGCACCGGCTCGTCGCCGAGGCCCAGCTCGGTCAGGCGGTCGGTCAGCAGGGTCACCACGGCCAGGAAGTCCAGCCGGCTGCGCGGATGCCCGGTGTCCGTGAAATAGGCGGGCCGCTCGGCCAGCAGCTCCAGACCGCGCGCCTCGTTGCCGGTCAGCGCGCAGAACTCCACGTGCTCGGCGTACGCGGCCCGCATGCTCTCCATGGGCCGTACCAGCCGCAGCCCCCGCAGATGGTGCGCCCGGGCCTCCTCCGTGCGGCCCAGCCGCAGCAGCGGGACCAGGGAGGCGGCGAGCACCGAGTGCGGCTCGTGCGCACAGCCGAACTCGCCCTCCAGCACCGGCCGCCACACGGTCAGCGCCGCCGCGTCCCGGCCCCGCTTCACCTGCCACAGGCCCTGCCCGTACAGCTCGCAGGCATGGCAGTCGGCCATCTCGTCCCGGTCGGCGGCCAGCCACGCGGCGTATGCCCGCTCCGCCCGTGCCAGATCCCCGATGTGCGCGGCCACACTGAACTCGGCGCCGCGCACGGCCCGTTCGGAGTACCCGGCGAGCCGGTAGCGGTGCTCCATCTCGCCCAGCCACTTCTCGATCGAGGCGAGCGGGATGTGCGGCTGGTCCAGCATGCCCGCCGACATCCACTTGAAGACCCAGTGCAGCGAGTGCGTCTCGTAGGCGTCGAAGTCCCCGGGCCGCTCGTCCCACAGGCGTAGCAGCCGCGCGAAGGGGACGAACATCTTGTCCTTCTCGGAGCTGTAGTTGTAGACGCTCAACTGGTGCCCGAGCGCCTCGATGACAGCCAGCGGAACGTTCAACCCCTCGGCGGCGGCGAGCAGTTGCTCGGCTCGGGCATTGCGGGCCGGGCCCTCGGGCCGCTCGGCGTTCTCCGCCATCGCCCGGCGCAGCGCCGCGAGGTCGGTGATCTCAGCCATCGGCCGTCCCCCGTGTCGCCCACTCCAGCAGATCGATGAACGCCCGGTTGAGCAGCGCGGAGTCCGTGGGCCGCAGCGGCCGCTGCGCCATCAGCAGCGCCTGCCCGTACAGCGACTCGACCGCGGTGCCGATCAGTTCCGCGTCGTCCAGTGAACTCACCCTGCGGATCAGCGGGTTGAGATGGTTGAGCACCAGCCGGGCGCGCGGCGCGCTGCCGCGCAGCGAACCCAGGATGCCCGCCCACAGATCGTCGGCCTGCTCCTCGGCGTCCGCGCGGGCCTGCTCGTGCCGGGCCGCCCGGTCGTCCAGATGCAGCGCGGGCACCGACAGCGGATGGAAGGCGCGCAACACGACATCGCAGCCCAGCGGGTCCAGCTTCGCCCGCGCCGCCGCCAGGAACCCGGTGAGCAGCAGCTCCACGCCCGGCTCGACGCCGTCCAGATGCGCGGTCACGGTGTCCGCGTCCAGCTCGGCGACCACCGTCCCCGGCCGCACCGACGGCAGCGCCTCGATCAGCTCGCTGTCGTACGTGTAACCGCCGTTGACCACGCCCACGCCCTGCGCCGAGGCGATCGCCGCGACCTGCCGGTACTCCTCGACGCCCCGGGTGAAGTGCACCACCGGGTGCCGGCGCGCGAACTCCTCCAGCGACACCTGCCCGTCGGTCGTCTCGAACGGCAGCCACGGCAGCATCGTGCGCAGCATCTCGTGGTCGTGCCGGGCCAGCGACTTGACGCCGAGGTGGTGCACCGCGAGGAACGCCGCGAGCCGCTCCGGGTCACCGGCCGCGAGCCCGGTCAGCCAGTCCCGGATCCGCTCCCCGAGCGCCTCCCGTACGGCGGCCAGCGCCTCGTCCTCGTACAGCGACTCGCGCGAGGCGGTCGGCCGCAGGCTGTCGGTGTCCAGCACACAGCGCACGAAGAACGCCCAGTCGGGCAGCAGCTGTTCGGCCCGCTCGGTCAGCAGCATGCCCTTGAGATGCACCCGGTGCGTCGCCCGCTGCGCCGGGCTCACCGCCGACGGCAGCACATACGCCACCCCGCGGATCCCGGCCAGCGGTACGTCCAGGTCGATCGAGTCCAGCGGGGTGAACCCGAACAGCCCCTGACAGTGCCGGGCCAGCGCCACCCGGCGCGCGCCGGGGCTCGGATAGGGGCGGTCCCAGGGCGCGGGCAGCTCGGTGATCCGCTCCTCGCCCACCCGGACGTCGTACGGCAGCAGCGCGCCGAAGTCCCGGGCCAGCGCGCGCACCCGCTCCGGCGCGAGCCACTCGGCCGCCCCGGCCCGTGGGGTGAGCTGCACCGTCGTACCGGGCTCGGGCCGCGCGGAGTCGGGCAGGGTCCGCACGGTGTACGAGCCGTCGTCCCGCGCCGTCCACTCCACCGGCGGCGCGTCCGGGGTGCGGGCGCTGCGGCTGACCACGCGGATCCGCTCGGCGACGACGAAGCAGGCGAGCAGGCCGATGCCGAACTGGCCGAGGAAACCGGAGCGGGCCTCCTGGAGCCCCTCGGCGCGCTTGGAGCTGCGCCCGATGGTCGCCAGCAGTTCGTGCACGTCCGACTCGGTGAGCCCGATGCCGCTGTCCTCCACCCGCAGACCGCCGTCCGCCGTGTGCAGCCTGACCAGCGCCGGGGCGTCGGGGGTCAGGGCCCGGCGGGCGGTGACGGCGTCCACGGCGTTCTGGAGCAGCTCGCGCAGGTAGACCTTCGGGCTGGAGTAGAGGTGATGGGAGAGGAGATCGACCAGACCGCGCAGATCGACCTGGAACGTATGAGGGGGAGGAGGCGACTGGGAGGACTGGGATGACTGTGAGGTCTGGGAATCCATCGTCACTGCGCCGGAGGGGGAGGACGCGGCGCGGGGTAGGGCGGTCCCGCAGCGAAGGGCGGTGACCGCGAAGGACGGCCGGAACGCGCCATCCTAGGGCCCCGGCCACCGGGCCGACCAGGGGTTTCCGGGATCTGTACGGCATTGTGCACGGCACCCCGTGCCGAACCCGCAGGGCAGGCGTCTACGGCATTGTCAGTGCGGTGGTGTGCAATGGATCTCGTGCCCGCACTGGAAGAACCACTGAAACAGCCACTGAAGTCAGTGCTCGGCCCCGCCACCGCGAAGGTGATGGCCGAGCACCTCGGCCTGCACACCGTCGGCGACCTCCTGCACCACTACCCGCGCAGATACGAGGAGCGCGGCCAGCTCACCCACCTCGCCGACCTCCCCATGGACGAGCACGTCACCGTGGTCGCCCAGGTCGCCGACGCCCGTCTGCACTCCTTCGCCTCCTCCCGGGCGCCGCGCGGCAAGGGCCAGCGCCTGGAGGTCACCATCACCGACGGCAGCGGCCGCCTCCAGCTGGTGTTCTTCGGCAACGGCGTGCACAAGCCGCACAAGGACCTGCTGCCGGGCACCCGCGCGATGTTCGCCGGCAAGGTCTCCGTGTTCAACCACCGCCTCCAGCTCGCCCATCCCGCCTACGAGTTGCTGCGCGGCGACGGCGAGGAGGCCGTCGAGACCTGGGCGGGCTCCCTGATCCCGCTCTACCCGGCCACCGCCAAACTGGAGTCCTGGAAGATCGGCAAGGCGGTGCAGACGGTCCTGCCCGCCGCCCAGGAGGCCCTCGACCCGCTGCCGCCCGCCCTGCGCGAGGGCCGCGGACTGCTCCCGCTCCCCGAGGCCCTGCTCAAGATCCACCGCCCGGCCGCCAAGGCCGACATCGCGGCCGCCCGCGCCCGCCTCAAGTGGGACGAGGCGTTCGTCCTCCAGGTCGCCCTGGCCCGCCGCCGGTACGCGGACGCCCAGCTCCCGGCGGTCGCCCGCCGCCCGCGAACCGACGGCCTGCTCACCGCCTTCGACGACCGGCTGCCGTTCACCCTCACCGAGGGCCAGCAGAAGGTCTCCCGCGAGATCTTCGCCGACCTCGCCACCGAACACCCCATGCACCGGCTCCTCCAGGGCGAGGTCGGCAGCGGCAAGACGCTGGTCGCCCTGCGCGCCATGCTCGCCGTGGTCGACGCGGGCGGGCAGGCCGCCCTGCTCGCGCCCACCGAGGTACTGGCCCAGCAGCATCACCGGTCGGTCACCGAGATGATGGGCGACCTCGCCGAGGGCGGCATGCTGGGCGGCACCGAGCACGCCACCAAGGTGGTGCTGCTCACCGGCTCCATGGGCGCCGCGGCCCGCCGCAAGGCCCTGCTCGACCTGGCCACCGGCGAGGCCGGCGTCGTCATCGGCACCCACGCCCTGATCGAGGACAAGGTCCAGTTCCACGACCTCGGCCTGGTCGTCGTGGACGAACAGCACCGCTTCGGCGTGGAGCAGCGCGACGCCCTGCGCGGCAAGGGCAAGCAGCCCCCGCACCTCCTGGTCATGACCGCCACCCCGATCCCGCGCACGGTCGCCATGACCGTCTTCGGCGACCTGGAGACCTCCGTCCTCGACCAGCTCCCGGCGGGCCGCTCCCCGATCGCCAGCCATGTCGTCCCGGCCGCCGACAAACCCCACTTCCTCGCCCGCGCCTGGGAACGGGTGCGGGAGGAGGTGGAGAACGGCCACCAGGCGTACGTGGTCTGCCCCCGTATCGGGGACGACATCGACGAGGCGGCCGACCCGAAGAAGGCCGCCAAGAAGAAATCCGCCGAGGACGAGGCCGAGAAGCGGCCCCCGCTCGCGGTCCTCGACGTGGCCGACCACCTCGCCAAGGGCCCCCTCCAGGGCCTGCGGGTCGAGGTGCTGCACGGCAGGATGCACCCCGACGACAAGGACGCCGTGATGCGCCGCTTCGCCGCGGGCGACACCGACGTCCTGGTCGCCACCACGGTCATCGAGGTGGGCGTGAACGTCCCGAACGCCACCGCGATGGTCATCATGGACGCCGACCGCTTCGGCGTCTCCCAGCTCCACCAGCTGCGCGGCCGGGTGGGCCGCGGCTCGGCGCCCGGCCTGTGCCTCCTGGTCACCGAGATGCCCGAGGCCAGTGCGGCCCGCCAGCGCCTGAACGCGGTCGCGGCCACCCTCGACGGCTTCGAGCTGTCCCGTATCGACCTCGAACAGCGCCGCGAGGGCGACGTCCTCGGCCAGGCCCAGTCCGGCGCCCGCTCCAGCCTGCGCGTCCTTGAGGTCATCGAGGACGAGGAGGTCATCGCGGAGGCCCGCAGCGAGGCGATGACCCTGGTGACGGCGGACCCGGACCTGGACCAGCTGCCGGGCCTGCGGACCGCGCTGGACGCGCTGCTGGACGAGGAGAGGGAGCAGTACCTGGAAAAGGGCTGAAGCACGCCGACCCGGGGGCGCGGGGCCGTATCGGACGGGCGGCTGCCGCCGCAGGGCGCCACCAGCCACAATGAACCCTGTAGCCACCCACGACGAAGGACCACACATGACCCGCGTGATCGCCGGCGCAGCCGGCGGACGTCGCCTGGCAGTCCCGCCGGGCACCGGCACCCGGCCGACCTCCGACCGCGCACGCGAAGGTCTCTTCTCCACCTGGCAGTCCCTCCTCGGCGGCCCCCTCGCGGGCGAACGCGTCCTCGACCTCTACGCCGGCTCCGGCGCCGTCGGCCTGGAAGCCCTCTCCCGCGGCGCGGGCCACACCCTGCTCGTGGAGGCCGACGCCCGCGCCGCGCGGACCGTCCGCGAGAACGTGAAGAACCTGGGCCTTCCGGGCGCCGAGGTCAGAGCGGGCAAAGCGGAACAGGTCATCAGGACCGCACCCCCCGCCGCCCCGTACGACCTGGTCTTCCTCGACCCTCCGTACGCCGTCACCGACGACGATCTTCGCGAGATTCTCCTCACACTCCGCTCGGGGGGCTGGCTCGGGGCGGACGCGCTGGTCACCGTGGAGCGCAGCACCAGAGGCGGTGAATTCCGGTGGCCGGACGGCTTCGAGGCGATCCGGTCCCGTCGCTACGGCGAGGGAACGTTTTGGTACGGTCGCGCCGCCTCTACGTGCGAAGACGCACGATGACCGGACCGGAGAGCGAGGGATCACTAGTGCGCCGCGCCGTCTGTCCCGGGTCGTTCGACCCGATCACCAATGGACATCTCGACATCATCGCCCGAGCCTCCCGGCTGTACGACGAGGTCTACGTCGCGGTGATGATCAACCAGTCCAAGAAGGGCCTGTTCGAGGTCGACGAGCGGATCGAGCTGATCCGCGAGGTCACCTCGGAGTTCGCCAACGTACGGGTGGAGACCCACCACGGCCTTCTCGTGGACTACTGCAAGCAGCGCGACATCCCCGCCATCGTCAAGGGCCTGCGCGCCGTCAGCGACTTCGACTACGAGCTCCAGATGGCCCAGATGAACAACGGCCTCACCGGCGTCGAGACGCTGTTCGTGCCGACCAACCCCACCTACAGCTTCCTGTCCTCCTCGCTCGTCAGGGAGGTCGCGGCCTGGGGCGGCGACGTCTCCCACCTGGTGCCGCCGCAGGTCCTCGCCGCCCTCAACAGGCGGCTGCGCAAGGACTGATGGGACTTGGGACTACAGTCGTCCCGTCCGTCTCCGATCCGGCTGTAGGAAGTGGCGAGCACAGGTGGACGTGCAGAAGAAGCTCGACGAGATCGTCTCCGCGGTCGCCGGCGCACGGGCCATGCCCATGTCGGCGTCCTGCGTGATCAACCGCGCCGACCTGCTCGCGTTGCTGGAAGAGGTGCGCCAGGCCCTGCCCGGCTCCCTCGCGCAGGCGCAGGAGCTGATCGGCGACCGGGAGCAGATGGTCGAGCAGGCCCGCCAGGAGGCCGACCGGATCATCGAGACCGCGCACGCCGAGCGCGGCTCGCTGGTCTCCGGCACCGAGGTCGCCCGCCGCTCCCAGGCCGAGGCCGACCGGATCCTCGCCGAGGCCCGCCAGGAGGCCGAGGAGGTCCGCGCCGAGGCCGACGACTACGTCGACTCCAAGCTCGCCAACTTCGAGGTCGTCCTCACCAAGACCCTGGGCTCGGTCGGCCGCGGCCGCGAGAAGCTCCTCGGCACCGGCCCGGGTCTGGACGAGAACGGCTACGAGGACGAGGACGCCCCCGAGCGCAGCCCGGACCCCGAGACGCTGCGGCACAACGCCGACGCGTACGTGGACACCAAGCTGGGCGCCTTCGAGGCGGTGCTCGCCAAGACCCTGGAGGCGGTCGGCCGCGGCCGGCAGAAGCTGCACGGCCGGATCGCCACCGACGACCTCGGCGCCCTCGCCGACGACACCACGACCTTCCAGCACTCCAGCGACGCCGACTACCTCGCCGACCTCGCCGCCCTCGCGGACACCCCGGCCGAGCGCCCGGCGGCCCCGCGGGAGCAGCCGTCGTACGAGCCCCGGACGGAGCGGCCCGGGTACGAACCGGCGGCCGAGGCCGGGTACGACCGGCGGCCCGAGCAGCCGGGGTACGACCAGCGGCCCGAGCAGCCGTCGTACGAGCCGCAGCCCGCCTACGGCGGCTACGACCAGCAGCAGGGCGCCTACACCGGCTTCCCGCAGCAGGCCGCCTACGGCGGGCAGGACCCGTACGGCTACCAGCAGCAGGCCGACCCCTATACGTACCAGAGCGGCTACGTCCAGCAGGGCGGCTACGACCCCCAGCAGCAACAGCTGCCCCAGGCGTCGCAGCAGTCCCAGCCGCAGCAGGACTACGTTCTGGACGAGACCAGCCTCTTCGACACCGGCATGATCAGTGCGGAGCAGCTGCGGGCCTACGAGCAGGGCCGCGGCAGCCGCTGACGGGGTCGGATTGGGCCCTGGGCGCAAGGTCCAGTATCCTGGCTCTTCGGTCGCGCGTGCCCTGACGCTCGCGTACGGAACCGCCCGCGACCACGCTGCCCGGAAACACCGACGGGCGGTGTCCCTTCGAGTACGTAGATCGAAAGCAGGAATGGCCTCCAACGCCCGCCTCGACCACCGCAACCCCCTCGTGTTCGACACTCACGAGCTGGGTCGGCGTCCTGGCGCGCTGCAGCGGCTGACCCGCGAGATCGACGCCCCGAGGGATCTCGGCATCCCGGGAGTCATCGAAGTGCCGGAAGGCACCCTGGTGGAACTCGGCCTCCGGCTTGAGTCGGTCATGGAAGGGGTGCTTGTCACAGGCACCGCCCGTGCCACGGCCGAGGGGGAGTGCGTAAGGTGTCTGGAGCCGGTCGAGCTGGAGCTCGAAGCGGACTTCCAGGAGATGTTCTCGTACCCTGACGCCGACGACCGGGGCCGCGTGATCGCGGAACCGGGCGACGACGCCGAGGACGACGAGGACAGGCTCTTCATCGAGGACGGTCTTTTCGACCTCGAACCTGTGCTGCGCGATGCGGTGGTGCTCGCACTGCCGATGCAGCCGGTGTGCCAGGAAGACTGCCCGGGTCTGTGCTCCGAGTGCGGAGCCCGGCTCGCGGACGACCCGGAACACCATCATGACGCCGTCGACATCCGTTGGGCGGCTTTGCAGGGACTCGCCGGCACCACGACGGACGGCGAGAAGGACGAGATGAGCGGCGCCGAAGCGGGCGTCGACGAGAAGCAGGAGAAGTAGCCGTGGCTGTTCCGAAGCGGAAGATGTCGCGCAGCAACACGCGCCACCGCCGGTCGCAGTGGAAGGCTGCGGTCCCCACCCTGGTTGCGTGCGAGCGCTGCCACGAGCCCAAGCTGCAGCACATCGCGTGCCCGTCTTGCGGCACCTACAACAAGCGCCAGGTCCTCGAAGTCTGAGCGGTTGGTGAGAGGCCCGATGACAGACGCGAAAGCCGCTAGTCCCCGCCAGCGCGGGGGTAGCTCACTGGCCTCGTCCCACACAGTTCTGGAAGGGCGGCTCGGCTACCAGGTCGAGTCCGCCCTTCTGGTGCGTGCGCTCACCCACCGTTCCTACGCGTACGAGAACGGCGGTCTGCCGACGAACGAGCGGCTGGAGTTCCTCGGGGACTCCGTGCTCGGCCTCGTCGTCACGGACACGCTGTATCGCACCCACCCCGACCTGCCCGAGGGCCAACTGGCCAAGCTGCGGGCCGCGGTGGTCAATTCGCGTGCGCTGGCGGAGGTGGGGCGCGGCCTCGACCTCGGCGCCTTCATCCGGCTCGGCCGGGGTGAAGAGGGCACGGGTGGCCGGGACAAGGCGTCCATCCTCGCCGACACCCTTGAAGCGGTGATCGGCGCGGTCTATCTCGACCAGGGCCTCGTCGCGGCGTCCGAGCTGGTGCACCGGCTCTTCGACCCGCTGATCGAGAAGTCCTCCAACCTGGGCGCGGGCCTGGACTGGAAGACGTCGCTCCAGGAGCTGACCGCGATCGAGGGACTCGGCGTGCCCGAGTACCTGGTCACGGAGACCGGCCCCGACCACGAGAAGACCTTCACTGCTGCCGCCCGCGTCGGAGGCGTCTCGTACGGCACCGGCACCGGCCGCAGCAAGAAGGAGGCGGAGCAGCAGGCCGCCGAGTCCGCCTGGCGTGCCATCAAGGCCGCCGCGGACGAGCGCGCCAAGGCGGCGACGGAGGCCGAGCAGGCCGTCGTACAAGCCGCCGAGGACGACGACACGTCGTCCGCCACCGCCTGACGAACAGCACGACAGCACGACAAGCAGCACCGAGCGCCCGCCCCACCGATTCCGGACGGGGCGGGCGTTTCCGCTACCGCGCCCCGCTGTCTCGTACAGCGCCTTTCTACGGGGGTCCCGATGCCCGAGTTGCCCGAGGTCGAGGTCGTCCGGCGGGGGCTGGCGCGGTGGGTGGCCCATCGCACCGTCGCCGAGACCGAGGTGCTGCACCCGCGCGCCGTACGCCGGCATGTGGCCGGCGGCGAGGACTTCGCGCACCGGCTCAAGGGGCATCACATCGGCGACCCCAGCCGGCGCGGCAAGTACCTGTGGCTGCCGCTGGAGGAGACGAGCCAGTCGGTGCTCGCGCACCTCGGGATGAGCGGGCAGCTGCTGGTGCAGCCGCAGGAGACGCCCGACGAGAAGCATCTGCGGATCCGGATCCGGTTCGCCGACTCGCTCGGCACCGAGCTGCGGTTCGTGGACCAACGCACCTTCGGCGGGCTGTCGTTGCACGACAACACCCCGGACGGGCTGCCCGACGTCATCGCGCACATCGCCCGCGACCCGCTCGACCCATTGTTCGACGACGACGCCTTCCACCAGGCCCTGCGCCGCAAGCGCAGCACCGTCAAACGGGCCCTGCTGGACCAGTCGTTGATCAGCGGGGTCGGCAACATCTACGCGGACGAGGCCCTTTGGCGCGCCCGTATCCACTACGAGCGTCCGACCGCCCACTTCACCCGCCCGGTCACGGCCGAACTCCTCGGCCACATCAGGGACGTGATGAACGCGGCCCTCGCGGTCGGCGGCACCAGCTTCGACAGCCTGTACGTCAACGTCAACGGCGAGTCGGGCTACTTCGACCGCTCGCTCGACGCCTACGGCCGCGAGGGCGAGCCCTGCCGCCGCTGCGGCACCCCCATGCGGCGCCGCCCGTGGATGAACCGCTCCAGCTACTTCTGCCCGAAGTGTCAGCGGGCGCCGCGCGTCTCGTCGTAACGCTCGCGCGAGGCCAGTACCTCGTCCATGGCGCCCTCCACGCATGCGATGAGGGCGAGCAGCCGCCCGGCGACCTCGCGGCCGAGCGGGGTCAGCTCGTAGTCGACGCGGGGCGGGTTGGTCGGCTGGGCCTCGCGGTGCACCAGCCCGTCGCGCTCCAGCGCGTGCAGGGTCTGGGAGAGCATCTTCTCGCTCACCCCGTCGACACGGCGGCGCAGTTCGTTGAAGCGCAGCGAGCCCTCGGACAGCGCGCCGAGGGTCAGTCCGCCCCAGCGGCCCGTGACGTTCTCCAGCGTGCAGCGGGAGGGGCATGCCTTGGCGAAGACGTTGAAGGCGAGCTCGTCGGGATCCTGGGGGCGTGCAGTCATGGCACCAGGATACGCCCATGCAGCGCTAACTGTTGGGTTGCACTAACTTCTAGTTAGTGCTTTCCTTTGGTCGTCGCTATTGAGCTGCCCTTTCGAGGAGAGTCATGACCGCCCCCGTTCTTTCCATCGCCTACCACTCGGGCTACGGCCACACCGCCGTCCTCGCCGAGGCCGTCCGCGCCGGTGCCGTCGAGGCGGGTGCCGAGGCGCACCTGATCAAGGTGGACGGGATCACCGAGGAGCAGTGGGGGATACTCGACCGCTCGGACGCGATCGTCTTTGGCTCGCCCACCTACATGGGCACGGCCTCCGGCGCCTTCCATGTCTTCGGCGAGGCGACCTCCTCGCGCTGGGCCGGTCAGGACTGGTCGGACAAGCTGGCCGCCGGCTTCACCAACTCGGGCTCCAAGAGCGGCGACAAGCTGCACACGCTGCAGTTCTTCCAGACGCTCGCCGCGCAGCACGGCATGCACTGGGTGAACCTCGGTCTGCTCCCGGGCTGGAACAGCAGCACCGCCTCCGAGAACGACCTCAACCGCCTCGGCTTCTTCGCCGGTGCCGCCGCTCAGACCGACACCGACCAGGGTCCCGAGGGCGTCCACAAGGCGGACATCGCCACGGCCGAGCACCTCGGCCGCCGGGTGACGGAGACCGCGCGGACGTTCGCGCGGGGCCGGGCAGCCGCGTAACTCGGCCGCCGGTCGGAGGAGTCCGGCTCAGTCGCCGAACTCCTCGGTCCACCACGGGCCGCCCGCGCCGAAGTGCACGCCGACGCCGAGGGTGTGGAAGTCGCAGTTGAGGATGTTGGCGCGGTGCTCGGGGCTGGCCATCCACGCCTTCACCACGGCCGCCGGGTCCGCAGGGCCGCGCGCGATGTTCTCGGCGCCGAGCCCGGTGACACCGGCCGCCGTCGCCCGGTCCCACGGCGACTTGCCGTCCGGATCGGTGTCGGAGAAGAAGCCCCGCGCCGCCATGTCGTCGCTGTAGGACTCGGCCAGGTTCGTCAGCGCCGAGTTCGCGGACAGCGCGCTGCACCCCGCCTTGGCCCGCTCGTCGTTGACCAGCTTCAGCACCTCCGCCTCGGCGGCGGCCCGCGCGGAGACGGTCATGGGCGGGGTGGTCGGCGTGGGCGCCGCGGTCCTCGTGGGGGCCGGGCTCGGCTTCGCCCTGGTGGGGGAGGGCTTGGGCCGGGGGGTGCCGGGGGCGGCCGGGGTGGTCCGGGGGGCGCCGGGCTTCGCGGACGAGGCCGAGGCGGTGGGCTTCGCGGACTTCGACGGGGTCGGCGAGGCCGAGGCCGAGGCCGACGGGGACTTCGTGGGCGTCGGGGACGAGGACGGGGTCGGAGCGGCGGACGAGGGCGACCGTACGGCTCCCCGACCGGACGCCGAACCACCGCTGCCGCTGCCGGTGCCTGTAACCGTGCCCGTGCCCGCGCTCGTACCGGCGCCGATGCCCGCGCCGCCGTCGTCCGCGCTGCCGGACGTGCCGCCCTGCGCGTCGGCCGTGTTGCCGGGGGAGCCCGCCGCCCGGATCCGGTCGTCGCCGGTGGTGTGGGTGCTGCCGTCGAGGCGGTAGCCCTGGAAGCCCGGGACCACACCCGCGGCCACCGCCGCGGTGCCCAGGGCGACGGCCACGCACATCCCGAGCAGCGTCATGCTCACCGCGCGCCCGGCCCGCTTCTGGCGCCGCGGACCACGATCGGGGTCCGCACCGGGACCTGGGCCGTCACCGGGATCCGCGCCCGGGTTCTCACCGGAGCCCCCGGCCGCGCCGGAACCGCTCGCCGGACCGCCCGCCGCACCCGGCTCCGGAGGCGAAGGGTGCGCGGGATTCCCCGGCCCGGCCGCGAAGAGATACGCGTCCGCCTTGGCCTGCGCCGCCGCGTACGCCTGGGGGTTCAGATAGGGCGCGGTGCCCATCGGTATCGGCGCCGTGGGCGCGGACGACGGATCGTCGCTCCCGGCGGCGGAGGCACGCGGGTCGTCGCCCTCCGCGGCGCGGCCGGCGTCCGAGCGTCGGTGGCGTCCCATGACCTTGCCCTCTTCCTCATACTTCCTTGGCGCTTCCGGCCGACCCACCCCACCCGATCGAGTGAGTTTCCCCGGGGGTGCGCCCGCGTGCGGACCGTACCTCATGCCCTTCGAGGGCGATGTGTCCCGAACGACACCGGCCGGTTAGGTTGCCCCCATGAGTGAGGATGTTCGACTGGTCGCCTGGGTGCGTGGACACGTACAGGGCGTGGGATTTCGCTGGTTCACCCGTGCCAAGGCGCTGGAGATCGGCGGCTTGAGTGGTTTTGCTCTCAATTTGGCGGACGGCCGGGTCCAGGTCGTCGCCGAGGGCGCGCGCGAAGGCTGCGAAGGGCTGCTCGACTGGCTCCAAGGGGCCGACACGCCCGGCCGTGTGGACGGCGTCACCGAGATCTGGGACACACCCCGCGGCGGCTACGACGGCTTCGCGATCCGCTGAGCCGAAGCCGCCCTGCCCCCGGCCGCCGGGCCCCCGCACACGGCGGCCCGGAGCGGAAACGGCCTGGTGGTTGCCAAGAAGGGCGGGGCGTGGCAGGCTCCGCAGATACAGCTGATCGCTGCGCCCCAGGGCCTGGACGACCCGCTGCGCCGCCGTGTCTCTCCGGCCGCGCACCCCGGTCCGCCCGCCAATACGGGGTGTGATCGTGTTGACCGTCAAACTTTTTGGTGAGACGCTGAAAGCCCCGCGCACCTTAGCTGTTTGGCATGGAGCAACAGCAGAGCAACACTCGGATGTGCCAAGCACCGCGGGTGCGAATCCCTCACGACCCACACCGCATCGGTCGGTCACTCAGTGTGGAGGACCATCCATCATGGCAAAGGCGCTTCTCGGTTACGTCGGCGGCTCCGACCCTCGACTCCTCGCCGAGATGCGACGGCTGCAGCAGCGTGTTCAGGACCTGGAGTCCGAGCTGGTCAGGATCCAGGCGGAGAACGACGCGCTGGCGGCTGCCGCCTCTCAGGACAGGATCATGGAGAGCATCGACGCACACCAGGCGGAGCCTGCGCTCACCTGATCGCTGCATCGCTCCACGACAGCAGCAGTGGTTGGGCAGCCCGTATCAGCCGCTCATCGGATCGGACGACCGGCATCCGAGGCCGTCCATAGAATCGCAAGGGACGCTTCGGCGTCCCTTCTTTCTTCCCCCGCGCATCCTTTCACCTTCTTCAACATCTGGTGTGCCCTGCCTGTCCAGCGGTGAAACCGCGCGGTCACGAGGGTTCATGGAGTGAGACAGCGACGGCCGGTAGAGTCCGGCGGCGTGCACCTCAAGGCCCTGACCCTGCGCGGCTTCAAGTCGTTCGCCTCCGCGACCACCCTCCGGTTCGAACCCGGGATCACCTGCGTCGTCGGACCGAACGGCTCGGGCAAGTCCAATGTGGTGGACGCGCTGAGCTGGGTCATGGGCGAGCAGGGCGCCAAGTCGCTGCGCGGCGGCAAGATGGAGGACGTCATCTTCGCCGGCACCACCGGGCGCCCCCCGCTGGGCCGCGCCGAGGTGTCCCTGACCATCGACAACTCCGACGGGGCGCTGCCCATCGAGTACGCCGAGGTCACCATCACGCGGATCATGTTCCGCAACGGCGGCAGCGAGTACCAGATCAACGGCGACACCTGCCGCCTCCTGGACATCCAGGAACTGCTCTCCGACTCCGGCATCGGCCGCGAGATGCATGTGATCGTCGGCCAGGGCCAGCTGGACTCCGTGCTGCACGCCGATCCGATGGGCCGCCGCGCCTTCATCGAGGAGGCGGCCGGTGTCCTCAAGCACCGCAGGCGCAAGGAGAAGGCGCTGCGGAAACTGGACGCGATGCAGGCCAACCTCGCCCGCGTCCAGGACCTCACCGACGAACTGCGCCGCCAGCTCAAGCCGCTCGGCCGCCAGGCGGCGGTGGCCCGCCGGGCCGCCGTCATCCAGGCCGATCTGCGCGACGCCCGGCTACGGCTGCTCGCCGACGACCTCGTACGACTGCGCGGGGCGCTCAACGCCGAGATCGCCGACGAGGCCGCCCTCAAGGAGCGCAAGGAGGCCGCCGAGCAGGAGCTGCGCAAGGCCCAGCACCGCGAGTCCCTCCTGGAGGAGGAGGTACGGCAGCTCGCGCCCCGCCTCCAGCGCGCCCAGCAGACCTGGTACGAGCTGTCCCAGCTGGCCGAGCGGGTGCGCGGCACCGTCTCGCTGGCCGACGCCCGGGTCAAGAGCGCCACTTCCGCGCCGCCCGAGGAGCGCCGCGGCCGTGACCCCGAGGACCTGGAGCGCGAGGCCGCCCGCGTCCGCGAGCAGGAGGCCGAGCTGGAGGCCGCCCTGGAAGCGGCCCGGCACGCCCTGGACGACACGGTCGCCCACCGCGCCGAACTGGAGCGGGAACTGGCCGTCGAGGAACGCCGGCTCAAGGACGTGGCCCGCGCCATCGCCGACCGCCGCGAGGGCCTGGCCCGGCTGAACGGCCAGGTGGGCGCGGCCCGTTCACGTGCCGCCGCCGCCCAGGCCGAGATCGACCGGCTGGCCCTGGCCCGCGACGAGGCCCGGGAACGCGCGGTGCGCGCCCAGGAGGAGTACGAGGCGCTCAAGGCCGAGGTCGACGGACTCGACGCGGACGACACCGACCTCGCCGAGCGGCACCGGGCGGCCAGGGAACGGCTCGCCGACGCCGAGACCGCCCTGACCGAGGCCCGCCGGGCCGTCACCACCACCGAACGCCGGCGCGCCGCGACCCAGGCCCGCCACGAGGCACTGGCCCTGGGCCTGCGCCGCAAGGACGGCACCGGAATACTGCTGGACTCCACGGCCCACCTCACCGGCCTCCTCGGCCCCGCCGCGGAACTCCTGACCGTCACCCCGGGCTACGAGATCCCCCTGGCCGCCGCCTTCGGAGCCGCCGCCGACGCCCTCGCCGTGACCAACCCGGCCTCCGCCGCCGACGCCCTCCGCCTCCTGCACAAACAGGACGGAGGAAGGGCGGCCCTGCTCATCACCGGCTCACCGGAGGCGCCCTTCAGGGGCGCGGGGAACTGCGCGACCAGCCACAGCGCACCCGCACCCGACGACGGCCCGTTCCCCGCCGAAAAATTCGTCCGCGCCCCCGACGACCTGATGCCGGCCATCCGCAGACTCCTCCACGACACCGTCGTGGTCGACACCCTGGACGCCGCCGAAGACCTCATCCGCTCCCACCCCCACCTCACCGCCGTCACCGCCGAGGGCGACCTACTGGCCGCCCACTTCGCCCACGGCGGCTCCGCGGGCGCCCCGAGCCTCCTGGAGGTCCAGGCCTCCGTGGACGAGGCCGCCGCCGAACTCGCGGAGCTCTCCGTCCGCTGCGCGGAGCTGGCCGAGGCGGAGAACACGGCGACGGACCACCGTACCGAGGCCGCCGCCCTGGTGGAGGAGCTGGGCGAACGGCGCCGGGCGGCCGACCGGGAGAAGTCCACCGTCGCCCAGCAGCTCGGCCGCCTCGCCGGTGAGGCCCGTGCCGCCGCCGGTGAGGCCGACCGCTCCGCCGCCGCTGCCGCGCGGGCGCAGGACGCGCTGGAGGGTGCCGTACAGGAAGCGGAGGAACTCGCGGAGCGGCTCGCCGTCGCCGAGGAGATGCCGGTGGCGGAGGAGCCGGACACCGCGGTGCGCGACCGGCTCTCCGCCGACGGCGCCAACGCGCGGCAGACCGAGATGGAGGCCCGCCTGCAGGTCCGTACCCACGAGGAGCGGGTCAAGGGCCTGGCCGGCCGGGCCGACTCCCTCGACCGTGCCGCCCGCACGGAGCGGGAGGCACGGGCACGGGCCGAGCAGCGCAGGGCCCGGCTGCGCCACGAGGCGGCGGTCGCACGGGCCGTGGCCGACGGCGCCCGGCAGCTGCTGGCGCATGTCGAGGTCTCCCTGGTCCGCGCCGATCAGGAGCGCACCGCGGCCGAGGCCGCGAAGGCCCGGCGCGAGCAGGAACTGGCCGCCGCCCGCGGCACCGGACGTGAACTGAAGTCGGAACTCGACAAGTTGACGGATTCGGTCCACCGCGGCGAGGTACTCGGCGCCGAGAAGCGGCTGCGGATCGAGCAGCTGGAGACCAGGGCGCTGGAGGAGCTGGGTGTCGAACCGGCGGGGCTGGAGACGGAGTACGGGCCGCACCAGCCCGTGCCGCCCTCGCCCCCCGCCGACGGCGAGACGCTGCCGGAGGACCCGGAGCACCCCCGCAACCAGCCGCGCCCCTTCGTACGGGCCGAGCAGGAGAAGCGGCTCAGGGCGGCCGAGCGGGCGTACCAGCAGCTCGGCAAGGTCAATCCGCTGGCCCTGGAGGAGTTCGCGGCGCTGGAGGAGCGGCACAAGTTCCTCAGCGAGCAGCTGGAGGACCTGAAGAAGACCCGTGCCGATCTGCTCCAGGTGGTGAAGGAGGTCGACGAGCGGGTCGAGCAGGTCTTCACCGAGGCCTACCGGGACACCGCGCGCGAGTTCGAGGGCGTCTTCGGCCGGCTGTTCCCGGGCGGCGAGGGCAGGCTCGTGCTCACCGACCCCGGCAACATGCTCACCACGGGCGTCGACGTCGAGGCGCGGCCGCCGGGCAAGAAGGTCAAGCGGCTGTCCCTGCTCTCGGGCGGCGAGCGGTCGCTGACGGCCGTCGCGCTGCTGGTGTCGATCTTCAAGGCCCGGCCGAGTCCCTTCTATGTGATGGACGAGGTCGAGGCCGCGCTGGACGACACCAACCTCCAGCGGCTGATCCGGATCATGCAGGAGTTGCAGGAGTCCTCACAGCTGATCGTGATCACCCACCAGAAGCGCACGATGGAGGTGGCCGACGCGTTGTACGGCGTCTCCATGCAGGGCGACGGCGTGTCGAAGGTCATCTCGCAGCGCCTGCGCTGACCCCTTTCAAGATCCACTGAGACGGACGATCAAGATCACCTCACTCCCTGTTCATTTCTTGAACACGGAGCGATCGGCCGTATCTCCTAACTCACAGCTTTCCCCCTATTGACTTCGGAAGTTGAAGGCATAGTCTCTGCAACGTTGCTTTTTTCCTTCAGGTGTAAGTAGCGCAAACGTATGCGCCACTGGAGACCTGGAAGGGCTCACCCCACCCCGGCAGCGTTGCCGTGGCCCGAGGAGTTTCACGTGACCAGCACAGCGCAGGCACCTCAGTCAGGAGCCGGGACGGCTCATCCCGAACATCTCGGGCATGTCATCTTCATCGCCGCGGCCGCGGCCATGGGCGGGTTCCTCTTCGGCTACGACAGCTCCGTCATCAACGGTGCCGTCGAGGCCATCCGCGACCGTTACGACATCGGCTCCGCCGGGCTCGCGCAGGTCATCGCCATCGCCCTGATCGGCTGTGCCATCGGCGCCGCCACCGCGGGCCGGATAGCCGACCGGATCGGCCGTATCCGCTGTATGCAGATCGCGGCCACGCTGTTCACGATCAGCGCCGTCGGCTCCGCGCTGCCCTTCGCGCTGTGGGACCTCGCCTTCTGGCGCATCGTCGGCGGTTTCGCCATCGGTATGGCCTCCGTGATCGGCCCCGCCTACATCGCCGAGGTCGCCCCGCCCGCCTACCGCGGCCGGCTCGGCTCCTTCCAGCAGGCCGCGATCGTCGTCGGCATCGCCATCTCCCAGCTGGTCAACTGGGGCCTGCTGAACGCCGCCGGCGGCAACCAGCGCGGCCACCTCATGGGCCTGGAGGCCTGGCAGGTCATGCTGGGCGTCATGGTGATCCCGGCCGCCCTGTACGGCCTGCTGTCCTTCGCCATCCCCGAGTCCCCGCGCTTCCTGCTCTCCGTCGGCAAGCGTGAGCGCGCCAAGGAGATCCTGGCCGAAGTCGAGGGCGAGAGCGCCGACCTGGACAAGCGCGTCGCCGACATCGAGCACGCGATGAAGAGCGAGCACCGCTCCACCTTCAAGGACCTGCTGGGCGGCGGCTTCTACTTCAAGCCGATCGTCTGGGTGGGCATCGGCCTGTCGGTCTTCCAGCAGTTCGTCGGCATCAACGTCGCGTTCTACTACTCCTCGACGCTGTGGCAGTCGGTCGGTGTCGACCCGACGGACTCGTTCTTCTACTCCTTCACCACGTCCATCATCAACATCGTCGGCACCGTGATCGCGATGATCTTCGTGGACCGGATCGGCCGCAAGCCGCTCGCGCTCATCGGCTCGGTCGGCATGGTCGTCGGCCTGGCGCTGGAGGCCTGGGCGTTCTCGTACCACCTGGTCGACGGCAAGCTGCCCGCCACGCAGGGCTGGGTGGCCCTGATCGCGGCGCACATCTTCGTCCTCTTCTTCGCCCTGTCCTGGGGTGTGGTCGTCTGGGTCATGCTCGGCGAGATGTTCCCGAACCGGATCCGCGCCGCCGCCCTGGGCGTGGCCGCCGCCGCGCAGTGGATCGCCAACTGGGCGATCACCGCGAGCTTCCCGTCGCTGGCCGACTGGAACCTCTCCGGCACGTACATCATCTACACCGTGTTCGCCGCCCTCTCCATCCCCTTCGTCCTGAAGTTCGTCAAGGAGACGAAGGGCAAGGCCCTGGAGGAGATGGGCTGAGCCTCCCCCCGAGGCACCCCCGAACCCGGGGAGAAGGGCCTTCAGACCCCGCTGCCCCTCTCCTCGTTCCTCCCCTCGCCCCCGGCCCGGCCACTGCCCGGACCGGGGGCGGGGGCTTTCACCCGTCGGCGCGCAGATGAGCCAGGAGCTGGTCGAGCGTCGCCGTGAGGGCTTCGCGGTTGGCCCGGTCGAACCAGCCGCTCCGGACGCGCTCGTTGCTCCCGCCCGGTGTCTCGTGATCGGCCGCGAGCCGCTCCAGCGACCGGCTCTCGTCGCCGAGCGCCCGGCCGACACCCTGGAAGAGGCCCCGGATGTACCGCTCGGCGTCGGCCGCGGGAACGCCCTGGCCGGCGGCCCACGAGGTGAGCGCGGCGAGATACGCGTAGTGCGTGGTCAGCGTCCCGGTCAGCGCCGAAAGGACGTCGAAAGCGGCCTCGTCCGCCACCGGGAGCACCCCGCCCAGCCCCTCGAACAGCGCGTCCACCGCGGGGTGCGACGGGTGCACCACCGTGACGGACCGGCGCTCACGCACCGCCGGCAGCGGAATCGCCCGCACCAGTGGCGCCTCGGTGCCGAGCGTCCGCCGCAGCTCGTCGTGAGCGACCCCGGCCATCACATTGACGACGACCTTGTCACCCGTGACCGATGTCCCGGCCAGCGCCTCGTGCCGGTCCTGACCGCGTACGGCGACGATCACCAGCTCCGCACGGTCCACCACGGCCTGGTTGTCGGCGCACACATGGACACCCGCGTAGCGCCCGGCCAACTCGGCCCTCGTGCGCGCGCCCCTGGGCGAGAGGAACACCTCCGGCTCCGCCCCGCCCCCGTGTCGCAGCCCCATGACGACGGCCCGCCCGATCTCACCCACTCCGATGATGCCGATGCGCCGCACCGGTACGTCCTCCCTGCCCCGTGTGTCCCTGCCGGTGCGGGCTGTCATTCCCGGCACCCCCTCCGCCACAGCAGTACGACCGCCACCGCGCCCGCAAGGCAGGGGGCGACCCCGCTCCATCCCAGAGCGGGCGGCAGACCGGTCGCGCCGGAGGTGTCCTTGGCGAGCAGACCGGTCAGCCCGATGACCGTGCCGAGCACGAACAGCGCGGTCGCCATGGGGCGCGCCCAGCGCGTGCCCGCCCGCACGGCCCAGGCCGTCCCGAGCCAGCCGAGCACCCCGAGCGCCCCGACGACGGACGACAGCACCAGGTAGGTGCCGACGGCCGCGTCGACCCGCGAGGTGTCGTAGCCGGGGTAGCCCGCGCGGATGTGGTCGGCCAGCAGGTGGGTGGTCGTGCGGTCGGTGTACGAGACGATCGTCGCGACGACGGTGAGCGCGAGCCCGGCGCACATCGCCACGATGGCCCCTCGCGCACGGCGCGTCCCCGGCATCGGTTCGCCTCTCATGCGGCGAGCCTGGTTCGCAGGAACTCCAGGATCTCCGTCCGCGCCGCCGCCGCTTGCCGCTCCAGTCCCGGCACGCTGAGGAACGCGTGCCGGGCGCCGGAGTGTTCGGTGAGCCGTACGACGGTCCCGGCCGCGAGCAGGCGTTCGGCGTAGCGGCGGCCGTGGTCGGCCAGCGGGTCGTCGGTCGGCACCACCACGAGCGCCGGAGGCAGCCCGGACAGATCGGCGGCGTACAGCGGCGAGAGCGCGCGTGCGTCGGCGCCGGGCGGCACGGCGAGCCGCCGGAAGAAGCGCAGTTGGGCCACGGAGAGGCCCGGGCCCTGTCCGTACGCGGCGATCGAAGGGTGGTCGAGCATCGCGTCGGTCACATCGGTGGCCGGATTGACCAGCACTTGTGCCCTCAGCGCGAGGCCCGCCTCGCTGGCCCGCAGTACCGTCAGGGCGCCGATCAACGCGCCGCAGCTCTCGCCGAACACGGCCGTCCGCGCGGGGTCGACACCCCATTCCCGCGCGTGTCCCAGCACATGCCGCAGCGCGTCCCAGCCGTCGTCGGCGGCGGCCGACAGCGGGGTGTCCGGGGCGAGCAGCCGGTGCTCGACCGAGACGACGACGGCGGGCAGCCGGGCGGCGACATGGCTGGTGACCCAGTCGCACTGCGTCGCCGTACCGACGAACCCGCCGCCGTGCACATGCAGCACGAGCGGCAGAGCGCCCCCGTCCGCGCTCCCGGCCGCCGGGCGGTGCACCCGGACCGGGAGGTCGCGGCCGGGCAGCGCCACTTCCTGCCACTCGATGACGGCACCGGGATCCGGTTCCCCGGTCATCGCGCGCGCCGCGCCGGAGGCCCGGAAGCGGTTCTCGGCGGTGCGGTAGGCGGCCAGTTCCCCGGCCGTGATCGTCGACCAGTCCGGCTCCGGAGGTCGTATCGCGGCAGTGGTCTCGCTCATGTCTCCTGCTCCCTCCCTGGGCATGTGTCCTCATTATGCACGCGGTGCGTGCAACGACAAGTGCACAGCTAGACTGGCGCCGGACGAGAGGGGCGAGATGGCAGGCCGAAGGCGCTGGTCGAGCGAGGAGATCCTGGACACGGCGGCGGAGATGCTGCGCACGAGCGACACGGAGTCGTTCAGCGTGCGCCGGCTCGCCGCGGTGCTCGGCACCGACTCCTCCAGCCTCTACCGACACTTCCGCAACAAGACGGAGCTGCTGCGCGCGGTCGCCGACCGGATCCTGCTGGCGGCCATGGAGGGCCACCGCCCCGAGGGTGACTGGAAACAGCGCATCACCGCGCTGGCCCTGCGCCTGCGCGAGGCCTTCGGCCGGCAGCCCCAGCTCGCGGCGGTCTGGGGACGTTACGCGTCGAGCGGCACCGGGTCCCGGCTGGTCATGGAGGAGATCCTCCAGGCGCTGCGGGCCTCGGGCCTGCCCGACGAGGAGATCCCGGCCCGCTATCACCGGATCGTGATCCTCGTCGCCGCGCTGATCGCCGCCGAGGCCGGAATGAGCGCCATCTCGCCGCAGGAGTTCGAGCAGGGCATGGAGCACTTCCGCGTCGCCGTCCTTGGCGCCGACCCCGAACGCTTCCCCGCCCTCGCCCACTTCGCCCGCGAGGTCCGCCCCCTCGGCGTCGACCGCCGCGCCGCGTTCGAGGAGATCCTCGCGGCCCAACTCGCGTCCATCGAGGCAAACGAAATCCCCCTCCGACGCGAGGCATCGGAGGGGGATGGTGGCTGACGTGTCGTGATATGCGCGTGGCCGCGGAACGGGGGCCGGCGGATGACCGGCCTGCCCACGGACCCGGGGGCCGAAGCCGGTCGGGGCCGCGTGGCGCTCTGGCTCGATCCCGGCGAGCTGCGGGGGCTCGCCGGGCGCTGCTGCTGCCCGGACGACGCCGGCGAGGAGACCAAGGGCCGCTGCGGCCGACCGTGCTTCCGGGCCGGTGCCGCCCTGCACAAGGGCGGCCACTGAGCCCGGCGGGCGCCTGATCAGACCGCGGCCGTCGCCTGCTCACCCGTAGGCCCGGAGGTGGACTCGTCCGCGCCGTCGGCCCGCGCGGCCTCCTCCGTGTCCACGGCCGGAGCCTCGATGCCCGGCTTCGGCAGGACCATGTACAGCACGCCGGAGATCACGATCGTGGCGACCCAGCCGAGGCCGTACTCGCCGATGACGTTGTTCTTGGCCAGCGGGCCGGTGAACCAGTCCGAGGTGGTGAACATCAGGCCCGAGACCAGGCCGATCGCCCACGCGGCCACGGCGGCGGGGGAGAAGCCGCCCTTGTACCAGTAGGCGCTGGTGCGCGTGGTGTCGGCCATGGCCCGGCCGTCGTACTCCGTGCGGCGGAACATGTCCGCGCCGAACACGCCGACCCACGCGGAGAACGCGACCGCGAGCAGGGACAGGAAGGCGATGAAGGAGCCCATGAAGCTCGTCGCCACCAGCATCAGCACCCCGCCGAACACCAGCGAGATCACCGCGTTGACCGACACCGCCCAGTGCCGCGGCACCTTGAAGCCGAGGGTCTGCGCGGTGAAGCCCGCCGAGTACATCGACATCGAGTTGATCAGCAGCATGCCGACCAGCGCGATGAGCAGATACGGCACCGCGATCCACGTCGGAAGGATCTTGCCCAGGAAGGACACCGGGTCGGCGGCCGAGGCCAGGTCCGGGGTGGCGACCGCCATCACCGCGCCCATCAGCACCATCGGCAGCACGACCACACCGGCGCCGCCGACCGCCGTACCCACGATCGCCTTCGAGGAGGCCGTGCGCGGCAGATAGCGGGTGAAGTCCGGGGCCGTCGGGATCCAGCTGACGCCGCCGGCCGCGATCATGCCGATGCCGGTGATCACCGCGGCCGTGGAACCGGCGCTGTGGTCCATCACCTTCGACCAGTCCGTCTTCACCGCGAGGTAGACGAGGACCAGCACCGAGAAGGCACCGAAGAAGTAGGTCGCGTACTTGTTGCACTTCTGCACGGCGTTGATGCCGAGCCCGGAGATCGCGAAGGTCGCCACCACGAACACCAGCAGCGTCACCATGTCCAGGACGCTGTTCGCCTTGATGCCGAACACGATCTCCAGGATGGAGAGCATGGCGTAGGCGCCGGTCACCGCGTTGATCGTCTCCCAGCCCCAGCGGGCCACCCAGATCAGCGAGCCCGGCAGCAGGTTGCCCCGCTGCCCGAACACCGCGCGGGACAGCGCCATGCCCGGCGCCCCGCCCCGCTTGCCCGCGATGCCGATCAGGCCGACGAGGCCGTACGACACGACGGGCGCCGCCACCGCGACGACCAGCGCCTGCCAGATGTTCAGGTGGTACGCCACGACGAGGCTCGCGCCCATCGTCAGCAGCAGGACGCTGATGTTGGCGCCGACCCAGGTCGGGAACAGCTCACGGGTCCGGCCGGTCCGCTCGTGGTCCGGGACCTGCTCGATGCCACGGGTCTCGAGAGCGCCTTCGGTCTCGACGGTTTTGCTCATGGGGAAGGGTGCCCTAGAGGTGGGGGGAAGGGGACGGTCGGACTCTACGCGCGTCAACGCAGCCCGGACCATCGTACTTTGCTCCGACTCCTCGCCAAACGTGGCGTTTGTCTCTCGGAGGAAGACACAAGCCCCCTCCCGGCGGAACCCATGGCCGATACTGGGGGGCGTTATGGAAACCATCATCCTTGCTGTAGTCATCGCCGTGGTCGTGCTCGGCGCGCTCGGCGGGCTGATCGTGGGCACCCGACGCCGGAAGTCGCTGCCCCCGCCGCCCCCGAAGGCGCCCGACATCACCGCGCCCCCGGCCGAGCCGCACGTCGGCGAAGAGGCCGAGACGCCGCGCGACGAACCGCGCCGGACGATCGAGGAGGTGGATCTCCCGGGCGGCCCGCCGGTCGCCGTCGAAGAGCCTCCCGTCCCCGCCGTCGAGGCTCCGGAGATCGAGATCCCGGAGCCCACCGCGGGCCGGCTGGTCCGGCTCCGCACCCGTCTGTCCCGCTCCCAGAACGCCCTCGGCAAGGGCCTGCTCACGCTGCTCTCGCGCGAGCACCTGGACGACGACACCTGGGAGGAGATCGAGGACACCCTGCTCACCGCCGACGTCGGTGTGCAGCCCACCCAGGAACTGGTCGACAGCCTGCGCGAGCGCGTCAAGGTGCTCGGCACCCGCACCCCCGAGGAGCTGCGCGGCCTGCTGCGCGAGGAGCTGCTCAAGCTGGTCGGCACCGATGTCGACCGCACCGTGAAGACCGAGCCCGCCGGCCGCAAGCCGGGCATCGTGATGGTCGTCGGCGTCAACGGCACCGGAAAGACCACCACCACCGGCAAGCTCGCCCGCGTCCTGGTCGCCGACGGCCGCACCGTGGTGCTCGGCGCCGCCGACACCTTCCGTGCCGCCGCCGCCGACCAGCTCCAGACCTGGGGCGAGCGGGTCGGCGCCTACACCGTGCGCGGTCCCGAGGGCGGCGACCCCGCCTCCGTGGCCTTCGACTCGGTGAAGGAGGGCAAGGAGATGGGGGTCGACGTCGTCCTCATCGACACCGCGGGACGGCTGCACACCAAGACCGGTCTCATGGACGAGCTGGGCAAGGTCAAGCGCGTGGTCGAGAAGCACGCGCCGCTTGACGAGGTGCTGCTGGTCCTGGACGCCACCACCGGGCAGAACGGTCTGGTGCAGGCCCGGGTGTTCGCCGAGGTCGTGGACATCACCGGCATCGTGCTGACCAAGCTGGACGGCACCGCCAAGGGCGGCATCGTGGTCGCCGTCCAGCGCGAGCTGGGCGTGCCGGTCAAGCTCATCGGGCTCGGCGAGGGCGCTGACGACCTGGCGCCGTTCGAGCCGGAGGCGTTCGTGGACGCGCTGATCGGAGACTGACCGTCGCCGGATTACCGCCTGACATGAAGAAGTGCCCGCCCTCAAGGTGCAGTTGAGGACGGGCACTTCGCTCTTTCCGGCCGCCTTCTCCTGGCGTCCCTACGACCGCCACCGCGACCGGTGCGCCACATACGCCAGCGTCCCCAGCAGCAGCCGGGCCGCCGGGGGGCGGGTCGCGGAGTCGAGGGCGGGCGGACGCAGCCAGCGCACCGGGCCCCGGCCGCCCCGGTCGCAGGGCGGCGCGGTGATGTACGTACCGGACCCGAGGCCGCGCAGATCAAGGGTGCGCGGGTCGTCCCAGCCCATGCGGTACAGCAGCCGGGGCAGCTCGGCCGCGGCGCCCGGGGCCACGAAGAAGTGGGCCCGGCCCTCGGGGGTCACGGCCACCGGACCCAGCGGCAGGCCCATCCGCTCCAGCCGGACCAGGGCGCGCCGCCCGGCCGACTCGGAGACCTCCACGACGTCGAAGGCGCGGCCCACCGGCAGCAGCACCGAGGCGCCCGGGCACTCCGCCCAGGCCTTGGCCACATCGTCCAGCGTGGCCCCGGCCGGTACCTCGGGCGCGAAGTCGAGCGGATGCGCGCCCGGCTCCGGACAGTCCTCGAACCCGCAGGAGCAGGCGCCCGCCGCGGCCCGCGCGCCCGGCACCACGTCCCAGCCCCACAGCCCGGTGAACTCGGCGACGGTGGTGCACTCCGCGGACCGGTTACGCCGACGCGTGCCGGAGCGGATCTCGCGAATGCCGCCGATCGTGAAGCCCATGCCCCCTCCAACGGGTCCAGCGCGCCGGTGGTTACGACACGGAACGAGACGGAAGCGGAACGTAACGCTACGGCTCCGACCGCCCTGGACGTGACGGAACCGGGGCGGCGCTTTGAAGCATGTCGGGTGGCGCGCCGGGATCCACGCGCCCCTTTGTGCATCACTCCGCCCGCTTCCGTTCGTCCTGTGTCAAGTGAATCGCGTGCGACGGAACGGGAGTTCATTCGAAGGGGTGGCGAATGGTGGCGTTTCTCTGATCCGCGTGGCTGAGCCGGTGATCACGGGGTTACTGTGAGTGCCCGGAATCCTCGGGGCACATGCGTTCCTGGGTATGCCGGGGGCAACCCGGGAGTAACTCGGCGGCGACTCGGCGGTAACCCGAAAGGGGCCCGAGAACGGCTCGGTATCGCGTTCGAAGGCTGGGAACCGGGGGACGCCGGGCCGTATTTACCGGCATTCTGATAGGGCTTGGCGCACTCAGGCGGCAAGAGGTCTCAGGGATGGGGGCGTTCCAGTGGGCGGCAATGGCGGAAGCGGGACAAACGCTGACAAGCGCCCCAATGAGCTGCTCGGCTCGTGGTTCGTGCGCAGCGGCTGGTCCAAGGGCGAGCTGGCCCGCCAAGTGAACCGCAGGGCACGCCAGTTGGGCGCCAACCACATCTCCACCGACACCTCACGGGTGCGCCGCTGGCTGGACGGCGAGAACCCGCGCGAGCCGATCCCGCGCATCCTCTCGGAGCTGTTCTCCGAGCGCTTCGGCTGCGTGGTCTCCATCGAGGACCTGGGCCTGCGCGCCGCCCGCCAGTCGACCGCCGCCTCCGGTGTCGACCTGCCCTGGACCGGCCCGCAGACCGTCGCCCAGCTCGGCGAGTTCTCCCGCAGCGACCTGATGCTCGCCCGGCGCGGCTTCCTCGGCACCTCCCTCGCGCTGTCCGCGGGCCCCTCCCTGATCGAGCCCATGCAGCGCTGGCTGGTGCCCACCCCCGGCGCCCCGGCCGCGCCCGTCCCCGAGTCCGCCTTCGACTCCCGCAGGCCCGGCCGGCTGTCCAAGCCGGAGCTGGAGCTGCTGGAGTCCACCACCCGGATGTTCCGCCAGTGGGACGCCCAGTGCGGCGGCGGACTGCGCCGCAAGGCCGTCGTCGGCCAGCTGCACGAGGTCACCGACCTGCTCCAGGAACCCCAGCCCGAGGCCACCACCCGCAAGCTCTTCAAGGTCGCCGCCGAACTGGCCGAACTGGCCGGCTGGATGTCGTACGACGTCGGGCTCCAGCCCACCGCGCAGAAGTACTTCGTGCTCGCGCTGCACGCCGCCAAGGAGGCGGGGGACCGGCCGCTCGGCTCGTACATCCTCTCCAGCATGAGCCGCCAGATGATCCACCTCGGCCGGCCCGACGACGCCCTGGAGCTGATCCATCTCGCCCAGTACGGCAGCCGCGACTGCGCGGGACCGCGCACCCAGTCCATGCTGTATGCGATGGAGGCCCGCGCCTACGCCAACATGGGCCAGCCGGGCCGTACCAAGCGCGCGGTGCGCATGGCCGAGGACACCTTCTCCGAGGCCGACGAGTGGGACGAGCCGGACCCCGACTGGATCCGCTTCTTCTCCGAGGCCGAGCTGTACGCGGAGAACTCCCACTCCTTCCGCGACCTCGCCTACAGCGCGGGCCGCAGCCCCGCCTACGCCTCCCTCGCCGAGCCGCTGATGCGCCGCGCGGTGGACCTGTTCGCCAAGGACAGCGAGCACCAGCGGTCGTACGCGCTCAATCTGATCGGCATGGCCACCGTGCATCTGCTCCAGGACGAGCCCGAGGCCGGTACCGAGTTCGCCTCGCGGGCGATGACGGTGGCCAAGAAGGTCCGCTCCGAGCGCGTGAACACCCGTATCCGAAAGACGGTCGGCACGGCCGTGCGGGACCACGGCGATCTCGCCGCCGTGATCGATCTCGCCGAACAGCTCGCCGTCGATCTCCCCGAGTCCGAGGCCGTCTGACCCGGACCGCACCCCCCAAACCCCGGCCGCGGCCGGACCTCCCGAACCGCCCGACTCGGCTCCCCCAACGCCAGGTCATCGAGAGGCCCGCGCCGCGGCCGGTTCATGGGCGCGTAACACACAGGTCGTCTTCGTCACCCCGGTGAAACAACGAGTGGCTTCCGTGGAAACGGTGCTACGTCAGTCTCTGGCGCATACCGGCCCCCCACCCCACCGGACCGCCGAGGCACCGCCCGCACGGGGCGCCCCGATCGACGAGGAGACGCCGATGGCCCCAGCCATCATGCTTGCGGCGGACGCACCCAAGCTGTCGTCCGCCAACACAGGCTTCATGCTCATTGCTTCCGCCCTGGTGCTGCTCATGACCCCGGGCCTGGCCTTCTTCTACGGAGGCATGGTCCGCGTCAAGAGCACCCTGAACATGCTGATGATGAGCTTCATCAGCATGGGCATCGTCACCATTCTGTGGGTGCTCTACGGCTTCTCGATGAGCTTCGGCACGGACCACGGCTCGCTGATCGGCTGGACCTCCGACTTCGTCGGCTGGACCGGCATCGGCAAGATGGACCTGTGGCCCGGTTACACCATTCCGGTCTTCGTCTTCGCCGTCTTCCAGATGATGTTCGCGATCATCACACCGGCCCTCATCAGCGGCGCCCTGGCCGACCGGGTGAAATTCAGCGCCTGGGCCGTCTTCCTCGTGCTGTGGGTCACCATCGTCTACTTCCCCGTCGCCCACTGGGTCTGGGGCACCGGTGGCTGGGCCTACGAACTGGGCGTGATCGACTTCGCCGGCGGTACGGCGGTCCACATCAACGCGGGTGCCGCGGCCCTCGGCGTCATCCTCGTCATCGGCAAGCGCGTCGGCTTCAAGAAGGACCCGATGCGCCCGCACAGCCTGCCCCTGGTCATGCTCGGCGCGGGTCTGCTGTGGTTCGGCTGGTTCGGCTTCAACGCCGGCTCCTGGCTCGGCAACGACGACGGCGTCGGCCCCCTGATGTTCGTCAACACCCAGATCGCCACCGCCGCCGCCATGCTCGCCTGGCTCGGTTACGAGAAGATCCGGCACGGCGCCTGCACCACCCTCGGCGCCGCCTCCGGCGCGGTCGCCGGCCTCGTCGCCATCACCCCCTCCGGCGGCGCGGTCACCCCGCTCGGCGCGATCGCGGTCGGCGCCATCGCCGGTGTCGCCTGCGCCGCGGCCGTCGGACTGAAGTTCCGCTTCGGCTACGACGACTCCCTCGACGTCGTCGGCGTCCACATGGTCGGCGGCATCATCGGCTCCCTGCTGATCGGCTTCTTCGCCAGCGGCACGGGCCAGTCCACCGCCACCGGCGTCTTCTACGGCGACCACTCCTTCACCCAGCTGTGGAAGCAGTGCGCGGGCGTCGGCGGTGTCCTCGCCTACTCCCTGATCGTCTCCGCGATCCTCGCCTTCCTCCTCGACAAGACCATCGGGATGCGTGTCACCCAGGACGAGGAGGTCTCCGGCATCGACCGCGCCGAGCACGCCGAGAGCGCCTACGACTACAGCGGCGCCGGCGGCGGTGTCCTCGGCTCCGCCCTCTCCGCCGCGGCCGGCGCGGGCGGCGGGAAGCAGCCGGAGAATCAGGGCGACAAGAAGAGCGGGAAGCAGACCAAGAAGGTGGACGCATGAAGCTCATCACGGCCGTCGTCAAGCCGTACCGGCTCGACGAGATCAAGGAGGCCCTTCAGTCCTTCGGCGTCCATGGACTGACGGTCACCGAGGCCAGCGGCTACGGTCGGCAGCGGGGCCACACCGAGGTCTACCGCGGCGCGGAGTACACCGTCGACCTGGTCCCCAAGATCCGCATCGAGGTCCTCACCGAGGACGACGACGCCGAGGAACTGATCGAGGCCATCGTCAAGGCCGCCCGCACCGGCAAGATCGGCGACGGCAAGGTCTGGTCGGTCCCGGTCGAGACGGCCGTACGCGTCCGCACCGGGGAACGCGGCCCGGACGCCCTCTGAGATCAGCCCTGGAACCGAGATCAGCCCTGGAACACCGGAACGGAACGGGAGTCGCTGGGTGACGGGAACGGAAGAGCGGACATCGGCCGAGAGCCCCGAACCCGGCGGCTACGCGGCGGCCCGGCTGCGCCTCCTCACCGAGGGGGCGCGGACCGGGCCGCCGCGCCGCGCCGCCCTCGCCGAACTGACCGACGACTGGCTCGCCGGGCTCTTCACCGCGGGGGCGGGCCGGCCGCAGGGCATCTCGGGCATCTCCCTCGTCGCCGTCGGCGGCTACGGCCGCGGCGAACTGTCCCCGCGCAGCGACCTGGACCTCCTGCTGCTGCACGACGGCTCCGACCCCGCCGCGGTCGCCGCGCTCGCCGACCGCCTCTGGTACCCCGTCTGGGACCTCGGCCTCGATCTCGACCACTCCGTGCGCACCCTCGCCGAGGCCCGCAGGACCGCCGGCGAGGACCTCAAGGTCCAGCTCGGCCTGCTGGACGCCCGGCACCTCGCGGGCGACCTCGGCCTGACCGCGGGACTGCGCACCGCCGTGCTCGCCGACTGGCGCAACCAGGCCCCCAAGCGGCTGCCCGAGCTGAAGGAGCTGTGCGACGAACGCGCCGAACGCCAGGGCGAGCTGCGATTCCTCCTGGAACCCGACCTCAAGGAGGCCCGCGGCGGACTGCGCGACGCCACCGCACTGCGCGCCGTCGCCGCCTCCTGGCTCGCCGACGCCCCCCGCGAGGGCCTGGCCGAGGCCCGCCGCACCCTGCTCGACGTCCGCGACGCCCTCCATCTGAGCACCGGCCGCGCCACCGACCGGCTCGCCCTCCAGGAACAGGACCAGGTCGCGGCCGAACTGGGCCTGCTGGACGCCGATGTCCTGCTCCGGCAGGTCTACGAGGCGGCCGGCGTCATCTCCTACGCCGCGGACGTCACCTGGCGCGAGGTGGGGCGCGTGCTGCGCTCGCGCGCCGTACGACCGCGCCTGCGCAAAATGGCGAGGGAGCGAAGCGACTTCCTCAGAAGGGCGGTGGTGGGCGACGGGCGGGCGCTGGGCGGCGGCAAGCAGGGTGCCGAGCGGTCCCCGCTGGCCGAGGGCGTGGTCGAACAGGACGGCGAGGTGGTGCTCGCCCGCGCCGCACGCCCCGAACGCGACCCCGTGCTTGCGCTGCGCGCCGCGGCCGCCGCCGCCCAGGCCGGCCTCCCGCTCTCCCCGTACGCCGTACGACGCCTGGCCGCGGCCGCCCGCCCGCTGCCCACGCCCTGGCCCGCCGAGGCCCGCGAGGAACTGGTCACCCTGCTCGGCTCCGGCCGCCCCACCGTCGGGGTCTGGGAGGCGCTGGAGGCCGAGGGGCTGATCAGCAGGCTGCTCCCGGACTGGGAACGGGTCCGCTGCCGCCCCCAGCGCAACGCCGTGCACATCTGGACCGTCGACCGCCACCTGATCGAGACCGCCGTCCGCGCCGCCGCCCTCACCCGCCATGTGCACCGCCCCGACCTCCTCCTGGTCGGGGCCCTGCTGCACGACATCGGCAAGGGCTGGCCCGGCGACCATTCGGTGGCCGGCGAGATCATCGCCAAGGACGTGGCCGGCCGTATCGGCTTCGACGCCGAGGACGTCGCCGTCCTGGCGACGCTGGTCCGCCACCACCTCCTGCTGATCGACACGGCCACCCGCCGCGACCTGGACGACCCCGCCACCGTCCGCTCCGTCGCCGACGCCGTCGGCACCCAGGGCACGCTGGAACTCCTGCACGCCCTCACCGAGGCCGACGCCCTCGCCACCGGCCCCGCCGCCTGGTCCTCCTGGCGCGGCTCCCTCGTCGCCGACCTGGTGCGCCGGGTCGGCGCCCTGCTCGCCGGGGACCTCCCGGACGAGCCCGCGCCCCTCGCGCCCACCGCCGAGCAGGAACGCCTTGCCGTCGAGGCGTTCCGCACCGGCGGCCCGGTCCTCGCCCTGCGCGCCCGCAGCGAGCCGGTACCCGCCGAGGAGACGCCCGGCGCGCCCGAGCCCCTCGGCGTCGAGCTGCTCATCGCCGTACCCGACCAGAGCGCCGTGCTGCCCGCCGTCGCCGGTGTCCTCGCGGTGCACCGGCTCACCGTTCGCACCGCCGAGCTGCGCACCCTGCGGCTGCCCCAGGACGTGAACGACGGCGACGGCTCGGTGCTGCTGCTCGACTGGCGGGTCGCCGCCGAGTACGGCTCGCTGCCCGAGGCCGCCCGGCTGCGCGCCGACCTGGTCCGCGCCCTGGACGGCTCCCTCGACATCGCGGGCCGACTCGCCGAGCGCGACGCCGCCTACCCGAGGCGCCGCGGCCTGCTCGCCCCGCCGCCCCGGGTGACGGTCGCCCCCGCCGCCTCCCACCACGCCACGGTGATCGAGGTCCGTGCCCAGGACGCCCCCGGCCTGCTGCACCGCATCGGCACGGCCCTGGAGAAGGTGGGCGTCCGGGTCCGCAGCATGCATGTCTCGACCCTGGGCGCCAACGCGGTCGACGCCTTCTATGTGACGACCGGCGCGGGCGAACCACTGCCGGAGCAGGACGCGGGGTCGCTGGCGAGGGTGCTGGAGGAGACGCTGCGGGCGCCGTGACGGACGCCGAATGCGACGGGCGGGGACTGATGACCTGCCGGGCCGGATACCCTGGAGGGCAGCCCAGACCCCTCCGACCCCGAGGACCGACGCCACCGTGTTCGATACCCTCTCCGACCGCCTCAGCGCGACTTTCAAAAACCTCCGCGGCAAGGGCCGGTTGTCCGAGGCGGACATCGACGCCACGGCACGCGAGATCCGCATCGCGCTCCTCGAAGCGGACGTGGCCCTTCCGGTCGTCCGTACGTTCATCAAGAACGTCAAGGAACGTGCCCTCGGCGCCGAGGTCTCCAAGGCGCTGAACCCCGCCCAGCAGATCCTCAAGATCGTCAACGACGAGCTCGTCACCATCCTCGGTGGCGAGACCCGGCGCCTGCGCTTCGCCAAGCAGCCGCCCACCGTGATCATGCTCGCGGGTCTCCAGGGTGCCGGTAAGACCACCCTCGCGGGCAAGCTCGGCCGCTGGCTCAAGGAGCAGGGCCACTCCCCGCTGCTCGTCGCCTGTGACCTCCAGCGCCCCAACGCCGTCAACCAGCTCAGCGTCGTCGCCGAGCGCGCGGGCGTCGCCGTGTACGCGCCGGAGCCGGGCAACGGCGTCGGCGACCCGGTCAAGGTCGCGAAGGACTCCATCGAGTTCGCGAAGACCCGCGTCCACGACATCGTGATCGTGGACACCGCCGGCCGTCTCGGCATCGACCAGGAGATGATGCAGCAGGCCGCGGACATCCGCGACGCCGTCTCCCCGGACGAGATCCTCTTCGTCGTCGACGCCATGATCGGCCAGGACGCCGTCAACACGGCCGAGGCGTTCCGCGACGGCGTCGGCTTCGACGGTGTCGTCCTCTCCAAGCTCGACGGTGACGCCCGCGGTGGTGCCGCGCTGTCCATCCGGCAGATCACCGGCAAGCCGATCATGTTCGCGTCGAACGGCGAGAAGCTGGACGAGTTCGACGCGTTCCACCCGGACCGGATGGCCTCCCGCATCCTCGACATGGGTGACCTGCTCACCCTGATCGAGCAGGCGGAGAAGACCTTCAGCCAGGAAGAGGCCGCCAAGATGGCCTCCAAGCTGGCGTCCAAGAAGGGCCAGGACTTCACCCTGGACGACTTCCTGTCCCAGATGGAACAGGTCAGGAAGATGGGCTCGATCTCCAAGCTGCTCGGCATGCTGCCGGGCATGGGGCAGATCAAGGACCAGATCCAGAACATCGACGAGCGCGACGTCGACCGCACCGCCGCGATCATCAAGTCGATGACCCCGGGCGAGCGCCAGGACCCGACGATCATCAACGGCTCCCGCCGCGCCCGTATCGCCAAGGGTTCCGGCGTCGAGGTCAGCGCCGTGAAGGGCCTGGTCGAGCGCTTCTTCGAGGCCCGCAAGATGATGTCCCGAATGGCTCAGGGCGGCGGCATGCCGGGCATGCCGGGGATCCCGGGCATGGGCGGCGGCCCCGGCCGGCAGAAGAAGCAGCAGAAGAAGGCCAAGGGCAAGCAGCGCTCGGGCAACCCGATGAAGCGCAAGCAGCAGGAGCTGGAGGACGCCCAGCGCCGCGAGGCCGCGGCCCAGGGCGGCAACGCCTTCCAGCTGCCCCAGCAGGGCGCCGAGGAGTTCGAGCTGCCCGACGAGTTCAAGAAGTTCATGGGCTGACGGTCGTACGGCATTGAAGGGCGCCCCCTCCACCCGAGGGGGCGCCCTTCATCATGTGCCGTGTTCCGATATCTGCCTTAACGTCCCTATATGAGCAACGCGCCGCCCCCGCGCAAGGACCCGGAGCAGCCGTGGCGCGCCGAGGGCACCCCCGAAGGGCCCCGGCGGTCCGGTGGGGGAGGGCTTCGGGGCGGGAAGTGGTGGGGGCTCCTCGTCACCGCGGTGATCGTCTTCCTGCTGGCCTATCTCGGCCTGAACTACCTCGGCCAGGCCAATCAGCCGACGATCTCCTACACCGAGTTCAGCCGGCAGGTCTCCGAGGGCAATGTCGCCACGATCTACTCCAAGGGCGACGCGATCCAGGGGCAGCTGAAGACCTCGCGGAGCAATCCCGAGGGCGGCGGCCGGTACACCAAGTTCAAGACGCAGCGCCCCGCTTTCGCGGACGACCGGCTGTGGCAGAACCTGAGCAGTCATGGCGTCACGGTGACCGCCCGGCCGATGGTGCAGGAGCGCAGTTTCCTGTCCAATCTGCTGCTCTCCCTGATCCCGATCCTCGTCCTGGTCGCGGTGTGGGTGTTCTTCGCCCGCAAGCTCGGCGGCTCGCTGCCCGGCGCGGGCGGTCTGTTCGGGCGCCGCGCGCCGCCCAAGCCGGTGGGGCCCGAGCCGGACACCCGGCGTACCACGTTCGCCGATGTGGCCGGGATCGACGAGGTCAAGGGCGAGCTGGACGACGTGGTCGACTTCCTGGAGCACCCCGACGCCTACCGCAAAATGGGCGCCAAGCTGCCCCGGGGCGTGCTGCTCGCGGGCCCGCCCGGCACCGGCAAGACACTGCTCGCGCGAGCGGTCGCGGGCGAGGCGGGGGTGCCGTTCTTCTCGGCCTCGGCATCGGAGTTCATCGAGATGATCGTCGGCGTCGGCGCCTCCCGGGTGCGCGAGCTGTTCGCGGAGGCCCGCAAGGTGGCCCCGTCGATCATCTTCATCGACGAGATCGACACCATCGGCCGGGCGCGCAGCGGCAGTACGGCCATGAGCGGGCACGACGAGCGCGAGCAGACGCTCAACCAGATCCTCACCGAGATGGACGGCTTCTCCGGCTCGGAGGGTGTGATCGTCATCGCGGCGACCAACCGCGCCGACATCCTGGACCCGGCGCTGACCCGTCCCGGCCGCTTCGACCGGGTGGTCACGGTGGCCCCGCCGGATCGCGCGGGCCGTGAGGCGATCCTGCGGATCCACACCCGGGACGTGCCGCTGGAGCCGGACGTGGACCTGGCCCGGATGGCGCGCGCGACCCCCGGTATGACGGGCGCCGACCTGGCCAACCTCGCCAACGAGGCCGCGCTGCTCGCGGTCAAGCGCAAGCAGGAGCGGGTGACCGGCGCGGATCTCTCCGAGGCGCTGGAGAAGGTCCAGCTGGGCGCCGAGCGGACCCTGGTGATGCCGGAGGAGGACCGGCGGCGTACGGCGTACCACGAGAGCGGCCATGCGCTGCTGGGCATGCTCCAGCCGGGCGCGGACCCGGTCCGCAAGATCACCATCGTGCCGCGCGGACGGGCGCTCGGGGTGACGATGTCCACGCCCGAGGTCGAGCGGTACGCCCATTCGGAGGAGTATCTGCGTGGTCGGATCATCGGTGCGCTGGGTGGCATGGCCGCGGAGGAGGTCGTCTACGGCGTCGTCACCACGGGCGCCGAGAGCGACCTCGAACAGGTGACGAACATCGCCCGTGCGATGGTGGCCCGCTGGGGCATGAGCGAGCGGGTCGGCCGGCTGTCCGCGCTGCCGAGCGATGCCCAGCAGGCGTACGGGCTGGCCGCCGCACCCGGGACGCTCGATGTGATCGACACCGAGATGCGGCGGATCGTGGACGAGTGCTACGACGAGGCGCGGCACAAACTCCGGGACCACCGGGGTCAGCTGGACGCGCTGGCGCTGGCGCTCCTTGAGCACGAGACGCTGGAGGAGGCGGACGCGTACCGGATCGCCGGGATCACGCGGCTGGCCAAGGACCCCGAGGAGCCGCGCTGAGCGTGTCTCACGGGACGCGGGCGATCAGATAGCGGAAGACATTGGGCATCCAGACGGTGCCGTCGGCGCGGCGGTACGGGTGCAGGGCCTCCGTCAGCTCCTTGTCGACCTGCTCGGCGTCGGTCGCCGCGATCGCCGCGTCGAAGAGCCCGGTGGACAGCAGCCCGCGCACCGCGCTGTCCGGACCGGCGTATCCGAACGGGCAGGAGACCCGCCCGGAGCCGTCCGGGCGCAGCCCCGCCCGCTGGGCGGCCTCCTCCAGATCGTCCCGCCGGGCCGGACGCCAGCCGCCGTTGCTGCGCAAAGGATCAGCCAGTTTCGCCGCGACGCGCAGCACGCTGGAGGTGGTGCAACGTTCCTGCGGACCCCAGCCGGCGAGCACCACGGCGGTGCCGGGCACGGCGCGCGGGAGCGCCTCCGTTAGCAGGGCGGCGAGCGCCCGGGGATCGCCCGAGGGGCCCCGGACCGGGTCGAGTGCGGTGATCAGGTCGTACGACTCGAAGGCCCCGGCGCTTGCCGGTGAGCCGTGCAGGAGTTCCGCGCGCGGGGCGCCGCCGTGCGGTGACTGCAGCCGTTCCCGGGCGAGGGCCAGCAGGCCGGGGGAGGGGTCGGCGCCGGTGACGGCGGCGCCGCGGGCGGCCGCGAGGAGGAGGCCGAGGCCGGCCCCGCAGCGCAGGCCGAGCAGCCGGGTGTCCGGGCCCACGTCGAGCCGTTCGTACACGGCCTCATGGAGCGGGACGAGCATGCGCTCCTGGATCTCGGCCCAGTCCCGCGCGCGGGCCTTCGCGTCCTCGTGAGCCATGGGATCCACGTGCGGCGGATGCCGCCGTACGAGCGAAGCTGTCATGGATAAGCGCTCCCATCCGCCGACGGTTCGCCGCTGTCCGGTCGTGTGTGTCCGGTCGCGTGTGGCCCCCGTGCCGCCCTCGCGGACGTTCCACGTATGCCAGGTAACTCCCGCCTCGCGGCCCCGTCCAGGGGTCGAGGGGACCCGCTTGGGCGTAGTGCGCCGGTGTGGCGAGAATTCACATCCCGGCAACCAGGCTGCCCTTACGGTGATCACGCCGGAGGACGGGCCGGTGCCGGGGGGTGCGGTCGCGCACGGTAACGTCGCGACCGTCACGGGCGCTGACCGACGTGGGACTCGGCATCCAGAGCGGCCGAATCGCCCCTTGCGCAGCCACGGGCCATCGTCGTGACAGGGCGTACCGGACGGATCGTAGTGCCGTCTACGCACCGGCTTGTTACGAGCTGTGAGGCTTCCTCCGCACATCGGCGCACGCGCCCTCGTCAGGACGCATCAGTGCCAACTGACGGGTACGTGCAAATTATTTGGGATGCCCCGGAATAGGAACACAGCGTGCCCTCCGCTCGTTGTCATTACGTGAGCACGACACAGACACCACCTGTTCTCGCCGCAGAGCTGGCACAGGCGTGGGCCGACATTCAGCGGTACCACCCCGATCTGCCCGATCTTGCCGCGCCAGAGTCCTTGATCGGAGAGTCGTCGTCCGCGTGCGGACACGAGCTCTCCTTCGAACGGCTGCTCCATGAGGCAGTCCACGGCATCGCCGCCGCGCGCGGGGTCCGCGACACCTCCCGCGCCGGTCGCTACCACAACCGACGGTTCCTCTCGATCGCCGAGGAGCTGGGCCTGGACCACCCCGAGGAACCGCATCCCAGCAGCGGCTTCTCCCTGGTCACGCTCAACCCCGAGGCGAAGCGGCGCTACCGGCCGACCATCGAACGTCTCCAGCGCGCCCTCAAGGCGCACTCGGCGGCCACGACGGAGGACACCTCCCGCACCTTCCGGGGGCCCGCCGCCCGCCACGGCTCCTCCGGCGGCGGCGTCCGCGTCAAGGCCGTCTGCGACTGCGGTCGCAACGTCCGCGTGGTCCCCTCCGTCCTCGCCCAGGCGCCCATCGTCTGCGGCGGCTGCGGCAAACCCTTCCGCATCCCGGAGATGTCGGGCGCCGCCTGACCCTCGCCCCGGCATCTCGTGGGTGCCGGACCCCACACCACGACCACACCCCGCGCCCGTCGGCACCCCAGGCCGGCGGGCGCGGCCGGGTCTCTGTCCCCCGGCCGAGAGCGGTCCGCCGGGTATGGCAGAATGGATGGCTGTACTCGACAGCCGCATAGGACCCCTCTCTCCTCCGGCTGACGCGTCCGTCGGGCACACGGGTACCGCAACCCCACGCGGCAACGCGCCGTGCCCCACCACGTCAAAACCAGGAGAATCCACTCCCGTGGCAGTCAAGATCAAGCTGAAGCGTCTGGGCAAGATCCGTTCGCCTCACTACCGCATCGTCGTCGCCGACTCCCGTACCCGCCGTGACGGCCGGGCCATCGAGGAGATCGGCAAGTACCACCCGACCTACAACCCGTCGGTCATCGAGGTGGACGCCGACCGCGTGGCGTACTGGCTCGGCGTCGGCGCCCAGCCGACCGAGCCCGTTCTCGCCATCCTGAAGAAGACCGGCGACTGGCAGAAGTTCAAGGGCGAGCCGGCCCCCGCGCCGCTGCTCGTCGCTGCGCCGAAGCCGGCCCGTCCGTCGTTCGAGGCCCTCGGTGGCGACGACGACGCCAAGGGTGAGGCCATCACCCAGAAGAAGAAGGCTGAGAAGAAGGACGAGGCCGCGGCTGAGTCCGAGTCGACCGAGGCCTGAGCAGCATGCTCGAAGAGGCGCTTGAGCACCTCGTGAAGGGCATCGTCGACAACCCTGACGATGTGCAGGTCGCCTCGCGCAACCTGCGCCGCGGGCGCGTGCTGGAGGTCCGGGTACACCCCGAGGACCTCGGCAAGGTGATCGGCCGCAACGGTCGTACCGCGCGCGCTCTGCGTACCGTCGTGGGCGCCATCGGCGGTCGCGGTGTCCGCGTCGACCTGGTCGACGTGGACAACGTCCGCTGACGCTTCATCGCAACCGGCTCGGGCCGGGGAGGGCCACTCGGCCGTCCCCGGCCCGCAGTCGTATCAGCCCGCAGTCGTACGAGCAGTCGTATCGGCAGGACACGCGCAGCAGATGACAGGAGAATTGGACAGGTGCAGCTGGTAGTCGCACGGATCGGCCGAGCCCATGGCATCAAGGGCGAGGTCACCGTCGAGGTACGTACCGACGAGCCGGAGCTGAGGCTGGCCCCCGGCGCCGTACTCGCCACGGATCCCGCCGCCACGGGGCCGCTGACCATCGAGACGGGCCGCGTCCACAGCGGCCGTCTGCTCCTGCGCTTCGCGGGCGTCACCGATCGGACCGGCGCCGAGGCCCTGCGCAACACCCTCCTGATCGCCGACGTGGATCCGGAGGAGATGCCGGAGGACGAGGACGAGTACTACGACCATCAGCTGATGGACCTGGACGTGGTCACCGAGGACGGGGTGGAGGTCGGCCGGATCACCGAGATCTCGCACCTGCCCTCGCAGGACCTGTTCATCGTGGAGCGCCCGGACGGCACGGAGGTCATGATCCCGTTCGTGGCGGAGATCGTCTCCGAGATCGATCTGGAGGAGCAGCGGGCCGTCATCACGCCCCCGCCCGGCCTGATCGACGACCGCGCCGAGATCGCCTCCAGCCGCGAGGCGGGGGAAGCGGAGCCCGAGGCCGGGGAAGCGGAGCCCGAGAAGGACAAGGCGGGGGACGACGCGTAATGCGCCTGGACGTCGTCACCATCTTCCCCGAGTACCTGGACCCCCTGAACGTCTCGCTCGTCGGCAAGGCCCGCCGCCGCGGACAACTCGCCGTCCACGTCCACGACCTGCGTGAATGGACGTACGACCGGCACAACACGGTCGACGACACGCCGTACGGCGGCGGCCCCGGCATGGTCATGAAGACCGAGCCCTGGGGCGACGCCCTGGACACCGTCCTGGCCGACGGCTACGAGAGCGGCGCCCACGCCCCCGCGCTGATCGTCCCCACCCCCAGCGGCCGGCCCTTCACCCAGGAACTCGCGGTGGAGCTCTCCGAGCGGCCCTGGCTGATCTTCACCCCGGCCCGCTACGAGGGCATCGACCGGCGGGTCTTCGACGAGTACGCCACCCGGATGCCCGTCTACGAGGTCTCCATCGGCGATTACGTCCTGGCGGGCGGCGAGGCCGCCGTCCTGGTCGTCACGGAGGCCGTCGCCCGGCTGCTGCCCGGTGTCCTCGGCAACGCCGAGTCCCACCGCGACGACTCCTTCGCGCCCGGCGCCATGGCAAACCTCCTCGAAGGCCCCGTCTACACCAAGCCGCCCGCCTGGCGCGGCCGGGACATCCCGGACGTGCTGCTCAGCGGCCACCACGGCAAGATCGCCCGCTGGCGCCGCGACGAGGCCCTGCGCCGTACGACCCGCAACCGGCCCGATCTGATCGAGCACTGCGACCCGAAGGCCTTCGACAAGAAGGACCGCGAGATGCTGTCCATCCTGGGCTGGGAACCGGACCCGGACGGTCACTCGTACGGCCGATTTTGGCGCCGGGCCCCCGGCATGGAAGAATAGGCCGCTGCTGTGCGCTCGTCCGGTGTGCGCCCCTGCCACAGGGGGACAAGACGCCCGACCCGACCCGCGCGGCAGCTCCCTGTACATCTTCACTCCCGTTGATGACCTGTGGCATCAGCGAAGAAAGCAGACGAAATGTCTCACCTGCTCGACACCGTCGACGCCGCGTCGCTGCGCAGCGACCTCCCGTCCTTCCGCCCGGGTGACACCGTCAACGTCCACGTGCGCGTCATCGAGGGCAACCGCTCCCGTGTGCAGCAGTTCAAGGGCGTTGTGATCCGTCGCCAGGGCTCCGGTGTCCGCGAGACCTTCACGGTCCGCAAGGTCTCGTTCTCCGTCGGCGTCGAGCGCACCTTCCCGGTGCACACCCCGATCGTCGAGAAGATCGAGCTGGTCACCCGTGGTGACGTGCGCCGCGCCAAGCTGTACTACCTCCGTGAGCTGCGCGGCAAGGCCGCGAAGATCAAGGAGAAGCGCGAGAGCTGAGCGCCTCCCCGGAGTCATAGCGGGGCCGGATAACATCTCGCCCCGATGGACACCGAAGCACAGCCGACGAAGCGCGACCGCACCTCCCGCCCGGATTCCCCGGGTCCGGAGGAGCGGTCGCGTTTCGCGTTGCTGACGCGGCTCACCGAATGGCTGCCGGGCGGCCGCGTCACCCTCACCCTCTTCGCCTGCCTGGTGTTCCTGCTCCTGCTGAGCACCTTCGTGGTGCAGCCCTTCCAGATCCCGAGCGGATCCATGGAGGAGGGTCTGCGGATCGGCGACCGCGTCCTCGTGAACAAGCTGACCTATCGCTTCGGCGCCGGGCCCGCCCGCGGAGACGTGATTGTGTTCGACGGAAGCGGGTATTTCGGGGACGGCGACTACATCAAGCGGGTCGTCGGGGTGGGCGGGGACCATGTGGTCTGCTGCGACAAGCGGGGGAGGATCGAGGTGAACGGCCGCGCGGTCGACGAGTCGTCGTTCCTCTACCCCGGGGACAGCGCCTCCAGCGTGCCGTTCGACGTCGTGGTGCCGCCGGGCACCCTCTTTGTCCTCGGGGACCACCGCAGCGACTCCAGCGACTCCCGGGACCACCTCGGCTCCCCGGGCGGCGGCATGATCCCGGTCGGGCGGGTGATCGGCCGGGCCGACTGGATCGTCTGGCCGTCCCCGCACTGGACCCATCTGACCCGGCCGCCCGCCTACGCGCGCGTGCCCGCCGCGACGGGCGGTGCCCATGGGTAACCGCGGCAGGCCGCGCGCGGGCTCGGGCCCGGCCGGTCCCGAGTCGTCCCGCGCCGGCTCCCGGCGCAGTTCCGCGCCCGGTGGCGGCCGTACCCGCGCGGAACGGCGGAAACTCCAGCGCAAGGTCAAGCGCAAGCGCAGACGTTCAGCCGTTCGGGAGATCCCCCTTCTGGTGGGTGTCGCCGTGCTGATCGCGCTGGTCCTGAAGACCTTCCTCGTCCAGGCGTTCGTGATCCCGTCCGGCTCCATGGAGCAGACGATCCGCATCGGCGACCGCGTCCTGGTCGACAAGCTGACGCCCTGGTTCGGCGCCGAGCCGCACCGCGGTGACGTCGTCGTCTTCCATGACCCGGGCGGCTGGCTGGCGGGCGAACAGGCCGCCCAGAAGCCCGACCCGGTCGTGGTCAAGCAGCTCAAGCAGGGCCTCAGCTTCATCGGGCTGCTGCCGTCCGACAACGAGAAGGACCTGATCAAGCGGGTCATCGGGGTCGGCGGTGATCACGTCAAGTGCTGCGACGCGCAGGGGCGGATCACCGTCAACGGCGTGCCGCTGTCCGAGAAGGACTACCTCTATCCGGGCAACGACCCGTCCGACATGCGCTTCGACATCACCGTCCCCAAGGGCCGGCTGTGGGTGATGGGCGATCACCGGGCCGACTCCGCGGACTCCCGCTACCACCGGGACTCCACGTACGGCGGAACGGTGTCGGTGAAATCGGTGGTCGGGCGGGCCATGTGGATCGGCTGGCCGATCGGCCACTGGACGCGCCTGGAGGAACCTAAAACCTTTGCAAGCGTTGCCCGTGCCGGGACGCGGACGGCTGCGGCTCCGCCCCTGTCGCATAGGGTTGACCATGAGAATCCGAACGGAATGACCCGGCTCCCGACCCCTGCGGAACTCCCGCTCGTTATGGGAGTGGTGGGCCTGCGCCGTCTGTGGCGCGGGCGGCGGCACGGAGTGAGGAGTTGGCGTGGGGGATGTGGCGGTTGGCGCACGGTCGGGTCACGACGGCGAGGAGCACCGCGGGAACCCCGCGGAGGCGGACGACTCAGGTTCGGACGGCGCCATGACCACCGGGAATGACGCGACGGGCGGCGACGGCGCTCCGCGCGAGGGACAGGGCTTCGGCAGCGGCGGCACCGGCGACTCCGCGCCACCGCCACGGAAGCCGCGCTCCTTCTGGAAGGAGCTGCCGATCCTGATCGTGATCGCGCTGGTCCTGGCGCTGCTGATCAAGACCTTCCTGGTCCAGGCGTTCTCGATCCCCTCCGCCTCGATGGAGAACACCCTCCAGATCGGCGACCGCGTCCTAGTCGACAAGCTCACCCCGTGGTTCGGCTCCGAGCCCGAGCGCGGCGAGGTCGTCGTCTTCCACGACCCGGACGACTGGCTGGCCGGCGAGCCCGCGCCGAACCCGAACGCGGTGCAGAAGGTCCTCAGCTGGATCGGGCTGATGCCCTCCGCCAATGAGAAGGACCTGATCAAGCGTGTGATCGGGGTCGGCGGCGACACCATCGAGTGCAAGGGCACGGGCCCCCTGCTGGTCAACGGCAAGGCGCTGAACGAATCGTCGTACGTCTACCCCGGCAACACCCCGTGCAGCCAGGACGACCAGGGCGGCCAGTTCAAGGTGAAGGTCCCCAAGGGCTTCCTCTGGGTGATGGGCGACCACCGGCAGAACTCCCGGGACTCGCGCTACAACCAGACCGACAAGAACCACGGCTTCGTGCCCGTCGACAAGGTCGTCGGCCGCGCCATCGTCAAGGCCTGGCCCATCAGCCACTGGGGCACCCTGCCCGTCCCGGACACCTTCGACCAGCCCGGTCTGGGCAACCAGCAGTCCTCCGCCGCCGCCTCCCTGACCGTCGCCCCCGAGGGCGTCGCCGTCGCGGCCGTCGCCCCCGTCGTGGTGTGGCGGCGCCGGCGCACGGACCGGCTGCGTTCGGACGCCCTGCAGAAGTCGGTCGGCGGACGGCGCTGAGCCCTCTGCCCGCGCTTTCCCTGGCCGCGTGTGAAGCTCCGGGAAAGCTGTGCCCCAGGTCGTGAAAGAGGGGCTGACCTCGCTCGGTACCGACAGGTAGGGTGCGGGTCCATGGGTGGTGAGAGTACGACGCGTACGGCCCCGCGCAGCGGTGGCACCGGGACGGCGGCGAGCGGCGGCCGGCTCGGGCAGCGGCTGTCCGGAGTGGCCGTGGCCCTGGGCCTGGTGCTGTTCCTCGGCGGCTTCGGCTGGGCGGCGCTGAGCTATCGGCCCTACACCGTGCCCACCAGCTCCATGACCCCCACCATCGACGCCGGCAACCGCGTGCTCGCGCAGCGCGTGGACGGCGGCGAGGTGCGCCGCGGCGATGTGGTCGTCTTCCGCGACAACAGCTGGGTCACCGGCTCCGATGTCGTCAAGCGCGTGGTCGCGGTCGGTGGCGACACCGTCTCCTGCTGCACGGACGGCAAGCTGACCGTCAACGGCAAGCAGATCGAGGAACCGTATCTGCCCAAGGGCACCCTGGCCGAGAACCAGAACTTCGCCACCGTGACCGTCCCCGAGGGCCGGCTCTTCCTGCTCGGCGACGAACGCCAGGGCTCCCTGGACTCCACCGCCCACCTCACCGACGCCGCCAAGGGCACCGTCGCCCGCACCGCGGTGATCGCCCGGGTGGACGCCGTCGTCTTCCCGTGGAAGGGCGGGCTGAAGCGCCCCACCGGCTTCGAGGCGCTGGGCGCCCTCTCGCAGCCGGGACCGCTGGCCACCATCGAGCTGCTGATCGTCGTCGGCGCCGTCCTGGTCCTCGGCGGCGGCGCCTACGGCCCGATCGCCAAGCGGGCCGGCCGCTCCCGGGCCCGTGCCGCCCGTGCGGAGGCGGCCGGTGTCCGCTGAGCCCGAGTGCGAACAGCCGTACGAGGGTGGCCTGCGCAAGGTGGCCCGGGTGGTGCTGCTCGACCCCCAGGACCGCATCCTCCTGCTGCACGGACATGAGCCCGACGACCCCGCCGACGACTGGTGGTTCACCCCCGGCGGCGGCGTGGAGGGCACCGAGACCCGTGCTCAGGCCGCGCTGCGGGAACTCGCCGAGGAGACCGGCATCACCGAGGTCGACCTCGGCCCGGTGCTGTGGCGGCGCCGCTGCTCCTTCCCGTTCGCGGGCCGCCGCTGGGACCAGGACGAGTGGTACTACCTGGCCCGTACGACCAGGACCGCGGTGGCGGCCACGGGCCTCACGGAGCTGGAACGGCGCAGTGTCGCCGGAGCGCGCTGGTGGACGTGTCGGGAACTGACCCGGGCGCATGAGACGGTGTATCCGACCAGACTCGCCGAGCTGCTGCGCACCCTGCTCGACGAGGGTCCCCCGGCCGGCCCCGTGACCCTCGACACGGAAATCGTCTGAGGGCCGGTGGAACTGGCGCACAATGGGTGGATCGCACGGCTGAAGGGGAACATGCCATGAGCGCCGAGGACCTCGAGAAGTACGAGACCGAGATGGAGCTGAAGCTCTACCGGGAGTACCGAGATGTCGTCGGTCTGTTCAAATACGTGATCGAGACGGAACGGCGCTTCTATCTCACCAACGACTACGAGATGCAGGTGCACTCCGTCCAGGGCGAGGTGTTCTTCGAGGTGTCGATGGCCGATGCCTGGGTCTGGGACATGTACCGGCCCGCTCGGTTCGTCAAGCAGGTCCGGGTGCTCACGTTCAAGGACGTGAACATCGAGGAGCTGAACAAGAGCGATCTGGAACTGCCGGGCGGCTGATGACCTGCGGGTTTCGCTCGATTAGCCCATCCGGGTGACGGACTTTTCCACAACCACCCGGTAACCCACCAAGATCCACTTCCTTCGGTGGGATGCGTGACGGTTGGCGCCGGAGGTGGTGCCGACATGAACGCACGAGAAGCGATCGGCAGGTACGGCGAGGACCTGGCCGCCCGGCGGCTGGCCGAGGGCGGGATGACGATCCTGGCGCGCAACTGGCGCGCCGGGCGCAGCGGCGAGATCGACATCGTGGCCAGGGACGGCGAGGTCCTGGTCGTCTGCGAGGTCAAGACCCGCGCGGGCGGCCGCTACGAACATCCCATGGCCGCGGTGACCCCCGAGAAGGCCGCCCGGCTGCGCGACCTCGCCGAACACTGGATCCACGCCCACGGCGGCGCCCCACCGGGCGGCGTCCGCATCGACCTGGTCGGCGTCCTCGTCCCCGGCCGCGGCGCACCCCAGGTCGAGCATGCCCGGGGGGTGGCCTGAATGGCATTCGCCCGCACCTGCTCCGTCGCCCTCGTCGGCGTCGAGGGCGTGGTCGTCGAGGTCCAGGCCGACCTCGAACCCGGCGTCGCCGCCTTCACCCTGGTCGGCCTCCCGGACAAGAGCCTGACGGAGAGCAGGGACAGGGTGAGGGCGGCGGTGGTGAATTCCGGCGCCGAATGGCCCCAGAAGAAGCTCACGGTCGGGCTCAGCCCCGCCTCGGTGCCGAAGGCGGGCTCCGGCTTCGACCTCGCCGTGGCCTGCGCGGTGCTCGGGGCCGCCGAACGCATCGACCCCCGGGTCCTCGCCGACATCGTCATGATCGGCGAGCTGGGCCTGGACGGCCGGGTGCGCCCGGTGCGCGGCATCCTGCCCGCCGTGCTGGCCGCCGCCGACGCGGGCTACGAGCAGGTGGTCGTGCCCGAGTGCGCCGCCGCGGAGGCCGCGCTGGTCCCCGGTGTGTCGGTGCTCGGCGTCCGCAGCCTGCGCCAGCTCATCGCGGTACTGGCCGAGGAACCCGTGCCCGAGGAGGAGCCCGACGAACTGGGCCGCCCGGACCCGCTGCTGGCCGGGCTGCGGGTGCCGGGCACCGGCGCCGCCACCGGCATGCACAGCCTCGGCGCGGCCCAGCACGACTTTGATCACGACCTCGCGGACGTCGTCGGCCAGACCTCGGCCCGTACGGCCGTGGAGGTGGCCGCCGCAGGAGGACACCATCTGTTCCTCGAAGGGCCGCCGGGCGCGGGCAAGACGATGCTGGCCGAACGCCTGCCCGCCGTACTGCCGAGGCTCACCAGGGAGGAGTCCCTGGAGGTCACGGCGGTGCACTCGGTGGCCGGGCTGCTGCCGCCGGGCAAGCCGCTCATCGACGTCGCCCCCTACTGCGCCCCGCACCACTCGGCGACGATGCAGTCGCTCGTGGGCGGCGGCCCCGGCATCGCGCGACCCGGCGCGGTGTCCCTCGCCCATCGCGGTGTGCTGTTCCTGGACGAGGCGCCCGAGTTCCACAGCCAGACCCTGGACGCCCTGCGGCAGCCACTGGAGTCCGGGCATGTCGTGATCGCGCGCAGCGCCGGAGTGGTCCGCTTTCCGGCACGCTTCCTGATGGTGCTGGCGGCCAACCCCTGCCCCTGCGGCCGATTCTCCCAGCGTGACGCCCTGTGCGAGTGCCCGCCCTCGGTGATCCGCCGCTATCAGGCCCGGCTCTCCGGACCCCTGCTGGACCGGGTGGACCTGCGCGTCGAGGTCGATCCGGTCACCCGGGCCCAGCTCACCGCGCCGGGCGCCCGAGGGGAGTCCACGGCGACCGTCGCGGACCGGGTCCGGGCGGCCAGGGAGCGTACGGCCGCCCGCCTCACCGGAACACTCTGGCGCACCAACAGCGAGGTGCCCGGCAGGGAGCTGCGCAGCCGGTTCCAGGCCGTCAGCGGGGCGATGGACGAGGCCGAGCGCAGCCTGGAGCGGGGCGTGCTCACCGCCCGCGGCATCGACCGGGTGCTGCGCGTCGCCTGGACGGTCGCCGACCTCGTCGGGCACGACCGCCCGGACGCGACCGACGTCGCCCTCGCCCTGCAACTGCGCACCGGCGTCCCGCGCGGGGTCCCGACGGCTATCGGCGCGCTGACATGAGCGGCGGCGGCACCGAAGCGGGATCGCCGGTCCAGGGACCGTCCTACGAGAGGCCGTCGGTTCCCGGACCGGCCGAGGAAGGGCTGCCGGCCCCCGGGCCGACCTCGGCCAAGTGGCCCGGGGCGGGCTGCCCCGGCCCTGGCCTTGATCGGGATCCTTGCCCTGGAAGTGACCGGAGCGAGGCCGGTCCTGGTGCGACCGAGGCACGCGGCTCCGGAAAGACACGCCGCTTTGAAGCGGGTCGTAACGAGACCGCCTTCCCGGACCGCGGGTCGGCCAGGGCCGGTCGCCCGGTCCCTGATCCCACGGTGCGTCCGGACCGCGACCCCATGGGGGCGGTGGGCCCGGGCCCCGGCCCCGCTGTGACCGTGCGTCCAGGCCGCGATCCCGTGGGGGCCGTGGGTCCGGGCCGCGACCCCGCCGTGACTCTGGACCCGGACCCCGATCCCACCGTGACCGCGGACCCGGACCCCGATCCCGCCGTGGACGAGGACACCCTCGGCCGGGTCTTTCTGGGGCGGGTGATCGAGCCCGGGGATGAGGTCGGGGGACGGTGGGTGAGGGAGTTCGGGGTGGGGGAGACGGTGCGGCGGGTCAGGGACGGGGGCCGGGCGTTGCCGGGGGTCAGCAAGGTGCGGTGGGCCGGGCTTGTGGTGCGGGGCGCGCGGGCCGAGCCGGAGCGGGATCTCGCGCAGGCGCGGGCGGCGGGCGCCCGGTTCGTCGCGCCCGGTACCCCCGAGTGGCCGAGACAGCTGGACGACCTCGCGGACGCCCGCCCCCTCGGGCTCTGGGTCCGCGGCCGCCCCAGCCTGCGGATGTGGGCCCTGCGCTCCGTCGCCGTGGTCGGCGCCCGCGCCTGCACCGAGTACGGCACCCATGTCGCCGGCACCCTCGCCGCCGGTCTCGCGGAGCGCGGCTGGGTCGTCGTCTCCGGCGGCGCCTACGGCATCGACGCCGCCGCCCACCGTGGCGCCCTCGCCGCCGGCGGAGCCACCGTCGCCGTTCTGGCCGGCGGCGTCGACCGGCCCTACCCCCGCGGCCACACCCACCTGATCGAACGAATCGCGCAGCAGGGCCTGGTGATCGGCGAGCTGCCCCCGGGCGACCACCCGACCCCGAGCCGCTTCATCCTGCGCAACCGCGTCATCTTCAGTTCTGTGGGGGTAACGGCCGCCGCGAGGCATCGATCTCAGCGTTTGTGCAGCTCAGCGTCGGCGTGACCGAGGCTATCCAGTGCAACAGGTGTTGCGCTATCGCTGGTGAGGGTGAATCGGTGGCGAGCGGGTGGTGGTGGAACCGGAGCTCACGAGCGTGCCTGGTTGAGGGCCCTGGTCAGTTCGCGATTCGCGCCCCGAGCGGCTTCAAGCTCGGCTAGGCGGTCCTCAAGCTGGCCGGTGAGGTCCACGTTCGCCTGTTCCAGGTGAGTGATCCGTCGTTGGAGTTCCTCGATGTCAGCGGTGACCCCGAGCCCGGACTCCTTCCAGGCTTGGTCACCGAGGAGCTCGGAGAGGCGGTCTTCGAGTTGCCGGACCCGGGCGGTGAGGCGGACGTTGCGGTCCTGGGCGTTTGCGAGATCGGCTTGGAGAGAGGCTCGTGTCACCTGGGTGCCGCTTTCCAGGCCGACGGCCGGCGCGGCTTCCGCGGCGTGGATCTGAGCCAGCAGGTCGCGGTGACGGTAGAAGAACGTGCGGTCGACGCCGGCTCGCCGGGCGATGGCCGAGACGTTCAGCGGCTCACCGAGCCGGATCGCTTCCTTGAGGACCTTCGCGACCCGTTCTCGGCGGCGGGCTGAGTCGGCTCGCCGTCCGGTGATCATCGGGGAGTCCATGGATCAAGCACCTCGTAGTTCTTCGGGCGGCAGGCCGACTCGGGGCATGCCCAGCAGGACGGATCGGCTGGATCGGACGATCTGGACCGCCTGCTTGATCTGGGCCTGTTCCTCGGGGGTCAGCTGATCGAGGTCCTCCTTGACTCGGGTGATGAGGCGCCGAACACGGCGAATCTCCTCGTCCGAGGGCATGGCCTCTGAGCGGGCCCATTCGTCGGCGTCGAAGGTGCTGATGAGCCGCTCGCGGCCTCGTAGCAGGTCAGAGAGGTAGTTCTCCAGGTCAGGGAGGTAGGAGACGTCGGTGCGGAAGTGCCCGCAACCCACGCAGCGGAACCGGAGGGGACAGGCGTTTCCGCCCGCGGCCACGTTGCTCGGCTCGGTGCAGACTCCGTAGGGGACCTCGGTCTCGCCGATGGAGCGGCGGTCGCGCTCGGAATCGAGGAGCGTCTGGACGTCTCGCCAGATCCGGGTGCCGTGTCGGTCGAACTGCATCGCGGTGACGCGGTCGACGGCTTCGCGCCGGCGCTCGTCCCGAACTCGGTAGTAACGCTGGGTAGTTGTGGCTTGACGATGATCCATAAGCCGTTGCAGCACGTCCTGATCGACGCGCGCGTCCGCGTGCCGCTGGGCGTATGAGTGCCGGTAGGCGTAGGGAAAGATCTTGGCTTTGTCGAACGGCACCATCTTCAAGACCGGCTGGCCTTGGACCTCGACCATGGTGGGGATCTCGAACTCCGGCAGGGCCTCGACCCAGGCCCGGTGGGCGCCGGAGATGGTGTTGGGGTTGAGCGGCTTCGTCCCGTCCCTGTTGGAAACCTGGGCGGGGAAGAGCGCCAGATCGGCGACGGGCGTGCCCGGGAAGCGGCCGCGGACTCGCTCCTGCTGGTTGAGGATCAGCTCGGCGGTCGGTTGCGCGATCGGAAGGCGTCGTCCCAGGCGCTGTGCCTTGTGGTTGTCGTAGATCAGAACCCAGGAGCCGTCGGGGTCGCGTTCGAGGCAGTCGTAGGGGAGCTTGGATGCTTCGGCGGGCCGCCGGCCGGTGTCGATCAGGACCTCGACGGCGACGCGGACCTCGCGGGAGCTTCCCTGTTCCAAGAGGTCAAGGCGGTCGCAGAGCTGCCGCATCACCTCGATGGGCAGATCCTTGCCGGCCTCGCTGTCCTCGGGGTCGTCGGGCATGTCCTCCGCGGCCAGTGAGAGGTCCGCTGGAAGGCCCTCGAGGATCTCCCCGGCCCTGGTCAGCCCCAGGGTGCGCCAGCGGTTCAGCACGCGTCGGACGATCCGGGCGTCGCCGCACTGCTTGTGCCGGCTGATCTTCCCGGCTTCGATCAGGAACCCGAGCCGGTTGAGGTAGCTGACGATGTCCTGGCGACCCAGGGCTGTGAGGACGAGGCCGCGGTCCTCGCGTTGGAGCCGGAGGCTCTCGGAGAACCGGGCGACCGCGTTGATCTCGTTCTGGCTGGTGCCGCGAACCCCTTGGCCGCGCCGGTTGGGGAAGGTGTTGTAGGACCAGACCTTCGTGGCCTCCCGGAGGGCCGGCTGGGAGATCTTCCTGAAGTCCAGGGTGCCGGTCCTGCCGAAGGCCGTCAGGTCCCAGACGTCCTTGTGCCGCTCGGTCTCCGGGGTGAGCCCGAGACGAAGTACGGCTTTCTGGAACATGGTCAGCACCTGGAGGGCGGTCTTGCCCCGGCCAGCCCGGTCCAGCTCCAGTAGTGAGCCGACCAACTCGGCGCGAGCGAGGTCGGCCACTGGCCTGACGTTGTGGGGCACTGTCGTGGTGCCCTTCGCGGTGCGGGCCTGGAGTCCGTAGAGGACCTCAGCCACCACGAGCGGCGGCAGGCCCCGCAGGCTGACTTCCCCTCCGACCGCGACTGCCGAGACTGTGCGCTGCCAACGGTCCTCGTCGACGGGCTGCTGGCGCTGGAGCACGCGCAGGCGGTTGCCGTGGGACTGGCAGTAGAGCGTCCGGGGCCCGATCCGGTCCCGGTAACACGAGGCCGCCAGGCATGGGCCGAAGCTCGGCAGCGGCCCGACCTCCGGATGACGCAGGAACTCCTCCAGGGACAGCTTGAGGACGTACTTCCGTCGGTGGCTGTGAGTCGCGCAGAGCGCGGCCGGCCGGTCCTCCCAAGGCCGCGGACAGCCCTCGACCGCGCAGTCGCCGATGTCGACGCTGCGATGGCTCTGGTGCGGCTGGTGAACGAAGCCGTCCAGCTCAGGCTGGCCGTCCTTCTTCCACCGGTAGTAGCAGCCGTTGCAGAGCCGGACCCCGCGCCGGGCTGCCCGGTGATCGCAGCCGATGACCTCGCAGAGCGGGGACACCAGCACCGCGTGATCGGTGGGGAAGACAACGACGCGGCGGTTCCAGTCCCAGCTCACCAGCTTGAGGAAGGACGGCTTCAGGGCATCGATCAACTCGGCCTCCCGAGGGTCCGCAGGACGCTCCGGAGCGATGAGAGGTGCGAGGCTCACTGATCCTCACCCCGGTGGACCAGCTCACGCGGCGACGGCACCCGTCCGACTGCCCGGCGCATCCGCTCATGGGACGGATGGCGGTATGGCTGCTGGGAACGGACGTGCTTCTGGCCCAGCATGGCCTGGAGCTCGTCCTCGGACGCCCCGGCATCCGCCGCGTTGCCAGCCATCGCGTGCCGCAGCATATGAGGATGCACCGACCGCTCCAGCCCGGCCCGGTTGCATAGATCCTCGAAGAGATCGTTGATCGCACCCGGAGGCATCGCGGCCCCGAGCGGCTCACGGAACTCGTTCACCAGCAGCAGGTCGCTGCCGCCGGTGCCCAGCCGCTCGTGGCGCTCGTCGACGTACTGGTCGTATGCCTGGACGACGAGGAAGTCGACGTGCTGGACCCACGACGTCCGCGACTTCGACCACGCCTGGTTCGGGTTCCGCCGGCGGACCACATGGATGTGAGGGCCGGGAACGTCGCAGCCGAGAGCTCGTGAGTCCGTCAGTAGGTGGCAGTCCGACCGGTGCAGGCCGGCTGCCTGGCCGCGGCGGAGGCCGACTCGCGCCAGCAGGAGCACGATCAGCCGGTCGCGGGCGTTCCTGCACGCCTTGAACATCGCGATGACCTCGGCGTCGGTCGCCCTGTCGACCTGCGTCTCAGGCTCCTGGAGCCGGTGCTGGACCCCGATGCGCATGGCGAGACCGTTCTCCCCCTGGAGTTCTTCGGGGAGGTCTCGCCCGTCCGCGATCTCGTAGATCTGGCCGAGCACGGCTGAGGGCGCCTCGCCCACGGACACGGCGAACGTCAGCAGGCCCCGCACCGCCGAGAGGACCTTGTTGATCCGCCGGTCGCCTCGGGCCGGCTTGGCACCCGGCCCCAGCAGGACCGTGTCGTCTCCCTTGGACTGCGCGTGCGCGAGCCACACCATGAACAGACCGAGGTCCCGGGCGGCCACTCGCCAGTCACGGCCGGTCTTCAGGCACCACCGGAGATAGAGAGCGGCGGAGATCGCGTACGCGTACGTCGTGAGCTCGGCCCGGTCCTTGCCGAACAGGATGTGCCGTAGCCAGTGATCCACGATCGGCACTACGTGGAAGTCGTCGTCGATCACCGTCCAGTAGCGAACTCCGGACGGCATCTTCACGGGGAAAGCCCGCATGTGTACCCCTTGCGCTGAAGCGAATGCAACGATCCGCCACAGAGCCACACCCCCACAGATCGAAGCCGTGAGGCTCAACGAGGAGTGTCAGAGCAACGTCACACCACAGCGACCATCCCCCCAAAGAACGCCGCCCTGACCAGGGGCACCGTCGTCGTGGAGGCCGCCTGCCGCAGCGGCTCGCTCGCCACCGCGCGGGCCGCGCAGCGCCTGGGCAGACACACCATGGGCGTGCCGGGCCCGGTCACCAGCGCGCTCTGCGCCGGGGTGCACGAACTGCTGCGCGGCGAGGCCACCCTCGTCACCGACGCCGCCGAGGTGGCCGAACTCGTCGGCGACATGGGCGACCTGGCACCGCCCCGCAGAGGTCCGGTACTGCCCCGCGACCTGCTGGCCCCGGCCGCAAGGACCGTCCTCGCCGCACTCCCCGGCGACCGCGCGTCCCCCGCCGGGGAGATCGCGGCGACCGCCCGCACCACCCCGGACGAGGCGATCGCGAGACTGTACGAACTCCGAGCACTTGGATACGTCGAACGACACGGCGATGGCTGGAAGTTGACACGCCAGGCGGTGATCTTCGCCCGCGCGGGTCGCCCTCCGTGCTGACCGAGCGTGTTCGGCCGTCCGGGGGAACGCCCGACGCCCTTGGGGTTTCCCGGAGTTGGCGCCCATCGGCCATCACACAGAGCGAGCTGCGGAAGGTGATGCCGAAGGGGCCTCCGGGAACCGCGCGGGGGTGGCGCCTCGTCGTTCGCGCACCGCGACTCCCCAGTCACGCTACGCTCACGAAGACGTCTCCACAGACCACCCAACTCGACATCAGACCGACACCTCACCCAGGCGGCCCCTTTCGACCCGTGACCTCCCCGCACCGCACTCACGGTCACGGCACTTGACGGCACTTCACGGCAGAACGGCACAAGGCGACGAATGCCCCAGCACACCTCCGGGTCCGACCGGGCGGCGATCCCCCCAGCCGCCCGCGACGGTGGCAGCGTGCGGCCGCCCGCTCCCTCGACGCTCGACGAGCTGTGGCGGTCGTACAAGGCGACGGGGGACGAACGGCTGCGGGAGCAGCTGATCCTGCACTACTCGCCGCTCGTGAAATACGTGGCCGGCCGGGTGAGCGTCGGACTGCCGCCCAATGTGGAGCAGGCCGACTTCGTCTCCTCCGGGGTGTTCGGGCTGATCGACGCGATCGAGAAGTTCGACATCGACCGGGAGATCAAGTTCGAGACGTACGCGATCACCCGGATCCGCGGCGCCATGATCGACGAGCTGCGGGCGCTGGACTGGATCCCGCGCTCGGTGCGGCAGAAGGCGCGCAATGTCGAGCGCGCCTACGCCACCCTGGAGGCCCGGCTGCGGCGCACCCCGAGCGAGACCGAGGTGGCCGCGGAGCTGGGCATGGAGATCGACGAACTGCACGCCGTCTTCAGCCAGTTGTCGCTCGCCAACGTGGTCGCCCTGGAGGAGCTGCTGCATGTCGGCGGCGAGGGCGGGGACCGGCTCAGCCTCATGGACACGCTGGAGGACACCGCCGCGGACAACCCCGTGGAGGTGGCCGAGGACCGGGAGCTGCGGAGATTCCTCGCGCGGGCCATCAACACGCTGCCCGACCGGGAGAAGACCGTCGTCACGCTCTACTACTACGAGGGCCTCACACTCGCCGAGATCGGCAATGTCCTCGGGGTCACCGAGAGCCGGGTCAGCCAGATCCACACCAAGTCGGTGCTCCAGCTGAGGGCGAAGCTGGCGAGCTTCGGACGCTGAGCGGACGCCGCTTCGCGCGGGCGCGTCCTAAAGTGGTCGACGTGCCAAGGATTCGAGCGGCCTCCGTGGCCGAGCACCGGTCGATGCAGCGAGCCGCCCTGCTGGACGCGGCTCGTTCCCTGTTGTCCGAGGGCGGGACGGAAGCGCTGACCTTCCCCGCGCTGGCCGAGCGCACGGGGCTCGCGCGCTCCTCCGTGTACGAGTACTTCCGGTCCCGGGCGGCCGTGGTCGAGGAGCTGTGCGAGGTCGACTTCCCGCTGTGGGCGGCGGAGGTGGCCGCCGCCATGGAGTGCGCGGACTCGCCCGAGGGGAAGGTCGAGGCGTACGTCCGCCGGCAGCTGGCCCTCGTCGGGGACCGGCGGCACCGGGCGGTCGTGGCGATCTCCGCGAGCGAGCTGGACGCCGGGGCCCGGGAGAAGATCCGGGCGGCGCACGGCGAGCTGGTCGCGATGATCGTCGAGGCGCTGGGGGAGCTGGGGCAGGCGCAGCCGCGGCTGGCGGCGATGCTGCTCCAGGGCGTCGTGGACGCGGCGGTACGGCGGATCGAGATCGGCGCGGAGGACCCGGCGGCGGTGACGGACGCCGCGGTCAGGATGGCGCTTCGGGGCGTCCAGGGCTGAGCGCCGCGGGGGTCAGCCGGTGAGCACCGGCAGCAGTCTCGACGGCCCCCGCCCCAGCAGCCACGGCGGCAGCAGGGACAAGGGATTCAGATAGGTCCCGCCCCGCAGCAGACCCCAGTGGACACAGGCCGACGCCCCGCAGTGCGCGCCCGCCTCCACCACCCCGACCACATCACCCGCCCCGACCTGCGCCCCCTCCGCCACCGAGGGGCGCACCGGTTCGTACGTCGTGCGCAGCCCCGTCCCCGCCAGCTCCACCGTCACCACTCCGCGCCCGGCCACCCGGCCCGCGAAGGCCACCCGGCCCGCCGCCACCGCCCGTACCGGGCTCCCGGGTGCGGCCGCCAGATCCACGCCCCGGTGCCCGGGGCCGTACGGCGTCGCCGGCGGTTCCCAGCCGCGCAGGACCGACGGCCGTACGCCCACCGGCCAGACCCTGGCGATCGCCGGCACCCCGACATCAGCTCCAGCCCCGGCCTCAGTCCCGGCCGACTCCGAAGCCACCCCCGCAACGGGAGCCATAGCCGAAGGCCCCGACGGCGAAGGCTCCGATGGCGAAGGCCCCGTCCGGGAGGCCCCCGCCCACGCCCGGCCGCCGTACACGATCAGCGTCAAGGCCGTCACCAGGACCGCCCACCCCACCCCGCACCACACACGTCGTCGCATGCCCCCACCGTCCCGCACCGCACCGCCCCGGCCTCTTCACCTGTGGGCTACTCCCCGGTTGTGGACAGCTGCGTCACCCGGTGGCCCGGCGGTCCCGTACACTTCTTCTGGCGATCCGGGTCACCGGGTCGACTTCGCACGCCCCGGTACGGCATCCGGAAACGGTTCGTACCAAGCGCCTCTCGGTCCTTCGCGGCACGGCGCACGCGGGCGTCAGGCGCGACCGCCGTCCGGCGGACGCGGCACAACCGAGAAACTCAAGGAGATGGCCATGGCCGTCGTCACGATGCGGGAGCTGCTGGAGAGCGGCGTCCACTTCGGTCACCAGACCCGTCGCTGGAACCCGAAGATGAAGCGCTTCATCTTCACCGAGCGCAACGGCATCTACATCATCGACCTGCTCCAGTCGCTGTCGTACATCGACCGCGCCTACGAGTTCGTCAAGGAGACCGTCGCCCACGGCGGCACGGTCATGTTCGTCGGCACGAAGAAGCAGGCGCAGGAGGCCATCGCCGAGCAGGCCACCCGCGTCGGCATGCCCTTCGTCAACCAGCGCTGGCTGGGCGGCATGCTCACCAACTTCTCGACCGTCTACAAGCGTCTGCAGCGCCTCAAGGAGCTTGAGCAGATCGACTTCGAGGACGTCGCGGCCTCCGGTCTGACCAAGAAGGAGCTGCTGGTCCTCTCCCGCGAGAAGGCCAAGCTCGAGAAGACCCTCGGCGGTATCCGCGAGATGCAGAAGGTGCCCAGCGCCGTCTGGATCGTGGACACCAAGAAGGAGCACATCGCCGTTGGTGAGGCCCGGAAGCTGAACATCCCGGTCGTCGCGATCCTCGACACCAACTGCGACCCCGACGAGGTCGACTACAAGATCCCGGGCAACGACGACGCGATCCGCTCCGTCACCCTGCTCACCCGCGTGATCGCCGACGCCGTCGCCGAGGGCCTCATCTCCCGCTCTCGCGTCGCCACCGGTGACAAGGGCGAGAAGGCCGCGTCCGAGCCGCTCGCCGAGTGGGAGCGCGACCTGCTCGAGGGTGAGAAGAAGGACGAGGCTCCGGCTGCCGAGGCCCCCGCCGCCGAGGCCACCGAGGCTCCGGCCACCGAGGCCCCCGCCGAGGCTCCCGCCGCCGAGGCCACCGAGGCTCCGGCCGAGGAGAAGGCCGCCGAGGGCGAGCAGGCCTGATCCGCCGCGTCAGCGTTTGACAGTGGGGGCGGCGACATCAACTCCGCCCCCGCTGTTCACCCATAGGTCGGTACGACGTATGCGCTCCAGATCTACATCTACATGTGGAACGCAGACCGTGCGGATCTGAAGATCTCCCAGACTTCGAGAAAGACTCACTGACTCATGGCGAACTACACCGCCGCCGACGTCAAGAAGCTCCGTGAGCTCACGGGCGCCGGCATGATGGACTGCAAGAAGGCGCTGGACGAGGCCGAGGGCAACGTCGACAAGGCCGTCGAGGCGCTGCGCATCAAGGGCCAGAAGGGCGTCGCCAAGCGCGAGGGCCGCTCCGCCGAGAACGGCGCCGTGGTCTCCATCATCGCCGACGACAACTCCTCCGGCGTCCTGGTCGAGCTGAAGTGCGAGACGGACTTCGTCGCCAAGGGTGACAAGTTCCAGGCCGTGGCCAAGACCATCGCCGAGCACGTCGCCAAGACCGCCCCGGCCGACATCGAGGCCCTGCTCGCCTCCGAGATCGAGGCCGGCAAGACCGTCCAGGCGTTCGTGGACGAGGCCAACGCCAACCTCGGTGAGAAGATCGTCCTGGACCGCTTCGCGCGGTTCTCCGACGGCTACGTCACCGCCTACATGCACCGCACCATGCCCGACCTGCCCCCGCAGATCGGTGTCCTGGTCGAGCTGGACAAGCCGAACGCCGACGTCGCCAAGGGCATCGCCCAGCACATCGCCGCGTTCGCGCCGAAGTACCTGGCCAAGGAGGACGTCCCGGCCGAGGTCGTCGAGTCCGAGCGTCGCATCGCCGAGGAGACGACCCGCGCCGAGGGCAAGCCCGAGGCCGCGATCGCCAAGATCGTCGAGGGTCGCGTCAACGGCTTCTTCAAGGACGCCACCCTGCTTGGCCAGCCGTACGCGCTGGACAACAAGAAGTCGGTCCAGAAGGTGCTGGACGAGGCCGGTGTCACCCTGAAGCGCTTCTCGCGCATCAAGGTCGGCATCTGAGTCCGTACCGCGATCGACGCGCGACCCGCGGAGAAATCCCGATAGGGTCGACAGCAGTCGTCCGCGACCACCGCCACACCCGGGTGTGGGGCGGACGGCAGCAGATCTGACGAGGAGGCCATTGCCGCGTATGGGAGCGAATAGCGACCCCACCGGCAATGGCCTTCTTCGTATGTGCAACACGTGAAAGAGGCGGGATCTCCCATGACCGACAAGGCCCAGAAGAGCGACGACGGCAAAGTACGCGGCCGGTTTCTGCTGAAGCTGTCCGGAGAGGCGTTCTCCGGAGGCGGCGGCCTGGGTGTCGACCCGGACGTGGTGCACAAGATCGCTCGCGAGATCGCGGCCGTCGTACGGGACGGCGCGCAGGTCGCGGTCGTCATCGGCGGCGGCAACTTCTTCCGTGGCGCCGAACTCCAGCAGCGCGGCATGGACCGCGCCCGCTCCGACTACATGGGCATGCTCGGCACCGTGATGAACTGCCTCGCCCTCCAGGACTTCCTGGAGAAGGAGGGCATCGACAGCCGGGTGCAGACCGCCATCACCATGGGCCAGGTCGCCGAGCCGTACATCCCGCTGCGCGCCGTGCGCCACCTGGAGAAGGGCCGCGTGGTCATCTTCGGCGCCGGTATGGGCATGCCCTACTTCTCCACCGACACCACCGCCGCCCAGCGCGCCCTGGAGATCGACGCCGAGGCGCTGCTCATGGGCAAGAACGGTGTGGACGGGGTCTACGACTCCGACCCCAAGACCAACCCCGACGCCGTCAAGTTCGACGCCCTCGGCTACGGCGAGGTCATCACCCGGGACCTGAAGGTCGCCGACGCCACCGCCATCACGCTGTGCCGCGACAACAAGCTCCCGATCCTCGTCTTCGAGCTTCTCGCGGAGGGCAATATCGCCCGTGCCGTCAAGGGTGAGAAGATCGGCACGCTGGTGGGTGACCACGGCAGCCGGAACTGACCGGCACGCCCCCGTCGCCCGGGTACGACACCTGTCCGAGGGACGGACGGGACGCGCCTCGGCCGGGGGATGGACAATGTCCTGCCGGTCGGGAACCGTGCAGGAAGAAGACGCGACGCAGCCGGCCGCCGAACCGCTGAGGAACCGCAGCCGGGCCTTACTCAAGACACGCAGGAGCAAGTGGTGATCGAAGAGACCCTCCTCGAAGCCGAGGAGAAGATGGAGAAGGCCGTCGTGGTCGCCAAGGAGGACTTCGCCGCGATCCGCACCGGCCGTGCGCACCCGGCGATGTTCAACAAGATCGTGGCCGACTACTACGGTGCCCTGACGCCGATCAACCAGCTGGCCTCGTTCTCCGTGCCGGAGCCGCGGATGGCGGTCGTCACGCCGTTCGACAAGAGCGCGCTGCGCAACATCGAGCAGGCGATCCGCGACTCCGACCTGGGCGTCAACCCCAGCAATGACGGCAACATCATCCGGGTGGTGTTCCCCGAGCTGACCGAGGAGCGCCGTCGCGACTACATCAAGGTCGCCAAGGGCAAGGCCGAGGACTCCAAGGTCTCCATCCGTTCCGTGCGCCGCAAGGCCAAGGACGCCATCGACAAGATGATCAAGGATGGCGAGACCGGTGAGGACGAGGGCCGCCGTGCGGAGAAGGAGCTGGACGACCTGACGTCGAAGTACGTCGCCCAGGTGGACGAGCTCCTCAAGCACAAGGAAGCGGAGCTGCTCGAAGTCTGATGAGCGACTCTTCCTGGGGGGCGCCGCCACCGGCGGGGCAGACCGGCTACTGGGGGCCCACCGAGGGTGGGCCCGTCCAGGGCGGGGACGCCCCGGCGGGTCCCGCGTACGATGCGCCCGCGGCGCAGCAGACGCGCCCCATGCCCATCGTGCCCGACGTACCCGCGTATGGCGGAGACCAGGACGACACCCGGGGGGCTGCTCGGCTGAGCGGCCCCTTGTTCCGGGACGAGCCCCAGCCGCAGTACGGGACACCGGCGCAGTACGGCACCGAGCCCCCCTACGGGGAGCGGCCGTCGTACGAGCAGCCGCAGCAGCAGCCGTTCGAGCAGCAGCAGCCGTTCGAACAGCGGCCGCAGTACGGACAGCAGCAGCCCTACGGGTCGCAGCCGCAGCCCCCGTACGGGACGCCCCAGCCGACCCCGGCTCCGACCCCGAGCCCGAGCCAGAATCCGGTACCCATGCCCGACGCCCCGCAGCAGACGCCGGCGCCGCAGAAGAAGAGCGCGGGCCGCGACCTCAGCGCGGCCATAGGCGTCGGTGTGGGTCTCGGCGTGGTGATCATCGCGTCGCTGTTCATCGTCAAGGCCGTGTTCGTCGGTGTGATCGCGGTCGCCGTCGTCGTCGGCCTGTGGGAGCTGACCAGCAGGCTCCAGGAGCGCAAGGAGATCAAGGCGCCGCTCGTGCCGCTCGCGGTCGGCGGTGCGGCGATGGTGGTCGCCGGCTATGTGCGCGGCGCCGAGGGCGCCTGGGTCGCCATGGCCCTCACCGCGCTCGCGGTGCTGGTCTGGCGGATGACGGAGCCGCCCGAGGGCTACCTCAAGGACGTCACGGCCGGTGTCTTCGCCGCGTTCTACGTGCCCTTCCTGGCCACCTTCGTCGCCCTGATGCTCACCGCGGACGACGGTCCCTGGCGGGTCCTGACCTTCCTGCTGCTCACCGTCGTCAGCGACACCGGCGCCTATGCCGTCGGCTGGCGCTTCGGCAAGCACAAGCTCGCCCCGCGGATCAGCCCCGGAAAGACCCGTGAGGGCCTGTTCGGCGCGGTGTCGTTCTCGATGGTCGTGGGCGCGCTGTGCATGCAGTTCCTGATCGACGGCGGCCACTGGTGGCAGGGCCTGCTGCTTGGCCTCGCGGTCGCGGCCAGCGCCACCCTGGGCGACCTCGGCGAGTCCATGATCAAGCGCGACCTGGGCATCAAGGACATGGGCACCCTGCTCCCGGGCCACGGCGGCATCATGGACCGGCTGGACTCCCTGCTGCCCACGGCGCCGGTGGTCTGGCTGCTGCTGGTGCTCTTCGTCGGCTCCACCTGACGAAACCCGGTAGCGCGCGCCGTCACGGCCGTACGGGCCCCCTCCTGATCCCAGGACGGGGCCCGTCGTCGTACGGCCGTCCGCTCGTCCGGCCTCGAAGTGCCTCGCCTCTCCGACGCGCGGGCGCTCACGTTTGGCCACACGATGGTGGCAGAGAGCGGCCCGTGGCGTGGCCCCCGGTAGCCCCTGGTAGGGAGAGCGAGAGATGCCCGAAGTCACCACTCCGTACGCGACCGGCACCCCGTGCTGGGTCGACCTGATGGCGTCGGACCAGCAGGCCGCGCTGGACTTCTACCGCGATCTGCTGGGCTGGCAGGGGCAGCCGGGACCGGCCGAGTTCGGCGGCTACACGGTCTGCGAGCTGCACGGCAAGGCCGTGGCGGGCCTCGGTCCCAAGCCTCAGGACATGCCGGAGCCGCCGCCCACCGTCTGGACCAGCTATCTGGCGTCCACCGACGCCCAGGCCACCCAGGACGCGATCGTCTCGGCGGGTGGCACCCTGATCGTCCCGGTGATGGACGTCGGCAGCCTCGGCCGCATGCTGATCGCCGCCGACCCGCAGGGCGCCGTCTTCGGCGTCTGGCAGCCCGGCGAGTTCTCCGGCGCCCAGGTGGTCAACGAGGCCGGCGCGCTGACCTGGAACGAGCTGCACACCAGCGATGTGCCCGGCGCCACCGGCTTCTACGGCGAGGCGTTCGGCATCGAGATCGAGCCCATGGAGGGCGCGGACTCCTACTGGGCGCTGCTGGTCGGCGGCCGCGCGGTCGGCGGCGTCACCCAGCTCGCCACCGACCCGCCCGGCGCCCCGGCCCACTGGCTGACCTACTTCGCGGTCGACGACGTCGACTCCACCGTGGACGCCCTGGTCAAACGCAACGGCACGGTCCTCGCCCCGCCCTTCGACATGATGGCCGGCCGGATGACCGTGGTCGCCGACCCCCAGGGCGCCCCCTTCGCGCTGATCAAACCGAAACCGATGTAGGCGGGGCCGGGCACAAGGCCGGCGGCGGACCGGGGACCACCGCGCTGTGAACGGCGTCACGTCCTGGGGCCGTACCGCCGTCCGGCCTGGGCGAACGCATGCCGCGGGCCACCCCAATGGATCTGCGACACTGGTACCACCATGCCCAAGCCCGGAGAACTCACCTTTGTCGCGCCGCGCGGAGCCAAGAAGCCGCCGCGGCATCTCGCCGATCTCTCGCCCGCCGAGCGCAAGGAAGCGGTGGCCGGGATCGGTGAGAAGCCGTTCCGTGCCAAGCAGCTTTCGCAGCACTACTTCGCGCGGTACGCGCACGACCCCGAGCAGTGGACCGACATCCCGGCCGGCTCCCGGGAGAAGCTGCGCGAGGCGCTGTTCCCGGAGCTGATGACGGTCGTCCGGCATCTGTCGACCGACGAGGGCACCACCCGCAAGACGCTGTGGCGGCTGTTCGACGGCACCCTCGTGGAGTCCGTGCTGATGCGGTACCCGGACCGGGTCACCATGTGCATCAGCTCGCAGGCGGGCTGCGGAATGAACTGCCCGTTCTGCGCGACCGGGCAGGCCGGCCTGGACCGCAATCTGTCCACCGCGGAGATCGTCCACCAGATCGTGGACGGCATGCGGGCGCTGCGCGACGGCGAGGTGCCGGGCGGCCCGGCGCGGCTGTCGAACATCGTGTTCATGGGCATGGGCGAGCCGCTCGCCAACTACAAGCGGGTCGTCGGCGCCATCCGCGCGCTCACCGACCCCGCGCCGGACGGCCTCGGTCTCTCCCAGCGCGGCATCACCGTCTCCACGGTCGGGCTGGTGCCGGCCATCCACCGGTTCTCCGACGAGGGCTTCAAGTGCCGTCTGGCGATCTCGCTGCACGCCCCGGACGACGAGCTGCGCGACACCCTCGTCCCCGTGAACACGCGGTGGAAGGTGCGCGAGGTGCTGGACGCCGGGTTCGAGTACGCCGAGAAGAGCGGCCGCCGGCTGTCGATCGAGTACGCGCTCATCCGTGACATCAACGACCAGGCATGGCGCGGCGACCGGCTCGGCCGGCTGCTGCGCGGCAGGCCCGTGCACGTCAACCTCATCCCGCTGAACCCGACTCCGGGCTCCAAGTGGACGGCCTCGCGGCCCGAGGACGAGAAGGCGTTCGTGGAGGCGATCGCCGCGCACGGCGTGCCGGTGACGATCCGGGACACCCGTGGGCAGGAGATCGACGGAGCCTGTGGTCAGCTCGCCGCCACCGAGCGGTAGTCTGAGCCCGTTCCATCACATCTTCATTATTGAATTAGTCGAAACATCTTCATATTCCGACAGGGGAGCGCCACAGCGCTGAGAGTGCGGCACCAGGCCGCAGACCCTCTGAACCTCGCCCAGGTCATTCTGGGTAGGAAGTTCGGTCACTACTCAAGCTGTTGAGCCCTGTCCGGATGCTCCGGACAGGGCCGCGTTCTTCCTGGTCAACCCCAGGAGGACAACCAAGTGCACAACAAGACCTTCGTGGTCGCGGCGGTCGGGCTCGGCCTGGTCGCGCTGTCCGCGTGCGGCTCGAACCAGGGCCAGGACAAGGCGGACGGCAAGACCGTCACGCTCGTCAGCCATGACTCGTGGGCCGTCTCCAAGAGCGTGCTCGCGGACTTCGAGAAGCGCTCCGGGTACAAGGTCCGCGTCCTCAAGGACGGCGACGCCGGACAGGCCGTCAACAAGGCCATCCTGACCAAGGACAACCCCCAGGGCGACGTCCTCTTCGGCGTCGACAACACCCTGCTCTCCCGCGCCCTCGACAACGGGCTGTTCCAGCCGTACACCGCCAAGGGCCTGGACAAGGTCGGCGCCCAGTACCAGCTCGACGGCAAGCACCGCGTCACGCCCGTCGACTACGGCGACATCTGCGTCAACTACGACAAGGCGTACTTCAGCGAGCACCACCTCGCCCCGCCGCAGTCCTACGCCGACCTCGCCAAGCCCCAGTACAAGAACCTCCTGGTCACCGAGAACGCGGCCACCGCCTCGCCGGGCCTCGGCTTTCTGCTGGGCAGCGCCGCGCGGTTCGGGGACAACGGCTGGCAGGACTACTGGAAGAAGCTCAAGGCCAACGGCGTCAAGGTCGTCGACGGCTGGGAGCAGGCCTACTACCAGGAGTTCTCCGGCTCCTCGGAGGGCAAGAAGGCCGGCGGCGACCGGCCGCTCGTCGTGTCGTACGCCTCCTCCCCGCCCGCCGAGGTGATCTACGCCAAGAAGCGCCCCGCCACCGCCCCCACCGGCGTGGCGACCGGCACCTGCTTCCGGCAGATCGAGTTCGCCGGGCTGCTGAGCAACGCGAAGAACCCCAAGGGCGCCAAGGCGTTCCTCGACTTCCTGGTCTCCAAGGAGTTCCAGCAGGACATGCCGCTGAACATGTACGTCTACCCGGTGGTCGCGGGCGCCGAGGTACCGGCCGACTTCACCAAGTACGGTCCGCCGGCCCGGCACCCCGAGACGATGGCCCCCGAGAAGATCGCCGCCGACCGTGATCAGTGGGTCAAGACGTGGACGTCACTCGTACTGAAGTGACCGCCCGCGCGCGGACACGGCGCGGGAGCGCGGCGCGGCTGGGGCTGATGGCCCTGCCCGTCGCGTTCTTCGCCCTGTTCTTCGCCTGGCCCGTCGCCGCGATCGTGGCCCGCGGCCTGAAGACCGACGGCGGCTGGCAGTTCGGGCGGATCGCGGACGTGGTCGCCCAGCCGGACATCCGGCAGGTGCTGTGGTTCACCACCTGGCAGGCGCTCGCCTCCACCGCGCTCACCCTGCTGCTCGCGCTGCCCGCCGCGTTCGTCTTCGCCCGCCTCGACTTCCCCGGCAAACAGGTGCTGCGGGCCGTCGTCACCGTCCCGTTCGTGCTGCCCACCGTCGTCGCCGGCAGCGCCTTCCTCGCGCTCGTCGGCCACGGCGGACTGCTCGACCAGCTGTGGGGCGTACGGCTGGACACCACCGTGTGGGCGATCCTGCTCGCGCACGTCTTCTTCAACTACGCGGTCGTCGTACGGACCGTGGGCGGGCTGTGGGCCCAGCTCGACCCCCGCCAGGAGGAGGCCGCGCGGATGCTCGGCGCCTCACCGTTCGCCGCCTGGCGGAAGGTGACGCTGCCCGCCCTCGGGCCCGCCGTGGCCGCCGCCGCGCTGATGGTGTTCCTGTTCACCTTCACCTCCTTCGGCGTCGTCCAGATCCTCGGCGGCCCCACCTTCTCCACCCTCGAAGTGGAGATCTACCGGCAGACCTCCGAGGTCTTCGACCTGACCACGGCCGCCGTCCTCACCCTCGTGCAGTTCGCCGCCGTCGGCGCCATCCTCGGCGTGCACGCCTGGACGGTACGGCGCCGGGAGAGCGCCCTGCGCCTGGTCGACCCCCGGCTCACCGCGCGGCGGCCGCGCGGCGCCGGGCAGCGGGCCCTGCTCGCCGGCGTCCTCGCCACTGTGGCGCTGCTCCTGGTGCTGCCGCTCGCCGTCCTTGTCCGCCGCTCCCTGGACGCCCCCGGCTTCGGCTACTACCGGGCGCTGACCCGCACCGACGGCGGTACGTTCCTGGTGGCGCCGGTGCACGCGGTGTGGACCTCGCTCCAGTACGCCGTCGTCGCCACCGCCATCGCCGTGCTGATCGGCGGCCTCGCCGCCGCGGCGCTGGCCCGCCGGGACGCGGGCCGCCTGGTACGGGGCTTCGACGCGCTGCTGATGCTGCCGCTCGGGGTGTCCGCCGTGACCGTCGGCTTCGGCTTCCTGATCGCGCTCGACAAGCCACCGCTGGACCTGCGCCAGTCCTGGATCCTGGTGCCGCTCGCCCAGGCCCTGGTCGGCGCCCCGTTCGTGGTGCGCACCATGCTGCCGGTGCTGCGCGCCGTCGACACCCGGCTGCGGGAGGCGGCGGCCGTGCTCGGGGCCTCGCCCTGGCGGGTGTGGCGGGAGATCGATCTCCCGCTGGTGCGGCGGGCGTTGCTGGTCGCGGCCGGGTTCGCGTTCGCCGTCTCGCTCGGCGAGTTCGGCGCGACCGTGTTCATCGCCCGGCCCGGCAACCCGACCCTGCCGGTCGCCGTGGCCCGCCTGCTCAGCCGCCCCGGCGATCTCAACTACGGCCAGGCGATGGCCCTTTCGACCATTCTGATGGTGGTGTGCGCCGCCGCCCTGCTCCTCCTGGAGCGGCTGCGGACGGACCGGACAGGGGAGTTCTGATGCTGAGCCTTCAGGGCGCGACCGTGCGCTTCGGCGGGCGGGCCGTGCTGGACGCGGTGGACCTGGAGGTCGCCGAGCACCAGGTGGTGTGCGTGCTCGGGCCCAGCGGCAGCGGCAAGTCCACCCTGCTGCGGGCGGTCGCCGGACTCCAGCCCCTGGACGCCGGGCAGGTGTCGCTCGCCGGGCGGGACCAGGGCGGGGTGCCCGCGCATCAGCGCGGGGTCGGCCTGATGTTCCAGGACCACCAGCTCTTCCCGCAGCGCGACGTCGGCGCCAATGTGGCGTTCGGGCTGCGGATGCACGGCGTGGCGAAGGGCGAACGGGACGCCCGGGTGGGCGAGTTGCTGGAACTGGTCGGGCTGCCGGGCGCGGCCCGCCGGGCGGTGGCCGCGCTGTCCGGCGGCGAGCAGCAGCGCGTCGCCCTCGCCCGCGCGCTCGCCCCCCGGCCCCGGCTGCTGATGCTGGACGAACCCCTCGGCCAGCTCGACCGCTCGCTGCGCGAACGTCTCGTGGTCGAACTCCGCGAACTCTTCGGACGGTTGGGTACGACCGTGCTCGCCGTCACCCACGACCAGGGCGAGGCGTTCGCGCTGGCCGACCGGGTGGTGGTGATGCGGGACGGCCGGATCGCCCAGTCCGGGGCGCCACTCGACGTCTGGCGGCGCCCCGCCGACGCGTTCGTGGCCCGCTTCCTCGGCTTCGAGAACGTGGTCCCGGCGACGGTCGCGGGCGCGGTCGCCGACAGCCCCTGGGGCAAACTGCCGGTTCCGCAGGACGCCCCGCAGGGTGCCAGGACCCTGCTCGTCCGGCCCGCCGGGGTACGGCTCGTCCCCGCCGACACCGGGCTGACCTGCACGGTTGCCGCCCGCACCTTCAAGGGCACCCATGTCGCCGTCCATCTCCAGCCCGAGGACGGCCCCCGCCTCGAAGCGGCCTGCGCGCTGCGGGACGCGCCGGAGAGCGGGGACACGGTGGGCGCGGAGTTCGACGCCGCCGAAATCGTCGTGCTCGACTGAACGCCCGCCGCCTAGGGTGGGCCCATGACCTACCTCGCACATGAGCGGTACTGCGACGAAATCGCCCTCCAAGTAGGGCAGTTGAGGGAAGTGATCGCCTCCGGCGCGGAGCTGTCGGCCACGGTCCCGACCTGCCCGGAGTGGTCACTGGAACGGCTCGTACGACACATGGGCGGCGCCCTGCGCTGGTCCGGCACGCTGGTGCGGGAGCGGGCCCAGGAGATGATCCCGTGGGACCGGATTCCGCTCGGTGGCGGCCCCGAGGAGCAGGGTGATCCGGCCGCGCTGGACGCGTGGCTCGCGGAGTGCGGCGAACTGGTCGTCGGCGCGCTGCGCGAGGCGGGCCCCGACCTTGAGGTGTGGAGCTGGACCGGCATGGCAACCAGCGGTTTCTGGGCGCGCCGGATGACCCATGAGATCACCGTCCACCGCGCCGACGCGGCGCTCACCGCGGGGGCGCCGTACGAGCTCGCGCCCGATATCGCCGTCGACGCGCTGGACGAGTGGCTGGAGCTGGTGGAGTGGGTGCAGCGCACCGGTGCCCGTGCGTGGGCCGCGGATCTGCACGGGTCCGCGCGCAGCATCCATCTGCACGCCACCGACGCCCAGCCGGAGTTGAACGCCGAGTGGCTGGTCGAGATGGACGAGAAGGGGGTCGGCTGGCGGCGCGGCCACGAGAAGGCGACGGTCGCGTTGCGCGGGCCGCTGACCTCGGTGCTGCTCGCCTTCTACCGGCGGCTGCCGCTGGACGCGCCGGGGCTCGAAGTCGTGGGAGAGCGTGCGGTGCTGGAGTTCTGGCTGGAGAAGTCGAACTTCGGATGAGCGCCGCGCGGGGCACTTCGGGAGTGCCGGGTGCGGGTCCGTGGGGCGCCTTGGCCGGCGGCACACCGGCGCCTCGTCCGGCAGCGTGTCCGCGAACGGGGCGGCGTACGCGCCGAGGTTCGCCGCCTCCATCGCGCCGGGACCGCCACCGGTGGCGACCGTGAACCCGGCGCGGGCGAGCGAGCCGTGCTCGGTGACCCAAGCAGCCCCCAAGCCCCCAAGCCCCCAAGCCTTCAGCAGCTCAGTGGCTCAGTGGCTCAGCGGGTCAGCGGAAAGGCGGCCAGCGCGGCGATCGCCAGGGTGAGCGGCGTGAAGAAGGCCAGCAGGGTGACCGCGCGCAGGGCGGCGGCGCCGCGCAGCACCCCCGTGGGGGCGCCGAGGCGCAGCAGCGCGTCGGTGGTCTCGGCGCGGCACTGGCGGGTTTCGACTGCCACCGTCAGCAAAGTGGCGAAGGCGCAGCCGGCGACGACCAGGGCGCCGAGGGCGCTCAGCGGGCCGAAGGGGCGGCCGGGGGCGTCGTACAGGGTGGTGATGGCGTACCCGGCGGCGGTGACCGCGCACAGGATGCCGAGGGGGCGGCCGATCCTGGTGGCCTCCGCCATCAGACCCCGGCCCGCGAGGAGGCGGAGGGCGCCGGGGCGGGCGCACTGCAGGAGCCGGCCGCACAGATGGGTGAGGCCGGGGGCGGCCAGGACCAGGCCGACGGCGGTGAGGAGCCAGCCGAGGAGGAAGAGGCCCGCGCCGGTGGGGACGGTGCTGAAGGTGAAGACGGGGGTGGGGGGTGTGCGGCCCGCGTACGCCTGGGCGGTGAGACCGGCGGCCACGAGGGCGACCGCCCAGGGGAGGCCGAAGGGGGTGTCGCCGGGGCCCTTGTCGTCGTCGGCCTTGCCGGGGCGCGGTGGCGGCGCGAACCGGGGGTCGATCCGGCTGTCCGGGTCCGGCGGGCCGCCCGCGGCGGCGGGAGCGGCCCCGGTGCCCCCCGCCTCCGTCCCGGCGGGGCAGCCCTCCGCGGCCGGACCCGCGGCCTGCCGGACGAACGGCAGATACCTCCGCTGCGGCCGCGCCACCGGCCGTGGGTCCCGCGGGCGCAGGGCCAGCGCCACCGCGACCGTCGCCACCACCGGTACCACCGCCAGCAGGGTCAGGGTCGCCGCGAGCGGCAGGGACTTGCCTGCGGCCAGGAAGGACGCGCCCGCGCCGTCGAACGGCATTCCCCTCAGGTCGCCCCGCAGATGCAGGAAGAGGGAGAGGGCGACGAGCGAGCCCAGGGTGGTGGACAGGGCCGTGACCAGGGCGGAGACGGCCATCAGCCGGGCCGGCCCGAGGCCGATGGCGGAGAGGCCGGGGCGCGGGCGGGTGCCGGGGTCGGTGCGGGCCACGGCGAGCGTGAGGTACACCGTGGCGGCGACCGGCACCACGCACCAGGCCAGGCGCAGCGCGCCCGAGCCCGCGGCCTCGGGGCGCTTGAGGGCGTAGCCGAGGCAGGACAGCAGCAGGAACCCGGTGCCCGCGGAGGCCGCCGCCACCAGCAGGCGGCGCAGCTGGACGGCGGGCCGGGCCGCGCGGCTCAGACGGAGATCGAGCACGCGGTCCGGCCTTCCGCGTCGGGGATCTCCGGCAGGTGTACGGTCCGCACCGGCCGGCCGTCCAGCAGGTTCACCGTGCGGTCGGCGAGGGCCGCGGTCTCCGGGTCGTGGGTGGCGAGGACCACGGTGATGCCGTGCGAGCGGGCGGCGCTGGTGAGGGTGCGCAGCACATGGCCGCGGTCGGCGCGGTGCAGCGGGGCCGTCGGCTCGTCGGCGAACAGCACGGTGGGCGCCGGGGCCAGCGCACGGGCGATGGAGACCCGCTGGCGTTCGGACTGGCGCAGCCGGTGCGGGCGCTTGCGGGCCGCCTCCCCGATGTCCAGGCGCTCCAGCCACTCCAGCGCGGTGGTCTTGGCCCGGCGGCGGCTGGTGCCGCGCAGCATCAGCGGCAGCGCCGTGTTCTCCCAGGCGTTCAGCTCGGGCACCAGGCCCGGTTCGGGGCCGATCCAGCAGAAGCGGTCGCGGCGCAGCCGCTCGCGGTGTGCCGGGCCGAGGGTGTGCACGGGGGTGCTGTTGAACCAGACCTCGCCCTCGCGCACCGGCTCCAGGCCGGACAGACAGCGCAGCAAAGTCGTTTTGCCGCTGCCCCGGGGGCCGCTGACGGCGAGGATCTCACCCTCCCGGACGGCGATCGAGACCCCGGCGAGTCCGGGGGAGCCGTCGGGGTGCGTGAAGTGCAGGGAGCGTGCCCAGAGCACATCGTTGTCCGGCGGAGCCTCCATGGGCGTACACCTCGGTTCTGATCCGTTTTTCCCGTGCCCGTTCCTCCATACGGGGGAACGAAGGCAGGGCCGATCGGTCACTGGCACGCTAGGCAGCCGCCGCACGGTGGCCGGACAGCACACGGCCCCGGGCCGCCGTTCTCACTCGAACGGGCGGCTCCGGGGCCGGTCGCGGTCACACCGTCAGCTGATTACAGCTTGGTCCACGCCTCCGTGAGGGTGGCCCGCAGGATCTGCTCGATCTCGTCGAACGTCTCCTGGTTGGAGATCAGCGGCGGGGCGAGCTGGATGACCGGGTCGCCGCGGTCGTCGGCACGGCAGTACAGGCCGTTCTCGAACAGCGCCTTGGAGAGGAAGCCGTACAGGACGCGCTCGGTCTCCTCGTCGCTGAAGGACTCCTTGGTGGCCTTGTCCTTCACCAGCTCGATGCCGTAGAAGAAGCCGTTGCCGCGGACGTCGCCGACGATCGGCAGGTCGTGCAGCTTCTGCAGCGTCTGGAGGAAGTTGCCCTCGTTGTCCAGCACGTGCTGGTTGAGGTTCTCGCGCTCGAACAGGTCGAGGTTGGCGAGGCCCACGGCCGCGGAGACCGGGTGGCCGCCGAAGGTGTAGCCGTGCAGGAAGGTGTTGTCACCCTGGTAGAACGGCTCCGCCAGGCGGTCGGAGACGATGCAGGCGCCGATCGGGGAGTAGCCCGAGGTCATGCCCTTGGCGCAGGTGATCATGTCCGGCACGTAGCCGAACTTGTCGCACGCGAACATCGTGCCGAGGCGGCCGAAGGCGCAGATGACCTCGTCGGAGACGAGCAGCACGTCGTACTTGTCGCAGATCTCGCGCACGCGCTGGAAGTAGCCGGGCGGCGGCGGGAAGCAGCCACCGGCGTTCTGCACCGGCTCCAGGAAGACCGCGGCGACGGTGTCCGGGCCCTCGAACAGGATCTCCTGCTCGATCTGGTCGGCGGCCCAGCGGCCGAAGGCCTCCGGGTCGTCACCGAAGAGCGGCGCGCGGTAGATGTTGGTGTTCGGCACCTTGTGCGCGCCCGGCACCAGCGGCTCGAAGGGGGCCTTCAGGCCCGGCAGGCCGGTGATGGACAGGGCGCCCTGCGGGGTGCCGTGGTAGGCGACCGCGCGGGAGATCACCTTGTACTTGGTGGGCTTGCCGGTCAGCTTGAAGTACTGCTTGGCCAGCTTCCAGGCGGTCTCGACGGCCTCGCCGCCACCGGTGGTGAAGAAGACCTTGTTCAGGTCGCCGGGGGCGTAGTCGGCGAGGCGCTCGGCGAGCTCGATGGCCTTCGGGTGGGCGTACGACCACACCGGGAAGAAGGCGAGCTCCTGGGCCTGCTTGAACGCGGTCTCGGCGAGCTCCGTGCGGCCGTGCCCGGCCTGGACCACGAACAGGCCCGCGAGACCGTCGAGGTAGCGCTTGCCCTTGTCGTCGTAGACGTAGGTGCCCTCGCCCCGGACGATCGTCGGGACGGGAGAGTTCTCGTACGAGGACATGCGGGTGAAGTGCATCCACAGGTGGTCGTACGCGGTGCGGCTGAGGTCCTTCTGGGTCACGGTTATCGGGTTCCCCACATGTAGGTCTGCTTCTTCAGCTTCATGTATACGAAGCTTTCGGTGGAGCGCACGCCGGGCAGTGCCCGGATGCGTTTGTTGATGACGTCCAGCAGGTGGTCGTCGTCCTCGCACACGATCTCGGCGAGGATGTCGAACGAGCCCGCGGTCATCACCACGTACTCGACTTCCGACATGTCAGTCAGCACGTCAGCGATCGACTCGACATCGCCCTCGACGTGGATGCCCACCATCGCCTGCCGGCGGAAGCCCACGGTGAGCGGGTCCGTGACGGCGACGATCTGCATCACGCCCTGGTCCAGCAGCTTCTGGACGCGCTGGCGCACGGCCGCCTCCGACAGGCCGACGGCCTTGCCGATCGCGGCGTACGGCCGACGGCCGTCCTCCTGGAGCTGCTGAATGATGGCGAGGGAGACGGCGTCCAACGTGGGACTGCCGTTCCTGGACTCGCGGGGCGAGTCCCTCTGGTCTGCGCTTCGACTGGCCACGCGCTCACTGTGCACGAGGTCTCGTCAGTTTCGCAAGCCCCAATCGATGAAATTCGTTGTTTGAGGGATCAAAGCTTGCGGATTTCGCAGAAGTAGCGGGACCGGGGGTGTTGAAAACGTGGGGGTGCCGACTAGGGTGGGGTGTCTTCAGTGATCGGACAGCCCCACGGGCCGTCCGGGCTGGACCGCTCGAACCCTCGAACCAGATCAGGAGGCCGGCAGTGAGCACCGAGCTGCGTCGTCTGCGCAACTACATCGACGGTGAGTTCCGGGACGCCGCCGACGGACGGACCACCGAGGTGGTCAACCCCGCGACCGGCGAGGCGTACGCGACCGCGCCGCTGTCCGGACCGGCGGACGTGGACGCCGCCATGGAGGCCGCCGCCCGCGCCTTCCCCGCCTGGCGCGACGCCACGCCGGCCGAGCGCCAGCGGGCCCTGCTGAAGATCGCCGACGCGTTCGAGGAGCGGGCCGAGGAGCTGATCGCGGCCGAGGTGGAGAACACGGGCAAGCCCACCGGGCTCACCCGCTCCGAGGAGATCCCGCCGATGGTCGACCAGATCCGCTTCTTCGCCGGTGCGGCGCGGATGCTGGAGGGCCGCTCGGCCGGCGAGTACATGGAGGGGATGACCTCGATCATCCGCCGCGAGCCGATCGGCGTCTGCGCCCAGGTCGCGCCGTGGAACTACCCGATGATGATGGCCGTATGGAAGTTCGCCCCGGCGCTCGCCGCGGGCAACACCGTCGTCCTCAAGCCCTCGGACACCACCCCCGCCTCCTCGGTGCTGATCGCGGAGATCATCGGCTCGGTGCTGCCCAAGGGCGTCTTCAACGTCATCTGCGGCGACCGTGACACCGGCCGTCTGATGGTCGAGCACGAGACCCCGGCGATGGCCTCCATCACCGGCTCCGTGCGCGCCGGCATGTCGGTCGCCGAGTCCGCGTCCAAGGACCTCAAGCGGGTCCACCTGGAGCTGGGCGGCAAGGCGCCGGTCGTCGTCTTCGAGGACACCGACATCGCCAAGGCCGTCGAGGACATCTCGGTGGCGGGCTTCTTCAACGCCGGCCAGGACTGTACGGCCGCCTGCCGCGTCCTCGTCCACGAGTCGATCCACGACGAGTTCGTCGCCGCGCTCGCCAAGGCCGCCGAGGAGACGAAGACCGGGCAGCCGGACGACGAGGACGTGCTCTACGGCCCGCTGAACAACCCCAACCAGCTCAAGCAGGTCGAGGGCTTCATCGAGCGGCTGCCCGCGCACGCGCGGGTGGAGGCCGGTGGCAAGCGGGTCGGCGACACGGGCTACTTCTTCGCGCCGACCGTGGTCTCCGGCGTCAAGCAGGACGACGAGATCATCCAGAAGGAGGTCTTCGGGCCGGTCATCACCGTCCAGTCCTTCACGGACGAGGACCAGGCCCTGGAGTTCGCCAACGGCGTGGAGTACGCCCTGGCCTCCTCGGTGTGGACCAAGGACCACGCCCGCGCGATGCGCATGTCCAAGAAGATGGACTTCGGCTGCGTGTGGATCAACACCCACATCCCGCTGGTCGCGGAGATGCCCCACGGCGGCTTCAAGAAGTCCGGCTACGGCAAGGACCTCTCGGCGTACGGCTTCGAGGACTACACCCGGATCAAGCACGTGATGACGTCGCTGGGCTAGCCCTCGCGGAACAGCACCGGCGGCCCCCGCACAGGTTCACCTTCCTGTGCGGGGGCCGCCTTTTGGTGAACCGAAGTGATCGACAAGGTGTCGGACAGGGCGCTCCCCGCTCGACGCAGCGTCGATTGTGTGCCCGGACGGGGGAGCGGCATCCTTCCGGGGTGCCCCAGACTTCTTCGCGTACGACCGTGTCCCGCCGTTCCCTGCTGCGCGCGCTCGGCGGCACCGCCGCGCTCGGCGCGCTGGCCGGCTGTGGAGTGCCCGCCGCCTACGTCCGGCCCGGCGATCGCTCGGTGAGTGACGAGTCCGCCTCCGATCACCGGCTGACCTGGGCGAACTGGCCGCTGTACATCGACACCGACGACAAGAACCCGAACCGTCGGCCCACCCTCGACGCGTTCGAGAAGCGCACCGGGATACGCGTGGAGTACGTCGAGGAGATCAACGACAACGACGAGTTCTTCGGCAAGATCAGCCCCGCGCTGATGAACCACCAGACCACCGGGCGCGATCTGATCGTCATCAGCGACTGGATGTGCGCCCGGTTCGTACGGCTGGGCTGGGTGCAGGAGATGGACCGCGCGCACCAGCCGAACGTGGCGAAGTACCTCGACCCGCTGCTGCGCACGCCCGCCTTCGACAAGGGCCGCAGGTTCACCGTGCCGTGGCAGTCCGGGATCACCGGCATCGCCTACAACCGCAAGAAGCTCGGCCGCGAGATCCGCGCGGTCAAGGACCTCTGGGCGCCCGACCTCAAGGGCCGGGTCACCCTCCTGTCCGGCCTGGACGAGTCCTTCGCGCTGCTGATGCAGGGCAACGGCGTGGACGTCACCAAGTGGACCGCGCACGACTTCCACACCATGTGCGACGAGGTGCAACGGCAGGTCCGCCGGGGCCAGATCCGCCGCTTCACCGGCAACGACTACACCAAGGACCTGGTCAGCGGCGATGTCCTGGCCTGCCAGGCGTACTCGGGCGATGTCATCCAGCTCCAGGCGGACAACCCCGACATCCGCTTCGTCGTCCCCGAGGAGGGCGCCGAGCTGTGGTCGGACTCCCTGATGATCCCCGACCGGGCCGGGCACAAGGCCAATGCCGAGCGGCTGGTCGACTACTACTACGAGCCCGAGGTCGCCGCGAAGCTGGCCGCCTGGGTCAACTACGTCTGCCCGGTCCCGGCCGCCAAGGACGTCCTGGCCGATGCCGCCGACAAGGACACCGCGGCCCTCGCCGACAACCCCCTGATCTTCCCCGACTCCACGATGCGCTCCCGTCTCGCCATCGCCCGCGACATCACCTCTGTGGAACGCGTGGAGTTCGCCCGCCGCTGGAACCAGATCGTGGGGCTGTGAGCCGGAAGGCGGCGAGGAGCCGCAGCGCCACCGGCGAAGGCTGGAGCGGGACGTCGGTGCGGGTAGCCTCGGGGGTCGACAGCGGCAGGTCGCCGCGTATCCCGTAGGGCCAGTGTCCGGAAGGATGCGGATGAAGCATGTCATCGCTGTCTGACAGGACCCTGGCTGCTCGTCGACACCGTGCTGCTCGACGAGATCCTCCCGGACGGGGACGGCGGGTGTACGCACGAGATCGCGCTCACCGACGCCTCGATCACCGTCCGCTGCGCGGATCTTCAGGCGCGCTGGTGCCTCACTTCAGGCCGCTGAGCATCACACCCCGGATGTAGTGCTTCTGGAGCAGCAGGAAGAGGACGAGGACCGGGAGGATGCTCAGGACCAGGGCGGCCATGACGACCGGCATGGTGCGGGTGGGGTCGACGTAGTCCTGGAGGAGCTGGATGCCGACCGGGAGGGTCATCACGTCCGGGTCGGCGGTGGAGATCAGCAGGGCCCAGATGTACTCGTTCCAGGCGTCCACGAAGGTCAGCAGGGCCAGGGTGACCAGGACCGGTCCGGTCTGGGGGAGGACGATCCGCCACCAGAGGGTGAACTCGCCCGCGCCGTCCAGGCGGGCGGCCTCCAGGATCTCGTCGGGGACGGAGACCATGAACTGCCGCATCAGGAAGATCCCGAACCCGTTGACGAGGAACGGCATCGCGAGCGCCACGATGCTGACGGTCAGCCCCGCGCCGCCCCGCCCGAGCAGATCGTTGCCGCCCGCCAGCGGCCAGTGCACCAGGATCAGGAAGTGCGGGACGAAGAAGAGGAACGGCGGGAACATCATCGTGGCCAGCACCAGCCGGAAGATGAAGTCCCGCCCCCGGAACCGGAGTTTGGCGAGCGCGTACCCGGCGAGCGACGAGGTGAGCAGCACCGAGCCGGTGATCAGCGCCGTCGCGGTGACACTGTTGCGGAACAGCACCGGCAGGTCCAACTGGTCGAGGGCCGCACGGTAGTTGCCGAAGCCGAACCCCTTCGGGAGGAAGCGGTACGGCAGTTTCCCCGACTCGCCCGGCCCCTTGAAGGACGTCATCACCATGTCCAGGAACGGCACCACCATGAGCACGGCACCGGACAGGACCAGGAGGTACGACACCCACGGCACCCGCTGACGACGGCGGTTCACGCGTCCTCCCCGCTGCGCCGGAACACCCACAACTGCACCAGCGTGATCACCAGCACCACCACGAACAGCACGAACGCGGCCGCGCTCGCCGTACCCCAGTCGCCGTACGAGAACGCCTGCCGGTACATCTCCAGCGCCGCCACCGCCGTCGCGTCGCCGGGACCGCCCTTGGTCATCACCGTGATCAGCGCGAACGACTGGAGCCCGGTGAGGAATTGGGTGATGCACACGAACAGCAGCGAGGGCCGCAGCAACGGCAGCGTGATCTTCCGGAAGACCGTGCCGGCACCGGCGCCGTCCAGCTCCGCGGCCTCGTAGTACGAGCGCGGGATCGACTTCAGCCCCGCCGTCAGGACGAGGATCGCCGACCCCGCCGAGGCCCACGCCTGGACGACCACCACCGCGGGCAGCGCCGTGTGCGGATCCTGGAGGAAGGCGACCGAACCGAGCCCGAGGGCGTTCAGGAACCCGTTGACGAGGCCGCCCGGCTCGTACATGTACTTCCACACATTGCCGACGGCGACCACGGTCGTGACCATCGGCAGGAAGTACAGCGTCCGCCACAGCCCCTGGAACCGCAGCCGGTCGATACAGGTGGCGACGAGCACCGAGCCCGCGAGCGCGATGACCACCGTCCCCAGCGCGAACAGCACCGTGTTGGTGAGGATCGGCGTCAGAAACGTCGATCCCCGCGCGAACAGCGCCGTGAAGTTGGCCGTGCCGACCGGCCGGATGTCCCCGAGATCGAACCCGGACCAGCGCGACATCGACAAAAGCAGCGCGAAGCCGAGCGGCAGCACGAGGAAGACCGCGAAGAACAGCAGGACCGGGGCCAGGAAGAGATAGGCGACCACCGTCTGACGGCGGCGGGCGCGGGCGGCGAGACCGGGCCCCGGCGGCCGTGCCCGGGACGCGGGCTGTCCGGCCCGCTCCGGGGCGAGCGTGTTCACCACAGCCGCGACACCTCCTGATCGACCTGCCGGCGCGTGCCGCGCAGCGCCTCCTCCACCGACTGCTGACCGGTCCACAGCGCCTCGATATGGGTGCGCAGCAGCGTCTTCGCCTGCTGCGCACCCGGCATGTTCGGCTCCGGCACCGCGTACGCCAGCGCGTCCAGGAACGGCCGCAGATTCGGGTCCCCGCCCCCGCCGAGCAGCGCTCGCATGTCGTCGGCCCGGCCGGTGAGCGAGCCGACCGACACCTGGAGGGCGCTCATCCGGGTCACGCCCTTCGCGCCGGTCCGCTCCGCGTTGAGCCAGCGCAGGAACTCCCAGGCCTCGCGCGGGAATCGGCTGGCCGTGTTGACCCCGAGCAGAAATCCGGTGGAGAGCGTGGCGGGCCGGTCGCCCGCGCGGGGGACCGGCACGGGGGCGACGCCGACCTCCCGGTAGTCCGCGCCCATCAGCGGTTTCAGACTGCCGGTCCACCAGCCCGCGCTGATCACCATGGCCACCTGCCCGGCGGGGAACGCCTGGTAGACATTGACGCCGGGGGCGCTCGCCCCCGTGCTCACCAGACGGTGCTCCAGCTCGAACACCGCCCGCCCGGCCGGTGAGTCGATCGCGGTGCTCCGGCCGTCCGCGCTGACGAAGGTGCCCCCGGCCGCGTTCAGCAGCGCGAGGGTCTGGCCGACGGTGGTGGAGTCGTCGTACGAGGAGAGTCCGAACCCCTGCACCAGCGTGTTGCCGTACCGGTCCCGGCGTGTGGTGCGTTCGGCCGCATCGGTCAACTCCGGCCAGGTGCGCGGTGCTTCGGTGAAACCGGCCGCGCGCAGCAGCCGTGCGTTGTAGTAGAGGGCGTACGTCTGTGTCTCGGTGGGATAGCCGTAGACGCGGCCCCCGACCGACGCGGCGCCGACCGCGGCCGCGCTGTAGCCGCGCCGGATCTCCGCCGTGTGCTCGGGCGGGGCGGGCCGCAGCACCCCGGCCCGGACGAGCTGGCCGGTCCACAGGCAGTACGGCTGGATGATGTCGGCGCCCTGGCCCGCCGCCTGCCGGACCGTGAACGTGGTCAGCAGATCGGTGAACTCCACCGCTTTCGTGCGGACCTTGACCCGGTCGTGCGTGGCGTTCCACTCGTCCACCGGGTCCTGGAGCGCTGTCTTCAGCACCCCGCTGGAGTAGTGCGAGAGCAGGGTGAGCACGATCGGATCGCCGGGCCGGCCGGTGCCCTGGCGCGGTGCCGCGCAGCCCGCGGTGAGCAGGGCGGAGGGTAGCGCGAGCGCGAAGTGCCTTCGGTTCAGGCCGCGTTGGGGACGCGTCACCGGGCGGTCTCCCGGCGCAGTACCCGGAACACCCGGGTCGTCTCGAAACCGGCGGCGCGGTAGAGATGGCCCGCCGGTGACCGCTCGCCGGTCCACAGGAACCACGCCCCGTGCGCGCCGCGCGCCCGCATCCGGGCCAGGACCAGATGGAGCAGGACCTTGCCGAGCCCGGTGCCGCGCATCTCCGCCAGCACCCCGAACGGCCCGAACCGCTCGACGGCCGACTCGTACGCCCCGTGCATCGCCCACCCCACCAGCCGCCCCCCGGGCTCCCGGACGACGACGATCCGGTCCGACGGGGCCCCGCCCGCCAGGCATTCCCGGATCGCGCGCGCCCAGTCCCGGGTGAAGTGGTTCCCGGCGAGCGCGATCAGCTCCACCAGGTCGTCGTCGGCCGGAGTGCCGAACCGGTAGCCCTGACAGGCGAGTTCGGCCTGGCGCCGGGCGACCGAGTCCGGCATCCGGTGGCCGACGAGCGAGCGGTCCATCGCGGCCGCCTCGTACAGCGTCCGGAACCCGAGCGAGTCGAGGAGCTTCGCCGCCTCCGGATAGGTCGCGGCGTCCAGGCCGGGGAGGAGGTAGTGCGGGGTGTAGGAGGAGAAGTCCACGGCGGTACGGCCCTGTGCGCGCAGCCAGTTCAGGGCGTCCGTCAGCAGCAGCCGGCCGAGGCCCTGCCCGCGGGCGGCGGGGTCGACGAAGAAGAACGGGATCCAGCCCTGCTCCGGCTCCAGTTCGGTGCCGTGCATCGGGGTCAGCCGACGCACCGCGTACGCGGCGCCGAGGACGCGCCCGTCGGCCACGGCCACCCGGAGCCCCTCGGGGTCGAAGTTGGCGTCGAGCAGCACGAGGGTGCGGAAGCGGTCCGGGGTGATCGGATCGGCCGGTGCGCTCCGGCACCAGGCGGCCACGAGCGGCGGCCCGTCACCGGCCCGGAACCCTCGGATCTCCCTGCTGCCGACCGGAGTTGATGACATCGACGGATCCGTCCTTCCCGGCAGGGGGCGCTCGGCGACCACCTCTCGAAACGGTGGTCCGAAATGTACAGGCATATGGGCAAGTAGGCCGTGATTGACGGCAGATCGGGCTCCCGCACACTCGTTCATCGGTCACTTCGGACCATGTTTTGAACGCGTTCAATTCAGGCGTAGGCTCTGCCCATGAGCGACAGAGCCGCCCTGCTGAAGGGCATTCGCCGCTGGCTGGTCTTCTTCGTGGTGTGCCTGGTGCTGAGCGGGGCCACGGCGTTTCCGCTGGTGCATGAACTGCGCTGGACGGAGAGCGTGTTGCGGGCGCTGGGGGTGCCGGATCTGCTGCCCGGACTGATGGGCTGGATCGCACGGGTGCGGGACGGGCTCGACGCCGTCGACGCGAAGTACCCGTTCGTCCTCTACGGCACGGACTGGCTGGCGTTCGCCCATCTCGTCATCGCCGTCGCCTTCTACGGCCCCTACCGCGACCCGGTGCGCAACATCTGGGTGATCGAGTTCGGCATGATCGCCTGCGCCGGCATCGTCCCCCTCGCCCTCGTCTGCGGCCCGATCCGCGGCATCCCGTTCTGGTGGAGCCTGATCGACATGTCCTTCGGCGTCTTCGGGATCCTCCCGCTGTACGTCCTCCGCACGAAGATCAAGCGCCTTGAGGCGCTGGCCTAGCGGGAGCGCAGATCGTGCAGGACGTCGATGCGGTTCGTGGTGATCGAGTCGACGCCCAGGGCCATCAGACGGCGCAGGGAGCGCCGGGTGTCCGGGGTCCACACGGAGACGAGCCGGCCGGTGCGGTGCAGCTGGGTGATCAGGTCGTGATCGACCAGGGAGAAGCGGTAGTTGAGCCAGCGGGGGTTGATCGCGGCCAGCAGGGCGGGGCGCGGCGGGGCCAGGGTCGTCCAGGTCAGCGCGATCTCCGCGGCCGGGTCGGCGGCGCGCACGGTGAGCATCGTCTCGGCGCCCGCGCTGTAGTACACCCGGTCCCCGGCCCCGCTCTGCCGGATCACGTCCAGGATCCGCTCCATCGTCCGCCGCGTCACCCGCCCGCACAGATCCACCATCACCCGGCTGTCACCGGTCGCGGCGAGCGCCTCGGCCAGCGTCGGTACCCCGCCGTCGGTGAGCCCGCGTACCTCCTCGGCGGACAGCGCGCTCAGCGGCCGTGCCACCTCCCACAGCCGTTCGAGCGTGTCGTCGTGCAGCAGCACGGGCACACCGTCGCGGGTGAGCCGGACATCGAACTCGACCGCGTCCGCGCCCCGGTCGAGACCGGAGCGCAGCGAGTCGAGGGTGTTCTCACGGAAGCGGTAGGGGTCGCCGCGGTGGGCCACGGCGGTCACGGTCTGCATGGCCTCCATTGTGGTGCGGATCGTGGTGTGTCTCAGCCCGCGAGCCGGTCGGCGGTGTACGTGTCGATCTCCGCCGCGAGCCGCGCCTTGCCCGCCGCGTCCAGGAAGGACGCCTCCACCGCGTTCTTGGCGAGGTCCGCGATGCCGCGCTCGTCCAGGTCGAGGAGGCGGGCGGCCACCGCGTACTCGTTGTTGAGGTCGGTGCCGAACATCGGCGGGTCGTCGGAGTTGATCGTGATCAGCACCCCGGCCTGCTGGAACTGCCGGATCGGGTGCTCGTCCAGGGTGCGCACCGCGCGGGTGGCGATGTTGGAGGTCGGGCAGACCTCCAGCGGGATGCGCCGCTCGGCGAGGTGCGCCAGCAGCGCCGGGTCCTGCGCGGAGCTGGTGCCGTGCCCGATGCGCTCGGCGCCCAGCTCGTTCAGTGCGTCCCACACCGACTGCGGACCCGTGGTCTCGCCGGAGTGCGGCACCGAGCGCAGTCCGGCCGCGATGGCCTGGTCGAAGAACGGCTTGAACTGCGGGCGGGGCACGCCGATCTCGGGCCCGCCGAGCCCGAACGACACCAGGCCCTCGGGACGGATCCGGTCGTCGGTGGCGAGCCGCACGGTCTCCTCCGCCGACCGCAGTCCGGCCTCCCCGGGGATGTCGAAGCACCAGCGCAGCACGGTGCCGAACTCGGCCTCCGCGCTCTTGCGGGCGTCCTCGATCGCCTCCATGAACGCGCGCTCGTCCATGCCGCGCCGGGTGGAGGAGAACGGGGTGAGGGTCAGCTCGGCGTAGCGCACCTGCTGGCGGGCCAGGTCGCGGGCCACCTCATAGGTGAGCAGCCGGACGTCCTCCGGGGTGCGGATCAGGTCCACCACCGACAGATACACCTCGATGAAGTGCGCGAAGTCGGTGAAGGTGAAGTACTCGGCGAGGGCCTCGGGGTCGCTGGGCACCTTGGAGTCGCGGTGCCGCGCGGCCAGCTCCGAGACGATGCGGGGGGAGGCGGAGCCCACGTGGTGGACATGCAGTTCGGCCTTGGGCAGTCCGGCGATGAACGCGCGCAGGTCGCGGTCGGCCGAGCCGGTGGCGGGTACGGAACTGGCGGACAAGGGGGCCTCCCCTGGCAGGGCGCCGACGGGCCCTTGCGGGCGCGGCGCGGGTGATCGGCTGATCGTCAGAGGACATCGTAGGTGGGCGGGGACGGGGCACGGCCGAGGGGAGGGCCGCAACGGACCGGACGGGGGGCCGCGCGGATCCTGGGTGGGAACGGGTGGCGCGGGGTGGAGGAACCGTGCGGCCGGGGTGGGCGCGGGTCGGGCGCTGCGGGTGCCGGACGGAGAAGGGCGGTGGGTGCCGGACGGAGAAGGGCGGTGGGTGCCGGACGGGGAGGGGCGGTGGGCGCCGGACGGGGAGAGGGCCTCCGAAGGGCGCGGGGGAGAGGCCGGACGAGCGGTACGGCCGTGCTCCGCCTCGCTGCCGGGACGGCGGGACCGGCCGGTCGGGGCGGGTCGGGAAGGCCGTAGCATGGCGGGGACGAACGACCGAGGGGGAAGTACGCGTGTCAGACGGAACGCAGTCGAGTGGGGCGGCCGGCGGCGGCCACGACCCGTGGGCACCGCCCGAGCCGGGGCTGTCGCTGAACAAGGACCAGCCCGCCGCGCCCGGTGCGGGACAGCCCCCGGCGCAGCCGCCGTCCGTGCACGAGCAGGCCACCGTGACCGACCTGCCCACCGGCGGGTACGCCCAGCCCAACTTCGCGCCGCCCGTCCCGCCGGCCCAGCCCGCCGCGGGCTTCGGCGCGCCCACCCCGCCCGCCTTCGGCGCCCCCGGCACGGGTGAGCCGGTGCCGCCCCCGCCGATCGCGCCCACCGGGCCCGGCGTGCCCCCGGTGTCCGCGCCGCCCGCGGGCGGCTACGGCTACCCCGGCTACCCGGCCGGCGGCGGCTACGGCTGGACCGGTATGCCGATGACCCCGCAGAACGGCATGGGCACCGCGGCGATGGTGCTCGGCATCCTCTCGATCTGCCTGTTCTGTCTGTACGGCATCGCCTCCGTGATCCTGGGCATCCTCGCGGTGGTCTTCGGCGTCAAGGGACGGCGCCGGGCCGAGCGCGGCGAGGCGACCAACCACGGCCAGGCCCAGGCCGGTCTGATCATGGGCGTCATCGGGATCATCGTCGGCGTGGCCGTGATCGTGCTCCTCGCGATCGGCATCACCGCCGCGATCAACGAGGACCACTCCAGCTCCGATCCGTACTACGGCTCCCTGCACTCCGTCTCGGCGCCGGTGACGGTGGCGGCGCAGGGCTGACCGCCTCGATCCCCGCCCGCCGGACCGCACGACCCCGGTCCGGCGGGCATCGTCATATCCGGCCTCCGGGCTCCGGCCGCACCCGGGCTCCGGCCGCACCCGGGCTCCTGCCGCACCCGGTCTCCGGCCGCACCCGGCCTCCTGCCGCACCCGGCCTCCTGCCGTCCTCAACCCCGGCCGGACCCGGCCTCCGGCCGTCCTCAGCCCCCTGCTGGATCCAGCCCCCTGCCGCACCCGGTCTCCGGTCGCACCCGGCCTCCTGCCGTCCTCAGCCCCGGCCGGACCCGGCCTCCGGCCGTCCTCAGCCCCCTGCCGGATCCAGCCTCCTGCCGCACCCGGTCTCCGGTCGCACCCAGCCCCCTGCCGTCCTCAGCCCCCGCCGCACAAAGGCCGCACCCGGCCCCCGACCTAGCCCGCGGCCAGCTCCGTCCGTGCCTTCATCAGTGCGAAGCCCAGCAGGTTCAGCCCTCGCCAGCGCTCCGGGTCCTGGGCCGCCTCGTCGTCCGCCGTCAGGCCGATGCCCCACACCCGGTCCACCGGGCTCGCCTCGACCAGCACCCGGTCGCCCGTGTTCAGCAGGAACGCGCGCAGCGCGGGGTCGGCGGCGAACTTGTGGGCGCTGCCCTCGACCACGATCCGGAACCGCTCCCGCTCCCATATCGCCTCGTCGAAGCCGCGGACCAGACGGCCCGCCTTCTTGGCCTGGGCGGGATGTGCCGCGGCGAGGACATGGCGCTCCGCCTCCGCGTCCCCGAACAGCCGGGCCTTCGCGGCCATCATCCAGTGCTCCGCCGTCGCGTACCGCCTGCCGTCGACCACGAAGGGTGACGGCCACCACTGGCTCAGACAGCTCGCGCCGATGCCGCCGTCCGGCCGGGGGCGGTGGCCCCAGAAGTGCAGGTATTTGATCCGGGACCCCGCCCGGACCTCGCTGACCAGGGCCTCCAGCCCAGTGATCCTCCCCATGCACGCGAGTCTGGCACGTACCACTGACACTCCGTCCGGCTTTTCCTCGCCCGACTCGACACCTGGTCGACAGATTCCGTCGCGTAACCAAAAGGCAACAACGGAATCACTTGTTGGAGGCTTATAGCTCTGTCAGGATCGGCACTCAAATCGAGCTGGAGCTACGCCACCCACCCCCGGGACGGGGGTGATCGGCGGAGGAGAGCGACATGCACAACCCGGGCACCGCCAGCCAGGAACGATTTCCCGCAGAGGACCGTTTCGCGGAAGGCGCTCAGTTCATCGCCGGCCGTCTGACCAAGGGCACCTCGGGGCGCCGCCACGCCGTGGTCGACCCGGCCACCGGCGACGAGGTGTACACCTACGACCTGGCCGGCACCGACGACGTCGACGCGGCCGTCGCCGCCGCGCGCGAGGCATTCCCCGGCTGGTCCTCGGCCACCCCGGGCGAGCGCTCGGACGCCCTGCACCGCTTCGCCGCCGTGCTCGCCGAGCGCGCCGAGGACTTCGCCCGCGCCGAGTCGCTGCAGTGCGGCAAGCCGCTCAAGCTCAGCCGTGAGTTCGACGTCCCCGGCACCATCGACAACACCGCCTTCTTCGCGGGCGCCGCCCGGCACCTCCAGGGGCAGTCCGCCGGTGAGTACTCCGGCGACCACACCTCGTACGTCCGGCGCGAGCCGATCGGTGTCGTCGGATCCATCGCGCCCTGGAACTACCCGCTCCAGATGGCCGCCTGGAAGGTGCTCCCGGCGATCGCCGCGGGCAACACCATCGTGCTCAAGCCCGCCGAGCTGACCCCCCTGACCTCGCTGCTCTTCGCCCAGGCCGGCACCGCCGCCGGCCTCCCGGACGGCGTGATCAACATCGTCACCGGCACCGGCAGGGACGCCGGTGAGCACCTGGTCGGGCACCCCGATGTCGCCATGACCTCCTTCACCGGCTCCACCGGCGTCGGCAAGCGCGTCGCCGAGGTCGCCACCGCCACCGTCAAGCGGCTCCACCTGGAGCTGGGCGGCAAGGCCCCGTTCGTCGTGTTCGACGACGCCGACCTGGACGCCGCCGTCAACGGGGCCGTGGCCGGCGCGCTCATCAACACCGGCCAGGACTGCACCGCCGCCACCCGCGCCTATGTCCAGCGGCCGCTGTACGACGCGTTCGTGGAGCGCACCGCCGCCCTGATGGAGACCGTGCGGCTGGGCGACCCGTTCGCCCCCGGCACCGACCTCGGGCCGCTCATCTCGCATGCCCAGCGCGACCGCGTCGCCGGCTTCGTGGAGCGCGCCCGCGCCTATGCCCGCGTGGTCACCGGCGGCGAGGCCCCCGGCGGCGACCTGGCCAAGGGCGCCTACTACCGGCCCACCCTCATCGCCGGCGCCGCCCAGGACAGCGAGATCGTCCAGTCCGAGATCTTCGGACCCGTACTGGTCGTCCTGCCCTTCGACACCGACGACGAGGGCATCCGGCTCGCCAACGACACCCCGTACGGCCTCGCCGCCTCCGCCTGGAGCGGCAGCGTCTACCGGGCCAACCGCGCCACCCGCGACATCAAGGCGGGCTGCGTGTGGATCAACGATCACATCCCGATCATCAGCGAGATGCCGCACGGAGGCTACAAGGCCTCGGGCTTCGGCAAGGACATGTCGACGTATTCCTTCGAGGAGTACACGCAGGTCAAGCACGTAATGTTCGACAACACCGCGGTGGTCCGCAAGGACTGGCACCGCACGATCTTCGGGGACCGGTAGAGCGACCCCCGGCCGCGGGACCCCCGCCCGCGGTCCGCTCCGCCGGGTACGACGCCCGTCCCCTCCACCGGGCACCCCCTCCCCTCCCGAAAGGCCACCACGCGCATGGAGAGTTACGAGGCCGACCGCCTGACACCGGTCGAAAAGGCCGCCGTACGCCGGAGTTTCCGTAGCGGCAGGGCCGCGCTGACCCGCCGTTCGCTGCTGCGCGCCTCCGCCGGTGGCGCGCTCGCGATCGGCGGACTCGGCACGCTGAGCGCCTGCGGCATCCCCGCCGCGTCCAAGAACCAGGGCGGTGTGTCCGCCGACGACCACTCGGCCACCGAGAAGGTCGTCAACTTCTCCAACTGGCCCGAGTACATCGACGTCGACGACTCGGGCAAGCACCACCCCACCCTCGACGCGTTCGCCAAGCGGACCGGCATCCAGGTCAAGTACACCGAGGACATCAACGACAACGACGAGTTCTTCGGCAAGATCCAGCCGGAGCTCGCCGCGGGCCAGGACACCGGCCGCGACCTGATCGTCCTCACCGACTGGCTGGCCGCCCGCATGATCCGGCTCGGCTACGTCCAGAAGCTGGACGCGGCCAATCTGCCGCACGCCTTCGCCAACCTCTCGGACCAGTTCCGCGACCCCGACTGGGACCCGGGCCGCGCCTACTCCTACCCCTGGCAGGGCATCTCCACCGTCATCGCCTTCAACAAGAAGGCGCTGGACGGCATCGAGGTGAAGTCGGTCTCCGACCTCCTGGACAACCCCAAGCTCAAAGGCCGCGTCAGCTTCCTGACCGAGATGCGCGACACCGTCGGCATGACCCTGCTGGACCTCGGCAAGGACCCGGCGAAGGTCACCGCCGACGACTACGACGCGGCCATCGCCCGCCTCCAGAAGGCCGTCGACAAGGGCCAGATCCGCCGCTTCACCGGCAACGACTACACCTCCGACCTGGCCAAGGGCGACATCGCCGCCTGTGTCGCCTGGGGCGGCGACATCGTCCAGCTCCAGGCCGACAACCCGGACGTCGGCTACCTCATCCCGGACAGCGGCTACATGACGTCGACCGACAATCTGTTGGTCCCCAACAAGGCGCGCCACAAGACCAACGCCGAGCGGCTCATCGACTACTACTTCGAGCCCGAGCCGGCCGCCGAACTCGCCGCCTACGTCAACTACGTGAGCCCGGTCGAGGGCGTCGTTCCCTACCTCGCCAAAATCGACAAGTCGGCCGCGAGCAACCCGCTGATCGTGCCCGACAAGGCCATGCAGGCGAAGTCCCACCCCTTCCGCGCCCTGACGCAGAAGGAAGAGACCGCCTACCAGCAGAAGTTCTCCAAGCTCACAGGGGCGTGACGACCACGATGACGACAGACAACAGCGGCGACGTCCGCCTCTCCGGTATCGGCAAGACCTACGGCGCCTTCACCGCCGTACACCCGCTGGACCTCACCGTGCCCCAGGGCTCCTTCTTCGCCCTGCTCGGCGCCTCCGGCTGCGGCAAGACCACCACCCTGCGCATGATCGCGGGCCTGGAGGAGCCGACCAGCGGCACCGTGCACCTCGGCGACCAGGACGTCACCCATCTGCCGCCGTACAAGAGGCCCGTGAACACGGTCTTCCAGTCCTACGCCCTCTTCCCGCACCTCGACATCTTCGAGAACGTCGCCTTCGGTCTGCGCCGGCGCGGCATCAAGAGCGTCAAGAAGCAGGTCGAGGACATGCTGGACCTGGTCCAGCTCGGCGAGCAGGCGCGCAAGAAGCCGCATCAGCTCTCCGGCGGCCAGCAGCAGCGCGTCGCGGTGGCCCGCGCGCTGATCAACCACCCCAAGGTGCTGCTCCTCGACGAGCCGCTCGGCGCCCTCGACCTCAAGCTGCGCCGCCAGATGCAGCTGGAGCTCAAGCGCATCCAGACCGAGGTCGGCATCACCTTCATCCATGTCACCCACGACCAGGAGGAGGCCATGACCATGGCCGACACGGTCGCGGTGATGAACGGCGGCCGCGTCGAACAGCTCGGCGCCCCCACCGACCTGTACGAGAACCCGCGGACCACCTTCGTCGCCAACTTCCTCGGCACCTCCAACCTGATCGAGGCCGAGGTCGACACCAGGAGCGGCGAGGACATCGTGCTCAAGGCCGCAGGCGACAAGCTGGTGCTGCCCGCCGCGCGATGTAGCGCCCCCGCCCCGGCCGGCGGCAAGGTGCTGGTCGGCATCCGCCCCGAGAAGATCGCGCTCGCCCACGCCGACGACGCGGGCGCCATCCCCGAGGGCCGCAACCGCCTCACCGGCAAGATCGCCGACGCCAGTTTCATCGGCGTCTCCACGCAGTACGTCATCGACAGCCCGGCCTGCCCCGAGCTGTCGGTCTACGTCCAGAACGTCGAGCGGGACGCCCGGCTGGTCCCCGGCGCGGACGTCGTCCTGCACTGGAGCCCCGCGCACACCTTCGGCCTCGACGCGGCCCAGGCCATCGACGCGGGCACCGGGGAAGAGGTCGCCGCCTGATGTCGACACTCACCGAGGCGCCCCCGCCGCTCGCCCCCGCCGAACCGACGGCGAAGCCCCCGCGCAAGCGCGGCCGGTTCACCCCGTACTGGCTGCTGCTGCCCGGCATCCTGTGGCTGGTCGTGTTCTTCGCGCTGCCGCTGGTCTACCAGGCCTCCACGTCCGTGCAGACGGGCTCCCTGGAGGAGGGCTACAAGGTCACCTGGCACTTCGCGACCTACTGGAACGCCCTCTCCGAGTACTGGCCCCAGTTCCTGCGGTCCATCTTCTACGCCGCCGGCGCCACCGTGCTGTGCCTGCTGCTCGGCTATCCGCTGGCCTACCTGATCGCCTTCCGCGCGGGCCGCTGGCGCAATCTGATCATGATCCTGGTGATCGCGCCGTTCTTCACCAGCTTCCTGATCCGCACCCTGGCCTGGAAGACGATCCTCGCCGACAACGGCGTCGTCGTGCACGCGCTCAACTCGCTGCACATCCTGTCCCTCACCGACTTCCTCGGCTGGACGGCAGGCGACCGGGTGCTGGCCACCCCGCTCGCGGTGGTGTGCGGACTGACGTACAACTTCCTGCCGTTCATGATCCTGCCGCTGTACACCTCGCTGGAGCGGATCGACGGACGGCTGCACGAGGCGGCCGGCGATCTGTACGCCAAGCCGTCGACCACCTTCCGCAAGGTGACCTTCCCGCTGTCGATGCCGGGCGTGGTCTCCGGCACGCTGCTGACCTTCATCCCGGCGGCCGGTGACTACGTCAACTCCGAACTCCTCGGCTCCACCGACACCCGCATGATCGGCAATGTGATCCAGACGCAGTTCCTGCGCATCCTGGACTATCCGACGGCGGCGGCCCTCTCCTTCATCCTCATGGCCGCGATCCTGGCCATGGTGACGATCTACATCCGCCGGTCCGGGACGGAGGACCTGGTCTAAATGCCCGTCGTCAATTGGCTCAAGCGCCATCTCGTCGTCATCGCGGGACTCTTCACCCTCGCGTATCTGCTGCTGCCCAATGTCATCGTCACGGTGTTCTCCTTCAACAAACCGAAGGGGCGCTTCAACTACCAGTGGCAGCAGTTCTCCCTGGACGCCTGGAAACAGCCGTGCGGCGTCGCCGACATGTGCAACTCGCTGTCCCTCAGCCTCCAGATCGCCGTCTGGGCGACGCTGGGCGCCACCATTCTCGGCACGATGATCTCCTTCGCGCTGGTCCGCTACCGCTTCCGCGCCCGCGGCGCCATCAACTCGCTGATCTTCCTGCCGATGGCGATGCCCGAGGTCGTCATGGCCGCCTCGCTGCTCACCCTGTTCCTCAACATGGGCGCCCAGCTGGGCTTCTGGACGATCCTGATCGCCCACATCATGTTCTGTCTGAGCTTCGTCGTCACCGCCGTCAAGGCCCGTGTGATGTCGATGGACCCGCGCCTGGAAGAGGCCGCCCGGGACCTGTACGCCGGGCCCGTGCAGACCTTCCTGCGGGTCACCCTGCCGATCGCGGCACCCGGAATCGCCGCGGGCGCGCTGCTGTCCTTCGCGCTCTCCTTCGACGATTTCATCATCACCAATTTCAACGCCGGATCGACCGTCACCTTCCCCATGTTCGTCTGGGGCTCGGCACAGCGCGGAACGCCCGTTCAGATCAATGTGATCGGCACGGCGATGTTCCTTCTCGCGGTGCTGCTGGTGCTCGTGTCGATGCTGATCAACAATCGCCGTAACAGTCAAAAGGCGTAAGCCGAAAAGCGCGAAAAGCTCTGTAGGGAGTTGAAATCATGGCCCCAAGCGCCATGAGTCGTGGCCAAGACAACTGGATCTCCGCTCTCTCCGAAGCCCAGCCGGTCCCGTACTGGCTGGAAGACCCCGGCAAGCCGGCGCCCGAGCCCGCCCTCACCGGCTCCGAGACCTGCGACCTGCTGGTCGTCGGCGGCGGCTACAGCGGACTGTGGACCGCGCTCATCGCCAAGGAGCGCGATCCGGGGCGGGACGTGGTCCTGCTGGAAGGCCGCGAGGTGGGCTGGGCCGCCTCCGGCCGCAACGGCGGCTTCTGCGCCGCCTCCCTCACCCACGGCCTGTCCAACGGGCTGACCCGCTGGCCCGGGGAGATCCACAAGCTGGAGGAGCTGGGGCGGCGCAACCTCGACGAGATCGAGGCGGCCGTCGCCCGGCACGGCATCGACTGCGAGTTCGAGCGCACCGGCGAGATCGACGTGGCCACCGAGCCCTACCAGGCCGCGGAGCTGCGCGACTGGCACAAGGAGCTCCAGGAGCAGGGCCTCGCGGACGGCGTCGACTTCCTGGACGAGGCCGCCCTGCGCGCCGAGGTGAACTCGCCGACCTTCAAGGCGGGCCTGTGGGACCGCCGGGGCGTCGCCATGCTGCACCCGGCGAAGCTCGCCTGGGGCCTGAAGCAGGCGTGCGTGCGGCTCGGGGTGCGGGTGTACGAGCACACGCCCGCGCTCGACCTCAAGCAGTACGGCGCCGGGATGGCCGTCCGCACCCCGTACGGCGCCGTCCGCGCCCGCAAGGTCGCGCTCGGCACCAACATCTTCCCGAGCCTGCTGCGCCGCGTGCGCTCGTACACCGTCCCGGTCTACGACTACGCGCTGATGACCGAGCCGCTGAGCGAGGAGCAGCTCGCGGAGATCGGCTGGCGGGGCAGGCAGGGGCTCGGCGACAGCGCCAACCAGTTCCACTACTTCCGGCTGTCCGCCGACAACCGGATCCTGTGGGGCGGTTACGACGCCGTCCACCACTACGGCGGCCGGGTCCGGGCGGAGTACGACGACCGCCCCGAGACCTACGCCAAGCTCGCCGGGCACTTCTTCACCTGCTTCCCGCAGCTGGAGGGCACCCGCTTCACCCACGCCTGGGGCGGCGCGATCGACACCTGCTCCCGCTTCTCGGCGTTCTTCGGCACCGCCCACCAGGACAAGGTGGCGTACGCGGCGGGCTTCACCGGCCTCGGCGTCGGCGCGACCCGCTTCGGCGCGGACGTGATGCTCGACCTGCTGGACGGCGAGCGCACCGAGCGCACCGAGCTGGAGATGGTGCGCAAGCGGCCGCTGCCGTTCCCGCCCGAGCCGTTCGCCTGGACCGGTATCGCCCTTACCAAGTGGTCGCTGGCCCGCGCGGACGCGCACGGCGGCCGCCGGAACCTGTGGCTGCGCACGATGGACAAGCTGGGCCTGGGCTTCGACAGTTAGTTCGCGTGACCCAGGTCACTCCCCAAGGGTCCCGGAACCCGCGTAATGCTCCGGTACGGCCTCCCTCTCTCCCCCCGAGGCGACGCGAGCGCGTCGCGCACCGAGGAGAGCGGGAGGCCTGCTCATGGGTGGGACGAAGACGGCGGTGGAGTGGCTGGCAGCCGTGGCACCGGACCCCCGGGGGTGCCGCCGGGAATGGGAGCGCAATCCGCACGGGGTGGCACTGCTGCCCGCGGGCCGGGCCTGGGACGTGCTGATCCTGCCGGCCCATCTGGGCCACCCGACGCTGGACGTGCTGACCCGGCTGCTCGGCAGGACCGGCCCGGTGCTCGCCGACTTCGGCGACAACCGGATCGGGTTCTTCGTGGCGCCGGGTACCGCGGAGCGCTGGCTGGGCACCGGGGTGCGCACCGCCGGGAACGGCACCTGGATCGTCGTACCGCATCCGGGCCGGGCGAGCCGGGGGGTGCGCTGGCTGGTGCCGCCGGACGGCTCCGGCACGCTGACCGACGCGGCGCTGCTGGAACTGGCGATGCACGAGGCGGCGGCGCGGCTGGTGCTGGGGGCGGAGGAGGACGGGTAGCGCGCGCATGTCTTGACACCAGGATTGGTCTGGACCAAATTGAGTGCCGTTCCACCCTCCAACTCCCCCCTGCCCGGAGGTCTTTGTGGACCGCTCCAGACCCCTGCTCGCCCTCCTCGCGGCCACGGTCCTCGCCGTGCCCGGCCTCACCGCGCTCTCGTCGGCCGCCCACGCGGCCGACGCGGACGTGCTCACGAACGGCGGCTTCGAGTCCGGCCTCTCCGGCTGGACCTGCTCCGCCTCCTCCGGCACGACGGTCAACTCACCCGTGCACAGCGGCAGTTCCGCGCTCCAGGCCACCCCGGCCGGCAGCGACGACGCCCAGTGCGCGCAGACGGTGAGCGTCCAGCCCAACTCCCAGTACACGCTGGCCGGTTACGTCCGGGGCTCGTACGTCTACCTGGGCGCGAGCGGCACCGGCACCACCGATGTCTCCACCTGGACCCAGTCGGCGCCGGACTGGCAGAAGCTGAGCACCACCTTCACCACCGGGCCCTCGACCACCAAGGTCACGGTGTACACCCACGGTTGGTACGGCACGGGTGCCTACGGCGCCGACGACCTCTCGCTCACCGGCCCCGGCGGGGGCGGCGGCACCACCCAACCGCCCGCCGTACCGGCCGGGTTGACCGCCTCCTCCGTCACCTCCTCGTCCGTCGCCCTGTCCTGGTCGGCGGTGAGCGGCGCCACGGGGTACGCGGTCTACCGCGACGGCGTCAAGGTCCAGTCGGCGAGCGGGACGTCGGCCACCGTCACGGGGCTCACCGCCTCGACGGCGTACAGCTTCCAGGTCACGGCGGTCAACGACGCGGGGGAGTCCGCGAGGTCGGCGGCGGTGGTGGTGACCACGAGCACCGGCGGAACGGGCGGCGACCCGGGCGGCGGCTCCGCCGGTCTCCCGCCCCACGCCCTCGTCGGCTATCTGCACTCCAGCTTCGCCAACGGCTCGGGATACACCCGGCTCGCGGACGTCCCCGACAGCTGGGACGTCATCGACCTGGCCTTCGCCGAGCCCACCTCACCGACCTCCGGGGACGTGGAGTTCACCCGCTGCCCGGTCACGGACTGCCCGAACGCCGAGAGCGACGCCGACTTCAAGGCGGCGATCAAGGCCAAGCAGGCGGCCGGCAAGAAGGTGCTGATCTCCATCGGCGGCCAGAACGGCCAGGTCCAGCTGACCACCACGGCGGCCCGCGACGCCTTCGTCTCCTCCGTCGAGAAGATCATCGACACCTACGGCCTCGACGGCCTCGACATCGACTTCGAGGGCCACTCGCTGTCCCTGGACACCAATGACACGGACTTCAAGAACCCCACCACGCCCGTGATCGTCAACCTCATCTCGGCGCTGAAGACCTTGAAGGCCAAGTACGGCGCGAAGTTCGTGCTGACGATGGCCCCGGAGACCTTCTTCGTGCAGAACGGCTACCAGTACTACGGCACCGGCAAGTGGGGCGGCCAGGACCCGCGCTGCGGCGCCTACCTCCCGGTGATCTACGCCCTGCGCGACGACCTCACCCTGCTGCACGTCCAGGACTACAACTCCGGCCCGATCATGGGCCTCGACAACCAGTACCACTCCATGGGCGGCGCCGACTTCCACATCGCCATGACCGACATGCTCCTCACCGGCTTCCCGGTGGCCGGCGACCCGGACAACGTCTTCCCGCCGCTGCGCCCCGACCAGGTCGCGATCGGCATGCCCGCCTCCACCAACGCGGGCAACGGCTACGTCGCCCCCTCCGAGGTCACCAAGACCCTGGACTGCCTGACGAAGAAGACCGACTGCGGCTCGTACACCACCCATGGCACCTGGCCGGACCTGCGCGGCCTGATGACCTGGTCGATCAACTGGGACCGCTACTCGAACTGGGAGTTCCAGAAGACGTTCGACGGCTACTTCGGCTGAACCCCGGCAGTGTGCCGAGCGCGGTCAGCAGGACCGCGCTCAGGCACCAGCTGCCCAGCACGTCCAGCGGCCAGTGATAACCGTGCCGGACCAGGCCGTAGGAGACGCCCAGGACCAGGACCGCGCAGAGCACGAGCGCGGTCACCCGGGCGGCGCGGGAGCGGAGCCACGGCAGCAGGAGCAGGGCCGCGGAGCCGTAGGCCACGGCGGCCGTCGCCGTGTGCCCGGAGGGGAAGTAGCCGGTGGCCGGGGGCACCACGGGGGTCCCCGGCCGGGCGATCCAGTCCTTCAGCGGCACCACGAGCGCCGGGAGCAGCGCCATCAGGACGGCGGCCGCGAGGGGCGGCAGCCACCAGCGGGCGTGCCCGGCGTCGCGCCCGCGCCACAGGGTGTACCCGGCGGCGACGAGCAGGACCGGGACGGCGACCTGGACATCGCCGAGGTCGGAGAGGAACTGCGCGAACCCGTCCGGGTGGACCAGATCCCGGCTGAGCCGGGCGTCCGCGCGCAGCAGCGGGCCGTGGCCGAGGACCTGCCAGGTGATCAGCAGGAAGAGGACGGCGGGGGCCGGGATGCCGAGGAGCAGGGCGCGGCGGACGGGGTGCGACACGGGGGCCAGCTTGGCAGGCGGGCGCGCGAGGGGGCGTACCGGGGCGCCTTCTGGGGCAGGCGGAGAAGGAGGCCGGCCGCCCCGGAACAGGGGGGGTGGTCACGGGGCGGCCGTCCGGACCGGAACGTCGCACGCCCCGGGGGGTTTGGGGCGGCGACCGTCCGATCGGTGAGGAGATCCCGGCGTCAGGCGCCGGTTGTGTGCGCGAAGGCACGGCCAGGTCGAAGCTGGGGAGGCCTCGGCCTGAGGTCGCCCACGGTCCCCCGTGGACGGGGTGTATCTCTCATCTGGGTAGAACCTACGGCAGGCCGAGGCGCTTGGGCAGGCGGATTCCCGTCCCGACATGCACCCCGCACACCTTCTTCACACGGCCTGCCGCAGCCGGAAAACCGGAATCCCGGATACGGGCCGGGACCGGTCCGGGACCCGGATCTCAGATACCGGCGAGCGCCTGCTCGACGACGTCCAGACCCTCGTTCAGCAGGTCCTCGCCGATGACCAGCGGGGGCAGGAAGCGCACCACGTTGCCGTAGGTGCCGCAGGTCAGGACCAGCACACCCGCGGCGTGGCAGGCCTTGGCCAGCGCGGCGGTGGCCTCCGGGTTCGGCTCCTTGGTGGCGCGGTCCTTGACCAGCTCGATGGCGATCATGGCGCCGCGGCCGCGGACCTCGCCGATGACATCGAACTTCTCCGCCATGGCGGCGAGCCGGCCCTTCATGACCTCCTCGATGCGCTTGGCCTTGCCGTTGAGGTCGAGCTCCTTCATGGTCTCGATGGCACCGAGCGCACCGGCGCAGGCGACCGGGTTGCCGCCGTAGGTGCCACCCAGGCCACCGGCGTGCGCCGCGTCCATGATCTCGGCGCGGCCGGTCACCGCGGCGAGCGGCAGACCACCGGCGATGCCCTTGGCCGTGGTGATGAGATCCGGGACGATGCCTTCGTCCTCGCAAGCGAACCACTGCCCGGTCCGGCAGAACCCGCTCTGGATCTCATCGGCGACGAAGACGATCCCGTTGTCGGCGGCGAACTGGCGGATCGCGGGCAGGAAGCCCTTGGCCGGCTCGATGAAGCCGCCCTCGCCGAGCACCGGCTCGATGATGATCGCGGCCACGTTGTCCGCGCCGACCTGCTTGCTGATCTGGTCGATGGCCTGCTTGGCGGCCTCCGGACCGGCGTTCTCCGCACCGGTCGGCCAGCGGTAGCCGTAGGCGACCGGGACGCGGTAGACCTCGGGCGCGAACGGGCCGAAGCCGTGCTTGTACGGCATGTTCTTCGCCGTCAGCGCCATGGTCAGGTTGGTGCGCCCGTGGTACCCGTGGTCGAACACGACGACGGCCTGCCGCTTGGTGTACGCACGCGCGATCTTCACCGCGTTCTCGACGGCCTCGGCGCCCGAGTTGAACAGCGCGGACTTCTTGGCGTGGTCACCCGGCGTCAGCTCGGCCAGCGCCTCGGCGACGGCCACGTAGCCCTCGTACGGGGTGACCATGAAACAGGTGTGGGTGAAGTCCGCGAGCTGGGCGGAGGCACGGCGTACGACGGCCTCGGCGGAGGCGCCGACGCTGGTCACGGCGATACCGGAGCCGAAGTCGATCAGGCTGTTGCCGTCCACGTCCTCGATGACACCGCCGCCGGCGCGCGTGACGAAGACCGGCAGCGTGGAGCCCACGCCCTGGGCGACCACGGCGGTGCGGCGGGCCTGCAGCTCCTGCGACTTCGGGCCGGGGATGGCGGTGACGACGCGGCGCTCCTGCGGAAGTGCGGTCATGCGGGGCTCCTGGGGGTAATACGGACGCTTGCCTTCTTTTCTCGCAGGCTAAGGCGGGTGCGGGGGGGTGGGCATGCTCCATGTGGGCGTTGTGCGCCGCCGCGGTTGTCCGCGGTGGACATAGCGAGCGTACGGCCGTCCGGCCCCCTCGGCGCCCCCTGCGGCCCCGCAACCCCCGAACTCCCCGCCGCAGGCACTAGATTGCTCGCTGACGGTGGACGGATCGGCTGGTCAGGGGGCGGGGCGGATGCACAACGACGAAACCCACAACACGCGCAAAACCCAGCCGGGCCCGGTACCCCATCCGACCCGCCCACCAGAGCCGGCGGGCGTACCACCGAGGCCGACAACACCGCCCAACGTGCAGGCACCCGCCTTCTCCGCCTCGCCGCCTCCGCATCCGCGTTCCCCGGTCGCCGACTGGCTCGACGAGCCGCGCCCGGCCGCCGAGCCGGGCATCTGGCGCCACGGCTACCGGCGGCCCAAGGCCACGCGCCAGGAACAGCGCCTGGCCCCCGTCACCATCGTCGGCTTCTTCGTGCCCCTGGCGGTGGGGCTCCTGGTGTGGTCGCTGTGGCGGCACGGCAGCATCCCCTATCAGTGGGCGGTCCTGAAGCTGCTCACCCCGGACGGCTGGTGGTGGGCGGGGACCACATCACCGAAGGGCTACCAGGGCGCCGAGGCGATGACGGTCGCCGACGGCGTGTTCTTCGCGATCCTCGTCTACGCCATGGCGCGCCTGGGCAGCTGGCGCGACATCGTCCGGCATGTCGTCACCCGCCGGCCCCAGCCCGCTCGCGCCCTCATCGCGGCCCTGGGTGCCCTGATCGCGCTGTCCTTCGTCTTCCCCAAGGCCTTCGGTGTCGGCTGGGACGCCCTGCCCGTTCAGGACCCGCTGTTCTCCCTCATCGTGCTGATCACAGGCAGCTACGACGTGTTCGCGTCGGTGCTGCTCACCGACACCCTGTACGCGCTGATCACCCTGCTGGTGCTGTGGCCGTTCGCCCGGATCGGCGGCTGGTGGCCCTTCGCGCGGCAGAAGCTCGCCGCGCGCGAGCGAGCGAAGGCCGATGGGCCTGCGCAGACCGCTGCCGAGCGGCGGCCGTCGCAGTGGCCCGAGCTGCGCGAAGCCGGCCAGCATCAGGCCGCGGACCTGCTCACCACCGAGGTGCACACCGGCCGGATGAACGACGTGGACTGCGCCAGGGTCGGCCATATGTGGACCATGGCGCGGGCACAGGCACGGCTGTCGTCGTTCACCGACACGGTGCTGCGCGAGGCCGGCGCCGCCTGGACCCACCCCTCCGGCGCTCGCGACCTGCCGGGCCGGACCGCCCGGCACGACCTGCTCGCCGGGCAGGTGCGCCTCGGGCAGTGGGTGGCCGGCGAGCGCACCCCACTGTCCTACGGCGGCGCGGGTGCGGCCCTCGCGCCGGACACCTTGGGCACCTCCCTGCTGGCCGTCGGGCCCTCCGGCTCCGGCAAGACCCGTCATCTGGTCCGGCCGGTCGTCGAGTCCCTCGGTCTGCAGGCGCTCGCCGGGCAGTGTGCCGTCGTCGCCGTGTGCGCCGCGGGCACCCCGCTCGGCCCCGACTCCGGCTTCGATGTCGTCGTACGACTCGGCGATCCCGCATCGGTGCACGACCTTGATCCGTACGCGGACTCCGACGATCCGGACGAGGCGGCCGCCTTCCTGGCGGAGGGGCTGGCCGGCGACCTGGACACGGTGAGCGGACAGCGCGCCGCCACCGCGCTCGCCCAGCTCCTCGGCCCCTTCAGGGCAGTGCACGGACGCTTCCCGGCCCTGCCCGAGCTGCGGGAACTGCTGGAGGGCGATCCCTCGGCCCTTGACGCGCTGCGGGTGGCGCTCGCGGCGGACGAGCACACGGTGATGCGCCGCGAACTCGATGCGCGCGTCCGGCAGGCGGGCAGCGCGGGCGACCCGGGCCCGATCCTGGCCGACCGGCTCGCACTGCTGGTTCGCCCGGCGTTCGCGGAGTTCTTCGGCGCGGGCGCAGGGGGCGCCCGGCCGTTCTCGCTGCGCGCGGTCGTCCACCACCCGCTGCGGGTCCGGATCGACCTGCCGGACCGTGGACACGAGGAGGCGTCCCGGATCATCACCCGGCTGGTGCTCGCCCAGTTCGGCGCCGTGGCGACGGCCGGTGAACGGAACCACTTCGTCTGCCTCGTCCTGGACGACGCCACGGGCGCGGTGACGGCCGAATCCGTCCGGCGCATGCAGCGCCTGCGCTCCCGCAACGCGGGCGTGGTGCTCGCCCTGCGCACCGTCGGGGACGTCCCCGAGACATTGCACGGGCCGCTGTACGCGGCGGTCGGCTGCCGGATGGCCTTCTCCGGGGTCACCACATGGGACGGCGGCAGGTTCGCGGAGGCATGGGGCACGCAGTGGGTGGAAACCCGGGACGTGGCCCGGCACACCGTGTTCGCCGACCAGCCGATGACCCGGGCGATCCATGCCCTGCGCAAGCTGGTGACCGGCAAGGCGGTGACCACAGAGGCCGTCACCGTCCGCCAAGTAGAACGCGAACGCTGGTCCGCCTCCGAGTTGGCGCACGCGGTTCCGGCCGGGCACGCGGTGTTGTCGTTGACCAGTGTGCGAGGGGAGCACGCGCCGCCGTTGCTGGTGGATCTCAGGGCGTGAAGCGGCCAGCGGGGGACCGTACGGTGAGGCAGAATCGGGGAAGGCCGTTGGTACGTGTCGGCCAAGACAGATCTCCGTCACCGTGAAGGCACCATGCCCCCGACGCTCGCCTCGCTCGTCCACCACTCGGCGCTGAAGCTGACCGTCCGGGCCGGCGCCGACCGCCTTGACGTGCCCGTGCGCTGGGCCCACGTCAGCGAGCTGGCCGACCCCGTGCCCTACATGGAGGGCGGCGAGCTGCTCCTGATCACCGCGCTCAAGCTGGACGCGGAGGACCCGGAGGCCATGCGCCGGTACGTACGGAGACTGGCCGGCGCGGGTGTCGTCGGCCTCGGGTTCGCCGTCGGGGTCAATTACGAGGAGATCCCTAAGGCCCTCGTCGACGCCTGCGCCGACGAACCCCTGCCGCTGCTCGAAGTCCCCCGCCGCACCCCCTTCCTCGCCATCAGCAAGGCCGTCTCCGCCGCCATCGCCGCCGACCAGTACCGCGCCGTCACCGCCGGCTTCGCCGCCCAGCGCGAGCTGACCAAGCAGGCCCTGAACTCCGGCCCCGAGGGCCTGCTCACCGCCCTCGCCGCCCAGGTCGACGGCTGGGCCGCGCTCTACGACGCCTCCGGCACCGTCGTCGCCGCCGCCCCCGACTGGGCCGGCCGCCGCGCCGCCCGCCTCACCGGCGAGGTGGAACGGCTCAGGGAGCGGCCCGCCCCCGCCTCCTCCGTGGTCGGCGGACCCGAGCACGAGGACCGCGTCGAGCTGCACTCCCTCGGCACCGGCCGCCGCCCCCGCGCCGCCCTCGCCGTCGGCACCGCCGCCGCCCCCGGCACCGCCGAGCGGTACGCCGTACATTCCGCCATCGCCCTGCTCACCCTCACCACCGAGCGCTCCCGCTCCCTGCACGCCGCCGAGCAGCGCATCGGCACCGCCGTGCTGCGCATGCTGCTCGCCGGGGAACCCGACCACGCCCGCGCCGTCGCAGGCGACCTGTACGGCGGACTGCTGGACGCCCCGTTCCGGATGATCGTCGCCGACTCGGTCCCCGCCGCACGGGCCACCGCGACCGGCGGCGACCGGCTCGGCACCCTCGCGGAGGCCCTGGAGTCCGCCGCCGCCCGCTCCGGCGAGGCGGTACTGGTCGTACCGGAGGGCGAGCGACTCGTCGTACTGGCCGCGGACGGCGGCGCTGCGGTCGCCGCCTGCGTCGCCTGGGCCGCCGACCTGGAGGCCGCCCGCACCAGCCCCGAGCGCACGGGCGCCGAGGAGGACGAGATCGTCGTGGGACTGTCCGCCCCGGCCGGTCCGATCGCCGCCGCGGCCGCCTACAAGCAGGCCGAACAGTCCCTGTCGGTCGCCCGGCGCCGGGGACGGGTCCTGGTCGAGCACGAGCAGCTGGCCGCCGGATCCGTCCTGCCGCTGCTCGCCGACGACGCGGTGAAGGCGTTCGCCGACGGACTGCTGCGACCGCTGTACGAGCATGACGCCACCGGCCGCGGCGACCTGGTCGCCTCGCTGCGCGCCTGGCTCTCCCGGCACGGCCAATGGGACGCGGCCGCCGCCGACCTGGGCGTGCACCGGCACACGCTGCGCTACCGGATGCGCCGGGTCGAGGAGATCCTCGGGCGCTCGCTGGACGACCCCGACGTACGCATGGAGCTGTGGCTCGCGCTGAAGGCGACTTCCAGCGAGCAGTAGCGCTGGTAGTAGTCCAATCAGTAGTGCCCGTCGCTCCTACTGCTACGGCACGGACAAGCGACCCCCGGCCCCGGCCGTCCTACCGTGGAGCACGAAAGCCAAGGACGCCCCCAAACGCGGAAAGGCCGGGAATCGCACATGACTTCCACCCACGCCTTCTGGCTCGCCGGCCGCCAGGTCACCGGTGAGACCACCTTCGACGTCACCTCGTCGTGGGACGGCCGGCTCGTCGGCACCGTCAGCGTGCCGACCGACGCCCAGGTCGAGGAGGCCGTGGCCGCCGCGTACGCCGCCCGCGACGAGTTCGCGGCCACCCCCGCGCACGTACGGGCCGCCGCCCTCGACCACGTGGCCAAGCGCCTCATCGAGCGCACCGAGGAGATCGGTCAGCTGATCTCCGCGGAGAACGGCAAGCCCATCAAGTGGGCCCGCGGCGAGGTCGGCCGTGCCGCCTCGGTGTTCCGCTGGGCCGCCGAGGAGGCCCGCCGGTTCAACGGCGGCGAGGCCCAGCGCCTCGACACCGACGGCGGCGGCGAGGGCCGGCTCGCGCTGGTCCGGCGCTTCCCGAAGGGCGTCGTGCTCGGCATCGCGCCGTTCAACTTCCCGCTGAACCTGTGCGCCCACAAGATCGCCCCGGCGATCGCGGCCGGCGCCCCGATCATCCTCAAGCCGGCCCCGGCCACCCCGCTGTCCGGCCTGGTCATCGGCGAGCTGCTCGCGGAGACCGAGCTGCCCGCCGGCTCCTGGTCGATCCTGCCGGTCGCCAACGACAAGATGCCCGCCCTGGTCCAGGACGAGCGGCTGCCGGTCATCTCCTTCACGGGTTCCGAGAAGGTCGGCTACGCGATCATGGACTCGGTGCCGCGCAAGCACTGCACCCTGGAACTGGGCGGCAACGGCGCCGCCGTCGTCCTCGGCGACTTCTCCTCGGACGCCGACCTGGACTGGGCCGCGAACCGCATCGCGACCTTCTCCAACTACCAGGGCGGCCAGTCCTGCATCTCCGTGCAGCGCGTGATCGTCGACGCCCCGGTGTACGACCGGCTGCTGCCGCGCATCGTCGCCGCCGTCGAGGCCCAGGTCACCGGCGACCCGAACGACCCCAAGACCGACGTCGGCCCGCTGGTCAGCGAGGACGCCGCCAAGCGCGTGGAGTCCTGGGTCAAGGAGGCCGTGGAGGCCGGCGCCGCGCTGCTCACCGGCGGCGACCGCGACGGCGCCTCGTACGCGCCGACCGTCCTCACCGACCTGCCCTCGGACGTCACCCTCGCCCGCGAGGAGGTCTTCGGACCGGTCCTCAGCGTGCAGAAGGTGCACGGCGAGGCCGAGGCCTTCGCCGCGGTCAACGACTCCAAGTACGGCCTCCAGGCGGGCGTGTTCACCCACGACCTCCAGGCCGCCTTCCGCGCCCACCGCGCCCTTGAGGTCGGCGGCGTGGTCATCGGCGACGTCCCGTCCTACCGCGCCGACCAGATGCCCTACGGCGGCGCCAAGCAGTCCGGCGTCGGCCGCGAGGGCGTCCGCTCCGCGATGGAGGACTACACCTACGAGCGCGTCCTCGTCCTGACGGGCCTCGCGCTCTGACCTGCCGGCAGGTCACCTGAACCGACCTGCGACGAACAGGTCGAACCGGAACGGCCGCAGCCCACTGTGCGGGGGCTGCGGCCGTTCTTTTTTCTTGCCGCCGCCGCCCCTGTCGAAGTGGCTGAACGCCCCCTCTCAAGTGAGATAACTCACAGCATGGAACGCATCGGGCCTTGGATCCGTCGCGGGGTGCTCTCTTGGTTTGCGTCGCTTTGTCGATGAACCTCCCCCGGCCTTGATCGCTTCACAGTCGTCGGATTCTGTGTGCAACTTGCATGTATTCCGTGTGATCACTTAGTAATGGCCCTCGTTTTGCACGGAGCAACAGTTGAGGGGGGCCCATGCGTCCGGCGCGTCCGCTTGTCGTCGCAGTGGCATTTATGACCGCCGTCCTGGCCGGAACGCAGCAGGCCGCCCTGGCGGTTGATCACTGGTCGGGCACATCCGGCCGGCATGCCCCCGGCCAGCACTGGGGATCGGCGGCCGGTCGTGGCCACACCGCTTCCGCGAAGGCCACCGAGGCATCGGCGAAGGGCGGTCACACCGAACCCCGCACGGGGCGCGGTGAGTTGCCCATGCAGGGCGAAACAGGGACGACACGTCTGGCCGGAGCGGCTCCCGAGCTGCCGAAGCCCGGCCCGGTGCAACGGACGACAGCCCCCGAGGCGGCCGCCGTCAAGGGCTTTGACCCCAAGCACAGCAAGGAGATCAAGGGCGGACGCGCGGAGCGCCGGCGCGTCTTCCAGAACGCGGACGGCACCTACACCACCCGCTTCTACGACCAGCCAGTCAACTTCCGTGCCAAGGACGGCAGCTGGCGGCCCATCGACACCACCCTGGTCCGCCGGAGCACCCGCGGGACCCAGGACGCACCGGGCGCACACACGATGAGCGTGAGCGACGACGCGGGCTGGCAGACCAGTTCGACCCAGACACCGATCGACTTCGCCGGTACGGCGGACGCCGCCGACCTGGTACGGATGGACTTGGGCGACGGCCTCTCGGTCGGCTACGGCGTGTCCGGCGCCGCTCCTAGCCCCGCGCAGGCGGACGGCAGCACCGTGACCTACTCCGAGGTACGTCCGCACGCGGATCTCGAACTGCTCGCCGGCGACGGCTCCGTCAAGGAGACCATGGTCCTCCAGGACAAGGACGCGCCCACTGAGTGGCGCTTCCCGCTCGACCTCGACGGACTCACCGCCCGCCCCGACGGCCACGGCGGTATCGAGTTCACCGACGCGGACGGCAGGCAGCGTGCCTGGACCCCGGCCGGCTGGATGCAGGACTCCCGCGTCGCCCAGGACTCCCATGAGGGCGCGATCTCCTCCAAGGTCACCTACAGCCTGGACGAGGAGAACGGCCGTCAGGTCCTGGTGGTCGGACTCGACAAGGATTGGCTGGACGACCCCGACCGCGTCTTCCCGGTCCGCGTCGATCCCTCCGTGCGGTCTTTCGACGCCGGCTCCGGCACGTACGTCGAGTCCCCGTACGACCAGAACTTCGCCTCCGACACGGTCCTGAAGGCGGGCACCTACGACAGCGGCAGCCACAAGGCCGCGGCCTTCCTGCACTTCCCGGGCGTGGAGAGCACGCTGAAGAACGACTGGATCCTCGGCGCCGACCTGGCGCTCTACAACACCTGGTCCCAGTCGTGTTCCGCCCGCCCGGTGACCGTGTCGCCGATCACCTCCAACTGGTCGGAGTCCACCACCACCAAGTACCCGGGTCCGGCGACCGGTTCGTCGCTCGCTTCGAAGAGCTTCGCCCACGGCTGGCGCCCCGAAGGCACGACGACCTGGTCCTGTGGTCCCGCCTGGGAGAGTGTCAAACTCGGCTCGGCGGGCCGCAAGCTGGTCGACGACTGGACCCACGGCCGCAAGAAGAACTACGGCCTCGCGGTGAAGGCATCCACCTCGGACTCCAAGGGCTGGAAGCAGTTCGGATCGGACGACTACCCGAACGGGAAGCCCAGCCTGGACATCACCTGGACGAAGTACGGCGCCACCTACAAGCTCGGCGACTTCACCGCTCCGGTCACCGCCACCTCGCAGGGCGTGGAGAAGGTCACCGTCACCAACGCGGGCCAGGAGACCTGGTCCAAGGGCGGCAACTACAAACTGCGCTACAACCTGTTCGACTCCTCGGGCAAGGAGATCACCGACAGTTCGAAGATCGCCTGGACGGCCATGCCCCAGAACGTCGCGCCGGGTGACAGCGTGACCCTGGACGCGGAGATCGCGCCCCTGGACCCCGCCACGTACACCGTGCAGTGGACGATGGACGACGTCGGCGTCAGCCGCTTCACCTCCGCCGGTGTCCCCGGGCCGGCGGTGAAGATCGCGTCGGTCAACATCCCGCCCCAGCTGACCGCCGAATCGCCGGGCAGTGGCATCACGGCGGACTCCCTCACCCCCACCCTCTGGGCCGCGGGCACGGACGCCGACGACTACCCCAAGTCGACGCTGCAGTACACCTTCGAGGTCTGCCAGGTCGAGGGCAGCAACGTCCGCAAGAACTGCAAGACCGGCTCCCGCAGCTCCGAGCAGCAGTGGGCGGTACCCTCCGGCTGGCTCTCCTGGGGCAAGACGTACGCCTGGTACGCGTACGCCTATGACGGCGACGCCTCCTCGGGTCGGCCCGGCCCCGCGCTGTTGACCACACAGGTCCCGCAGCCGACCGTCACCAGTCATCTCGGCGGTGCCGACGACGGCAAGGAGATCGGCACCCGCGCGGGCAACTACGTCACCGCCGCCACCGACGCGGCGATCGGCACCGTCGGGCCCGAGCTGTCCGTGACCCGGACCTACAACTCTCTCGACCCGCGCCGTGACGGGGCCTTCGGCACCGGCTGGTCGACGTCCTGGGACATGAGCGTGCGCGAGGAACCCGGCACCTCGACGGCGCTGGTGACCCTGGCGGACGGCTCCCAGGCACGCTTCGGTGAGAACACCGACGGGACCTACACCGGTCCCGCGGGTGGTTCCCTGACGCTGAGCCATGAGCCGGACGGCGGCTGGGTTCTGCGGGAGCGTTCCGGCACGACGTACCACTTCCTGTCCGGCGGCGCACTCGACCGGATCGCGGACGTGGCCGGCCGCGCGCAGACCGTCACGCGCGCGACCACGACCGGCGGCCCGGTGCAGAAGGTCACCGACCAGCTCTCGGGCCGGTCGCTGAGCTTCACCTGGACCGGTAGCCATGTCAGCTCCGTGACCACGAACCCGGTCGACGCCAAGACACCCGGGCTGACCTGGACCTACACCTACGCCGACGACCGCCTCACCACGGTCTGCCCGCCGACGTCGGCCACCAAGTGCACGGTCTACGACTACGGAGACGGCTCCGTCTACCGCAGCGGTGTCCTCGACGCCGCCCCGTCCTCCTACTGGCGGCTGGGCGAGAACGACGGCTCCGCGGCCGCCAGCGAGGCGGTCTCGCGCACCGGCCTCGACCAGGCCATCTACCGGGACGTCCAGCTCGGCACCGACTCCGCGATCGCGGGCACGACGGACACCTCCGTCGCGTTCGACGGCACCGACTCGGTCATCGAGATCCCCACCGGCACCCTCAAGGCCGCCGCGTACCCGGCGGTCGAGCTGTGGTTCAGGACGAGCACCCCCTCCGGCGTCCTCGTCGGCTTCCAGAACGAGGAGCTGGGCGACAAGCCGAGTTCCTGGCGCCCGGTGCTGAACATCGACGGCAGCGGCAAGCTGCGCGGCGAGTTCTACCTCACCGGCAGCCCCGGAGCGTCCCCCATCATCTCGGCACAGCCCGTGACCGACGGCCAATGGCACCATGTCGTGCTCTCCGCCGGAGCGACCGCGCAGACCCTCTACCTGGACGGAGCCAAGGTCGGCTCTCTGACCGGTGCCATCACCGACCAGTCCGGCTACCACGCCTATATCGGCGGCGGCTATGCCAGCACCGGTTGGATGGGCCTCGCGTCCGACACGTACCACTTCAAGGGCGAGATGGACGAGGTGGCCTTCTACGACCACCCGATCGACGCGGCGACCGTCGCCGAGCACTACGCCGCGCGCGCCGCGATCGGACAGCTGACCAAGGTCACCCTGCCCTCCGGCCGGGTGCACGCGACCGCGACGTACGACCCGGTCGGCGGCCGGCTCACGCAGTCCACCGACGAGAACGGTGGCACCTGGAAGGTGTCGGCGCCCTCCTACTCGACGGCCTCCTCGTCCTACGCGGACACGATCGAGCGCAGCGAGCCGACCGGCTACTGGCGGCTGGGCGAGCGCACCGGGGCCGTCGCGGCCAGCCCGCTGGGCGACGCGCTCGCCGGTCAGTACGGCGACGGGATCCGCCTCGGCAGCCCTGGCATCTTCGCCGACGGCGACGACACATCGGCGAGCTTCACCGGCGACGGTGCGGTCGAGGTGCCGGTCGAGTCGTTGGGCACGCAGACGGGGATGTCCCTGGAGCTGTGGTTCAGGACCGGCACCCCCGGTGGCGTTCTGGTCGCCGACCAGAACGCGGAGTTCGGCGACACGCCGACCCAGTGGCGGCCGATGCTCCTGATCGACGCGGACGGCAAGCTGCGGGCCCGGTTCTCCGCCGACGCGAGCAGCCTGTACTCCTCGGACACCGTCACCGACAACAAGTGGCACCACGCGCTGCTGACCGGCAACGAGGGCGCGCAGGCGCTCTTCGTGGACGGCGTCCTGCAGGGCAGCGAGTCCACCGGTGTCGACACCAGCCGCTTCGGGCACGTGTTCGTCGGCAGCGCCTACTCCTCGGCCGGCTGGGACGGTCAGAACACGGGTTACCGCAACTTCACCGGGCAGATCGACGAGGTCGCCTTCTACGACAAGCCGTTGGTGAACTTCACCAAGACGACCGGCTCCGACGGCAGCGTGACCTGGCGCTACACCTCGGGGACCAGCGGCTCCGGAAACACCGACACCCCGAACCTGCATGTCCAGGCGCGCCGAGCCCTGGTCGAGGGCACCGGCGACCAGTACCGGGGCGCCACCGTCGCGGACGCGCCCGCCGCGTACTGGCGGCTCGGCGAGTCCAGCGGCACCGCCCTGCACAGCGAGGTCGGCGGGAGCGGCGTGAACGCTACGTTCCAGGGCGATTCGGGCAAGTCCGTCCAGTCCGCGCTGGCCACCCCCGGCGTGTTCGGCGTCGGCGACAACCAGGCGGTCCACCTGGGCAACACTGGTCACATCGACATACCGGGCTCCATACCGGCCGGTGCGACGCAGTTGTCGGCGGAGATGTGGTTCCGTACCTCCACGCCCTCCGCGGTCCTGATGAGCTTCCAGAACGCCCCGCTCGGGCAGACACCGACATCCTGGCGCCCGGTGCTGAACATCGACGGCGACGGCAAGCTGCGCGGCGAGTTCTACCTCACCGGCAACCCCGGAGCGTCCCCCGTCGTCTCCGCCCAGCCCGTGACCGACGGCCAGTGGCACCACGTGGTCCTGTCCTCCTCCGGCAGCACGCAGACCCTCTACCTGGACGGCGTCGCGGCCGGCTCCCTGGCCGGCACGATCGATGAGCAGTCGCGCACGTACGCCTACCTCGGCGGCGGTTACGCCAGCACCGGCTGGACGGGCCAGCCCGCGGGCACCTACTACTTCACCGGCGACATGGACGAGGTAGCCCTGTACCGTAAGGCCCTCACCGCCGACCAGGTCTCCGGGCACTACCGTGCCCAGGCCGAGTCCGCCGTCTCCGGCCTGACCTCCACGGTCATGGTCACGGACCCGCAGCAGCACACCGGCACCACCAGTTACGACGCCCTGCACGGCCAGCGCATCGTCTCGCACACGGACGAGAGCGGCGCGCCCACCTCCTACACCTACGATGTCGCGGGCAACCTGCACACGGTCACCGATCCCGACGGCCACTCCACCGTCACCGGCCACGACACACGCGGCAACGTCGTCTCGACCACGACCTGCCGGGACGCCGACTCCTGCTGGACGAGCTTCAGTTCGTTCTACCTGAACGCCGGCGACCCCCTCGACCCGCGCAACGACAAGCCGCTGAGCGACAGCGACGCGCGTTCGGCCGACGCCCAGGACGACCGCTACCGCACCACGTACACCTACAACAGCGCGGGCCTGCCCACGACCGCCGTCCGGCCCGACGGAAGCACCGCGTCCACCATGTACACCGCGGGCACCGAGGCCGCGGTCGACAGCGGCACGGTTCCGGCCGGTCTGGTGCTCACGAGGACGACCCCCGGCGGTGCGAAGACGTCGTACCGCTACTACGCGAACGGTGATGTGGCGCAGACGACGTCCCCGTCCGGACTCGTCACGAAGTTCATGTACGACGGGCTGGGTCGCGAGACCGCCGAGACACAGGTTTCCGGTACCTTCCCGGACGGTGTGACCACGACCTACGCCTATGACGCCGCCTCCCACGTCGTCACCGAGACTGGCGCCGCCGTGAAGAACGGGCTCAGCGGCACCACTCACACGGGCGAGATCACCCGCTCCTACGACGACGACGGCAGCCTCCTGTCGGAGACGGTGAAGGACACCACCGGAGGTGACACCGCTCGCACCACCACGTACCACTACGACGACCACGGCCTCAACGACAGCACCACCGACGCCGAACTGAACACGACCCACTACGAGCATGACGAACTGGGCCGCGTCGACGGCGTGACGGACCCGGCGGCCACGCACATCACGTACACCTACACACCCCAGGGCCTGCCCGCCACCACTGTCCTCAACGGCTGGACCGGCGACCCGTCCGGCACCGTCCGCGATCTGACCGTCGCCTCCAACGCCTACGACCCGGCGGGCCGCCTCGCCTCCACCACGGACGCGATGGGCGCCACGACGGCGTACACGTACTACGACGACGGCTTGCCGGCGGCCACCACCGCGAAGCAGGTCACCCAGTCCGACGGCAGCAGGCACGACATCGTTCTGGAGAGCGACGCCTACGACCCGGCGGGCAACATGACCCGGCAGGTCACCGGCGGCGGGAACACGACCCGGACGTTCACGGTGGACGCCCTGGACCGCACCACGACGAGCGTCCTCGACCCCGGCGGCCTCAACCGGACCACCGGCTACACCTACGACGGCGACGACCGCGTCAAGGAGCAGACCCGGTCCATCACCGGCGACACCAAGCTCACCGAGTCCTTCGAGTACGACGCCGCCGGTGACCTGACGAAGCAGACCGTCACCGACGGAACCACCACGCACACCACCACCCACACCTACGACGACCGCGGCCTGCCGTTGACCACCGTCACCCCGCGCGGCAACGAACCGGGCGCCGACGCCTCCGCCTTCACCACCACCTACCGCTACGACGAACTGGGCCGTCAGGTATCCCAGAGCGCTCCGGCGGTGCAGGCCGAGGAGAACGGCGACACGCCCGCCACGGCACACCCCACCATCCTTGTCGGCTACGACACCTTCGGCGAAGCCACCGAGACCAAGGACCCTCGCGGCCAGGTGACCCGGGCGCAGTTCGACCGCCTCGGCCGTACGACCGCGACGACGCTGCCCGACTACACCCCGCCGGGCTCCACGACGCCGCTGTCCGCGACCGCCTCCACCACCTACAACGCCCAGGGCCTGCCCGAGACGGCCACCGACCCGCTGGGCCGGGTCACCCGGTACGACTACGACCAGTTCGGCCGGCTGACCAACAGGACCGACCCGGTCGCCGACCCGGCCGCCGCGCTGACGACCCGGTCCGCTGCCGAGTCCGGAGTGATCGCGGGCCCGGTCATCGGCGCCAGCGGCGGCGGCGTCACCCACTACTCCTGGACACCGACCGGCCTGCAGCTCTCGGCCACCGATCCGACGGGCGGCCGTACGGAGGCCACGTACGACGAACTCGGTCGGCAGCTCAGTGCGACGACGGTCGAGCGCTATCCGACGACCCAGAACCTGACCGCGCGCTACACCTGGGACGACGCGGGCGACCAGACCGCTTCGACCACCCCCGGCGGGATCACCGCGACGGCCGGTTACGACCCGGCGGGCGAGGTCACCTCGGTGACCGACCCGGCCGGTAACACCCACTTCGGCTACGACGGCCTGGGCCGCCGGACCGCGACCACGGACGCGACACAGCGCAGGACGACCGCTTCCTACGACGCCCTCGGTGACGTCACGGCCACGACGGAGTACGGCACGGGCAGCACGGCCCTGCGCACGGCGACGGCCGAGTTCGACGCCGACGGCAACCGCACGGCGGTGACCGACCCGCAGACCAAGGCCCGGACCACGTACGCGTACGACGCCCTGGGCCGGCTGACCAAGCAGGTCGAGCCGGTCACGGACGCCAAGTCGATCACCACGACCTTCGGTTACGACGCGGCGGGCGACCGCACTCGTCTCACGGACGGCCGGGGCAACACCACCGTCTACACCTACAACAATTGGGGTCTGTCCGAATCGACCATCGAACCGGCGACCCACGCCGACCCGTCGGAGACGGACCGCACCTGGACCACGGTCTACGACAAGGCGGGACAAGCCGTCACCGAGACGCTGCCCGGCGGGGTGCGACGCGACCGCACCTACGACGGGCTGGGCCGCCTCACTCACGAGACCGGCACCGGCGCGGAGGCGGCGACCACGGACCGAGCCCTGGGCTACGACCTGACAGGCCGACTGACCTCGGCCACCGCGGCGGACGGCACCAGTCAGGACAGGTACACGTACAACGACCGCGGTGAACTCCTGACCGCGTCAGGCCCGGCGGGCGACGCGAGCTACACCTATGACGCCGACGGTGACATGACCCAGCGCAAGACGGCCGCGGGGACCACCGACTACGGCTACGACAGTGCCGGCCGGCTGGATCTCGCCTCCGACTCGATCACCGGCGACCAGATCTTGTACAGCTTCGACCCGGCCGGCCGGCCGAGCAAGGAGCAGTACGCGACCGAGCCGGACAGCGGCTCAGGGCACACAATCACCGCCCAGCGCAGCTACGGCTACGACGACCTGGGCCGCCTCACCGCCGACACGGTCACCAGCCCCGACGGCGCGAGCACGGTCACGTCCACCACCTACGGCTATGACCTGGACGACCAGCTGACGTCGAAGAAGACGACGGGCACGGCGGGCGCCGGCGACGACAACTACACCTACGACTACGCGGGCCGTCTGACAGCCTGGACCAAGGACGGCACTACGACGCCGTACGCGTGGGACGATGCGGGCAACCGCACCGAGGCAGGTGCGTCCACATCCACCTACGACGCCCGGAACCGCCAACTCACCGACGGCGCGACCACATTCACTTACACGTCGCGCGGCACCCTGGCATCCGAGGAGGACGGCAGCAGCACCCGAGCCCTGACCTTCGATGCCTTCGACCGTCAGAGCACCGACGGAGGCACCGGCTACACCTACGACTCCCTTGACCGTGTTCAGACCCGCGGCTCGACGACCTTCACCTACGACGGAGGGTCTGCCGACCTCACCTCGGACGGCACCACAACCTACGACCGCACCCCGGAGGGCGCCCTGCTCTCCTTTTCCACCGGCACCACCAAGCAGTGGGCCGTCACCGACCGCCACACCGACCTGATCGCCGGCCTCAGTACCGACGGCACTCAGGTGACCGGCTCGACGTCGTACGACCCCTTCGGCACCAAGACCGCCACTGACGGCACCACGCCGGACGTCGGCTACCAGTCCGCCTGGACCGACCCCGACTCCGGCGCTGTCGACATGGCCGCACGCTGGTACCAGCCCGGCACCGGCTCCTTCGACTCACGCGACAGCTGGCAGCTGGACCCAACTCCCTCGGCGGAGGCCAACCGGTACCTGTACGGCGACGGCAACCCGCTGAACCGCACGGACCCCACGGGTCACATGAACGTCTGGGAGGTGTTCAACCCGGCGGAAGCCATAGCGGAGGAGGTCTTCTCACAGGTCTACATGGCGGGCAGCAACAGCATCGTCAACGACTGCCCGGGCAACTCCTGCGACTACAGCCACATGACGCCCACGGCGACTTCTCACGATCTCTTCTGCGACACCCATGCCGGGAGCGTGCAGTGCGGCGGAAGCGGAGCGAGCTCGTCCTACGGCAACGGCGGACACAGCTCCGGGAGCGCCTACAGCTCTGGCGGCGGCCACAGTTCCGGCGGCTACCGCCACTACGGAGGCGGCTACTCCAATGGTGGCCGCGGGTGCAACTGCACCGGTATCTCCCGCCGTCCGATCACCCCGCCCAAGCCGCCCATCGACCAGAACCCCAACAACGGACCGCACCCGGTCCCGGCGCCCACCCGCCCCGCGCCTATGCCAATCTTGGCGACCGGGATCTGGTCGGTGGGAGCACCCGTCGTCACGACCATCACGGCGCAGGCCATGGTCGACCTGGCAGGCGTGGCACTTTTCACGCCGACGGCGTATCTGGGTAAGCAACTTCACCCGCTGCCGGACCCGGCCGACAAGCCGGGAGGCGGCACCCGCGGACGCAACCGCAGGGACAAGAAGTGTGACGATGGTCCCGGCTTGAGTCCCACGGGCCATGTCATCTACCTTCCGCGTGAGCGCTACTACGACGACTTCACCAAGCGGCAGGAGTGCCGGGCCGTCGGAATCTACGGGATCATCGACCAGAGGGATCTGACGACGGCAGCGCACCCAGGCCCCGGCACGAGTACGGGCAGCAGCAAGCAGCCACCCGGGTACCAGGAGATCCGTTCCCAGCGCTACAGGCCGAACAACGGTCATCTGCAGCCGAAGCTGGGCGGCGGATCAGGCAAGGATTTGCGTAACCTCGTGGCCCAGTACTCGGATATCAACAGCCCCTACATCAGAGACGGCGTAGAGAAGGACATCCGCACGTCACTCGAAGCAGGTCACCATCTTGCCCTTTCTATTAACCCAAAATATGGAAGGATGCATTCCGGAATCCCGACCACGCTTGAGTACAATTACACGGATATGGAGATGCGTGTGACCAAACATTGCATCGTCTACAACTCGCCCACCGCGCCACGTACGACCGGTTCCGCGAGCTGTCCGGGGGTGACCTCCAGTGCCCCGTGACCACCTCGACGCACTCATTGACACGCTCGGGCCCGCGAGAGACGTCCACGCCTCCGTGATGGCCTGGGAGCAGTTGGAAGGGGGGTTGGGCGTCGTCCTGCCCGGCGACTACAAGCAAGTTGTCGACGGCTATGGGCCGGTGCAGCTCAACGGGCATCTCTTTCTGTCCCATCCGGCTACGCGATCGTGGAACCTCGGCGCGTGGATGAAGAGCACGGTCGGCGCCTTCTCCGCGAGCGATCTCTCCGACGCGCAGTGTCCTGGATTCCCGCACGGCCCTGTCTTCGGCGCTCCCGCCGGTCTCATCCCGCTGGTCGACACCGATCGCGGAGAGTACGCCTTCGGCGTGGTCGACGAGGCTGATGGGACGTGGAGGATCCTCGCCTGCAACGGAGACGAGCAAGACTTCTACGAATACCGGATGCCGTTCGCCGAATGGCTCTACCGGTATCTGGCGGGGGAGGACATGTTCGGTCCGGGCAGCGCGGTTTTCTACCCGGGCCCGGTCGTCTTCGAGTCGATGCCGATGGCCGCGGGGGACGAGCCGATCACCTGGATCGGGCCCGACCGAGGCATGTAAGGCGAGCGAAGGGGCCCGAGTCTGCTTCGGACCCGGGCCCCAGCGGTACGACAACTCCCGGCGTTGGGGCCGCCGCTGCAGGATTTGAAGCCGAACGGGCAACGAACGGGAAACGATTGGATCACCGGTTGTGGGACCTGGGGTGTGCCGGAGGTTTCGTGGGAGCGGTTTCGGCGGTGTCCTGCAGTACTTCGCCCCGTTTTGATGAGTTAGTTCACCGAGAAGGCTGCTCGGGTGCGCCGGATCTCCCGTTCACAAGTGCGTGGCGAGAGTGTGTGCGACCCGGGTAGTGTGCGCCGTCCGCATTCGCGGGCCGTCGACTTTTTCTTCAAGGGATTTTCGTGAACCTCGACTTCGGTGCTGAGCCCCTCTTTTCCTGGTACGTCGTCCTGCTCTTCATCAGCGGCGCCGCGATGCTGATTCTTGGTGTCATCAACGCCAGTGGTCTCAGCAAGGGTTGGCGGGTGTTCAACGTGATCGCCGGTCTCGGGTTCATGGGCTACGGCATCTACCTCGGGTTCATCTTCCAGGGGGGCACGTACATCGTCTTCTTCAAGGCGTTCATCCTGCCCATCATGGTCATCGTCAACTTCTTCCGGTCGCTCTCGCGCCGGAAGGCGACGCCCGCCCCGCAGCCCATGGCCGCTCCCCAGCCCATGGGCGCCCCCGTCCCGCAGCCCGCGCCTGCTCCGGAGCGCACTGTCTGACGTACGGACGGGAGACGGGCCGTGCCACCGGACGCAGATCCGATGGCACGGCCCGTTTTTGCTGATCAACCGTGTGTGAGACGCAGACCGGATGAGTCCTGCCGCCTGCCACCCGACCGGCTCAAGGCCCCGCGCGAGGGGTGGCGCCCGGCGTCCGATTCGGGTACCAACGACCCAGTAGCACCGGTCGGTAGCCACCAGTCCCGGCCGTCCCCCTTCGCGGCGAGGTGATCCCATGTCCGCCCCCACCGAGAACCGCAGCACCGTCACCGAGCGTGAGGCCCGCCAGGTCGCGGAGGCCGCGCGGGAGCGGGACTGGCACAAGCCCAGTTTTGCCAAGGAGCTGTTCCTGGGGCGGTTCCGGCTCGATCTGGTGCATCCGCATCCGATGCCCGCCGAGGAGTCCGTACGGCGCGGTGAGGAGTTCCTGGCCAAGCTGCGGGCCTTCTGCGAGGCGGAGATCGACTCGGCGCGGATCGAGCGGGAGGCGCGCATACCCGACGAGGTCGTGGCGGGGCTGAAGGAACTCGGCGCCCTCGGGATGAAGATCGACCCGAAGTACGGCGGTCTCGGCCTCAGCCAGCTGTACTACAACAAGGCCCTCGCCCTGGTCGGCTCCGTGAGCCCCGCCGTCGGCGCCCTGCTCTCCGCGCACCAGTCGATCGGCGTCCCCCAGCCGCTGAAGATGTTCGGCACGGAGGAGCAGAAGGAGGCATTTCTGCCGCGGTGTGCGCGTACCGACATCTCCGCCTTCCTGCTCACCGAGCCCGATGTCGGGTCCGACCCGGCGCGGCTGGCCACCACGGCCGTACCGGACGGGGACGAGTATGTCCTCGACGGGGTGAAGCTGTGGACGACCAACGGCGTCGTCGCCGATCTGCTCGTCGTCATGGCGCGGGTGCCGAAGTCTGAGGGGCACAAGGGCGGCATCACCGCGTTCGTCGTGGAGGCGGGCTCCGAGGGCATCACCGTCGAGCACCGCAACGCCTTCATGGGGCTGCGCGGCATCGAGAACGGCGTGACCCGCTTCCACCGGGTGCGGGTGCCGGCCGGACACCGAATAGGCCCCGAGGGCGCCGGTCTGAAGATCGCGCTCACCACCCTCAACACCGGCCGCCTCTCGCTGCCCGCGATGTGCGCCGGTGCCGGTAAATGGTGTCTGAAAATCGCCCGTGAATGGTCGGCGGAGCGCGAGCAGTGGGGCAAGCCCCTCGCGCTGCACGAAGCCGTCGGCGCGAAGATCAGCTTCATCGCGGCGACCACCTTCGCCCTGGAAGCGGTGCTCGACCTGTCGTCTCAGATGGCCGACGAGGACCGCAACGACATCCGCATCGAGGCCGCCCTCGCCAAGCTCTACGGCTCCGAGATGGCCTGGCGGATGGCCGACGAGCTGGTCCAGATCCGGGGCGGGCGCGGCTATGAGACGGCCGAGTCGCTCAAGGCGCGCGGCGAACGCGCCGTCCCCGCCGAGCAGATGCTGCGCGATCTGCGCATCAACCGGATCTTCGAGGGCTCCACGGAGATCATGCATCTGCTGATCGCCCGCGAGGCCGTGGACGCCCACCTCTCCGTCGCCGGTGACCTCATCGATCCGGCCAAGTCCCTGCCTCAGAAGGCGAAAGCGGGTGCGCAGGCCGGGGTCTTCTACGCCAAGTGGCTGCCGAGGCTGGTCGCGGGACCGGGTCAACTGCCGTCGTCGTACGCCGAGTTCCGGCACGGTGTCGACCTGTCCACCCATCTGCGCTACATCGAGCGCACCTCCCGCAGGCTGGCCCGTGCCACCTTCTACGGCATGTCCCGCTGGCAGGGCCGGATGGAGACCAAGCAGGGCTTCCTCGGGCGGATCGTCGACGTCGGCGCCGAGTTGTTCGCGATGAGCGCGGCCTGCGTACGGGCCGAGCGGCTGCGCACCCGCGACGAGCACGGCCGGGAGGCGTACCAGCTCGCCGACGCCTTCTGCCGCCAGTCCCGTATCCGCGTCGAGGAGCTGTTCGGGCGGCTGTGGACCAACACCGACGACCTCGACCGCAAGGTCGTCAAGGGCGTCCTCGGCGGCGCCTACACCTGGCTGGAGGAGGGCATCGTGGACCCGTCGGAGGAGGGGCCCTGGATCGCCGACGCGACCCCCGGGCCCTCGACACACGAGAACGCCCGGCGGCCGTACGGCGGCTAGCGGTACCCGGTCAGAAGTGTCAGCAGTACTTGTCGCTGGGGTCCCGCGTCGTCCAGGAGCAGGACCAGACCTTCGCGCCGCTCGCCTTCGTCAGCGTGGCCGTGTCCTTGTCGTTGTTCCAGACGTAGGCGCGGCGGCCCTGGTACCTGTCCGACGTGGTGGCCTTGCCGGAGCCGGTGTGGATCTTCAGGTACTTCCCGGCGCCGATCTTGATGTTCGGGAAGACGTACCGGTGGTTCGAGGCGTCCTTGAGCACCCAGCCCTTGAGCGAGACCGCCGAGCCGCCGGTGTTCTTGATCTGCACCCACTCGCCGTTCAGGCTCGTGTTCGAGCGGTTGTCCGAGCCCGGACTGTCGAACCAGACGTGGTAGATCTTCACACCCCCGGCGGCCTGGGCCGGGGTGTTGAGCAGGGTGCCGGTGAGCAGGGCCGCACCGGCGAGGGCGGGCAGGGCGGCGCGCAGCCGTATGGTCCGCATGAAGAGATCCCCCCCAAGGGAAACAGAAGCGAAGACTGAAGTGCTATCACAGGATCTTCACTCTTACTTCTCATTCGGACACACTTCCTGAGGGGACACACGTTCCCCAGGGGGACACCCTGTCCGGGCCGTCACCGCTTGCGGCCACAATGGGGGGATGACCGACAGCCCTGCCCGTCCGGCACCCCTCGCCGACCCCCACCTCGTCTACGACCCCCTCGCCGGCGACGGCCCCAAGGACGTGGTGGTCCTCGGCTCCACCGGATCCATCGGCACCCAGGCCATCGACCTCGTGCTGCGCAACCCCGACCGCTTCCGCGTCACCGCGCTGTCCGCCAACGGCGGCCGGGTCGCCCTCCTCGCCGAGCAGGCGCACCGGCTGCGGGTACGCACCGTCTCGGTCGCCCGCGAGGACGCCGTACCGGCCCTGCGCGAGGCGCTCGCCGCCGCGTACGGCCCGGGCGAGCCGCTGCCCGAGATCCTCGCCGGACCGCAGGCGGCCACCGAGCTGGCCGCGTCCGACTGCCACACCGTGCTGAACGGCATCACCGGCTCCATCGGCCTCGCGCCGACCCTCGCCGCCCTGGAGGCGGGCCGCACCCTCGCGCTCGCCAACAAGGAGTCGCTGATCGTCGGCGGCCCGCTGGTCACCGCGCTGGCCAAGCCCGGCCAGATCATCCCGGTCGACTCCGAGCACGCCGCCCTCTTCCAGGCCCTCGCCGCCGGCACCCGCGCCGATGTGCGCAAGCTGGTCGTCACCGCCTCCGGCGGCCCCTTCCGCGGCCGCAGCAAGGCGGACCTCGCGAACGTCACCGTCCAGGACGCCCTCGCCCACCCCACCTGGGCGATGGGCCCGGTGATCACGGTCAACTCCGCGACCCTGGTCAACAAGGGCCTGGAGGTCATCGAGGCGCACCTGCTGTACGACATCCCGTTCGACCGCATCGAGGTGGTCGTGCACCCGCAGTCGTACGTCCACTCGATGGTCGAGTTCTCCGACGGCTCGACGATCGCCCAGGCCACGCCGCCCGACATGCGGGGCCCGATCGCCATCGGTCTCGGCTGGCCCGAACGGGTTCCGGACGCCGCGCCCGCCTTCGACTGGAGCAAGGCGTCCACCTGGGAGTTCTTCCCGCTGGACAACGACGCCTTCCCCTCGGTGAATCTGGCCCGGCATGTCGGAGAGCTCGCGGGGACGGCTCCGGCGGTGTTCAATGCCGCCAACGAGGAGTGCGTCGAGGCTTTCCTGAACGGCGCGCTGCCCTTCAACGGGATCATGGAGACCGTCACCCGGGTCGTCGAGGAACACGGCACACCGGAAACGGGAACTTCGCTCACGGTGTCGGACGTCCTCGAAGCGGAGACCTGGGCGCGGACCCGGGCCCGTGAGATCACAGCCAAGACGGCGACCGCGGAGGCGCGTGCATGACGACCTTGATGTTCATCCTCGGCATAGTGGTCTTCGCGTTCGGTCTGCTCGTCTCGATCGCGTGGCACGAGCTGGGGCACCTGTCGACGGCCAAACTCTTCGGCATCCGCGTCCCGCAGTACATGGTCGGCTTCGGCCCCACCGTGTGGTCGCGCAAGAAGGGCGACACCGAGTACGGCATCAAGGCGGTCCCGCTCGGCGGCTACATCCGCATGATCGGCATGTTCCCGCCGGACAACGCGGGCCGGATCTCCGCCCGTTCCACCTCACCGTGGCGCGGGATGATCGAGGACGCCCGCTCGGCGGCCTACGAGGAGCTCCAGCCCGGCGACGAGACGCGCATGTTCTACACGCGCAAGCCGTGGAAGCGCGTCATCGTCATGTTCGCGGGCCCGTTCATGAACCTGGTGCTCGCCATCGCCCTGTTCCTCGTCGCGCTGATGGGCTTCGGCATCCAGAAGGAAACCACCCACGTGGAGTCCGTCTCGCCCTGCGTCATCGCGCAGAGCCAGCACCGCGACAGCTGCAAGAAGTCCGACCCGGCGTCCCCCGCGGCCAAGGCCGGCGTGAAGGCGGGCGACCGGATCGTCTCCTTCGACGGCCACCCGACCAAGGACTGGAACACGCTTTCGGACCTCATCCGGGCCGACGCGGGCAAGAGCGTCGCGATCGTGGTCGACCGCAAGGGCGAGCAGGTGACCCTGCACGCCACGATCGCCACCAACGAGGTCGCCAAGAAGGACTCCAGCGGCAACTACGTCGAGGGCACCGTGAAGGCCGGCTTCCTCGGCTTCAGCCCCGCCACCGGCGTGCAGAAGCAGGGCTTCGGCGACTCGGTGACCTGGATGGGCGACCGGGTCGGCGACGCCGTCGACTCCCTCGCCGCCCTGCCCGGCAAGATCCCGGCCCTGTGGGACGCGGCCTTCGACAACGCCCCGCGCCAGCCGGACTCCCCGATGGGCATCGTCGGCGCGGCCCGCATCACCGGCGACATCGCCACCCTGGACATCCCCGCCTCCCAGCAGGTGGCGATGTTCGTGATGCTGCTCGCCGGCTTCAACCTCTCGCTGTTCCTGTTCAACATGCTCCCGCTGCTCCCGCTCGACGGCGGCCACATCGCCGGCGCCCTGTGGGAGGCGCTGCGGCGCAACCTGGCCCGGGTGCTGCGCCGCCCGGACCCGGGCCCCTTCGACGTGGCCAAGCTGATGCCGGTGGCGTACGTGGTGGCCGGGATCTTCGTCTGCTTCACCGTCCTGGTGCTGATCGCGGACGTGGTGAACCCGGTGAAAATCTCCTAGCCATCCGGCGTTCATGGCGGCCCGGGACCCTGGGGTTCCGGGCCGCTTCCCGTGCGGCGTCCGGACGCCCCCCAATGAGGGGGTTTCCCGGGTGGGATGTGCCCGCGCACGCGCCGGTGCCGTAATCTCGGATGCCGGAGCCCGCCGTAGCACGGGGCCGGATCTTGATCCACGACTTGGGGTTGCACAGCAGATGACTGCGATTTCTCTCGGCATGCCGTCCGTACCGACCAAGCTCGCCGAGCGCCGCAAGAGCCGGCAGATCCAGGTCGGAAGCGTGGCGGTCGGCGGAGACGCGCCCGTATCGGTCCAGTCGATGACCACGACCCGCACGTCCGACATCGGCGCCACCCTCCAGCAGATCGCCGAGCTGACCGCCTCCGGCTGCCAGATCGTCCGCGTGGCCTGCCCCACCCAGGACGATGCCGACGCGCTCGCCACCATCGCGCGCAAGTCCCAGCTCCCGGTGATCGCGGACATCCACTTCCAGCCCAAGTACGTCTTCGCCGCCATCGAGGCCGGCTGCGCCGCGGTCCGCGTGAACCCGGGCAACATCAAGAAGTTCGACGACCAGGTCAAGGAGATCGCCCAGGTCGCCAAGGAGCACGGCACCCCGATCCGCATCGGCGTGAACGCGGGCTCGCTGGACCGCCGCCTGCTCCAGAAGTACGGCAAGGCCACCCCGGAGGCGCTGGTCGAGAGCGCCCTGTGGGAAGCCTCCCTCTTCGAGGAGCACGACTTCCGCGACATCAAGATCTCGGTCAAGCACAACGACCCGGTCGTCATGATCGAGGCGTACCGCCAGCTCGCCGCGCAGTGCGACTATCCCCTGCACCTCGGCGTCACCGAGGCCGGCCCCGCCTTCCAGGGCACCATCAAGTCGGCCGTCGCCTTCGGCGCGCTGCTCTCCGAGGGCATCGGCGACACCATCCGCGTCTCCCTCTCGGCCCCGCCGGTCGAGGAGGTCAAGGTCGGCACCCAGATCCTGGAGTCCCTGAACCTGCGCCAGCGCGGCCTGGAGATCGTCTCCTGCCCGTCCTGCGGCCGCGCCCAGGTCGACGTCTACAAGCTCGCCGAAGAGGTCACCGCGGGCCTCACCGGCATGGACGTCCCGCTCCGCGTCGCCGTCATGGGCTGCGTCGTCAACGGCCCCGGCGAGGCCCGCGAGGCCGACCTGGGCGTCGCCTCCGGCAACGGCAAGGGCCAGATCTTCGTCAAGGGCGAGGTCATCAAGACCGTCCCCGAGTCCAAGATCGTGGAGACCCTCATCGAGGAGGCCATGAAGCTGGCCGAGAAGATGCAGGACGAGGGCGTGGAGTCCGGCGAGCCCTCGGTCTCCGTCGCGGGCTGACCCGTACGACATCATGAGTCCCGTCACCCCTCGGTGGCGGGACTCAGCCGTACCTCCGCCCACACGGTCTTACCGGGCTGCCGCGGCGCCACCCCCCACTTGTCCGCGAGCGCCTCCACCAGGATCAGCCCCCGCCCGCCCTCCCCGCTCGGAGCCCGCCGCTCGGGTAGCCGCTCGGTCAGCGTGTCCGAGACCTCCAGGCGTACGACGTCCTCACCCCCGGCGAGCCGCAGATGGAAGTCCCGCCCGGGTACGCGCCCATGCTGTACGGCGTTGGCCGCGAACTCGGCCGAGATCAGCGTGACGGCCTCGTTGACCCGGCTGTCGTACGGGTGCCCCCACTCGTCCAGCCGCAACGACACCAGCCGCCGGGCGAGCCGCGCGCCGCGCGGGGTGGAGGTGAAGCGCATGGCGAATTCCTGGGTGGAGATTTCTGATTTCACGCGGTTACGGTCCCGCACGCTCAGTAGCGTTGAACAGCGGCCGCACCAGGACCACCAGGCGTTGTACAAGGGCGAGGTGCCGCTGTACACGAGCGCACCGTGACCGAGGGTGGCGCACAGGCATTGGGGGTGTACATGAGCGAGGAAGCACAGGAAGAGCAGGATGGCCAGGAAGCAACGGGCTCGGGCATTCCACTCGTCTTCGGGCGGGTGTTGAAGCGGCTGCGCGTCCAAGCGGGCATGGAGCGGGCCGAGTTGGGCCGCCGTACGGGTTACTCGGCCGCGACGATCACGTCGTACGAGGTGGGCAGGCGGATCCCGAACGCGAAGTTCATTCGGCAGGCGGATGGGGTGCTGGACGCGGGCGGGATACTGATCGACTTCATCGAGGACATGGAGAGGGCACAGTATCCGGCGACGTTTCAGGACGCGGCGAAGCTGGAGAGAGAAGCGGTCGGGCTGCACGTGTACGACGCGCTGGTGTTCAACGGCCTGTTGCAGACGGAGGAGTATGCGCGGGCCGTGTTCACGATGTGGCGGCCTCTGCTGGACCAAGAGACGATCGAACAGCGAGTCGTCGCGCGGCTGGCTCGACAAGAGATCTTCGAGCGGAAGTCCACGCCAACCATCAGCTTCGTGTTGGAGGAGTCCCTTCTGTACAAGCGTCTGGGTGGACTGCAGGTTACGCGGGGCCAGTTGGAGCAGATCCTGCTCATCGGGCAACGGCGTAACGTGGAGATCCAGGTCCTGCCGAACGACCGGGAGGAGCACGTGGCGCTGTTTGGTACCTTCACCTTGATTGACACGGCGAAGGGGCGCAGGTTCGCCTACGCGGACGCTCACAAGGGCAGCCGCCTCTACTCCGACGCTCAGACGGTCAGGGAGATGGAGGAGCGGTACGGCATCCTGCGTGCACAGGCCCTGACCCCACGACATTCGCTGGCCCTCGTAGAGAAGGTGCTTGGAGAGACATGAACGTCACAAAGCCGTCGGACCTGACCTGGTTCAAGAGCAGCTACAGCACCGGCGATGGCGGACAGTGCCTCGAAGTCGCCCTCACCTGGCACAAGTCGAGCTACAGCAGTGGCGGTGGCGGCGAGTGCGTCGAGATCGCCACCTGCCCCACCACCATCCACATCCGCGACTCCAAGCAGCCCCCCACCACCGCCCCCACCCTCTCCGTCCCGACCACCGCGTGGCAGGCGTTCCTGGGGCTCGTACAGGCCTGAGAGGACTACGACGGCGGGGGCGCGACGTGTGATCCGTCGCGCCCCTTCCTGTCAGGGGATCTGGTCGTAGAGGGCCGTCACCTGGTCGGTGTCGAGGGTGTAGTTCCAGGCTTGGACGTCGCTGACCGTGCCGGGGAGGTAGTCGGAGACGGCGCCGTTGTATTTGGCGCTGCCGACGGTGAAGGGTCCGGTCGAGGCCCACGGTGTGACGCCCGTGACGGTCGCGGCGAGGCTGCCGTTGACGTACAGGCGGCCGGTGTCCGTGGTGGCGTCGAAGGTGCCCACCAGGTGGGTCCAGGTGCCCGCGGTGGCTCCTGAGACGTAGGCGATCTTGTTGGTCGGGCCGGCGGTGTCGGTCTGGGTGAAGTGCAGGGACCAGCCGGGTGTGCCGGTGTGGGCGGTGTCGTACTTCAGGTAGAAGGGGCTGTTCTGGTCGCCCGGCTGGGAGGCGACGGTCGCGTTGCGGGTGGGCAGCGAGGAGAGGTTCACCCAGGCGGAGACGGAATAGCTGCCGGTGGTGTCGAGGACCTGGCCCGGGGCGGTGGCGTCGGCCGTGGTGCCGTCAAGGGTGAGGGACTCGCCCCGGGTGGCGTCGTCGGTCCAGGTGGTGGTGCCGTTCAGGGTGAGGGGGCTGCTGCCCACGCTGTAGTCGTCGACGGTGGACGGGGTGTCGGTGCGGGCGGTGTCGGCGGCCTGGACGGAGTCGGGGCCGTCGTCGAGGGCCCAGGTGTCGTGCGGGGAGAGGATCGAGTTCACCTCGGCCGCGTATCCGGCGTTGGTCAGGTTGACGTGGTCACCGGTGTCGGCCTTCGCGCTGAGCTTCTCCTCGCCCGTGGTCGCGTCGGTGACCGCTACGGCGCCGTCGAAATCGGCGTAGTAGACGAGCGGGATGCTGGGGTCCCAGGGGTTGTACTGGCTGTCGAGCCAGGCGTTGACGTCCTGGCGGCCGGAGTCGATGTCCGTCGTGCAGGGGTCGTTGGGGGTGGCGCCGTCACCGGCGTAGCCCTCGCAGGGGGTGAGGGAGGCGAGGGTGGAGGTGATGCCCCAGCCCTGGAGCTGCTGGATGAGGGCCGTGTATCCGTTGGCCTCCAGGTCGTCGCTGCCGGTGCCCGCGAGGAGGTCTTCCAGGCCTTCGGTGACGACGACGTTGTCGACGCCGGGCTGGTCGAGGATGTCGCGGTCGATGCGGGAGAGGACCGACGGGCCGCCGATGGCCTTGCCCTGGTAGGTCTGGGGGTTGTCGGTCATCAGGCTGTTGGACTCGATGCCTTCGGCGATGGTGCCGTAGGGGCTCGGAGTGGTGGGCTCGGCGGCGGCCAGGGCGTCGGAGACGCGGCTGCCGTTGGTGACGGGGTGGGTGTTCGGCTGGAATGCGTCGACGAGACCGTCACCGAGGACGGCCTGGGTGGGGGTGCCGGAGGAGGTGATGTCGAGGTTGGTGACCAGGTCGGTGTACCAGCCCTGCCATTGCTGCGCGAAGGGGGTGCCGGTGGTGTCGGTCGTCTTGTCGCCGGCCCCGGTGGCCGTCAGGTACTCGTAGGCGTTGTTCGCGAAGGAGTGCTGGACGAGGTACGGGACGTCATTGCTGAGCTGGTAGGAGACCAGCAGGTACTGGCCCGCGGTGACGGGGAAGGTCAGCGGGTCGCTGTAGACGGATCCGCCCGCGGGGACGGTCACGCTCTGGCTACCGCCGAATTTCAGCGTGGTGGGGGTGCCGGTGGGCAGCGGGGAAGGCGTGCCCGATCCGGAGTCGGTGGCGACGGTGGCGTGACCGATGGACAACTTGCTGGTGCCGAGCGCATTGTCCAGCTTGACCCGCAGGGTGCTGCCGGACAGTGAAGGCTTCAGGGCGATGCGGAAGGTCTGATTGGAGAAGTCGCCGCCCTGGAAGTTGTACTGACCCTCGGTGGGGTTGGCCCAGGCGCCGGTCCAGGACTGGCCGGAGGGGGCCGCCGCCGCGGTGCCGTTGGCCTCCGGGGTGGAGTGCGTGGTGTCGCGGGTGGCCATGGAGAAGATGTGCAGCGTCTGAGTGTGGTTGCCGGCCCGCTCGCTCACGTCCGGCAGGGTCACCGAGGCCACGGTCTTCGACGGGTCGAGGGGGACCGAGAAGGCGTAGAGGTTGCGGGCGCCGGCCTTGGTGGTGGTGGCGGTGTTCACATGGGGCAGGGTGACCGCGGCGATGCTGGTGTCGGCATTCGTCCAGTCGGGCACGGTCAGGTAGTACGCCTTGGTGGAGCCGTCGGTGTACGTGATGGTGCCCTGGGCCGGGCATGCGCCCTGCGGATCGGTGCCGTCGAAGCAGTAGGTGCCGCTGACCCGCATACCCGCGGGTGTGTAGGGCGCGGTCTGCTCGCCGTTGATGGCCCCGGGGGTGGCGATACTGGTGTAGCCCGAAGTGGCCAGGAATTCCAGGGCGTTGCCGGAGGCGCTGAACGGGATGGTCTGGTTCGCGGCGAGGATGTTGTCGGGCTTTCCGGCGCCGAAGGACGGCAGTTGGAAGGTGGCGCCGTCGACGGTGACCTTCCCGCCGCTGGCCCAGCCGGCGTTGGTCAGATCGGTGGCCGAGAAGCTGTTGCCGTCGCCGTCGAGGTTGCCCTGTGCGGGAGTGGAGTCGGAGCTGATGCCGACATTGTCGTAGCAGTCGGCCAGGCTGGTGCAGTTGGCGTGCGGGTAGTCGCCCTTGTCGCCGGTGGCCAGGAACGAGTAGCCCGTCGTACCGGAGTCGTCGCCCGCGGCGTCGGCCGCGTAGACCCACAGTGTGTGGGGGCCGGGAGAGGGGGGAGTGACCGTGACCGTGGCGGAGGTGCCGGAGGTGATCTTCTTGACCTCGGCGGCCGGGGGGTTGCTGGTGGCCGGCGGCACGTCGAGGGAGTAGACGAACTCGGTGGGGGTGCTGCCCCCGCTGCCGGTCAGGGTGAAGTCGCCCGCGGTTCCGGCGGTGGACACGGCGCCGCCGCCATTGTCCGTGTCCGGGTACTTGCCGTCCGCGGAAGCAACCGTGGGGGCATCCGGCGCGGTCGGTTCGGCGGTGAAGTGGCAGGTGGGGGACTGGGCGAAGGTGGTGGTCGCCTTGCCGTCGGTGACCTGGGCCTGCCAGTCGACGGTGGTGCCGTCGGTCAGTGAATCGACGAAAGCGGCGGGCAGGCCGAAGGACGCGGTGGAGCCGCTGGAGACGTTGTCGCCGCTCTTGCCGGTGGCCTTGGTGCTCGACCCGTCGACCCAGTACTGGAAGGTGGCCTGGAGCTTGTCGCCGTCCTTGTCGGACACCTTCGTCCGCAGCACCGGCGGGGTGCTCGCCAGGGTCTTGCCCATGAACGGGTACGGCGCGGTGGTGTCGCAGGCGGCGATGTTGGACCCGGACGCGGCCGACATGCCCGAGGCGCTGGGGACGGTGGGCGTGGTGTCGTACTCGATCTGGAGGGCCGGGTTGTGGGAGAAGCGGGAGAAGCCGCCGCTGAGGTGGCTGCTCTCGGCGCTGTCCTCGGCCAGCGTCGCGGTGAACGACGTCGAATGCCCGGAGGCGGCGCTCTTGATCGGGGTGAGCACGCTCAGGCCCTTCGACACATTGCCCTGTGACGGGCACAGATCGGGGTTCCAGGCGCGCCCGAACGCGGCGGAGGTGGAGTAGCTGTTGTACTTGGGGCGGTTGCTCCAGTCGGTGCCCGAGCCGAGGCCGCCGGAGGCGTGCAGGTTGACGGTGTAGTCACCCGAGCAGGAGGCGGAATAGACCTCGGTGGCCTCGACGGTGGCGCTGTTGATCGTGGCCCCGAAGATGGTCGACGACAGCTTCCACTGGTAGACGGCGTGTTCGCTGCCCTTGCCGCAGGTGCCCTCGGGCCAGGCGTTGTAGCCGACGCCGAGGCGTCCGCCGTCCGCGTCGGAGCCCGAGTCGTTGTAGAACTTGCTGTTCGGGCAGCCCTGCTTGACCTCGTCGTACGCGGGAGCCGACGGGTCGTAGGGGTGCCAGTTGAACGTGGGGTCGATGTAGACCGGGTAGACCGTCGAACGCGCCGAGAGCAGACGGGTGTCCGGCTTGAGCGCGAGGCGGGAGGAGGTGGCGCTCGTGCGGACGGGCGCGACGCGTGCCGCCAGGCCCGGGTGAGCGGTGTCGGAGGGGTCCGCCGCGACCTTCGCCGAGCCTGCCTTCCGGGACACGGCCGCGGGAAGCTTGGTGTTGGAGTCCCACATCTGCGGACTGGCGGCTGTCATGAGTTCCCGGCCGTGCCGGTCACGCACAGTCAGCCCCGCGCCCTCGTCGGCCGCGAGCCTGCCACCGCTCACCGAGGTCGCGAGTTCGAGGTCGCGCACGGCCGAATTCTTCGCGGCCGCAAAGGACTTGACGACCAGGGTGTCGGTGAAGCCACCGCTCGCCGTGGCGGTGAGCACCAGATCGACGGAGGGGAAGACCGAACGGTACGTGGCCGTCGTGCCGTTGACGATCGGGACCGGAAGGGGCTTGGGCCACTTGACGGTCATGGTGACGCCGTCGTAACGGCTGGTGACCAGGGGGGTGGTGCCGCCGCCGGAGAAGGAGACACTGCCGTACGCGGTCGCCTTTGGACTCCATGAGCCCGAAGTCGTCCTGCGCAGACCGGTGTTCACCGCGACCCAGTGGTTGTTCTGCCGGGTCCGGACGGGGTCGGGAGTGGCGGTGAGCGCGAAGCCTCCGCCCGGCTGCGCCGCGACCTGCTGCACGGGTGTGGTCAGCGCGTTCACCACGACCGGCTTGCCCGAGGACCGCGCCTGCTCCGCCGCGGCCTGCATGGCCTGCTGCTCATCGCCCGTCGGACCGTAACCGTCGGACATGACCGGGGTGTCGGGGGAGGCCGGGGGCTGGTTCGTGACCGGGGCGGGCTGTCCGGACGAGTAGTTCGCCGTGCTCCCGGAGACGTCCGACGGTACGGCGGCGACCGCGGGTACCGCCGGGGTGGCGAGGGCCGCTGCGAGCACGGTGCCCACAACGGCGGCTTTCGAGAGGGGTGTCGGGCGAGGTCTTTCACGTCTGCGGCGGCCTGCGTGCCAGTGCGTCACGGCATCTCCTGTGGGTCACGACCCGGAGATCACCGGGCCGCGTCGACGCTAAAGCACACGAACCTGCAAACCGGTGGGGGAAGTTGACGAGAGGAGATGGTTCGGCCTTGTTGTGGCCAAAATGTGCATGCCATGTGCAGGCAAATAGTTGGTCAGTCCTTAGTTGTGAACGTTGAGTGCACAGCGTCAACTGATACTTACTGTTCCGGTTCATGATCGTCGAAGTGAGGGCGGGGCACCGTGGTACCGGGTGGGCGTAGGCGCAGACGTGGCAGAGCCGGCCGGCTCTTCGCCGGATGGTCCAGACGTGTAACGCCATATACCTGGGCCGCCGCCCTCGTGACCGTCCTCGCCCTGTGCGCCGGGCTGTTGCAGGCCGGTGCGCTGCCCGCGGCCGCGGCTTCGGGGAAGCGGCCGACCCCGCAGCAGACCAAGCCCGTGCCGGTCGAGCGGCTGCGCTCGCACTACCCACGGCCGAAGAAGATGCCGGCCTTCCACCCCGGAAAGGTCTCCTGGCCCTCCGGCTCCGCCACCGCCTCTGCGGACCGGTCGACGCCCGTGCGCGCGGGCTCGCTCCCCGTCTGGCTGGGACCCGCGGCCCACCGCACCCGGACCAGGAACGCCACGGCCGGACAGCAGGCTCCGACGAGTGTCGATGTCCGGGTCGAGTCCCGGGCCGTTGCAAAGGCCGCCGGTGTCGACGGCGTCGTCCTCAGCCTGAGCCGGACCAAGGACGCCACCCGGAAGGCCGACGCCGGGCTGACCGTGGACACCAGCGCGTTCGCCGACGCCTTCGGCGCCGACTGGGCCTCCCGCCTCCACCTCGTCTCGCTTCCCGCCTGCGCGCTGACCACGCCCACGAAGGCGGCCTGCCGCACGCAGACCCCGGTCGCGTCCAGCGACGACGCCAAGGCGCACAAGCTCACCGGTGATGTCACCCTGGCGGCGGCAACCACCGTACCCACGAAGGCAGTTGACGGAGCCACCGCGGCGAAGGGCGCGGCCGCCAAGCCCAACGCCACGGCAGCGCGGGCCACCACCCTGATCGCCGCGGTCTCCGCTCCCGCCGGCGGCGGCGGCGACTTCTCGGCGACCTCCCTCAACCCGTCCAGCCAGTGGCAGGCGGGCGGCAGCTCGGACGCCTTCACCTGGGCCTACCCGGTCTCCGTACCGAGCGTCCCCGGCGGCCTGAAGCCGACCGTCTCCCTCGGCTACAACTCCCAGTCCCAGGACGGCCTGACCTCCTCGACCAACAACCAGGCGTCGGTGATCGGCGACGGCTTCGACTACAGCCCCGGCTTCATCGAACGCTCCTACCAGTCCTGCGACCAGAACCCCGCAGGCACCACGAAGACCAACGACAACTGCTGGTCGGACGAGAACACGCTCACCATGTCCCTGGGCGGCTCGGCCTCCCCGCTGGTCAAGGACGACGCGACCGGTGACTGGCATCCGCAGAACGACGCCGGTGAGCGCGTCCAGCTGAAGACCGGCGCGCCCAACGGCGACAACGACGGCGAGTACTGGGTCGTCACCACCGACGACGGCACGCAGTACTACTTCGGGCTCGACCAACTGCCCGGCTACGCCTCCGGGGACACCGCCACCGACTCCGTGTGGACCGAGCCGGTCTACGCCACCGCCTCGGGTCAGCCCTGCTACAACGCCACCTTCGCCGACTCCTGGTGCCAGCAGGCCTACCGGTGGAACCTCGACTACGTCGTCGACACCCACAAGGACGCCCTGTCCTACTGGTACGCCAAGGACACGGCCTACTACGCGCGGGACAAGGGGACCACGGCCAACACCCCCTACACCCGCGACGGCTACCTGACCAAGATCACTTACGGCCAGCGGGACGGCTCGGTCTACTCCACCTCGCCCGCCGCCCAGGTGCTGTTCACGGTGAAGGGACGCTGCGACACCTCCACCACGGGCTGCGACACCTCCACCCTCTCCACCTCGACGGCGAGCAACTGGCCGGACGTCCCCTACGACCTCTACTGCGCACAGAACGCCACCTGCTCCGTCACCTCGCCGACCTTCTGGTCCGAGGAGGAACTGACCGGCATCCAGACCCAGGTGCTGGAAGGGACCACGGAGACGAACGTCGACTCCTTCGCCCTGACGCACACCTTCCCCGCGACCGGGGACGCGACCACCCCGGCGCTGTGGCTGTCGTCGATCACCCGCACCGGCCAGGACACCGGCGGCGGAGGGCCCACCACCCCGGTGAGCATGCCGCCCCTCACCCTCACCGGCACGCCGCTGTCCAACCGCGTCGACGTGACCGACGGCTATCCGCCCATCACCCGGCAGCGGCTGAACACCATCACCACCGAGACCGGCGAGACGATCGACGTCGCCTACTCCTCGGCGGCCTGCGGCTCGGCCACACCCAGCGACGACAGCACCAACGCGAAGCTGTGCTACCCCGCCTACTGGGTCCCCACCGGACAGACCGACCCGGTCAAGGACTACTTCAACAAGTACATCGTCACGGGTGTCACCCAGCAGGACCCCACCCTCAAGGACGCCGACGGCAAACCGCTCGGCATCAACGACACCATCGCCACGCACTACACCCCGGTCGGGACGCCCGCCTGGCACTACGACGACAACTCGCTCACCCCGGACAAGCAGCGCACCTGGAACCAGTTCCGCGGCTTCGCGGGCATGAAGGTGACCGTCGGCACGGCACCCGACCCGGTGACCGAGACCGACTACACCTACTTCCGCGGCATGGACGGCGACACCCTGCCCAGCGGCGGCACCCGTTCGGCCACGGTCACCGACAGCCGGGGCGATCCCGCGGTCAAGGACCTGAACCAGTACGCGGGCATGCCGTACGAGACCGTCCAGTACGACGGAAGCGGCAGCGGCAAGGTCGTCGGCGACACCGTCACCGACCCGTGGACCTCCGCCGCACAGGCCACCCAGAAGCTCGGTGGCGGCCTCCCCGACAGCCAGGCCTTCCTCACCGGCCAGAGCGAGGAGCGGGTCTACACCCCGCTCGCCGACGGCTCCACCCGTGAGACCGAGACCGACTACACGCACGACGACCGGGGCCGCATCACCAAGACCGACGACCTCGGCGACGTCTCCACCGCCGACGACGACCAGTGCGCCACCGTCACCTACGACGACAACACCGGCGCCTGGATCTTCGACAAGCCGGACGAGAACGTCACCGTCTCGGTCGACTGCGACAAGACGCCCACCGTCCCCGACGACGTGGTCTCCGACACCCGTACCTTCTACGACGGCTCCACCACCTTCGGCGCGGCACCGTCGGCGGGCGACGTCACGATGACGCAGAACGCGTCCTCGTACACCGGCAGCACGCCCACCTACACCACCATGTCGACGGTCACGAAGGTCGACGCGTACGGCCGGGCCCTGAGCACGACCGACGCGGACAACCGCACGACCACCACCGCGTACACTCCGGCCACGGGCGCCGAGCCCACCCAGGTCAAGACGACCGACCCGATGAGCCTGGCCACCACGACCAGCTTCGACCCGGCCCGCGGCCTGACCCTCCAGACCACCGACCCGGCCGGCTACGTCACCAAGCACCAGTACGACGCTCTCGGCCGCGCCACCGCCGACTTCAAGCCGGGCATCACGTCCGCCTACGACAAGTACAGCTACTCGATCTCGAACAGCGCACCCTCCGTGGTGACGACACAGACCCTTGACGACGACCAGTCGTACCGCAGCAGCGAAACGATCTACGACGCGATGCTGCGGCAGTTCGAGACGCAGTCGGCGACCATGGACGGCGGGGTCGACGTCACCGACACCGTCTACAACACCGACGGCCTCAAGGCCAAGGTGACCGATCCCTATTACGCGAAGCTCGCGCTCTCCCCGACGCCGGTCCTGGCCCAGGACGGTGACGTACCGTCCGAGACCGGCTACCTCTACGACGGCGCGGGGCGTCAGACCGCGGCGGTCTCGTACAAGCTGGGCACCGAGACCTGGCGCACCACCACCGGCTACGGCGGCGACGTCACGACGACCGTCCCGCCCAAGGGCGCCACCGCCGAGTCCGTGTTCACCGACGCCCGCGGCAACACCAGTGACCTGCGCCAGTACCACACGGGCGTCACCCCGGACCCGACGGACACCGACACGTCCGACTACTCCGACACGACCTACCACTACGACCCGAGCGGCAACCGGACCGGGGAGAAGGACGCGGCGGGCAACTCCTGGTCCTGGACCTACGACCTGCTCGGCAACCAGACCAAGGCCACCGACCCGGACACCGGCACCACCGACTCCACCTACGACAACGCCGGCCAGCTGCTCACCGTGACCGACGCCCGCGGCAAGCAGACCACCTATCAGTACGACCTCGACGGCCGGAAGAAGGCCACCTACGACACCACCGGCGGCGCCGCGCCCGCCGCGGGCAACCAGACCGCCGCGTGGACGTACGACACCCTGAAGAAGGGCCTGCCGACCGCGTCCACGTCGTACCAGAAGGGCACCACCAGCCCCTCGGTCACCGACACCGTCCTCAGCTACAACACCCTGGGCCTGCCCGGCACCCAGCGCGAGACCCTCGCCAACCTGCCCGCCAACGAGGCGGCCCTGGCACCCTCCGCCGGCTACGTCACCACCACCGGCTACACCGCCGTCGCGGGCCTGGAAGCTTCCCGGAGCTACCCCGCCATCGGTTCCCTGGCCGGTGAGAACGTCACCTACGGCTACGACAAGTACGGCGAGCCGACCAGCGCCGCGGGCGCCTACGGCACGGGCAACAACTGGACCTATGTACAAGCGGTCGGCTACGACGAGCTCGGCAAACCGCTTCAGTACACGATGGGCGGCGGCGCCAACTCCGTCTACGACACGCTGGGTTACGACCAGCAGACCCAGCGGCTCACCGACACCAAGACCACCGACCTCGCCTCGTCCACGGTGATCGACGACACCGGCTACTCCTACGGGAGCAGCGATCCCGCCACCGGCGGTGTCTCGGCCGGTGCCGGGCTGGTCACCTCGACCACGGACAAGCAGAACGGCGGCGCGACCACCGACACCCAGTGCTACACGTACGACTACGCCACCCGCCTCGCCCAGGCCTGGACCGCCACCGACCAGTGCGCCAAGTCCCCGAGCCCGGGTGACAGTTCCACCGTCGGCGGCCCGCAGCCCTACTGGCAGTCCTGGACCTACGACGCGGCCGGCGACCGCAAGACCCAGACCGACCACGACACCGCGGGCAACACCGCGGACGACACGACCACCACGTACGACTACCCGGCTCAGGGCTCGGGCTCCGACCAGCCGCACACCCTGACCAAGACGACCGCGACCGGGCCCGGAGCGACGGCACGGACGGAGAGCCTGACCTACGACGACTCCGGCAACGAGGCCACCGTCACCAGCCAGGCCGGCACCCAGACCATGAGCTGGGACGACCAGGGCGACCTCGCGTCCGTCTCCGACACCGCCACCGGCGGCACCACCAGCTACCTCTACGACACCGACGGCAACCTCGTCCTGCGCGCCGACCCCGGACAGGCCACCCTCTTCGTCGACGGCGACCAGATCGTGGAGAACACCTCCACGCAGGCCATCAGCGGCACCCGCTACATCACCCTGGGCGGCACCACCGTCGCCGAGCACTCCAGCAACGGCGACATCCAGTACCTCATCCCGGACCGGCAGGGCACCGACACCCTCGCCGTCGACTACCTGACCTACGCGGTCACCCGCCGCGCCTACCTGCCCTTCGGCCAGGACCGCGGCACCCCGCCCTCGAACTGGCCCGGCGACGACGGCTACATCGGCGGCACCCCCGACACGTCAACCGGCCTGGAGAACCTCGGCGCCCGCGAGTACGACCCCAGCACCGGTCGCTTCATCTCCGCCGACCCCGTCCTGGAGACCACGTCTCCCACCCAGCTCGGCGGCTACGACTACGCCGGCAACGACCCCGTCACCAACTCCGACCCCACCGGCCAGATGCTCGTCGACCCGCAGTTCGGGTCGTTCGGCAACGCGCATGTGCTCCAGGACTGGATGCACGACGAGGGCTACACCGACAGCCACGGCAAATCCACGCAGAAGTACCAGAACTATCTCAGCGACTACAACCGGGACTGGGACGCCTACTACTACCAGGCGACGCATCCGCAGCCGAAGCCCAAGAAGAAGTCGTCCGGCATCAGCTGGACTTCCTATCTCAAGAAGGCCGCCAGCGTCGCCTACGACTACTCGGGCGCGAAGGACGTAGTCGGCTGCGCCACGAACCCCACCCTCAGCGGATGTGTCAAGGCAGGAACACTCGTCCTCGGTTTCGTCGCCACCGGTGGTGAGGACGAACTCGAAGTAGCAGCGCTGGAAGCGGCTGAGGACGACGGGGCGTCCGTCGCCGAGAGAGTGGGGGAGGCGTGTGAGGAAGAGGCGGAGGTTCCCCACAGCTTCATCGGCACCACCCCCGTCCTGAAAGCCGACGGCCACAGCGAGCCCATCAAGGACATCAAGCCCGGCGACAAGGTCGAAGCCACCGACCCCCAGACCGGAGTCACCGCCGCCCACACCGTCGAACGCGTCATCAAGACCACGACCGACCGCGACTTCACCAACCTCACGATCCGGCCCACCAAGCCCGGCAAGAACCAAGCCGGTGCTCACAGCGCGACCCTCACCACCACCTGGCACCACCCCTTCTGGGACGCCACCACAGGCCAGTGGGTCGAAGCCTCCCACCTCACCCGGGGAACCCACCTCCGCGAACCCGACGGCACCTACGCCGCTGTCACCAATGTCCGCAACTACCACAGCACCGCGGTCACCTACGACCTCACCATCGCCGGCCTGCATACGTACTATGTGCTGGCGGGCGCCACGCCGGTCCTGGTTCATAATTGTGGAAACGCTTCCGTTGACGAGCTTGCCGATGCAGCGACTGGGCCTTACAAGAAGGCCAAAATCGATACTCGTACCGGAAAAATCGCTCGCGGTCAAAGCAATGCTGGGAGGGCATTGCAGAAGCATGCGGACCCCAGTCGAGGGCCGGTTCATGCGAGTAAGTTCCCGACTCTTGCTTCGGATTCGGAGCGCACTGAAATGGGCGACAACATGGTCCTTGAGTTGCTGACCAATCCAGGTAGTACAGACACAGTGGGTTCTGCCTCGGCGCACTATGGAGGTACGGTTCGCGACATCTGGCATCCGGACGGTAGCTACGGTGCACGCTGGAGTATGCGCGGAGGCGGGCTCACATTCGAAGGGTTCCTCGGATGAGGGTAGTAGAGATCGCGGGACGTAAGTATCGCCTCTTCCTTGTGGCCAGCATTCATGAAGAGGTCAACTATGTGGAATGTCGAGCCATGGACACTGGGGATTGCGTCTGTGAGATCCGCATAGATGCTGCGGATGTCCTCTGCCTCATGCCGACACCGAGGGAGGTCGACGTGAACGTAGTGGCCGAAGCGATCGCTTACGCGAAAGACGTAGCGCGCCCTTCGGATGGTGTGTTGAGAAAGTAGGAGCTAGTTCGCCAAATTGCCAGAGAGCCCCACCGGCCAGAGCGTCGGCGGGGCTTTCTGATGTATTTGACGGCAACGCTGACGTGACGATCTGACCATCAACCGTGGTGGTGCGCGAGCAAACAGAAAAGCTTCCCTGAAGGGAATTCCAAAGGTTCCTGGAAAGCAGCTTGATGAATGCCCGCCGGCCATGTTCGAAGAAGGCGGTGCAGGGGCGAGTGTCAGAGCGATCGATGGTAGTGACAGTGGCGGAGCAGGTGCACGTATAGGCAACACGTTGCGTCCATATCCCGATGGGGCACGAGTAAAGATCGAAATCATCGACTCTAGGATTCCGTAATGGCAGTAGAAGAACTTATCGAGATCGCCTCGTCGGCGTTGGCGCCGCGCATGGTTGACTATGACAAGGTTCCCTCTCGTCTGCATCCGTTGCTCGATGTCAAAAATGGCTTTTATGCGTATGGAGAATCGGCGAATGGTCTGACATTCTTCGCAGAGGATGTTTTCGGATTTCAGTTTGCGGTTGATGACGAGAGGTTCTACATGTTTGATCCCGAGACGGCGGAACTGGATCCTGTTGCCGCCTCTTCGGGAGAGTGGGCTGACTGTATTCTCGAAGAGTTCGATGAACTCACAGGGTATTCGGTAGCGCATCTTTGGCAATCCTTGAATGGTCCCTTGAGGTGCGGATTTCGTTTGACTCCCGCCGTTCCGTTCTTCCTTGGTGGGGAATTTAAGGCGGAAGCGTTGAAGGAGAAGCGAGATCTGGATGTGGCGCGTATGAGGGCTCACGTCTATACGCAGACCAAAGACCTTCCGGACGGTTCGCAAGTGAAGATCGCCTTGATCTGAGTCACGCAGAGAGTACTTTCTGGTATGCAACTACGGCTGTTTGCCGACTATTTTCAGGTATGCATCCTCGATGGGCAGTCTGCGGCCGGTCTGGTGAAGGTCTGGACACCGGAATCGCTGGCTGATCGCGTTGCCATCACTGGTGACAGCCTTACGGTTCGCACTGAGGTCAACGTTGATGTTGAAGTCAACGTTGGCTGGACGGCGACGCCGCCTGTGCTAGATGTGAACCTCTTTGACCATGTCGTGGAGGTGAGTCTGGAGATTGCATCGGGAGAAATGGTCATCATGGGATGCACTGATTATTCCCCGGACGCCTTCCGGATGAAGGTCTGGCCAGGGTGGGTTCGCCTGCGAATTCAGAAGTCGAACCTGAAGAACGCCGTACTGGCTGACCTTGAATCGGATGAGTCTCCTGAGACGATCGAGCGGATCAGGATTGATGCGTGGCCTGAAAAGCCTTTGAGCCTGCGGGTGATGAAAAGGTGGCAAGGTGTCGGAGGTTGAAGCAAGGACTCGGGCCCGAGGTCTGCTGCACCGACTGGTCCGGGACGCCTCAAGGCCGCCCTTTCCTGTACGCTGCTGACACAATTGCGGCTGTCACGTAGCACGAAACTGCACGGGTCGGGTCCTGGCAGGACTGAGACCTCAGTGCGAAACCCCGTCGGCAAGCAGCTTCGCCGGGCCGGAGTTTCCTGCGGGCTGCTACTGCTTCCTGCTCCAGGAGAGCGGTGAGCGCGGCTCCGTCGATCGGGGAGCCAGCGGGATCCCGGACTGTTCGACGCGTCGCCGGGAACGCGCGGCTATAGTGCCAAGACCAGCACAAACCCCAGGGTGAGGCCCCCGCACTTGTTGACCCAGACCACCTCACGGGTGCTCGATCCGAGCGACCTCGACGCCGCGCTCGCCGTTCTCGACCGCGAGCCGGTCGTGAACGCCTTCGTGACCGCTCGCGTCCAGATCGCCGGGCTCGACCCCTGGCGCCTCGGCGGTGAGATGTGGGGCTGGTACGAGGACGGCATGCTCACGTCCCTGTGCTACGCGGGCGCCAACCTGGTCCCGATCTGCGCCACCGAGCGGGCCGTACGCGGCTTCGCCGACCGGGCCCGGCGGGCCGGGCGGCGCTGCTCCTCCATCGTCGGTCCCGCCGACGCCACCTCCGGGCTGTGGCGGCTGCTGGAACCCCACTGGGGCCCCGCCCGGGAGGTCAGGTCCCAGCAGCCCCTGATGGTCACCGACCGGATGCCCGACGACATCGCCCCGGACCCCTACGTCCGCCGCGTCCGCAAGGACGAGATGGAGACGATCATGCCGGCGTGCGTGGCGATGTTCACCGAGGAGGTCGGGGTGTCGCCGCTGGCGGGCGACGGCGGTCTGCTCTACCAGGCCCGGGTCGCCGAACTCGTCGGCTCCGGGCGGTCCTTCGCCCGCCTGGACAAGGACGGCAAGGTCGTCTTCAAGGCCGAGATCGGCGCGGCGACCTCCCAGGCCTGCCAGATCCAGGGCGTGTGGGTGGCCCCCGAACACCGCGGCAAGGGCCTCGCCGCCCCGGCCATGGCGGCCGTCCTGCGCTACGCCCTGGCCGACGTGGCCCCCATGGTCAGCTTGTACGTCAACGACTTCAACACCGCGGCCCGCCGCACCTACCGCAGGGTGGGCTTCCAGGAGATCGGCGCCTTCATGAGTGTGCTGTTCTGAACCCGGATACGCTCCCGGCATGGATCTAGCGATCGGCCCCCTGGACCTGTCGGCCCGCGTGGACGAGGCCCTGGCGGTCCAAGCGGTGGCGTTCGGACTCGGCCCGGACGAAGTCTCCGTACGGCGCCAGATCGTCCAGCGCCATATGCAGTTCCCGGGCGCACGGGCCCTCGGCGCGACCGCCGGGGGGCTCCTCGTCGGCTTCGTCTACGGCATGCCCAACTCCCGCACCCACTGGTGGTCGACGGTCGTCGAGCCGTATCTGCGCGCGGCCGGAAACGCCGAGTGGCTGGACGACTCCTTCGTGATCACCGAGCTGCATGTCCACCCGGACCACCAGAACCGGGGCATCGGACGCCGGCTGATCACCAGGATCACCGACTCGGCCGCCGAACCCCGCTCGATCCTCTCCGCGATCGACACCGACAGCCCCGCCCGCGGCCTCTACCACTCCCTGGGCTACACCGACCTCGCCCGCCGCGTCCACTTCCCGAGCGCACCGCGCCCGTACGCCGTGATGGGAGCCCCGCTGCCGCTGCGCAGGCGATAGGGCGTTAACCGATTTCCACCCGCCCGGCAAGCCCGGCTAACCTCCTATGCCATCACCGCATATCTGGCAGGAGTACGAGAACCATGGCCAACGCACAGGTCCAGCGCATGTCCCAGTTGATGGCGAAGACGCTGCGCGACGACCCGGCGGACGCCGAGGTCCTCAGCCACAAGCTCCTCGTCCGCGCCGGCTACGTCCGCCGCACCGCCGCCGGCATCTGGTCCTGGCTGCCCCTGGGCAAGAAGGTCCTCGCCAACGTGGAGCGCGTCGTACGCGAGGAGATGGACGCCATCGGCGCCCAGGAAGTGCTGCTTCCCGCCCTGCTGCCCCGCGAGCCCTACGACGCCACCGGCCGCTGGGACGAGTACGGCCAGGAGCTGTTCCGGCTCAAGGACCGCAAGGGCGGCGACTACCTCCTCGGCCCCACGCACGAGGAGATCTTCACCCTGCTGGTCAAGGACCAGTGCACGTCCTACAAGGACCTGCCGGTGATCCTCTACCAGATCCAGAGCAAGTTCCGTGACGAGGCCCGCCCCCGCGCCGGCATCCTGCGCGGCCGCGAGTTCCTGATGAAGGACTCGTACTCCTTCGACACCGCCGACGAGGGCCTCGCCGAGGCGTACGCCCGGCACCGCGAGGCCTACCAGCGGATCTTCGCGCGCCTCGGCCTGGACTACCGCATCGTCGCGGCCACCGCCGGCGCCATGGGCGGCTCCAAGTCGGAGGAGTTCCTGGCCCCCGCCGAGGCCGGTGAGGACACCTTCGCGGACTGCCCGAACTGCGACTTCGCCGCCAACACCGAGGCGATCAACTACGCGCTCCAGCCCGTCGACGGCTCCGCCGTGCCCGCGCTGGAGGAGATCCCCACGCCCGCCACCCCGACCATCGAGACGCTGGCCGCCTCGCTCGGCGTCCAGGCCTCCGACACGCTGAAGAACCTGCTGGTCAAGGTGGACGGCGAGATCGTCGCCGTGGGTGTGCCCGGCGACCGCGAGGTGGACCTCGGCAAGGTCGAGGAGCACTTCGCGCCCGCCACCGTCGAGATGGTCACCGAGGCGGACTTCGCGGACCGCCCCGACCTGGTGCGCGGCTACGTCGGCCCGCAGGGCCTCGGCGAGAAGGTCACCTACATCGCCGACCCCCGCGTCGCCCCCGGCACCGCCTGGATCACCGGCGCCAACAAAGCGGACACCCACGCCAAGAACGTCGTCGCCGGGCGTGACTTCGAGGTCGACGAGTACGTGGACGTCGTCGTGGTCCAGGAGGGCGACCCCTGCCCCAAGTGCGGCACCGGCCTGAAGCTGGACCGCGCCATCGAGATCGGCCACATCTTCCAGCTGGGCCGCAAGTACGCCGACGCCCTCAAGCTCGACGTCCTCGGCCAGAACGGCAAGCCCGTCCGCGTCACCATGGGCTCCTACGGCATCGGAGTCTCCCGCGCCGTCGCCGCGCTCGCTGAGCAGACCGCCGACGAGCAGGGCCTGTGCTGGCCCAAGGAGATCGCCCCCGCCGATGTGCACGTGGTCGCCGCGGGCAAGGCCCTCCAGACCGAGCTGGCCCTGGACGTCGCGGGCAAGCTGGCCGCCGCGGGCGTCCGCGTCCTCGTCGACGACCGCGCCGGTGTCTCCCCGGGCGTCAAGTTCACCGACGCCGAACTGATCGGCGTCCCCCAGATCCTGGTCGCCGGCCGCCGCTCGGCCGAGGGCGTCCTGGAACTGAAGGACCGCAAGACCGGCGAGCGCGAGGAAGTGTCCGTGGAGGACGCGATCGCGCGCCTGACCGCGTAAGCACCGGCCGACGTACGACCGACGCCCTCGGGTCCTCCCGGGGGCGTCGTCGCGTTCACCTCGGGAGGAAACCATCCTTCACCGGGCCGACTAGAGCCACCCGGCGAACTCCAGCAGCAGCTCCCCGTCCCGCGGCCTGCCGACCCGCACCGCACGGACCCCCGACTCCACCGCCCGGAACAGCGTCCACCCCCGCAGCCGCTCCTGGTCCACCTCCAGCGACTCCGCGAGCCGCTTGATCCGCCGCCGGGTGATGGACGCGCCCGCGGGCGAGGCGATCAGATCCTCCACCCGGTCCCGCACCAGCCGCGCCAGATCGAACGCGTTCTCCCCGACCACCGGATCGGGACCCACCGCGAGCCACGGCAGCCGCTCGCCGGACAGCACCTTGCTCTGCCGGAACGTGCCGTGCAGCAACCGCTCCTCCGGCGGCGCCACCAGCAGGTCCTCCCGTGCCGCCAGCGCCGCGTCCACCAGCGCCGCCACCTCGGGATCGTGCTCCGCGCCCGCCCGCATCGCCACCGCCTGCCGCCCGGTGCGCTCGGCGACGGTCTCGAAGACATGGTCCGCGGGCGGCTCCACCCACAGCCGCCGCAGCGTGCCCGCCGCCTCCAGCAGCGCCTTCGCCTCCGGCAGCGAGCGCACCGAGACATCCGGGTGCAGCCGCTCCAGCAGCAGCGCCCCCTCCGCGCTGTCGCCCGCGTCCGACGCCAGCAGGTGTACGGCACCCCGCCCGCCCCAGTGGGCCAGCGCCGCCCGCTCGCTTTCCGGCCGGGCCCTCGGTGGAGCCAGCTTCAGCACCGCAGGGGTGCCGTCCGCCTGCCGCACCAGCACCACCAGGCTGCTGCGACCCCCGGGCACCTGCACCCGCTCGACGGTCAACTCCCGCCGCGCCACGGCCCGTTCGGCCAACTCGGGCAGCCGGGCCAGCCAGTCGTCCCCGGCCGGTGCCGTCTCCCCGAGCGCCCGCACCAGGCGCCGCGGCGGTTCGAAAGCCATGCGCGAGCCGTTCCCTTCCTCGTGATCCTCGTCCGTGTCCTCGTCCGTCCGGTGGCCGTCGTACGCAGCCCTCACAACGCTCGTAGCTCGTACGACGCTCAGCGGGCCGTCGCCGCGGACCCCGACGGCGCCGCGCCCGCGGCCCCCGTCCCGGATCCCGTGTCCGTGCCGGTCCCGGTGTCCGTGCCGGTCCCCGTGCCCTCGCCCGCCCGTTCGGCGAGCCCCGGGAAGGCTACGCTCTGTCCGCTCCAGGCCACCGCCCGCACCGCGGCCTCGCGCAGCGACCCCGCGGCCGAGGTGCGCCGCGCACCGGACGTCGAGCGCACCAGGTCGGCGTAGACCCCGGCCACCCGCTGCTCCAGGCGCGCGGCGAGCCGTACCGCGTCGGCCGGGTCGTGGACCGCGAACGGCAGGGCGTAGGCCGCGCTCGCCGCCACCGGCCGGCCGCCCAGGTCCCGCACCTCACGGGCCAGCGCGTCCCGCCGGGCCCGGTGGGCGTCGTACGCCGCCTTCGCCTCGCTCCGGCGCCGGTCGTCGACGCGGCCGCCGACCACGCCGTACCCGTACACCGCCGCGTGCTCTGCCGCCAACGCGGCTTGAAACGCGGCCAGTTCGGTCTTCTCGCCGTCGTCGCTCACTTCGCGGCCCCCGTCGTCAGCAGATACGCGTGCGCGGCACCGGCCGCCGCCGTGGCGGCCAGCAGCCGCGCCGACTCGCCCGGCACGTCCAGCAGCGCCTTGGCCCGCCGGTCGGCGAGCGCCCGCTCGGCGGCGGCCAGCGAGGCGAGGGCGTCCTTCGCGGTCGCCGGTACCGGTACCGGCGTCGGCGAGGCGGAGGGAGAGGGGGAGGTCGAGGGGGTCGCCGTGGGGGTCGTACCCTCCCGGAACGCGGCGGCATGGGCCGCGACCTCGGTGCGCAGCGGACGCAGCCGCTCCGCGAGGTCGGGGAACGCCTTGAGCACGGCGTCGTAGCGTCCCAGCAGCGTCGCGCTGTCCGCGGCGGCCTGCGCGCGGGCCCGTTCGGTGGCCGAGGGATCGTCGCCGCCGGAGTCGGCGCCGGATGTGCAGCCCGCCAGCAGGGCGGCGCCGGCGGCCGAGGCGAGCAGGGTTCTTCTGCGGACGCGCGGCCCCGAGGGGGTGCGCGGTGGCGAGGGATACGGCACGGCAGACGTCCTCGGGGAACTCGTACGACAAGAACGACAAAAGAAACGGCAAGAAGAAACAGCAAGAAGAAACGACAAGAAGAAGAGCGGTGCGCGGCGAGGCGCCCGTGATCACCGTACCCGCGCACCTGTCCGATACCGGTCACCGGCACCGCCCCGGCTCACCCGTCCCACGCGGGGTTGTCCACAGGTGGACGGCAACACACCCCGCGACCGGATACCCTTTGACCAGACACGCGACCCATCACACAACAGCACACGCGGCCGAGGAGTCACCCGGATGAGCACCACCCAGAGCGAGAGGCTGCGAGAGCTGCTCGAACCGCTCGTCACCTCCCAGGGGCTGGATCTCGAAGAGATCGCTGTCGACTCCGTCGGACGCAAGCGGGTGCTGCGCGTGGTCGTCGACTCCGACTCCGGGGCGGACCTGGACGCGATCGCCGATGTGAGCCGTGCGCTCTCGGCGAAGCTGGACGAGACCGAGGCGATGGGTGACGCCGCGTACGACCTGGAGGTCGGGACCCCCGGCGCCGAACGCCCCCTCACCGAGCACCGGCACTACGTGCGCGCCACGGACCGGCTCGTGAAGTTCCAGCTCACCGAGGACGGCGAACTGGTCGCGCGGATCCTGGCCGTGGACGAGGAGGGCCTCGACGTCGAGGTGCCCGGCGTCAAGGGCCGCAAGGCCACCACGCGCCGGATCGCCTTCCCGGAGATCGCGAAGGCCCGTGTGCAGGTCGAGTTCAACCGCAAGGACACCAAGGACAAGAAGGAAGAGGAGGCGTAGCCGTGGATATCGACATGAGCGCCCTGCGGGGCTTGGTCAGGGAGAAGGAGATCTCCTTCGACCTGCTGGTCGAAGCGATCGAGTCGGCCCTCCTCATCGCCTACCACCGCACCGAGGGAAGCCGCCGACACGCGCGCGTGGAGCTCAACCGGCAGACCGGGCATGTGACCGTGTGGGCGAAGGAGGACCCCGAGGACCTGGAGGAGGGGCAGGAGCCGCGGGAGTTCGACGACACCCCCTCGGGCTTCGGGCGCATCGCCGCCACCACCGCCAAGCAGGTGATCCTCCAGCGTCTGCGCGACGCCGAGGACGACGCGACGCTCGGCGAGTACGCGGGGCGTGAGGGCGACATCGTCACCGGCGTGGTCCAGCAGGGCCGTGACCCGAAGAACGTGCTGGTGGACATCGGCAAGCTGGAGGCCATCCTGCCGGTGCAGGAGCAGGTGCCCGGCGAGACCTACCCGCACGGCCAGCGCCTGCGGTCCTACGTGGTCCGGGTCGCCAAGGGCGTGCGCGGCCCGTCCGTGACGCTCTCGCGCACCCACCCGAACCTGGTGAAGAAGCTCTTCGCCCTGGAGGTGCCGGAGATCGCCGACGGTTCGGTGGAGATCGCGGCCATCGCCCGCGAGGCCGGCCACCGCACCAAGATCGCCGTCCGCTCCACCCGCTCGGGTCTGAACGCCAAGGGTGCCTGCATCGGCCCGATGGGCGGCCGGGTGCGCAATGTGATGGGCGAGCTGAACGGCGAGAAGATCGACATCGTCGACTGGTCGGACGACCCGGCGGAGATGGTGGCGAACGCCCTGTCACCCGCTCGGGTGAGCAAGGTGGAGGTCGTGGACCTCGCCTCCCGCTCCGCCCGGGTGACCGTGCCGGACTATCAGCTGTCGCTGGCGATCGGCAAGGAGGGGCAGAACGCCCGCCTCGCCGCCCGCCTCACCGGCTGGCGCATCGACATCCGGCCCGACACCGAGCAGCCTGCGGAGTAGACACCGCCAGGGAATGGATCCAGGCCGCGAGTGGCTTGGATTACGACAACAGCCGTTCGATCTTTCCCCCGAAGGGGTGAGGTCGGTGCGGGGAGGTAGACTTAGCCGTGTCTGGCCGGACGCACGCCGGAGCATGCCCTGAACGCACCTGTGTGGGGTGCCGGGAGCGGGCGGCCAAGAACGATCTCCTGCGGATCGTGCGGAGCGAGGACGAATGTGTCCCCGATCCGCGCGGTACGCTGCCCGGCCGGGGTGCGTATCTGCACCCCGCCCTGGTCTGTCTCGACCAGGCGGTACGCCGCCGGGTGTTGCCGCGGGCACTGCGCGCCCCGGGAGCGCTCGACACAAAGGCGTTGCGCCGATACGTCGAGCAGGCAACAGTTGCCGAGCAGGCAACGCCGTAAGACATGCCGTACGGAACCCCGTGCGGCTTGGTACCTCGCGAGTCGAAAGCAGGTCGAGATTGCGATGAGCACTCGATGAGTACGCGATGAGTACGCCCATGAACTAGCGACGGTCCGGCTTCACCCGGACCTCAAAGGAGCGAAGTGGCTAAGGTCCGGGTCTACGAACTCGCCAAGGAGTTCGGTGTCGAGAGCAAGGTCGTCATGGCCAAGCTCCAGGAACTCGGTGAATTCGTCCGTTCGGCGTCTTCGACCATCGAAGCGCCGGTTGTACGTAAGCTGACCGACGCCTTCCAGGGTGGTGGCAGCGGCAAGTCCGCCAAGCCCGCCCCGCGCAAGGCTTCCCCCAAGCCCGCCGCACCCTCTCCGGTGCAGGCGGCACGTCCGGCTGCCCCGAAGCCGCCGGCGCCCAAGCCCGCGACGCCGGCCGCGCAGCAGCCCGCCGCCCCGGCGGCTCCCGCGGCTCCGCAGGCCCCCGCGGCGTCCGCGCCGGCCCCGGGTCCGCGTCCGGGCCCCAAGCCCGCGCCGCGTCCGGCCCCGGCCGCCCCGGAGTTCACCGCTCCGCCGGCCGCTCCGGCCGCCCAGACCCCGCAGGCTCCGGCCGCGCAGGGTCCGCGTCCCGGTGGCACCCGTCCCGGCGCCCCCAAGCCCGGTGGCCGTCCGGCCCCCGGCCAGGGTCAGGGTCAGGCCCGTCCGGGCCAGGGTGCGCCGCGCTCCGGTGGTCAGGCCCCGCGTCCGGGTGCCCGTCCCTCCGGCCCGCGCCCGGGTAACAACCCCTTCACTTCCGGCGGCTCCACCGGCATGGCGCGCCCGCAGGCGCCCCGTCCGCAGGGTGGCCCGCGTCCCGGCGGCGCCCCCGGCGCCGGTCCCCGTCCGCAGGCGCCCGGCGCCCAGGGCGGCGGTCCGCGTCCGCAGGCTCCCGGTGGCGCGCGTCCGACTCCGGGTGCGATGCCCCGTCCGCAGGGCGGCGCCCCGCGTCCCGGCGGCCCGCGTCCGAACCCCGGCATGATGCCGCAGCGTCCCGCTGCCGGCCCGCGTCCCGGCCCCGGCGGCCGTGGTCCGGCCGGCGCCGGTCGTCCCGGCGGTGGCGGCGGCGGTCGTCCCGGTGGCGGCGGCTTCGCCGGCCGTCCCGGTGGCGGTGGCGGCGGTGCCCGTCCGGGTGGCGGCGGCGGTTTCGCCGGTCGTCCCGGTGGCGGTGGCGGCGGCTTCGGCGGCGGCCCCGGTGGCGGCGGTCGTCCCGGCTTCGGTGGTCGTCCCGGCGGTCCCGGTGGCCGTGGTGGCACGCAGGGCGCCTTCGGCCGTCCCGGTGGTCCCGCGCGTCGTGGTCGCAAGTCGAAGCGGCAGCGTCGCCAGGAGTACGAGGCCATGCAGGCCCCGAGCGTCGGCGGCGTGATGCTGCCGCGCGGCGGCGGCGAGACCATCCGTCTCTCCCGTGGCGCGTCGCTCACCGACTTCGCGGAGAAGATCAACGCCAACCCGGCGTCCCTCGTCGCGGTCATGATGAACCTCGGCGAGATGGTCACCGCGACGCAGTCCGTCTCCGACGAGACGCTGCACCTGCTCGCCGGCGAGATGAACTACACGGTTCAGATCGTCAGCCCCGAGGAGGAGGACCGCGAGCTGCTCGAGTCCTTCGACCTGGAGTTCGGCGAGAACGAGGGCACCGAGGAAGACCTGGTCGTCCGTCCGCCGGTCGTGACCGTCATGGGTCACGTCGACCACGGTAAGACCCGACTCCTCGACGCCATCCGCAAGACGAACGTCATCGCGGGCGAGGCCGGCGGCATCACCCAGCACATCGGTGCCTACCAGGTCGCGACCCACGTCAACGGCGAGGACCGCGCGATCACCTTCATCGACACCCCGGGTCACGAGGCGTTCACCGCCATGCGTGCCCGTGGTGCCCGGTCGACGGACATCGCGATCCTGGTCGTCGCGGCCAACGACGGCGTCATGCCGCAGACGGTCGAGGCGCTGAACCACGCCAAGGCGGCCGAGGTGCCGATCGTGGTCGCGGTCAACAAGATCGACGTCGAGGGCGCCGACCCGACCAAGGTGCGCGGTCAGCTGACCGAGTACGGCCTGGTGGCCGAGGAGTACGGCGGCGACACCATGTTCGTCGACATCTCCGCCAAGCAGGGTCTGCACATCGACAGCCTCCTGGAGGCGGTCGTCCTCACCGCGGACGCGGCGCTGGACCTCCGTGCCAACCCCCACCAGGACGCGCAGGGTATTGCGATCGAGTCCCGCCTGGACCGCGGTCGCGGTGCGGTCGCGACGGTCCTGGTGCAGCGAGGCACGCTGCGGGTCGGCGACACCATGGTGGTCGGCGACGCGTACGGCCGAGTCCGCGCGATGCTGGACGACAGCGGCAACACCGTCGCCGAGGCCGGCCCGTCGACGCCGGTCCAGGTCCTGGGTCTGACCAATGTCCCGGGTGCCGGTGACAACTTCATCGTGGTCGAGGAGGACCGTACGGCCCGCCAGATCGCGGAGAAGCGTGCGGCCCGTGAGCGCAACGCGGCCTTCGCGAAGCGCACGCGCCGTGTCTCCCTGGAGGACCTGGACAAGGTGCTCAAGGCCGGCGAGGTCCAGCAGCTGAACCTGATCATCAAGGGTGACGCTTCCGGTTCGGTCGAGGCTCTCGAGTCCTCGCTGCTCCAGCTGGACGTCGGCGAAGAGGTCGACATCCGCGTCCTGCACCGCGGTGTCGGTGCGGTCACGGAGTCCGACATCGACCTGGCCATGGGCTCGGACGCCATCGTCATCGGCTTCAACGTCCGTGCGGCCGGTCGTGCCGCGCAGATGGCGGAGCGCGAGGGCGTCGACGTCCGGTACTACTCGGTCATCTACCAGGCGATCGAGGAGATCGAGGCGGCCCTCAAGGGCATGCTCAAGCCGGAGTACGAAGAGGTCGAGCTCGGTACGGCGGAGATCCGCGAGGTCTTCCGCTCGTCCAAGCTGGGCAACCTCGCCGGTGTGCTCGTCAGGTCCGGCGAGGTCCGCCGAAACACGAAGGCCCGCCTCCTGCGCGACGGCAAGGTCATCGCGGAGAACCTCACCATCGAGGGCCTGCGTCGCTTCAAGGACGACGTCACCGAGATCCGCGAAGGCTTCGAGGGCGGTATCAACCTCGGAAACTTCAACGACATCAAGATCGACGACGTCATCGCGACGTACGAGATGCGCGAGAAGCCGCGGGCGTAACCGGCGGACGGTTGCCGCTGGCCGACGGGGGTTCCTGTCGGCCGGCGGTGCCGTTCCTGGGGCGGCGGTTTTTTGCCCACCCACCCGACTCGGTCGGCTGGACAGTGGCCGGACGGCTCGGGGCAGTGCCCCGGGGTGTCCGGCTCGCCCTGTCTGACCGGAGTGGGTGAGTGGCGGCGGCTGGGAGGTGCCTCTGGCCTCCGGCCCAGCGGCCGCCGGTCGGGTGGCCGGCTGGGCCTTCGGGCCCCGGCTGACCGGACCGGTCTCCGACTTCCGGCAAGCCTCCGGCCTCCGGCCTTCGACCGACCCGGCAGGGTCCGGTCGTGAGCCATCCCGACGGGCCTCGGCACATCGACTGATCAACGGGCCTTCGGCCCTCGGCCGACGCGGCGGGACTCTGGCCCTCGGCTGAGGCTGTGGGTCTCTGGCTCTCGGTCGACGTTGTGGGGCCTTGGGTCTCGGCCGACGCCGCGGGTCTCTGGCCCTCGGCTGAGGTTGTGGGGCCTGTGGGGCCTTGGGCCTTGGTTGGTGCCGTGGGCCTTTGGGTCTTCGGTCGACGCTGCGGGGGCCTTAGGCGGTCTTCGGGCGACGCCGTGGGGCCTTAGGTCTCGATTGGCCAGCGGGCCTGCAGTGCTCAGTCGATCGGGCGGGGCCTCTGGGCCATGGCCGGTCATCGGTGGGCGTTCGGGTCTCGGCGGACTCCGTGAGGCTTCGGCCTTGAGGCGGCTGGAGGGCCTGTGGCTCTCGGCCGACCGAGGGGGCACCACGTCGTCCCAAGGCGACTCGGTGGGGTCTCCGCGCCCTGGCAGGGGCGTCGGTGTCCGTGCCGCCGAATCGGCAGGGCTTCGAGGTTGGCCGGGTCGGCAGCCGAGAGGCATCAGCCGGGTCGGCAGCCTGGAGGCCGTTGGCCGTTGGCCGGTGGGTCTTCGGTCCTCGGCGCCCGAGCGCCTTCGGTCCCCGGCCATCCGTTTCGTTCTCCGGCCTCACAGCCGACCGAGTCGGGTGGTGGCTGGGCGGGGGTGGGGGCCGGGGCGGAGTCCCGTGGGTTGGGCCTTGCAGCCGACCGAGTCGGGTGGGTGGTGGGAGGCCGGGGTCCGGGGCGCAGCCCCGTGGCGTCCGGCTTTCGGCCGACCGAGTCGGGTGGGTGGGCGAGGGCCGCCGCCGAAGCCCCCCCCGCGGTGAAACCCTGTCGAGCCACCGCCCCGCACGCGGTACCGTTTCTTGATGTCCCCGGCCACCCGGCGCAGGGGCCATCGATCCCGTACCGGCGGGTGAACCGGCAACACACATGTACGTGGGGACTCTGTCCTTCGACCTCCTCCTCGGCGACGTCCACTCGCTGAAGGAGAAGCGCTCCGTCGTCCGCCCGATCGTCGCCGAACTCCAGCGGAAGTACGCGGTGAGCGCGGCCGAGGTGGATCACATGAACCTCCACCGGCGGACGATCATCGGCCTGGCCGTGGTCTCCGGCGACGCGGCGCACCTCACGGACGTACTGGACCGGTGCGAACGGCTGGTCGCCGCCCGCCCGGAGGTGGAGCTGCTGTCCGTACGCCGCCGCTTCCACGGCGACGACGACTGAGACAGCACCACAGATCCACAGAGCACAGACCGCAGAACAAAGACTCAGGAACAAGGAAAGAACGGGAGCTGGACCAGTGGCCGACAACGCGCGGGCGAAAAGGCTGGCGGACCTCATCCGAGAGGTGGTTGCCCAGAAGCTGCAGCGCGGGATCAAGGACCCGCGGCTCGGCTCGCACGTCACCATCACGGACACCCGCGTGACGGGTGACCTGCGGGAGGCGACCGTCTTCTACACGGTGTACGGGGACGAAGAAGAGCGGACGGCCGCTGCGGCGGGCCTGGAGAGCGCCAAGGGCATCCTGCGCTCCGAGGTCGGCCGCGCGGCCGGGGTGAAGTTCACCCCGACCCTCACCTTTGTCGCGGACGCCCTGCCGGACACCGCCCGGACCATCGAGGACCTCCTCGACAAGGCCCGGCAGTCCGACGCCAAGGTGCGCGAGACCTCCTCGGGCGCCACCTACGCCGGCGGCGCGGACCCGTACCGCAAGCCGGCGGACGACGAGACGGACGGCGACGCCGCGGAATGACGCAGAAGCACACCACGCCCGACGGCCTTGTCATCGTCGACAAGCCGTCGGGCTTCACTTCGCACGACGTGGTCGCCAAGATGCGCGGAATCGCCCGGACCCGCCGCGTCGGCCACGCCGGCACCCTCGACCCGATGGCGACCGGCGTGCTGGTCCTCGGTGTCGAGCGCGCCACCAAGCTCCTCGGTCACCTCGCGCTGACCGAGAAGGAGTACCTGGGCACCGTACGGCTGGGCCAGAACACCCTCACCGACGACGCCGAGGGCGAGATCACCTCGTCCACCGACGCCTCCAAGGTGACCCGGGAGGCCATCGACGCCGGTATCGCCAAGCTGTCCGGCGCCATCATGCAGGTCCCGTCCAAGGTCAGCGCCATCAAGATCGACGGCGTACGGTCGTACAAGCGGGCCCGCGAGGGCGAGGAGTTCGAGATCCCGGCACGCCCGGTGACCGTCTCCTCCTTCACGGTGTACGACGTCCGCGACGCCGTCGCCGAGGACGGCACCCCGGTCCTGGACCTGGTCGTCTCCGTCGTCTGCTCCTCCGGCACCTACATCCGCGCGCTCGCCCGCGACCTGGGCGCCGACCTCGGCGTCGGCGGACACCTCACCGCGCTGCGCCGTACGCGCGTCGGGCCGTACAAGCTCGACTCGGCGAAGACGCTGGACCAGCTCCAGGAGGAGCTGACCGTGATGCCGATCGCCGAGGCCGCCGAGGCCGCCTTCCCGCGCTGGGGGGTGGACGCCAAGCGCGCCAGGCTGCTGCTGAACGGGGTCCGCCTGGAGATGCCCGACGAGTACGCGGACGCCGGTCCCGTCGCCGTGTTCGACCCCGAGGGCCGTTTCCTGGCGCTCGTCGAGCTGCACAAGGGCAAGGCCAAGAGCCTGGCCGTCTTCGCCTGAGCGACGGCCTGAGGGCCTGAGGGCCTGAGTGCCTGCGGGCCTGGGTGAAGGCCTGAGCGGCTTGAGCGAGGGCTTTCGCCGTGGAGCGGCGGCCGGCACCGGGTGTGCCCCTGCCGCCGCTCCACGGTCCCCCCACTTCCCCCACCCCTAGGACTGTCCAGCCGCCCCCGTCTATTCACCCGTCCGGGCAGGCGCTCGGAGTGAACCGGGGGAGCGGAAGGGGGCGCGTTCCACGACCACGCCGCCCCGCCGATCATCACCCGCCTACCGTCGCCACAGGCACGGGCAAGGGCGGGAAGGCAAGACGATGACGGCAGGAGACCCGCGAACCGGCAGCGCCCGCGGGGCCACGGCGCACGGCACGGGTGACATGGCGGACGCGGCGGGATCGACACCCGCTCGCACGGAGGGGGCGCGCGGCGCGCGGGTGCTCACGACCCCCCGCCCGCGCACGGACGCCGCCCTCGGCATCCGCCGCACGGACCCCGGCCCCCTCGCGGACCCCGGCACCGCCGACCCCCTGGTCCACATCCAGGACCCCGCCGGCCGCCCCCGCGGCATCGGATTCCTCGCCGACCATCAGGGCACCCTCCTCACCAGCCACGAAGCCGTCGACGGTCTCGACCGGCTGGTGCTGCGCGCCGGAGACCGCACCCGGGTGGTCGCCGCCGAGGACGTGACCGCGCTGCCCGCCCGGAATCTGGCCCTGGTGCGCGCCGAGGGCCTGGACGCGCCCCCGCTGCCGCTGAGCTGCCGCGGGAGCGTTGCGGCCGGTACCTACGTCCGGGTCGCCGCCGGCTGCTGGCGCGAGGCGCGGGTGCTGGCCGCCGCCGAGGTGTCGTACGGCCGCCATCTGATCGGCGACGCGCTGGAGCTGGCCATCGGGACGACGGGCCGGGACGCGCTGCGCCCCGGGGGCGGGGCGGCCGGGGGACCGGTGGTGGACGCGCGTACGGGCGCTGTCCTCGGCGTCCTCGGCACCGTGCTGCACGCCCCGCACCGCGACGCAGGCTTCGCGGTGCCGCCCCGCGCCGCCGCCGGCCCCCTCGCCGAGCTGCTGGCCCGCAACGCGGCCACCGTGCCCGCGTACGGCGCCGACCTCAACCTCGCGGGCGTCCTGGAGCTGACCGCCACCTCGGTGGGCCAGGACGGGCCGCCGAGGGCGCTTGTGCAGCCGGTCGAACGCCCCTCTGCGGCAGTGGAGTTGGCTGAGTTCGCGGACGGAGACCGATGCGTGCTCGGCCTGGTCGGCGCCCCGGGCAGCGGTCGTACGACGGAACTCGCGGCGCTCGCCGCCCGCCGCGCCCGGTGCGCGGAGCCCACGCTGTGGCTGCGCGGCGCCGATCTGGAGGAGGGCGACGGCTCGGTGGCCGACGCGGCGCGGCGCGCCCTGGAACGGGCCGCCCGCATCGTCGCCGCCGCCCGTCATGTCGACCCCTCCGACCTCGGCGATCTCTCTCCCGAGCATCTCGCCGCCCGCGCGGGCCGCCCCCTTCTGCTCCTCCTCGACGGCCCCGAGGAGATGCCCCCGGCCCTGGCCCACCGGCTCCCCGAGTGGACCGAGGGCACCGTCGCCTGGCTCCGGGAGACCGGCGCCCGCCTGGTGGTGGCCTGCCGGGAGGAGTACTGGGAGCAGGCCGGGTTCACCCCAACGCTCGTACAGGCAACGGCACTTGGCGACCTCGGCATCGAGGAGGCCGGGAAGGCGCGGGCGCGGTACGGGATTCCCGAGGGGCTGCTCGCCGCGCGGGAGGCCCGGCATCCGCTCACCCTGCGGCTGCTGTCCGAGGTGTGGGCCGTACTGCGGACGGCGCGGTTCGACGGTCCGGTCGACCGCCACCAGGTGTTCACGGCCCACCTCGACCTGATGTGCCTGCGCATCGCGGTACGGCTCGCCGCCGAGCGGGGGCTGCGCGGCGCGGCCGTACGACGGCTCGCCGCGCGGGTCGCCGGGCAGGTGCACGAGGCCGCCCGGCGCAGCCTCGGGCCGGGGCAGGGGGAGCTGGACCGGGCGTCCTTCGAGGCGGTGTTCCCGTGGGGGCCGGCCCCCGAGCGGCTCGGCGGCGGCACCGGCTGGGCCTCCGCCGTGCTCGCCGAGGGCCTGCTCGTGCCGGCCGGGCGCGGCTACCGCTTCGCCCATGAGGAACTGGCCGACTGGCTCCAGGGCCTGCATCTCGACCTGGACGAGGCCGTGCACACCCTGGTGCACCGCGCCCGGGACCCCAGGGCGGAGGAGGGCGGGGTGCCCGTGCCGGTGCCGGTACCAGTGGCGGTGGCGGTGCCGCGCCATCGCGTCGGACCCGTCGTACAGGCCCTGCTGCACCTCGGCCGCCGCCAGGGATCCCGTCAACTCGCCTTTCAGTTGCGTGAGTTGGTGGACGCCCTGGATCTGGACACCGGCTCCTGGTGGGCCGCACGGCTGCTCGCCGGGACCCTGGGGCAGGTGCCGGACGCGACGCCGTACACCGAGGTGCTGCGGCTGCTCGCCGAGCGCGTCGTGGCCTGGCGGCGCGAACTGCGGCCGGTGCCGGGGGAGTTCGGGCCCGCCTTCTGGACCGGCCTGCCGGTACCCGCCGCCGAGCGACTGGACCTGCTGCGCCGGCTCGTCCTCGCCGATCCGGCCGCGGGCGCGCCCGGGGAGCGGTACCTCGATGCCGTGGCCCGGCTGCTGGCCGCCGCACCCGATGCCGTACAGCCTTGTCTGACACGGTGGTTCGAGGACGAACGGCCGTTGCCCGCGGCCCCGCACGCCACCGTGGCGACCGCCGCGCAGGCCCTGCTGCACACCCATCGCCAGGGCGCACTGGACGCGCTCACGGAGGCGCTCGCCGCGAGCGGCCACCGGCACGCGGAGGAACTGCTCACCGTGCTCGCCGAGGAGGAGCCGTCGGCGCTGTGCCGGGCCGTGCACCGCTGGGCGCACGACGAGCGGTGCACGGCCCGGCATCCGGCCGCCATGACGCTCGCGCTGCGTGCCGCCCCGCATCTGCGGACGGCCGCCGATCGCGAGCTGCTGTGCCGCGCCGCGGACGCCGTGCTCGCGCGCCCCGCCGAACACGCCCTGCACGGTGGTGCCCACGCCCTGCTGGCCGGGGCCCCGGGCACCCGCGAGCGGCACCTGGCCGAGGCGCTGCGCCACTTCGCCGAGGGCGATCCGCTCGTCCCCGCGACCGCTCTGCTGCCCGCCCTGGCCAGCCACCCGGACCCGGTCCTCGACGCCTTCCGGACCCGGCTGCGCGGCCCGCACCGGGCGGCGGCCGACTGCCTGCGCCGCCTCCTCGCCGACGCCACCACCCCGGCCCTCGCCCGCGCCGCCGCGACCCTGCTGCGGGAGGCGGCGCGCCCGCACCCGGAGACCGCGGGACGCATCGCCACCGCCGTCGACCGCCGCCTGGACCACGGCCCCGCCGCCCGTCCGGTCCTGTTCCCCCTGGTCACCGGCCTGCTCCGGGACGGACCCGAGCCACTGCGGGCCGCGCTGGCCACCGTGCTCGCCGCCTCCGACCGCCGTACACCCGGTGGTCGTACCGTCGAAAGCCGCGCCTCCGGTACGCCGCGCGCCGAACTCCTGGACTTCCTGCTCGCCCGCGAACAGGAGCCGTCCGTGCTGGTCGCCGTCCTGCACGCGGCGGCCTCGGAGACCGGTCCGGCGGACGACGTCCGCGCCCTCGTGCACCGCACCGGGCTGCTCCTGGGCCGCACCCCCGAGGGCGCCACCCGCTTCGACCGCGCCCTGGTCGACCTCGGCCGGCACGTCCCCGGGTTCGCCACCCGGATGACCCGCTGGCTCGCCTGCACCCCGGACGAGTGGGCCGCCGTGGTGGGCCCCAGCACCCGCCGCACCCTGGAGAATCTCGGGGGCGCGCGGGTACCGGCCTGACACCGCCCCTGAGCTGCCGCGGCGAACGTGCGCCCGGTCACAGCGCCCGTACCGATGCGGGCACCGGGCACCCGGCATGGCACCCTTAGACCTGCACAATCGTCAAGGTAGACACGGACACGGGTTCGAGGAGCGGTCACAGTGCAGCGCTGGCGTGGCTTGGAGGACATCCCCGAGGACTGGGGGCGCAGCGTCGTCACCATCGGTTCCTACGACGGTGTCCACCGAGGCCACCAGCTGATCATCAAGCACGCCGTCGACCGCGCCCGCGAGCTGGGCGTCCCGGCCGTCGTCGTCACCTTCGACCCGCACCCCAGCGAGGTCGTGCGCCCCGGCAGCCACCCGCCGCTGCTCGCCCCGCACCACCGCCGCTGCGAGCTGATGGCCGAGCTGGGCGTCGACGCGGTGCTGATCCTCCCCTTCACCAGCGAGTTCTCCAAGCTGTCGCCCGCCGACTTCGTGGTGAAGGTCCTGGTGGACAAGCTGCACGCCAAGTCGGTCGTGGAGGGCCCGAACTTCCGCTTCGGCCACAAGGCGGCCGGCAACGTCGAGTTCCTCGCCGAGCAGGGCAAGGTCTACGACTTCGAGGTCGAGGTCATCGACCTGTACGTGTCCGGCGCGGCGGGTGGCGGGCTGCCGTTCTCCTCGACCCTGACCCGGCGCCTGGTCGCCGAGGGCGATGTCGAGGGCGCCCGCGAGATCCTGGGCCGCCCGCACCGGGTGGAGGGCGTGGTGGTGCGCGGCGCCCAGCGCGGCCGCGAGATGGGCTTCCCCACGGCGAACGTCGAGACGCTGCCGCACACCGCCGTCCCCGCGGACGGTGTGTACGCCGGTTATCTGCACGCGCAGGGCGAGATCATGCCGGCCGCGATCTCGGTGGGCACGAACCCGCAGTTCGACGGCACCGAGCGCACGGTGGAGGCGTACGCCATCGACCGCGTCGGCCTCGACCTGTACGGCCTGCATGTCGCCGTCGACTTCCTCGCCTACGTCCGCGGCCAGGCGAAGTTCGACTCGCTGGAAGCGCTGCTGGAGCAGATGGCGGCGGACGTGAAGCGGTGCAAGGAGATCGTGGCGGCGGAGGAGTAGTCCCGGCGTCGGGCTTTCCGCCTTACGACAATGAAAGGGCGGCCGGTGCGTGGAGCACCGGCCGCCCTTTCGTCATGCCGCTACGGCTGCCGTGTCGCTACTGCTGCTGCGGGGGCTGCCCCTGCGGGTAGGGCTGGCCGGGGTACGGCTGGCCCGGCTGCGAGGGGTAGGGCTGCTGGCCCGGCTGCGGTTGCTGCTGCGGGGGGTAGGGCTGGGGCTGCGGGGCCTGGGGCGGGTAGGGCTGGCCGGGTGCGGGCTGCCCGGGGTACTGCTGGCCCGGACCTTGCGGGTACGGCTGGCCCGGCCCCTGCGGGTACTGCTGGCCCGGGGCCTGCGGATAGGGCTGGCCCTGGCCCGGCACCTGCTGTGGCACCTGTTGCGGGCCCGGCATCGGCGGGGCGGCCACCGGCGGCGGGTTGCCGTCGCTGGTCCACAGCCCGTGCGCCTGCTGGTGGCGCACGAAGTCCTCGGCGATCATCGCGGCGAGGTTGAAGTACGCCTCCCGGGTGCGCGGCCGCATCATGTCGAGGTCCACCTCGGCACCGGCGGACAGATGCTCGTCGAAGGGCACGACCACGACCCCGCGAGTGCGGGTCTCGAAGTGCGACACGATGTCCTCGACCTTGATCATCTTGCCGGTCTCGCGGACCCCGGAGATCACGGTCAGCGAGCGGGAGACCAGGTCGGAGTACCCGTGCGCGGCCAGCCAGTCCAGCGTCGTACTGGCGCTGGAGGCACCGTCCACCGACGGCGTGGAGATGATGATCAGCTGGTCGGCGAGGTCGAGCACCCCGCGCATGGCGCTGTACAGCAGACCGGTGCCGGAGTCGGTGAGGATGATCGGGTACTGGCGGCCGAGCACATCGATCGCGCGCCGGTAGTCCTCGTCGTTGAACGTGGTCGAGACGGCCGGGTCCACGTCATTGGCGATGATCTCCAGGCCGGAGGGCGCCTGCGAGGTGAACCGGCGGATGTCCATGTAGGAGTTCAGATACGGGATCGCCTGGACCAGGTCGCGGATGGTGGCCCCGGTCTCCCGGCGGACCCGTCGGCCGAGGGTGCCGGCGTCCGGGTTGGCGTCGATGGCGAGGATCTTGTCCTGCCGCTCGGTGGCGAGGGTGGAGCCCAGCGCGGTGGTCGTGGTGGTCTTGCCCACGCCGCCCTTGAGGCTGATGACCGCGATCCGGTAGCAGGACAGCACCGGCGTACGGATCAGCTCCAACTTCCGCTGCCGCTCCGCCTCTTCCTTCTTGCCGCCCAGCTTGAACCGGGACCCGGCCGCCGCGGGCCGCCCGCTCTTCGCCTTCTGCCGACGGTTGTTCAGCAGCCGGTCCGAGGACAGCTCCACGGCCGCGGTGTAACCCAGCGGCGCGGCACCGGGGTTGGTGGGCTGCCGCTCATCGTGCTGGATCGGCTGTGGCCAGGCGGCCCCGGCGCGGGGGTCGGCGGGGGGCTGGGGGGCGTCGGGCTGTGCCTGCGGCTGCTGGCCTTGCTGCGGGAAGCCGTAACCGCCCTGCTGCGGGGGGTTGTTGGGCTGGGGGAAGCCGTAGGCGCCCTGCTGAGCCGGAGGATTGGCCGGACCCTGGCCCTGCTGGGGGAAGCCGTAACCCCCGTCAGGGGCGGGGGTGGGGGCGTTGGGGGCCGGGACCGGGGGGTTGGGCTGGGGCTGGGGTGCCGGGGGCGGCGGGAAGCCGTAGCCGCCGGCCTGGTTCGGCTGCGGGGCGCCCTGGGGGCCCGGCTGGGCGGGGGGCGTGGGCATGCCGGGGTGGTTCGGCTGGTTCCACACCGCGGGCGCGGGCTGCGGCGCCTGCGGCTGGAACGGCTGCTGCTGCCCCTGCACCGGACCGGGCTGCGCCGGACCAGGCTGCTGCGGCGCGGACTGCTGAGGCCCGGCCTGCTGGGGCATGGGCTGCTGCGGTTCCGTCTGCGGCGGCAGGGGCTGCTGCGCGGGCCACTGGGTCGCCGGGGCCGGGGCCGCGGGCTGGTACGACGGCGGCAGCGGGGGCACACCGTGCTGCGGCGCGGGCGGCGGCGTCCAGGCGGCCGGGAAGTCCTGCGGCGCCGGGGGAGCGGGCTGAGGGACGGCGTCCTGCGGGGCCGCGCCTTGCGGAACGGGGGCCTGCGGAGCCGCGTCCTGCGGAACGGTGGTCTGCGGGGCGGCGTCCTGGGCGTCCTCGGGAGCCGCCTCCGCTACGGCCCCTTCCTGAGTGGAGCTCTCCGGCGCGGAGTCGGCGTCCGTGGCGGCCACGGAGTCCGAGACGCCGTCGCCGGTCACCGCGCTGTCGGCGTCCGCACCCGCGTCCCCGTCTCCGCTCCCGGCCCCCTGCTCCCCATGCGCACCGGATTCGGACTCGGGCTCGGACTCGGGCTCGACGGCGGAGGCACCTTCCTCCGAGCCCCCGGCCTCCGCCTCCGGCTCGCTCTCCTTGCCCTGGTCCGCCGCCTCGGACTCGGCGGCGGCCTTCTGCATGGCGGCCGCCTGCTCGGCGATCTCGGCCATCTCACGCTTCAGGGCGACGGCGGAGAACCGCATGGTCGCCCCGCTCTCCAGATCCCCGTTGGAGGTCTCCGGCTCGACGGCCGACGGCGCGACGGGCACGGCCTCCGGCTGGACGGGTTGGACGGGCTGGCCCGGCTGCTGCTGCGGCTGCTGGAGCTCGAACCCGTCGGGAAGCCTGGGCATCGGAACGGAATCACCGAACGACTGCGAGGGCTGCGCGGGCGCCTGAGGCGGCACGGGCGGCGGCATCGGCGGAGCGAACGGCGTCCCCTGCGGCGGCGTACCGACCGGCGGCGTACCGACCGGCGGCGTACCGACCGGCGGGGCGCCGACAGGCTGAGCCCCGACCGGCGGCGGCATCATCCCGGCAGCCGGCCCTGGCCCCGGCCCCGGCGCCCCCGTACCCCCCGGCGACGAGAACGGCGGAAGCCCGGCCGCACCCGAGGACCCGGTGGCATCCGAGACACCCGGGGCTCCCGCCCCGTCGGTCCCGCCCTGCGCGCTGCTCACGCCCCCCGCGCCCCCGATCGAAGCGCCGGAGCCGCCGGAGGCACCCGCGTTCTGCGTGTACCAGGCCGGGGGAGCGTAGTCGATGGTGAACTCGCCGGTGGTCTCGACGGCCTCCGCGTCGGGCTGGTCATCGCCGGGTGTGCCCCAGCCCCCGCGCATCCCGTCCCGATCGCTGCTCACAGTTCCTCCTGGTGTGGTCGAGCACCCTCATGCCGTGGCGGGGCGACCATGTCGTGTCGTTCGAGTCGTCCGTAGTGGTCAGGGGCAGTCCGAGCCACGGGTCCTGCCGGCACGCCCGCTCCCAGCCTAATCACCACGAGCCGCCCCTCGGCAGGCCCGCCCGCCTGTCGGCTCGCGCACACCGGGTCGGAAGGCATGCCGAAACCCCCGGCCTGCCACCCGAGTTGTCGCACGAAACCGGGAGCAACCGGAAGAGAGATGACGAACGGGAAAGGGAGAGAAAGCGAATAAAACCAACAGGCAAGGGCAATTCAGTCCATGCGTCGAGGTGTGCCCAGCAATCCGGTCTCGGCGTCGGTCGGTTGGGTCAGCACATATTGCCGATCCCGGTCGGTACACCACAGGGTGACACCGTCCGGCAGCGCCGGCAGTGACTCCACCTCGGTGCGGGTGAGCCCCATGGTGCGGCCGAGCTCGGCGGCCTCGTCCGGCGAGACCCGCTGGATACCGGCGAGCCGGGCCTGGCGCAGCAGCCGGGGCGCGACCGGGCTGAGATACGGCAGCAGGGTCAGCACCGACTGCCAGGGCCCGGACACCACCCGGCCGCGCGGGGGCCGCATACCGCAGTCCCGCACCACCACGACCGGCGTCCCGGCCGAGGCACCCTGCGGGGGCACGCGCCCGACGTCGTACACGGACAGTCCGTTCTGCCCGCCGCCCATGGCGTGCACCATCTGCATCCAGGCCTGCGGCCGACCGGTCTCCACGGCCACGCGCGCGCCGGTGGCGGCCGAGCGCAGCGCCAGTACCTGCGCGGTCCACAGGCCGCCGATCAGGACGACGTCGTAGGGCGTCGGCCGGTTGATGCCCAGGACGGCGGGCTGGCCCTCGGCGTCCACCCCGGCCACCACGCCGTCGTCTCCGATGGGCAGCGCGAGCGCGTCCAGCAGCTGGGCGGAGAGCGAGTGCCGGCCGTGCCGGGGGCCGAGCAGTCCGAGACCGTGCCGCAGCCGCTCACCGAGGCCACGCGGCCCGGAGCCGTCCGCCGCCTGCCGGTTCAGGTCGGGGGAAGTCGTGGGAATCGTCGTCACCGCGCACCTCCGAGAGGCAGTGTGGCCAGCATGCCGGGCAGTTGCTCACGGTCGAGGCGGGCCAGACCGGCACCGGCCTTGCGGGCCGCTGCCTCCAACGCCCGGCGCGCCGCCACGAGTTCGTCGTCGCTGCGCCCGGTCACCCGCAGATGCCCGCACAGCGAGACCTCCTGCCGGTCGCCGCGCGCGAGGGTGAGGCTGAAGGTGGTGGCGAGCGCCGGTATCGCCGTGACCTGCGCGACCAGCTGCGGCAGCGATTCGCCGCGCCCGCCGCCCAGTTCGGGCCAGCGCCGCACCCAGTAGGTGGTGTGCCGACGGTTGTCGCAACGCCAGCTGCGCCCGGACTCCTCCGTACGCCGCTCCCGTGCCTCACTGCGCCCCGCCTCCGCGGTGACCAGCGGATTGGCGCAGGCCGAGGTGGCGAGCGCGGCGATCAGCTCCTCCTCGTCGAGCACCCGCGCCCGGAAACCCGCGCCGGTCAGCCGGCTCGCCAGATGGTCCGCGCTGCGCACGACACACTTCTGCGCCCCGAGCAGCCCGCCCCCACGTGCCGCCACCGCCTCCGCGCACGCCTGCGGATCCAGCTTCAACGCGATCCAGGTGATCCGCACGGCCGGGGCCCCGGTCTGTTCCTGCAACGGCAGGTAGTTGGCGACGGCCACCGACTGCTGCGGCAGATGCAACGCGGGCGCCGGCTGCGTGTGCAGCACCACCTGCGCCGACTCCAGCCGTATCCCGTCCACCTCCAGCGCGTCCCGCACCAGCCCCAACGGCAACGGCTGCCGACTCCGCTCCGCCCGCAACGCCGTCGCGTCGGCCTCCACCTGGAGAACAGCGGTGACGAAGGTGCCGTCACCGACGATTCCGACGGGGCTGCGGTCGCGCCCGCCGTACGCGTACGTGCGCAGGCTCGGCTCGCATTCGAGCGCGGGCACCAGCGAGGGTTCGGTGCCCGGCGGTATCGGGGTGTTCGCGGCACGGCGCTGCCGGGCCTTCAACTCCCGCGCGGTGGTCAGCCATTCGGGCAGTGAGCGCCCCCGGCGCCGGACGAACGCGAGGGCGACCAGCAGGACGGCGACGACCGCGGCGGGCGCCAGGGCCATCGGGCCGATGACCCAGCCGACGACGAGCACGGCCAGCGCGAGTTCCGGAAGTACGAGCCGTTGCATGCGGAACGAGCCGGACAGCGTCGGGCGGACGCCCGGGCCCGCCGGATCCGGGAGCCGCTGTTCCCGGGGCGGCGCCGACCGCGTCTCCGCCGGTTGCGGACCGGGCGTCGAGGGGCCGGTTCCCCGTCCGTGCCGGCGCGTACGAGACCGCGTCCCGGAAGCCCTCAACTCATCCCCCCATTTTCCTCACAACTCCCTGCCGTGCGGCCCCTGAGCAGAGCCCACGAGGGCCCCGGTACCCTACCCGCTCCACGGAACCGACCGGACACCAGGCATAGTAGGGGCTCGGTCTGACAACGGCGTGCCGGAGACAGTGGTCTTCGACCGGTATCCGGACGGCCACACGGGGAGAATCAGGGGCAGATGGCATCTCGGCGGGATCAACTCAACGCCTACACCTTTGCGAAGCGACGCATGCTCGCGGCGTTCGTCCAGCCCTCCTCCGACGGCTCGGAGGAAGCGGCCCCCAAGCCGTTGCGGGCGGTCCTGCCCGGCACCATCGTCGGAGTGGTCGTCATGGCCGTGTTCGGCGCCTGGGGGATGTTCCGCCCGACCGCACCGCAGGGCTGGGACACCCCGGGTGAAAAGGTGATCATCGCCAGCAAGTCGACCACCCGGTACGTCGTCCTGAAGACCGACGGCAAGACCCAGCTGCACCCGGTGCTCAACATGGCCTCGGCCAAGCTCCTGCTCGCCGACGGCAAGGGCGACGTGGTCACCGTCGACGAGTCGATCCTCGACAACGGCAAGATCCCGCACGGCGTCACCATCGGCATCCCGTACGCCCCCGACCGCCTGCCCTCCAGCCAGGAGGCCGGCGCCGACAAGCGCTGGGCCGTCTGCGAGCGCCCGGGCGCGGGCGGCAGGGCCATCCAGAAAGCGGCGTTCGTACTCGCCGCCCGGGACAAGAAGAGGACCGAGGGAACCCGCCAGAAACTCGGCGGCGGGGACATCCTGTACGTCGCCGCCCCGGACGGGCAGCGCTACATCGTGGACGCCCGCGGCACCGCGTACGAGGTCGACAAGAACGACGAGTTGCTGCTGCGCACCCTCGTCGGCGCCGGCCGGCAGCCCGAACGCGTCTCCCGTGACTGGCTCGACACCCTGCACACCGGCGACCCGATCGGGTTTCCCAAGGTCGATGGCAGCGTGAGCGCGCCCGCCGGTGTCCAGGGCAGCCTGCCGGCCGCCGCGAACAAGGTCGGCATGGTGCTGCGGGCCCCCGACGGCGACCGCCAGCAGTTCTACGTCGTCGAACAGGGCAAGGTCCTGCCCGTCTCCGACTTCACCGCCAAGCTGCTCCTCAACAGCAAGGACCTCGTCGGCCTCGGCCAGGCGGGCAAGGCCCTCGACGTCAGCGCGGGCGCCTTCGTGCCGGGCTCGACCGCGTTCGCGGCCGACCGCAAGTGGCCGGCCCTCACCCCGAAGGTCGTCAATGACGCGGGCACCACGAGCGGCGGCCGCGGCACCGTCTGCAACGTCCTCGACCACGTCGACTCCGGCAACGGCACCACGACCCTCAACACCTGGGCGGGCACGGACTTCCCGGCCGAGCTGCCCACCGGATCGTCGAGCGCCTATGTCACCCCCGGCTCGGGCCAGCTCTACCGCCAGTTCCAGGGCACGGACACCAAGGCCGGCGGTGTCTTCCTCGTCACCGACACGGGCCTGCGCTACGCCATGCAGTCCAACGCCGACAGCGGCTCCACGGGCACCGAGTACGGCATGACGGACAAGCAGCGCAAGGAGCTCCAGCAGGAGGCCCAACTGGCCCAGACCCGGCTCGGATACGCCGGTCTCGACCCCGCCCCGATCCCGGTCGCCTGGTCCGTGTTCCTGCCGACCGGCCCCCGCCTGTCGACCACCGCGGCGAGCCAGCCGCAGGGTTCGTAGGAGAAGCCACGTGTCGTACCCGCGTCTGCTCCGTACCGCGGCGATCACGGCCGCCACGCTGTGCACCGCCACAGTCACCCTGGCCCCGCCCGCCGCCGCCGACTCCTTCTCCGACCAGTGCAACTTCCCCAACAAGGTGTATCCCGGGCGCCCCTGGGCCCTGCAACGCGTGCTGCTGGACGAGCTGTGGAGCCAGTCCAAGGGCAAGGGCGTACGCGTCGCGGTCATCGACACCGGCGTGGACATCCAGAACCCCCAACTCGCCCACGCGGTGGACGCGTCGAGCGGGGCCAACTTCTTGCCGGCCAAGAACGGCAAGGGCCAGAAGATCGACCGCGGCAAGGCGAACGGCACGACGGACACCGTCGGCCACGGCACCCGCGTGGCGGGCATCATCGCCGCCCGCCCCATGTCGGGAACGGGATTCGTGGGCCTCGCACCCGAGGCGACCGTCATCCCCATCAAGCAGAACGACGCGGAGGGCGACGGCACCGCCGCCACGCTCGCCCAGGCGATCGAGCGCGCGATCCAGGAGAAGGCCCAGGTCATCAACATCTCCCAGGACACCGCGAACGCCATCCAGCCGGCCGGCGGCCTGCACACCGCGATCAACGACGCGCTGGCGCACCAGATCGTGGTGGTCGCCTCCGCGGGCAACGACGGCCTCGACGGCAACGTCAAGCTCACCTACCCGGCGTCCTACCCGGGTGTCCTGGCGGTCGCCGCGTCGGACCGCAACAACGAGCGCGCGTCCTTCTCCCAGTCCGGTGACTTCGTGGGCGTCGCCGCCCCCGGCGTCGACATGATCTCCACCGTGCCCAAGGGCGGCCACTGCTCGGACAACGGTACGAGCTTCTCGGCGCCCTATGTCGCCGGTGTCGCCGCGCTCATCAAGGCGAAGCACCCTGGCTGGACGGCACGCGAGATCGTCGCCCAGATCGAGCAGACCGCGGAACGGTCGGTCGCCGGGCACGACATGCTGGTCGGCTGGGGCGTCGTCGACCCCGTCCGCGCCCTGACGGACGACGAACACCCCATCGAGAAGCCCGACGCCCACGAGGGCCTCAGCCGCGCCGAGGCCCCGACCCCGGCCCGGCTGGTGCTCGGCGAGACCGCCGACGAACGCAACACCCGCCTGGCGACGTACGTCGCGGTCGGAGCGGCCGTGCTGGTGGCCGCGCTCGCGGGGGTGGCGGTGGCGATTCGGGACGCGCGTCGGCGTACGGCGGGTGGCGGTCCGGGACGCCCGACGGCGTGAAAGATGCGTGAAGGTCACAGGGCTACAGCAGACTTGTCACACAAGTCAGTTGGGGGTGTCAGTCACGTTGACTACAGTGATTGCATTGCGAAGACGAACGCTCGGGGAGTGCTGCCGCCCCGAGCAGGGGACGGAAACGGGGGTGGCGCAACGTGCGGCCTGACGACGGCACGGGCGGACTGAAGGTCGGTCTGGAGGCCCTGAAGACCTTCAAGACGCGTGTGGACTCGGTGCTCAAGACTTTCGAGGGTTCGCCCGGTTCGGCGAAGAAGGTGGCGATGCATACGATCACCGCCGCGTCGTTCTGCGGCAATGGCGGATTTCCCGAGGCCACGGGACTGCACAGTCAGTACACGCGGGTCCATGACCGCCTGATGACGCTCTCTCAGTCGCTGACGCTGCAGATCGAGGCGATGCAGATCGCGGTGCATGGCGCGGATATCGGTTTCGCCAACCTGGACGACGATCAGCGGCGCCGCTTTCACGAGATCCGTATGAAGATCAACGAGCAGTACGCCGATGCGCAGAAGGATCAGCAGCACAAGAAGCAAACCGGCGACAAGAAGGCCGACGGGGGCTTCTGATGGGCGACCACAACAAGCAGCCGGATCTGCATCAGTTCGATCGCTGGGCGGCCGACCAGCAGTTCAAGCAGGAGAAGTCGGCCATGGGCGGCGGCCAGTGCGCCGCGCCGAGCCTCAACAAGAAGGGCGGCGGCTGCCAGGTCAGCGACTTCGAGGGCCACCAGCTGAACGACATGGTCGACATGGTGAAGTCCGCGAACCACGAGCACCTGGAGAATGCCGCCAACGGCCTCTGGGACGCGCGGGACGCCATCTGGAGCGCCGCCGACGAGCTCTTGGAGCACATCGGCCGGGTCGACTGGCACGGCGAGGCGGCCAACTCGTTCCACAGCTGGGCCGGCGATCTCGTCAACCACTCGTACGAACTCGGCTTCTACGCGGACAACGTGGCGACCCAGGTCTCCGCGGCCAGCATGGGACTCGCCTCCGTGAGCAGTTCCATGCCGCCCCGCGACAACCGGCCCAAGATCTTCTCGGTGGCCGAGCAGGCCAAGTTGGACCCGGGCGGCATCCAGGCCCAGGCCGTCGAGAACCATCGCCAAGAGGCGATCACCCAGATGAACCGCCTGGCGTCGTACTACGCGGTCTCGGAGGGGAACCTGCGGGGGCTGGAGGAGCCCAAGTTCGGGAAGATGCCGGACATGGGGGTGCCCAGGGCTCACAGCGCTCCTGTCACTGAAGGCGGCGCAGATGGAGGCCAGACGTCTCTTGCGCACACACCGGAGACTGGAAAGACGCACGATTACTCCGTAGCCGTCCCGGCCCGTCCCGGTGCGGTGGGGAGCGATTCCGGGACGAAGCTGCATCACGTGGTCCTGCCACCGGACCAGCCTGTGCATGTGGACCCGACCCAGCACGTCGGTACCAACATCGACAGCGTCAACACCCTTCCCCCGGACACCGCGAAGCCCACGGTGCCGGTCGCGCCGCCGACCGCACCCGGCCCTGGCGGCGGTGGGGGGCCGATCACTCCCTTCCCCACCGGCCCCATGGTTCCGACCGCGGGCATGCCCGTGCCACGTGGTGGAACGGGCGGCGTCCGGGGCCCGGTCGGGACTTCGCGGATGACCGTACCCCCCGTCGAGGAACCGGAAGCCGGAACCGGCACGGGGCGCGGTCCCATCAGCGGGGTGCGGCAGTCCGTCGTACCCGGTCAGGCAGGCGCACGCGGTCCGGCGTCGCCGATGGGCAGGACCCCCATGGGGCAGTCCCCCATGGGCAAGGCTCCGGTGGGCCGGGGGCCGGTCGGCCGCAGCATCGTCGGTGGAACGCCCCGGACCGGTGGCGTGCCCGGTGAGCGCAGCGGTGAATCGGGCCCGACCGGTGCGGCGCGCACCGGTGGTGTCATCGGCGGTCGGCCGACCACGCCCTCCGCGAAGGGCGTCAACGGCTCCAGGGTGCCGCGCGGCAAGGTCATCGGAGGCGAGCCCGCCGCGCGTGACCCGCACGCCGTCGAGCGACCCGGTCAGCGCGGAGTGATCCGGGCCGCCGAGCCGGAGGGTGCCGAGGGACAGGCCTCGCGCAGGCCTGTGACCCCCGGCGGCGCGGTCGGGGCGCCCAACAGCAAGGCGCCGACGGCGAGGAACGGCGCTCGCGCGGCCGACCACGACGAGCACATGCCGGGACGTTCGTCATCCCGACGTGCCAAGCGGGACCGCGACGACAAGAAGTCGCGCCGGCGGCAGGCGCCGGAGACCGAGTAACGAGATGAAGCGAGGACGTACGAGAGGCATGTTGTCAGCGAGCACGAGACGACTGACCGCCGCGTGTGCAGCGCTCGGCGCACTGATGGCTCTGCCGGTGGGCCTGGCTCCCAGCGCGGCTGCCGCCGACGTCCAGTCGCAGCAGTGGTACCTGTCGGCGATGAAGGCCGACGAGATGTGGAAGACGAGCACGGGCAAGGGGGTCAAGGTCGCCGTCGTCGACACGGGTGTCAATCCCTCGACCCCGTCTCTCCAGGGACAGGTGCTGGGCGACGAAGTGCCGAAGTCCCTCTCTTATGGAGCCACGACGGACATCAATGGCCACGGTACGACGATGGCTGAGCTCATCGCCGGGACTGGTCACGGAGGAGGGCTGAAGGGACTTGCTCCCGGTGCCAAGATCATTCCCTACCGGGTCGCGATGCGTGGGATGAGCTTGTCCGAGGAGAACAAGGCACCAGACCCAGTTGCGGTGTTCAAGGCCATCGCCGACAGTGACGTCAAGATCATCAACATGTCCTTCGCCGACGACATCAGCTATGACGACGAGCAAGCAGCGATCAAATACGCCGCCTCCAAGGGCAAGCTGATGTTCGCTGGCACCGGTAATGATGCCGAAACCACCAACAAGAAGATGTATCCGGCCTCGTATCCCTACGTCGTCGGCGTCTCTGCCGTTGACAAGACCGCGACGGTGGGGAAGTTCTCGAACCACGGCTTCTCCGTCGATCTGGCGGCTCCCGGTGTGGACCTGCCCGCATGGTGCAACGCGAAGTTCCAGTCGTACTGCTCTCATGTGAACGGCACCAGTGATGCCACGGCCATCGCCTCTGCCTCCGCCGCCCTCATCTGGTCGGCCCATCCCGACTGGACCGCCAACCAAGTCCTCAGCTCGCTGATCGACACCGCCAGCCGGCAGTGGTCCAAGGACACCCCCAGCAGCTATCTCGGGTACGGCGTCATCCGCCCCCGCAAGGTGTTGGAGAACTCCAACTTCAACCCCGGCTCGGCGAACGTCGATCCGCTCGCTGTGGAGGACGGGGTGGCCAAGCCGAAGACCTCGTCCTCGGCCCCCGCCAAATCCACCCCCCGCGGCGAGACCTCCGCCGCCGACACCAGCTCGAAGTCGTCCGGCAACAACCTGACGTGGGTCGTCGTCGGAGCCGCCGCCGCACTGGTGGTGATCGGTGGCGCGGCCTTCGCCGTGATCCGGTCGCGCCGACGTGCCTGACGGTTCACAGGAAAGGCGTCACCACTCGGTGATGCGCAGTCAACAAGAGCACAGCTCTCACGAAGGGGAGTGCCGCAATGGCCGACGGCCGTAAGTTTGTAGATGAACACGCGCAAAAGCTCCAGACGAACGTCATCGACCGCTACGACTCGGTCAAGAAGTGCCTCGGCCGGCTCCAGGGCACGATCGACATGATCGAGACCCAGTGGACGGGCCACGGCTCCAACGCGTTCAAGACGAAGCAGCACGAGATCAACGAGCACATGGCCGCCATCGGCCGCATGCTCGAGGACTTCCTTGAGGGCATCAACCTCAACAAGAAGGACAAGACCGCGCTCGAGGACGAGCTCCACTCGACGATCAACAAGATCGAGGTCGACGCGGGCGCGAGCACCTCCGCGCTGAACCTGTACTGACCGGGATCGATCCCCCGAGGAAGAGGAAGACATGACGACTCCGCACTACCAGGATCTGTCCGTCAAGTACGGCGCCATGGACGCGCTCGCCACCGAGCTGGGCAACGTGGCCAAGCAGCTCGAGGAAGACCTCGGCGCGCTGAAGAAGGGCGTCCTCGACGTGGCCGAGGGCTGGGGCGGCGAGGCGTACGACTCGTTCCAGCGCAAGTCCGTGAAGTGGGACCAGCACGCCAACGGTATCCACCAGGCGCTGCTCTCCATCACCCAGCGGGTGCACTCTGCCGGCGGTGACTACCGCGGTGGCGACCTCAAGGGCGCCAGCTACTTCGAGTAAAGCGGATCGAGTACATCGAAGGCCATGAGCACGGCGAGGGGTGGGCACGCGCGGGAGGTGCCCACCTCTCTTCCTGTTCCGTGCGGTTGCCTTGGGAGCCAAGGTCGCAGACCAGTGATCCGAGCCCGAGCCGTTCAACCAGAGCAGGTACGGGTCCGGCGTGACGGCGAAGTGCGCCTCGTCGTTTCCCGCACGCACCGCATGACTCCGGTCGTCCTGGGATCTCGCCCCTCGCCCCGCCCGCGTTACTTCGTCCCGCACTTGTAGTGCTGCTCGATTCCCTCCGCCGCTTCCGTCAGCACCCGGCTGATCCGTGGTATCAGGACCGCGGACTTCCAGTCGAAGTGCTTGCGTACCTCGATCGTGGTGTTGAGGACCAGGTAAACCTGGCCGCCACCGTCGGGGCGAAGCTTGTAGGCGCAGGCATCCGCGAGACCGATCCGGGCTTCGGCCTGCGTGACCCACCCCGTGCGAGCCCCCGTCAGGGGCTGGGCTCCCTGGGGAGGGGTGAGACTGTCCGGCATTCCATCGGCCAACGTCATTACGAACTGTGTGTCTTGCAAGGCGGGACCGGTCTTGACGTCGCACTTCGCGTCGTTCGCAGCTGTGGGTGTTTCCGTGGCGGCGGGTTTCCCGGTGCTGAGCAGTGGCTTGGCCTGTGCCGGGGAGAGCGCGCCCCAGCACAGTGCGTCTGGAACAGTGCCCTTGTCCCTCGGCCACCACTCGATCCCGGCGCACACGACCAGGACGGCGACCAAACCCACCGCGGCGATCAGAACGTTGCGTACCTTCTTCGGTTCGGGCGGCGAGACGACAGCGTCGGGATCGGAGCAGTGCGAAGAACCGGGTCGCGTCATGGCGTCAGTACCGTTCTCCCGTGGCCTGGTCGGCCCCCCTGATCCCCAGGTCGTACCAGGTCTCCTCCAGACCCTGCAGGTTGTCCTCGTACTCCCCGGGGGAGCGATCGAGGTCCGCACGGCTCATACCTGTGTCCAGGGCCTGCCGTTCCAGCATGGCGTCCATCTGGTGGCGGCCGGCGGAGAAGTGATCGGCCATGTGCTTCCGGGTGTCTTCGTCCACCTGGCCATTGAGGTCGTTCATGTATTGGGCTGTGCCCACGTCCACCAGCCGCTGCATGGTGTCACCGACGACCGGGATGGCGGTGATCGGTGTACCGATGACCTGGTAGTTGATCATCTTGTTCCAGGGGTTGACATCTTTGTGTGCTTGTCCCGGGTCGTAGATGACGTCGCCTCGGACACCGTCTATGTATCCCAGGACCGAGGACGACTGTTTGATCCAGTCCCGCAATGCGGGATCGGGATGCTCGAAGGATTCCTTCCCGAACTGCTGCAGGCCATGGGCTATGACGGTGGTCTGCGACTGGTGCATCGACGTGAACGCATCGGGGTCCTCCGCGGCGCCGCGCATCACACGGGTCAGAGCTTTTCTGCTGATGTCGAGGTGGTTGAACTGGGTGGGGCCGTTGAGATTTTTTCCGAGGATGCCGTGCACGTCCGAGGCGTAGTCGCCGATCATGTGCCCCATGGCGCCGCGTAGCACGGCGGGCAGCGCGTCCTGCTGCCCCTTGGACTGATCACCGTAGTAGTTGATGGTCTTGTCGATCGTCGGGCATCTGGCTTTCGACGTTGGAGCCCGGCCAGTCGCGTTCCTTGAGGAAGTAGTCGAGATTATCGTTCTTGTGCGGGTCGAAGTAGGACTCCGCTGCCTGGGGGTTACGACTCATGGCCTTCATCAGGCCACCCATGGGGTTCTCCTGGGTGCCCTGCCAGTTGTCGGAGATACAGGCTGCCGTCGTAGACCGCGTTGCCCGAGCCCATGAGCTTGGTGAGGATCCTCAGGCCGGTGTCCCCGCCGCTGAGGCAGCCGGGGCCTGCGGGGGCAGGTCGTTGCCGTCGCGGGCCGTCTTCGGGAGCTTTCGCGCCCATTCCGAGGGCACTCCGCCGTCAGGGCCGAGGGGCGCGTCGGGGCGCGTGGCGGTGGCGAGGCTGGCTGACAGGGCGTCGCGCAGCCGGCGTTCGGTGTCCGACATCTTCCCGTTCAGCCCGCCGCCCGCCAGGTTCTGGGCGAGCAGCAGCTCCTCCTGGCTGTCCCGGCCGCGGTAGTTCAGGTCGTTCATCAGCTCACTCGCGAGGCGGAGTCCGCGAAGCCCTCCTTGACGCTGTGCACGAGGGACTTGAGCACCCGGGCCGCCGAGCTGTCGCTCTCCGTCGCCTTGCCGAGGATCGGCTTCACCTCGTCGCGGAGCAGGTCTTCGTCGACGTCGGTGTGCTCGGGCACGGTCGTGCCTTTGGCGGCCCGGTCGGGATGGATGATCATCTGGACGTGGAACATGCCGCAGCCGTCGTCCACGACCGTCAGGTTCTTCTTGCGTGCGGTGTCGAGAGTCTCCTGCAGATTCTGGCGATAGCCGATGAGTTCCTCGCGGGTGTCCGTGAGGATGTTGGTGATGCGCTGCGCCTGCGTGTGCGCGTCCGTGAACTCGTCCGCCGTCTTCGCCACGAACTCCCGGGAGACCGTGGCGTTGACGCCTGCCCAACGCGCCTTCTCGGCCTTGGCCTTGAGATTGTTCCGCGCGTTGTTCTCAAGGGTGGCGAGCCGCTTCGGCATCGACTCCCAGTCGGTGATCGCCTGGCCGAGTTCCGCGAAATCGCCGTTCAGCAGCACGTTCAGATCCATCAGTACCCCCGGTGCTGGTCGAAGCCCTTGTCCAGGGTCGAGATGCGGACTGGACCTGATCCACCCACCGTGTCACCACATGGTCGAGGGCCTCGCCCAGGAGGAAGCCTTGATCGGTCAGCCCCCCGGCGGCCTTCATCGACGATATGCGCGCCATGTCGTTGCACTGATCGAAGTCCGTGTACAGCGAGTAGGCGGCGTCGCCCACAGCTTTGAGATCCCCTGGCTCACCGTCAGATCACCGGTGGGGACCGCGCCTCCCCCTCCGTCCGGAACGGCGAGCTGGTTCAACTGCATATGCGCACCGCGCTGCTTCACGTCCGACTTGAGCCGTTCCCCTTCGTCCCATGCCACGCGTGGCACCTCCCCCGTCTCCTGAGATCGCCCGGCGCGGGGGCCTCGGCAAGCCGTCGGTCGGCCGCGGCGACGAGCCCAGTTCAGCCTTTACGGTTCGCCAAGGCTCCTATATTCAGCCGCAGTTGGACTCGCCCGTCACCGGCGGATCGGCCCATGCCGCGCTCAGCGCTCAGTGATCGGGCCCCCGGTTCGAAAGGACGCGGCGGAGGCGCTGCCGTGTCCTTTCGACGCGCGCGTCAGTACTCCACCTCCACCAACCCCGTCTGCACCAGCATCTTCCCCCGCCTGCGCGACACGAAGACGCCCCGGCCCGCCGGCATCGGACGCGGGCGTACGCCGCCGAGGATGTCGCCCTCGCTCGGGTCGCCCGCCAGTACCACGCCCTGCGCGCCCAGTTCCATCATCCGCTGCATGAACGCCTCGAACGACGCCCGGCCCGCGCCCGCCGTGGAGCGCGCGATGATGAACCGCACGCCGACGTCACGGGCGAACGGCAGCAGATCGGTGAGGCCGCTCAGCGGGTTTCCGCTGGACGTCGAGACCAGGTCGTAGTCGTCCACGACCACGTACACCGTCGGACCCCGCCACCAGCTGCGATCCCGCAGCTGCTGGGCCGTCACATCGGCCGTGGGCGTACGCCGGTTCATCAGGTCGGCGAGGGCCACCATGTGGTGGTCCATGGAGTTGGACATCGGGATGTACTCGGCCAGATGCGAGGCCGGAGTGACATCCAGCAGCGAGCGCCGGTTGTCGACCACGAAGAACTTCGCCTCGTCGCCCGAATAGCGCTGCGTCAGCTGCGTGATGAGCAGCCGCAGCAGGTTCGACTTACCCGACTCGCTCTCGCCGAAGACCATGAAGAACGGGTCCGTCTCGAAGTCGACGAAGACCGGCTCCAGATCGTTCTCGTCGAGGCCGAAGGCGACCCCCTGCCGGGGGAACCGGTCGCCCGCGGGCAGCTGCGCCACGGGGAGTTCCCGGGGCAGCATCCGCACCTGCGGCGCACCCGGCGCCTGCCAGTGCCGGGAGACCTCGGCGGCCAGCGCCGCCGTCGCGTCCGCCAGGTCCGTGTCGGAGGTCAGGCCGTCGATGCGCGGCACCGCCGCCATGAAGTGCAGCTTCTGCGGCGACACACCGCGACCGGGCACGCCCGCCGGCACGTTCGCCGCCACCTTGCGGTCGATCTCGGAGTCCATGGTGTCGCCGAGCCGCAGTTCGAGGCGGTTCATGATGTGGTCCTTGAGGTTCGCGCGGACCTCCATCGAGCGCGACGCCGTCAGGACCAGGTGGATGCCGTAACCGAGTCCGCGCGAGGCGATCTCCAGGACGGCCGGCTCCAGACTGTCGTAGTCCGTGCGGAAGTTGCCCCAGCCATCGATGATCAGGAAGACATCGCCCCACGGCTGGTCGGTGACCGAGATCTCGCCGCGCTCGCGCCGGGTGCGGAAGTCCTGGATCGAGGCGATGCCCGACGTACGGAAGTACTCCTCGCGGCGCCGCAGCACCCCGTAGACCTCGGACACCGTACGCCGCACCCGCTCGGGGTCCAGCCGCGAGGCGATGCCGCCCACGTGCGGCAGCCCGGAGACCGCCGCCATACCGCCGCCGCCGAAGTCGAGGCCGTAGATCTGCACCTCGTGCGGCGTGTGCGTCAGCGCGAAGGAGCAGATCAGCGAGCGCAGCAGCGTGGACTTGCCGGACTGCGGGCCGCCCAGCAGCTGCAGATGGCCCGCTGCACCGGAGAAGTCGAGCCACAGCGGCTCACGACGCTGCTCGTACGGCTTGTCGACCAGGCCCACCGGGACGACCAGCCGTCCGGCACCCTCGTAACCGGGCTGCGTGAGCCCGCGCCCCTCGACGGCCGTGAGCCTGGGCAGCAGCCCGTCCAGCGAGGGCGGGCTGTCCAGCGGCGGCAGCCACACCCGGTGCGCCGCCGGACCCTGCGCCTCCAGCCGGCGCACGATCACATCGAGCACCGTGTCCGCGAGCGCGTCGTCTACCTGGGACGCCGACTCCGTGCGCTGCTTCGGCACCGGCGCATAGTGCACCGGCACCTCCGCGGCCGTGAACAGCACCGGCCGCCGGTCCACCGGCAGCAGCCCCCCGCCCGCGGCACCCTGCCTGCCCCCGGAGCGGTACACCCCGGAGACGTACGCCGCCTTGAAGCGCACCATCTCGTCGGTGCCGAACTTCAGGAAGCCGGAACCGGGCACGTTCGGCAGCTCATAGGCGTCCGGGACGCCGAGCGCCGCGCGGGACTCGGCCGCGGAGAAGGTGCGCAGACCGATCCGGTACGACAGATACGTCTCCAGACCGCGCAGCCGGCCCTCCTCCAGGCGCTGCGAGGCCAGCAGCAGATGCACGCCCAGCGAACGGCCGATGCGGCCGATCTGCACGAACATCTCGATGAAATCGGGTTTGGCGGTCAGCAGCTCGGAGAACTCGTCGATCACCAGCACCAGCGAGGGGATCGGCTGCAGCGGGGCACCGGCCGCGCGCGCCTTCTCGTAGTCGTGGATGTTGGCGTAATTGCCCGCGTCGCGCAGCATCTCCTGGCGGCGGTTCAGCTCGCCGCGGATCGAGTCGCCCATGCGGTCGACCAGGGTGAGGTCGTCGGCCAGGTTGGTGATGACCGCCGCCACGTGCGGCATCTGCGCCATACCGGCGAAGGTCGCACCGCCCTTGAAGTCGGCGAGGACGAAGTTCAGGGTCTCCGAGGAGTGGGTGACCGCGAGGCCGAGCACCAGGGTGCGCAGCAGCTCCGACTTGCCGGAACCGGTCGCGCCCACGCACAGGCCGTGCGGGCCCATGCCCTCCTGGGCGGCCTCCTTGAGGTCCAGCATCACGGGGCGGCCGTCCGGGCCGACACCGATCGGCACCCGCAGCCGCTCGGCGAGCCCCCGCGGCCGCCAGGTGCGCTGCGGATCGACGGACGCCGCGTCGCCGAGGTTCAGCAGCTCGGTGAACTCCAGGTTGGCCAGCAGGGGTTCGTCGTCGTCACCGCCGGAGGCCAGCCGCAGCGGGGCCAGCTGACGGGCGAGGGCCTCGGCGGACTCGTACGACAGGACGTCCGGAGTGCCCTCGTAGATGTCGCCGTTCGCCGACTCCAGGCGCAGCAGGGCGGGCTGGGCGATGACCATGAGGTCGCCGCGGGCGGCGGTGAGCTCGCCCGGCACGACCTCGATCACCGTCACGCCCTGCAGCCCCTCCATGTTGGACAGCACGGAGTCCTGCGGCAGGGACACCCCGTCGAGGACGACGACGATGTGCGGCTCGTCCAGGAGCGGCGCGCCGCTCGGGTGGAACCGGGGGCGGCCGGCGAGCCGGTCGGCCAGCAGGTCCTCCAGCTCACGGGCGTCGGGGCCGATCAGCCGGCGCGTGCCCGCCCCGTCCACGGCGCCGGGCGCCTGGGCGTGCGGCAGCCACTTGACCCACTCCCAGCGCGGCAGCGTCTCGCGGCCCGCCGCCAAGGCGACGATCAGGTCCTCGGGGGCGTGCAGCGCGGCCAGCGAACCGGTCAGGGCGCGGACGGTCGAGCGCGCGGACTCCGCGTCGCCGCTGACGGTGACGTGGTAGAAGGCGCGCAGGGACACGGCCATCGGCAGATCGTTCAGGGTGCCGTGGACATCGAGGAAGCGCTCCAATGCCCCGGCCGTGAGCGGCTCCAGCCGGCCGGCCGGGCCGGCCTCGGGCGCGATGAGCGGCGTGGCCAGCTCCTGGGAGCCGAGCCCGATGCGCACCTGCGCGAAGTCCTCGTCGCCCGGCCTGCGTTCCCACACCCGGCTGCCCTCGGCGACCAGCGCCCACAACTGCTCGGGCGAGGGGTGCAGGTAGTACTGCGCGTCGCGCTGCGCCTTCGCGGTGTCCACGGCCGCGCCGCGGGTCTCCGACAGATAGCGCATGTAGTCGCGCCGCACATCGGCGAGTTGGCCCTGCGAACCGCGCCGGAATCGGATGACCATGGCGATGGACATACCGACGGTCGACGCGATCATCACCATGCCCATGATCTTCATGAACGGCTGTCCGTTCGTGAAGAAGAAGACCACCGAACCGCCCATACCGAGCGTCGGCAGCAACTGCATGAGCACGCTTTCCTGCGGCCCCCGCGGCAATTCCGGAGGAGGCTGGAGAACGACCTCCCCTGTGGGCACTTCGGACGGCAGCGCCCGCGCCGGGCGCTTCACGACGATGTGACTCACTGCTCCCCAATTCCTTTGCCAGGCCCCACGAATGAGGTCCGTCCCCCGTTGACGGACGGACGCAGGCCGCCGCGTGATCCTACTGACTCCATGAGTCACCGGTGCGGGGTAGGGTGCCGGGTGTTCGCTTGAGCACACGCGAACAAACCCCGTGAACCGGGGTATTCCGTGCGAGGCGTCGCCGCATACCACCCCCGGTGGAGCCGGCCGGCGCCCACTGCGTCGATTCCCGGGAATTCCATCCGGGGGAAGGCGCAGGATTTTCACATCACGGGCGCAGGACCATTACTGAGGGGGAGTACGAGGTGACCACGACGACCACGGGAACAGCGGTGCCCGGCACGGGTCCGGGGTCGGGGCTCGGTTTCTGCCGGGTCACGATCGTCGCACCCGACAGCCGGATCGACGTGGCGCTGCCCGACGACATCCCGGTCGCCGACATCTACCCGGAGATCCTCCGGCTCTCCCGGCAGGACCCCGCCGAGGGGGCCCCGGTCGGCTACCACCTGGTCCGCCGGGACGGCACCGTCCTCGACAGCGCGCGCTCCTTCTCCGCGCAGCGGATCCTCGACGGTGAACTGCTCACCCTGCGGCCCTTCTCCGAGTCGCTGCCGCCGGCCGTCTTCGACGACGTCTCCGAGGCGGTCGCCTCCTCGGTGACCCGGCACCGCACGCTGTGGAGCGACGACCTCACCCGCGCCGCGGGCCTGGTCGGCGCGGGCGTCCTGGCCACGCTGCTCGCCTTCGTCACCTGGCAGGCCGACCCCCGGCACGACATGCACAGCCTGCCCGGCATCCTCGCGGCCGTCGCCGGAGTGCTCCTCGTCGTCTTCGCCGCCGTCCGCGGCCGGGTCTACGACGACCGGGGCGCGGCCATCGCCCTGGGTCTCGGCGCCCTGCCCAACGCCGGTGTGGCCGGCTCCGGCCTTCTCGCCCTCGCGCACGGCCAGGGCATCGGCAAGCTCCAGTTCCTGCTCGCCTGCGCCGCCGTCCTGCTCGCCTCGGTCGTCCTGACCCTGTGCACGCCCGGCGGGGACGCCCCGTTCGTCGCCTTCGTCCTGGCCTCCGCGCTCGGCCTGGTCACCGTGTTCACCGCGATCCTCGTGCACTGGACACCCAAGGACATCGCCGCCCTGTGCGCGCCCCTCGCGGTCGGCGGCCTGGCCTTCCTGCCGGGCCTGTCCATGCGCTTCGCCCGGCTGCCCATCGGCTTCGAGCCGCCGAACTCCGCCCAGAGCAGCGCCTACGGCACGGAGACCGTCGTACAGGAGCCGGTCGACATGAAGCGGATCGAGGCCCAGGCCCGCCGCGGCCACGAGATCCTCGTCGGACTCGTCGGCGGCTGCGCGCTGACCGCCCTCGCCTCCTGCGCGGTGCTCGGTTTCTCCGACGACCTCTGGGCCCAGCTGCTCGCCCTCGCCACGGCCGTGGCCCTGCTGATGCGCGCCCAGCTCTTCCGCTACACCGGCCAGGTCGCCCCGCTCCTGGCAGCCGGACTCGGCTCGCTCGTCCTGCTCGGCCTCGGACTGGCGCTCAACCCGCCGCAGTCCGTCCTGCGTGACGCGCTCACCGGGGACCGCTCCGGCCTCGACATCCGCGCCATCTGGCTCGCCGCGGCGATCGCGGGCGGCGCGGCCCTCGTGGCGGCCCTCGGACTCATCGTCCCGCGCCAGGGCCTGAGCCCCTTCTGGGGCCGGTTCCTGGAGATCGTCGAGGGCTTCGTCCTGCTCACGCTGGTTCCCCTCGCGCTCGCCGTGTTCGACGTGTACTCGGCGGCCCGCGCGATGACCAGCAAGTGACCCAGGCCCCGCACCGCCGGGCCGCCCGCCCCTGGCGAGGCGGCGAAGAGGAGGATCCCCCAGCGTGAGCTTCGGCCCGCCCCCGTCCGTGTACACGCAGTCCGCGCTGGCGGCCGACCGGTCGCGCGGCCGCCGCCGACGCCTGCTGGGGGCGATCGCCACGGCCGTGGCGCTCGTGCTGTGCGTCGGCGGTGGCCTGTTCTGGTACCACTCGGCCGGCAACGGAAAGGGCCGCACCGACGCCAAGCCGGTCCGGCAGTCCCCGGACGAGGTGCGCGACAACCGCCTGAACGCGGAGAGGGCGCCCGTCTCCCCGGAGGGCCAGACCGTCGTCAAGCACGACGAGGACCTCGCCAAGGGCGTCACCCGGTACTCGCCCGGTGTCTGGGCCACGGACAAGATCGTCGCGCGGGCCGTCGCCAACCGGATCACGGGCTACAAGATCGGCAACACGCTGGACCCCGACAACACGGCCTGGACCCTGCGCCTCGACGGCTCCGTGTGCGCCGTCAGCCGTGATGTCACCGTCGACGGCCGGACCGCCGTCGTCGTCCAGCCGGCGCACGGCATCTGCGACCAAGTGCTCATGTTCGACGTCGATACCGGCAGACAGCTCTGGAAGCAGAAGATCCCGGCGGCCGACTTCGCCTACGTCAGCGACACAAACATCGCCCTGACCAGGGGCGTCGTGGCCATCGCCTGGGGCGACGGCTCGGCGGCGTACGACATGGACAGCGGCAAGAGGCTGTGGAACACCACCCTCGCCACCTCCCAGTGCCACGACATGGGCTACGCCGGGGGCCCTGCCCTGCTGGCCCTGGTCGTCTGCAAGCAGTCCGATGAGAAGACCTACCGGGTGGAGAAGCTCGCACCGCGCAGCGGCAAGGTCCTCTGGCAGTACCCGGTCAGCAAGGGCATCCAGGCCGTCTACCTGCCGTCCTCCGACCCGCCCGTGATCGCCGTCGCGGCCGGGGACACCACGGTCACGGACCTGATCACCCTGGACCCCGACAAGGGCAGCCTCCGGGCCACCATCTCGCTGAAGAAGTACGAGCCCTACTGCGACCCCGAGATCCTCGGCTACTTCGGAGTCGTCGACAAGTGCACCGGCATCGTGGTCGGCCGCGACCGGGTCTTCGTCATGAGCAAGGACTCGACCGCGCTCTTCAAGCCCGCGAACCACATCACGGCATTCGACATCGGGAAGGGCAAGGCCGTCGCCACTTTCCAGGGCCGGGGCTTCCAGTCGGTCCTCCCCGTCCGTATGAACGGCGACGACCTGATCCTCTACCGCGGCAGCCTGGACGACGTGCAGCCCGCGGCCATGGTCGACTGGAACCCGCGCACCGGCAAGGAGACCCCGTACCTGCTGTTCCACCTACCGCAGGGCACCGAGAAATACGGGGGGAAAGTCCAGGACAACCCCGAGTTCTCGTTCATCCTCTACACGGACGGCCACGCCTTCTTCGTCCCCTACCAGCTGGAATTCGACGACTACCGCAAGGGCGGCTCGGTCGTCTCCGTGTTCGGCGTCGGCACCGCCGGCCTCAAACACTGACCCCGCACCGACGAAAAGGGGCGGCACCCCGGGTGCCGCCCCTTCCCCGTGTCCCGACGCGCCTACTGCACGTCAAGACCCCCGTTGTGCGCCATGGGCTTCAGATCGAACTCCCCGTCCCGCGCGCCCAGCACGAACGCCCGCCACTCGGCCTCCGTGTAGCGCAGCACCGTGGCCGGGTCGAGGGAGGAGCGCATGGCCACGGCTCCCTCGGGGAGGTACGCGATCTCGACGCGCTCCTCGTCCTCCTCGGTGCCCGGGGCGCAGTGCCACTCGACGCCCGAGATGTCGAGCGCGTACAGCTCGTCGCGCTCGCGCTCCTTGCGTGCCTTGGTCTCGGCTTCCGTTTCCGCCATCTCGCGGCGACCCCTTCCCGACATCACGTACGGTTCCGGTGACGTACAGTCCCGGTGCTCACCCTAGTGGCCGCACGCCGCCCCGCGGAGTGGTTCGCCGACCGGGGCAAACGGGCCCGCGACCGCCTGGTACCCTGAGTGACGGCCGTTCGTGTACGCACCCCCGGAGCCTTACGCCCTGGAGGCCGCGCGCAGCGGATCCCCGCCTTCCGAGTCACGGAAGCTCCCCCGAGATGTAGACCGGGGGCACTCGGTGGCCTCAACAGACTATGAGGAGTACGCGTGTCGCTCGACGCCGCTACGAAGAAGCAGATCATCGGCGAGTTCGGTACCAAGGAGGGTGACACCGGCTCCCCCGAGGTCCAGGTCGCTCTGCTGTCCCGTCGGATCTCCGACCTGACCGAGCACCTCAAGACCCACAAGCACGACCACCACAGCCGTCGTGGCCTGCTGATCCTGGTCGGTCAGCGCCGTCGCCTGCTGCAGTACCTGGCGAAGAAGGACATCCAGCGCTTCCGTGCGCTGGTCGACCGCCTCGGCATCCGCCGCGGTGCGGCCGGCGCCAAGTAAGGACGCCGTGAGGGGAGCGGTTCCCGGCAGGACTCGGGAGCCGCTCCCTTTGCTGTACGTGCGGAAACGTGCGCGGTGTCACTCACGCTTTGTAGTGTGGTAGCACAGCGCAGGAACGCAGTACGCAAGAACGCACGACACACATGAGGAGAAACGCACCACGCCGCCGCCGGTCCTCGGTAGTGGCCCCCGGGGGAAGCGAACCCCGGGTGCTTCGATCGAAGACCGGCCCGCACCAGGAGCGCTTCTCCACCACCGTCCCCCTGCCACACGGGCAGGCCGGGGACAAAAGACGATAAGTAGGAGAAAACGCTAGTGGAGAACGAGACCCACTACGCCGAGGCCGTCATCGACAATGGCGCCTTCGGTACCCGCACCATCCGCTTCGAGACGGGCCGCCTGGCCAAGCAGGCCGCCGGCTCCGCCGTGGCGTACCTGGACGACGACACCATGGTGCTGTCGGCCACCACCGCCTCCAAGAACCCCAAGGACCAGCTCGACTTCTTCCCCCTCACGGTGGACGTCGAGGAGCGGATGTACGCCGCCGGCAAGATCCCCGGCAGCTTCTTCCGCCGCGAGGGCCGGCCGAGCGAGGACGCGATCCTCACCTGCCGCCTGATCGACCGCCCGCTGCGCCCGTCCTTCAAGAAGGGCCTGCGCAACGAGATCCAGGTCGTCTGCACCATCATGGCGCTCAACCCCGACCACCTGTACGACGTCGTCGCGATCAACGCCGCGTCCGCGTCCACCCAGCTGGCCGGTCTGCCCTTCTCCGGCCCGATCGGCGGCGTCCGCGTCGCGCTGATCCGCGGCCAGTGGGTCGCCTTCCCGACGCACACCGAGCTCGAGGACGCCGTCTTCGACATGGTCGTCGCGGGCCGCGCCCTGGAGGACGGCGACGTCGCGATCATGATGGTCGAGGCCGAGGCCACCGACAAGACCATCAAGCTGGTCGAGGGCGGCGTCGAGGCGCCGACCGAGGAGATCGTCGCCGCCGGTCTGGACGCCGCGAAGCCGTTCATCAAGGTCCTGTGCCGCGCCCAGGCCGACCTCGCCGCCAAGGCCGCCAAGCCCACCGGCGAGTTCCCGATCTTCCTGGACTACCAGGACGACGTCCTCAAGGCCCTGACCGCCGCGGTCAAGCCCGAGCTGGCCCAGGCGCTCACCATCGCCGGCAAGCAGGAGCGCGAGGCCGAGCTGGACCGCGTCAAGGCTCTGGCCGCCGAGAAGCTCCTCCCGGAGTTCGAGGGCCGCGAGAAGGAGATCTCCGCCGCGTACCGCTCGCTGACCAAGACCCTGGTCCGTGAGCGCGTCATCAAGGAGAAGAAGCGCATCGACGGCCGCGGCGTGACGGACATCCGTACGCTCGCCGCCGAGGTCGAGGCCATCCCGCGGGTGCACGGCTCCGCGCTGTTCGAGCGTGGCGAGACCCAGATCCTGGGCGTCACCACCCTCAACATGCTCCGCATGGAGCAGCAGCTGGACACCCTCTCCCCGGTGACCCGCAAGCGCTACATGCACAACTACAACTTCCCGCCGTACTCCACCGGCGAGACCGGCCGCGTCGGTTCCCCGAAGCGCCGCGAGATCGGCCATGGCGCCCTCGCCGAGCGCGCCCTCGTGCCGGTGCTGCCGACGCGCGAGGAGTTCCCCTACGCGATCCGCCAGGTGTCCGAGGCCCTCGGCTCCAACGGTTCGACGTCCATGGGCTCGGTCTGCGCCTCCACCATGTCGCTGCTGAACGCCGGTGTGCCGCTGAAGGCCCCCGTCGCCGGTATCGCCATGGGTCTGATCTCCCAGGAGATCGACGGCGAGACGCACTACGTCACCCTCACCGACATCCTCGGTGCGGAGGACGCCTTCGGCGACATGGACTTCAAGGTCGCCGGCACCAAGGACTTCGTGACCGCCCTCCAGCTCGACACCAAGCTGGACGGCATCCCGGCCTCCGTCCTGGCCGCGGCCCTCAAGCAGGCCCGCGACGCCCGTCTCCACATCCTCGACGTGATGATGGAGGCCATCGACCGGCCCGACGAGATGAGCCCGCACGCCCCGCGGATCATCACCGTCAAGATCCCGGTCGACAAGATCGGTGAGGTCATCGGCCCCAAGGGCAAGATGATCAACCAGATCCAGGAGGACACGGGCGCCGAGATCACCATCGAGGACGACGGCACCATCTACATCGGTGCCGCCGACGGTCCCTCGGCGGAGGCCGCCCGCGCCACGATCAACGGCATCGCCAACCCGACGATGCCCGAGGTCGGCGAGCGCTACCTGGGTACGGTCGTCAAGACCACCACCTTCGGCGCGTTCGTCTCCCTGCTGCCCGGCAAGGACGGTCTGCTGCACATCTCGCAGATCCGCAAGCTCGCCGGCGGCAAGCGCGTGGAGAACGTCGAGGACGTCCTCGGTGTGGGCCAGAAGGTCCAGGTCGAGATCGCCGAGATCGACTCCCGCGGCAAGCTGTCCCTCATCCCCGTGATCGAGGGCGAGGACGGCGACGAGGCGAAGGACGACGCCGAGCAGTGACGTCCCGTGGCTCCAAGGTGACGGCCCGCCCCTCTTCGGAGGCGCGGGCCGTCGCCCGTACCCAAACGCTCATCAAGGGCACCGGCGGCATCGGCACCGTCCGCAAGACCACCCTCCCCGGGGGCCTGCGCGTCGTCACCGAGACCCTGCCCTCCGTCCGCTCCGCGACCTTCGGCATCTGGGCGCACGTCGGCTCCCGTGACGAGACCCCGTCCCTGAACGGCGCCACGCACTACCTGGAGCACCTGCTCTTCAAGGGCACCGGGCGCCGCTCCGCGCTGGACATCTCCGCCGCGATCGACGCCGTCGGCGGCGAGATGAACGCGTTCACGGCCAAGGAGTACACGTGCTACTACGCACGCGTGCTCGACACCGACCTGCCGCTGGCCATCGATGTCGTCTGCGACATGCTGACCGGCTCGCTCATCGTCGAGGAGGACGTCGACGTCGAACGCGGCGCGATCCTCGAAGAGATCGCGATGACCGAGGACGATCCCGGCGACTGTGTGCACGACCTGTTCGCGCACACCATGTTCGGCGACAACGCCCTCGGCCGTCCCGTCCTCGGCACCGTCGACACCGTCAACGCCCTGACCGCCGACCGGATCCGCCGCTTCTACAAGAAGCACTACGACCCGACCCACCTGGTGGTCGCCTGCGCCGGCAACGTCGACCACAACAAGGTCGTACGGCAGGTCCGCGCGGCCTTCGAGAAGGCGGGCGCGCTGAAGAACCCGGACGCACAGCCCATCGCCCCGCGCGACGGCAGCCGTACGATCCGCACCTTCGGCAAGGTCGAACTGCTCGGCCGCAAGACCGAGCAGGCCCATGTGGTCCTCGGCATGCCGGGCCTGGCCCGCACCGACGACCGCCGCTGGGCCATGGGCGTCCTCAACACCGCCCTCGGCGGCGGCATGTCCTCGCGGCTCTTCCAGGAGGTCCGGGAGAAGCGCGGCCTGGCCTACAGCGTGTACTCGTACACCTCAGGCTTCGCCGACTGCGGCCTGTTCGGCGTCTACGCCGGCTGCCGTCCCAGCCAGGTGCACGACGTGCTGCGGATCTGCCGCGACGAACTCGACAAGGTCGCCGCCGACGGGCTGACCGACGACGAGATCGCCCGCGCCATCGGCCAGGTGCGCGGCTCCACCGTGCTCGGCCTGGAGGACACCGGCGCGCTGATGAACCGCATCGGCAAGAGCGAGCTGTGCTGGGGCGAGCAGATGTCCGTGGACGACATGCTGGCGCGGATAGCCGCGGTCACCCCGGACGAGGTCCGCGAGGTCGCCCGCGACCTCCTGGGCAGGCGCCCGTCGCTGTCGGTCATCGGCCCGCTCAAGGACAAACAGGCCGCGCGACTGCACGACGTCGTCGCCTGACCCCCGCACCGCCGTCACCGGACGGCACATCGACAAGTCGGCAAGCCGGCAAGGATCGGTAAGGAAGCGAAGATGAGCAAGCTGCGCGTGGCGGTCCTCGGGGCCAAGGGCCGGATCGGGTCCGAGGCCGTCAAGGCGGTCGAGGCCGCCGAGGACCTGGAGCTGGTGGCCGCCCTCGGCCGCGGCGACAAGCTGGAGACGCTGGCAGACACCGGCGCCCAGGTCGCCGTCGAACTGACCACTCCCGCCTCGGTCATGGGCAACCTCGACTTCTGCGTGCGCCACGGCATCCACGCGGTCGTCGGGACGACCGGCTGGACCGAGGACCGCCTCGCGCAGCTGAGGGGCTGGCTCGACCAGTCCCCTCAAACCGGTGTTCTCATCGCCCCGAACTTCTCCATCGGCGCCGTGCTGACCATGAAGTTCGCGCAGCTGGCCGCGCCCTACTTCGAGTCGGTCGAGGTGGTCGAGCTGCACCACCCCAACAAGGTCGACGCGCCGTCCGGTACGGCCACGCGCACGGCGCAGCTCATCGCCGAGGCCCGCCGCGCGGCCGGCACCGCCCCGGCCCCGGACGCCACGGTCACCGCGCTCGACGGTGCCCGCGGCGCCGACGTGGACGGCGTCCCCGTGCACGCCGTACGGCTGCGCGGTCTCCTGGCCCACCAGGAGGTGCTGCTCGGCGCCGAGGGCGAGACCCTCACCATCCGCCATGACTCCCTGCACCACAGCAGCTTCATGCCGGGCATCCTGCTCGGCGCGCGCCGCGTGGTCGCCACTCCGGGCCTGACCTTCGGCCTTGAGCACTTCCTCGACCTGAGCTGAGAACAGTTCCTGCCATGCGCGCGAAGATCAATTACCTCATCACGGCCGCCGTCCTGGTCTTCTACTTCGTCCTGGTCGGCAGCCGCGGTGTGCTGCTCATAGAGACCGGCACGGTCCTCACCGTGACCTTCGGGATCGCGGTGCTGATCCTGCCGGTCATCGGTCTGTGGTTCCTGTGGAAGAACACCCAGTTCGTCCACCGGGCCAACCAGCTCGCCGCCGAACTCGACGCGGAGGGGGGCCTGCCCGTGGACGAGCTCAAGCGCACGGCGGGCGGCCGTATCGACCGCGACTCGGCGGACGAGGTCTTCGCCAGGCGCAAGGCCGAGACGGAGTCCTCCCCGAACGACTGGCGCTGCTGGTTCCGCCTGGCGGTGGCCTACCACGACGCCCGCGACACGCCTCGGGCACGCAAGGCCATGCAACGGGCGATCGCGCTGCACGCGGGCCGTACACCGGCCGACGCCTGACCCTGCGGGGCAGCGGCCGCGTCGTACCCGCGGGTGCGTCGTGGCCGCTCGCGCAGTTCCCCGCGCCCCTTACGGGGCACCTCAGCGGCAGCGTTCCGCCGCCCACGCCTCCAGCACGTCCGCCGCCCGGTCGAACGCCGCCGGCCGGTTGAGGAAGTCCAGCGAGGCCGTCGTGAGCAGCGGCGCCGCGTCCCTGGGCCGCCCCGCGGGGACCCGCACCAGCGCCTGCCCCTGCACGGTCCTCGGCAACCCCAGCCACCGCACCGGCTGCTGCACCGTCCGCAGGGACCCCACCCGCGCCCACGGCACCGTCCGCGTCATCAGGAACCCGACCTGCCGTACTCCCCGGGGGCTCACCCACACGCCCATCCGCAGCAGCCGCAGCGCCCCGGCGATCACCAGCAGACCGATGCCGAGGACGACGACCGCGGACGAGGACGACCCGGTCAACGCGATCAGCACCGCCGCGAACAGCACGAACGACGCCACCATCAGCACCAGCGCCGCCACTCCCACCCGCCAGGGCCCGGGACGGTAGGGGCGCCGCCAGCGGTCCCGGTCGTCGTACGGCAGTGCGCTCTCGGAGGCCGCCTCGAAGGGACGGTCGGCCGTCAGGAAGGGCAGGGGCACGGCGGTTCCTCACTCGGTGCTCGCGGGGGCTGTGCCCGGTGAGGCTATCCGTCCGCTTGGCCGCTCACCAGCCCGGAGCCGCCGTAAGGGTCAGTGCCCCTCGGACGCCTGGGACTGCGGCGCCGGCGGATCCGCGGGAGTGGACAGCGACGGCATGCCGATGATCAGCGCGCCCACCAGTCCGGCCACGACGGTCAGACCCAGCAGCCAGCGCCCGGCTATCTCACCGAAGGAGGCTCGGCGGCGCGGCGGGGGAGTCACATTGCTGCGGAACGTGTCGCCCTCGGCGAGGAAGGCGAAGGGTACGGGCTCGCGCCGGCGGGACATCGCGGTGCCACTCCTTTCCCGGTTCGGGGTCGAACGTGCGGGTCTCACCGATACAGACGATCGAGTACCGCAAAAGGTGCCCATGTCCGAAAAAATCCTCGGCACGTCTTTCGGGGTGAGGTCCCGCTCCGGCCCCGGCGGGTGCCCCGTAAGGTGGGCGCGAACCACCGAAGTGATGGGAAGGACCCCAACCCCCGTGACCACCCCCGAGTCGCTCACGTTCCGCAGCGATGTCACCGTCGAGCTGGTGAAGTCCAGCGCTTCGGACGCCGACGTCCTCTTCGCCGCCCGCGTCTCCACCGCCGGCGAGCAGTCCCTGGACGAGCTGAAGAAGGACCCCGAGCGCTCCAAGGGCCTGATCAACTACTTGATGCGCGACCGGCACGGCAGCCCGTTCGAGCACAACTCGATGACCTTCTTCATCAGCGCCCCGATCTTCGTCTTCCGCGAGTTCATGCGGCACCGCGTGGGCTGGTCCTACAACGAGGAGTCCGGCCGCTACCGCGAGCTGGAGCCCGTCTTCTACGTCCCCGACACCGCCCGCAAGCTGGTGCAGCAGGGCCGCCCCGGCAAGTACGTCTTCGTCGAGGGCACCCCGGAGCAGCACAACGCGGTCAAGGGCGCCCTGGAGACGTCGTACGAGCAGTCGTACGCCGCCTACCAGCAGCTTCTCGCCGAGGGTGTCGCCCGCGAGGTCGCCCGCTCGGTGCTCCCCGTCGGCCTGTACTCCTCGATGTACGCCACCTGCAACGCGCGCTCCCTGATGCACTTCCTCGGCCTGCGCACCCAGCACGAGCTGGCCAAGGTGCCGTCCTTCCCGCAGCGGGAGATCGAGATGGTGGGCGAGAAGATGGAGGCGGAGTGGGCGAAGCTCATGCCGCTGACGTACGCCGCGTACAACGCGAACGGCCGCGTGGCCCCGTGATGAGGCCCTGTTCCGCGGGTGCGGAACGGATGTACGGGTCAGCCTCCTGAAGTGTCCGTATTGCGGCATTTAGAGAAGTTCATCTAGCCTGATCAAACGGACCCGGCACTGCTTGAACCCCCGAGCAGGCAGTGCCGGGTTCCACTTTTGTCCTGACTTGCCCGGACCCCCAAGGGCAGACCGCGCATGGCGCACCGAGTAGCGTGTTACCCATGGCTCCGACCTCGACTCCGCAGACCCCCTTCGGGCGGGTCCTCACCGCCATGGTCACGCCCTTCACGGCGGACGGCGCACTCGACCTCGACGGCGCGCAGCGGCTCGCCGCCCACCTGGTGGACGCAGGCAACGACGGCCTGATCATCAACGGCACCACCGGCGAGTCCCCCACCACCAGTGACGCGGAGAAATCGGACCTCGTACGAGCCGTCCTGGAAGCGGTCGGCGACCGCGCCCATGTCGTGGCCGGGGTCGGCACCAACGACACCCACCACAGCATCGAGCTGGCCCGGCAGGCCGAGCGCATCGGCGTCCACGGCCTCCTGGTCGTCACGCCGTACTACAACAAGCCCCCGCAGGAGGGCCTGTACCGGCACTTCACGGCCATCGCCGACGCGACCGGCCTGCCGAACATGCTCTACGACATCCCCGGCCGCAGCGGCGTCCCGATCAACACCGAGACGCTCGTCCGGCTCGCCGAGCACCCCCGGATCGTCGCCAACAAGGACGCCAAGGGCGACCTCGGCCGCGCCAGCTGGGCCATCGCCCAGTCCGGCCTGGCCTGGTACTCCGGCGACGACATGCTGAATCTGCCCCTGCTGTCGGTGGGCGCGGTCGGCTTCGTCTCGGTCGTCGGCCACCTGGTCACCCCGGACCTGCGGGCCCTGGTCGACGCGTACACCTCCGGTGACGTCGTCAAGGCCACCGAGATCCACCAGAAGCTGCTCCCGGTCTACACCGGCATGTTCCGCACCCAGGGCGTCATGACCACCAAGGCCGCGCTCGACCTGCTGGGCCTGCCCGGCGGCCCGCTGCGCTCGCCCATGGTCGAGTGTTCGCCCGAGGAGATCGCCCAGCTCAAGATCGATCTTGCCGCCGGCGGGGTACAGCTCTAGCAACAGACTTCAGCACCACCCGGACCCTCTCGGTCCAGAAGCTCCCGGAAGCCTCCGGGGCTTCACAACTGAAGACACCACAACCGAATACGCGGGCCACCGGTCCCGCATTCCACAACGACAACTGCTTCGCACGAACGTCATGCGCGCCACGTGCCCTACCGGTACGTGGCGTGTGTGGTTGAGGAGAGTCTTTTGAGTCATCCGCATCCTGAACTGGGCCCGCCCCCGCCGCTCCCCGAGGGCGGCCTGAGGGTCACCCCGCTCGGCGGTCTCGGCGAGATCGGCCGGAACATGACGGTCTTCGAGTACGGCGGCCGTCTGCTGATCGTCGACTGCGGAGTGCTCTTCCCCGAGGAGGAGCAGCCCGGAATCGACCTGATCCTGCCCGACTTCTCGTCCATCCGGGACCGCCTCGACGACATCGAGGGCATCGTCCTCACCCATGGCCACGAGGACCACATCGGCGGCGTCCCCTTCCTGCTCCGCGAGAAGCCGGACATCCCGCTGATCGGCTCCAAGCTGACCCTCGCGCTGATCGAGGCCAAGCTCCAGGAGCACCGCATCCGGCCGTACACGCTGGAGGTGGCCGAGGGGAACCGCGAGCGCATCGGCCCCTTCGACTGCGAGTTCATCGCCGTCAACCACTCCATCCCGGACGCCCTGGCCGTCGCCATCCGCACCCCCGCGGGCATGGTGGTGCACACCGGCGACTTCAAGATGGACCAGCTGCCGCTGGACAACCGGCTCACCGACCTGCACGCGTTCGCGCGGCTCAGCGACGAGGGCATCGACCTCCTGCTGACCGACTCCACGAACGCCGAGGTCCCCGGCTTCACCCCGCACGAGCGGGACATCTCCAGCGTGCTGCGCACGGTCTTCGCCGGCGCCCGCAAGCGGATCATCGTGGCGAGCTTCGCCAGCCACGTCCACCGCATCCAGCAGATCCTGGACGCGGCGCACGAGTACGGCCGCCGGGTCGCCTTCGTCGGCCGCTCCATGGTCCGCAACATGGGCATCGCCCGCGACCTCGGCTATCTGAAGGTCCCGCCGGGCCTGGTGGTCGACGTCAAGACGCTGGACGACCTGCCCGACCACGAGGTGGTCCTGGTCTGCACGGGTTCCCAGGGCGAGCCGATGGCGGCGCTGTCCCGGATGGCCAACCGCGACCACCAGATCCGCATCGTCGACGGCGACACGGTCATCCTGGCCTCGTCGCTGATCCCCGGTAACGAGAACGCGGTCTACCGCGTGATCAACGGCCTGACCCGCTGGGGCGCCAACGTCGTCCACAAGGGCAACGCCAAGGTGCACGTCTCCGGTCACGCCTCCGCGGGCGAGCTGCTGTACTTCTACAACATCTGCCGTCCGAAGAACCTGATGCCGGTGCACGGCGAATGGCGCCATCTGCGCGCCAACGCCGAGCTGGGCGCCCTCACGGGCGTCCCGCACGACCGGATCGTCATCGCCGAGGACGGCGTGGTGGTGGACCTGATCGAGGGCAAGGCCAAGATCTCCGGCAAGGTCCAGGCCGGCTACGTCTACGTCGACGGGCTCTCCGTCGGTGATGTGGGCGAGCCCGCGCTCAAGGACCGCAAGATCCTCGGCGACGAGGGCATCATCTCGGTCTTCGTGGTCGTGGACTCCTCCACCGGCAAGATCACCGGGGGCCCGCACATCCAGGCCCGCGGCTCCGGCATCGAGGACGCGGCCTTCACCGAGGTCGTCCCGAAGATCAACGAGGTCCTGGAGCGGTCCGCCCAGGACGGCGTCGTGGAGCCCCACCAGCTCCAGCAGCTGATCCGCCGCACGCTCGGCAAGTGGGTCTCGGACAACTACCGCCGCAGGCCGATGATCCTGCCTGTGGTCGTGGAGGTCTGACGACCCGTCGGCTCATGCCGGGAGCGGGGCGCCTCGATTTGCATCGGGGCGCCCCGCTCCAGTACGTTTACGACCTCGCCCGGTTGGGAACCCCAGCACTTCACGTGCTGGACAAGGTGCCCAGGACCGGGAGGGAAATCCGACTCAGAACTTCTGATAAAGTCGGAACCGCCGGAAAGGGAAACGCGAAAGCGGAAACCTGGAAAGCACCGAGGAAATCGGATCGAGAAAAGATCTGATAGAGTCGGAAACACGAAGGGAAGCCCGGAGGAAAGCCCGAGAGGGTGAGTACAAAGGAAGCGACCGTTCCTTGAGAACTCAACAGCGTGCCAAAAGTCAACGCCAGATATGTTGATACCCCGTCCATCGGATAACCGATGGTCGAGGTTCCTTTGAAATAAACACAGCGAGGACGCTGTGAACGGTCGGACTATTCCTCCGACCGTTCCGCTCTCCAACGTGTCACCGGCTGAATTATTTTTCGGCCGAGTAAACATTCACGGAGAGTTTGATCCTGGCTCAGGACGAACGCTGGCGGCGTGCTTAACACATGCAAGTCGAACGATGAAGCCCTTCGGGGTGGA